>CAZNLR010000008.1:27630-121094 GCA_964574215.1 uncultured Rhodospirillaceae bacterium | reverse complement strand
TTCTCCTGGCCCGACATCGATTTATAGGCGTCTTTAACCCGTGCCATGATCCACCAAAATCCTTAACCTTCTTGATACATCCAATTGCGGATAATCGAAAGAGCTTCCTCGGGATGTTTTTCGACGATCTCACCGACTTTCTTAACCGAAGAGGCTTTAACACGGCCTTCCACCCGGTCGATATCGATCAGTTCTTCGAATTCTTCAGCCGCTTCAGGCGGCGCTTCCGGTGCCGCCAAAGCAGGCGCCGCCAATGCAGCTTCTTCAAGGAGTTTCTGTTCCGCCGCCGCCGCCGCCGCCGGCAGCGCTTCAAACGCGCGCATCAGCAAAGGTCGAACAACAAGCAGGATGACCAAAAGGGCCAAGATCGTCAGAACCACCCATTCCGCGATGCGCAGAAGATCGTTCTTCTGAAGGCCGAAGAACAGATCCAGCGGCTCTTCAACTTCCAGATCGACGTCGGCGAATTGCATGTTGATGACTTCGACCGTATCGCCGCGCTCGGCATTGAAACCGATCGCCGAAGATACCAATTTAGCCAGGTTTTCCATTTCAGCGGCGGGACGCGGCTTATATATCATATCGCCGTCGTCGTTTTCTTCGCGGAGACCGTCCACCAAAACAGCAACGGAAAGACGTTTTACGGTACCGGATTCGCGGATATGGTTGGTGACCTTTTTGGAAATCTCAAAATTCACCACTTCTTCGGTACGCGATTCGCGATTGGAGGATTTCGGCCCTCCCTCACCATCGGAGGCGCCATCGGGGAGGTTGGTCGCTACCGTCACCGGTTGTGTGGCTTCCGATTCTTCGGATAAGGACGACTCATCAACGGTATTGGTGGACCGCACGACCTGGCCGTCGGGATTGAACACTTCTTCGGTGGTGGAAATGCGATCGAAATCAAGATCAGCGTCGATGCGAACCTGCACCTTGCCGGGTCCGACCGATTTGGTCAAAAGATCGGTAATTTCGCGCACCAGGCGCGATTCAAAAGCGATCTTACGTTCGACCAAATCATTGGCCCGGGCAGTCTCCGTGTCGTTTTCATCGCCGCGCGCCAGCAGATTACCCTTGTCATCCACCAATGAAACTCTGGCCGGGTCCAACTCGGGCACGGCAGATGCTACCAGATGTTGGATGGCGGAGATCTGCTCGCTATTGAGACGACCCGATCCTCGCATTTTAATAATCACCGAGGCCGTCGATTCCTGTTTATCCCGGCTGAACAACTTGCGTTGAGGCAGAACCAAATGAACCCGGGCGGAATGGACGGTTTTTAAAGACCTGATTGTGCGCGCTAACTCACCTTCAAGAGCCCGCACCAAACTTATGTTCTGCATAAAGTTGGTCGTGCCCAAGGCATTGGCGTCATCGAAAATTTCGTAGCCGACCGTGCCGCCGCCGGGCAATCCCTGAGACGCCAAGGAAATACGCGCCTGGCCGACCTTGTCGGCGGGAACGAAAATCTGAGCACCATTGGCTTTTATTTCATGGGGGATGTTCTGTTGCGCCAACTGAGCGACGATTTGGTTCGAATCATTCGGATCGAGATTGGAAAACAGCAAATCCATATTGGTGCCGGTCAGACGCTGCGTCATAAAAACGAAGAACACGGCCATGCCGACAAAGACGACGCCCATCACGGCGAGACGAACGGTTCCCAAATTTTTCAGGAATTGTACAAATGAGCCCACTTCAAGTTCCCTTCTTGGCGTTTTCACCGGCGGCAATTTTTTGCCGCCAAAAATATTATTCCCAAGGGTTAGCGAAAAATTAGTACTTGTTGTGTGAAAAAGTAGTTAACACCGGGCAAAAATTGCCTAGTGCCAAAAGGCGGGCACAAGGTCATGATAAGAAAAATCTCGGCGTTTAACGCACTTACCCCATCTGGGCGTTGGACGCTTAATCAGTTGTTGGGCGTGACCGGAACGGGGGCTTGAGATGATCAAAAAGAAAACTCAAGCCCCTGTTCCCCCGTTTTCGACTCAAGAAGATTTCGATCCGTCGGGGTCAAATCTAATTGAGCGGGCTCAAACCCATCACGGCAACGGTGAGTTGAGCGCCGCGGAATCCCTCTACAGGTCTTTGTTACAACGTTGGCCCAACCATCCGGAGGCCTTGCACCGTCTGGGCATTATCGGTTTGCAGACGGGTCACGCCGGGGCGGCAAGTGAGCTTTTCCAAAGCGCCATCGCCGCCAATCCAGATTTCGCCGACGCCTATTGTAATCTGGGCATCGCCCTAAAAGCTCAAGGACTCCTGGAAGAGGCTGAATCGGCCTACCGGCGCGCCATAGAGATTCATCCCAATATGGCCGAAGCTCATTCCAATCTCGGTGTAACGCTAAAAGAACAGTCCCGCCTGGATGCAGCGGCCGTCGCTTTCGAGAAAGCCGTCGCCATCAATCCGGAATACACCGACGCCCTGTCGAATTTGGGTGTTGTCTTTAAAGAGCTGGGCCGCATCGACGAATCGATTGGCATATTTAGACAGGCGGTAGCGCTTCAGCCCGCTCATCCTGAATTGCTGGCCAATTTGGGCGCGGCTCTGTTGGAGGCCGACGATGCCCGTGAAGCCGAACGGGTCTTACGGCAAGCCATGGCCGTCTACCCCGATTCCGCAGAAATAAGTTACAACTGCGCTAAGGCGCTGTTTTCATTAGGTGATTTTGAAGCGGCGGGCCGGCATTTTCGCCGCGCCATCGATATCGATCCGGAGCTAGCCGACGCTCATCATAATTTGGGCCATGTTTTGCTGATCCAGGGCAATTTGAGCGAAGGATGGGAAGAGTATAGTTGGCGCTGGCGGGCCAAGCAGTTCAAAAAATCGCCGCGGGATTTTCCCGTCAAACGATGGGATGGCTCTCCTCTTAGGGACAAGAATATTTTGATCTGGAGCGAGCAAGGTGTCGGCGACAAATTGCTTTTTTCCGGCCTGATACCGGAAATCGCCGAGCAGGCCAACCGGTGCGTGATTGAGACGGAAGCGCGGTTGGTGCCGCTTTTCCGTCGTTCCTTCCCAGGCGTAGACGTGGTCGAGCGAAAAGAGCCGCCGGATCCACTGATTTCTTCTCGAATTTCATCGGATAAAATCGATTTTGCCTGCCCCATGGGGGACTTGCCCCGCTGGTTGAGGCCGCGGATGAAGGGATTTAAACCGCTGGGCAAATATTTGCAGGCCGACCCTGAACTGACGGCAGTCTGCCGTGCCGTGTACGACAGTTTGGGCCGGGGCCCTAAAATCGGCATTTCCTGGGCGAGCCGGCCTCCTAAAGGGATACCCTTGAAGGATTGGGCGTCAATTTTTTCCATTCCCGGCGCCGTATTCATCAACCTCCAGTACGGTGAACATCGTCAGGAAATCGAAGAGGCCGAGGCGACATATGGTGTTTCAATTCATACGGATTGTTCGATTGATCCATTGTCCGATATCGACGGATTTGCCGCCCAGGTAGCGGCCATGGATGCGGTGGTCACCATCCAAAACGCCACGCTTTATGTGGCGGCGGGTCTTGGCGTACCGACATTCGCCTTTGCATCGCCGGTTCCCGATTGGCGCTGGTTCGGTCAGGATCACAGCCCATGGCATGAAAACGTCGATCTTTATCGTTATATGGATAGTGATGGTTGGGCACCTGCTCTGAGCAACGTGGCAAGTCGTCTCGGCTTGTTTGGAAAAGAGGCGGCGGAATGACCTATGCGGCGGACAGCAACCGTTTGCAGGCGGCGCTCGACCTTCACCGGGACGGTAAATTCGGCGAAGCGGAAAGCATCTACCGGAATATTCTCGCCGACGATCCCGATCATCCCGACGCCCTGCATTGGCTGGGATTGATTGCCTATCAGTCAGGGAACTGCGCTGCCGCAATCAAGCTCGTGCAAAAATCAATTACCGTTGAACCCGGCAATGCGCTTGCTCTCATAGATCTCGGGAATGCCTATTTGTCGGTGGGACGGCAATTGGATGCCGAGGAGGCGTTTCGGTCGGCGATCAAACTGGATGAAAATATCGCCGCCGCCTGGTGCAATTTGGGCAGCGCCCTGAAAGCACGGGGCCGTTTTGAGGAGGCCGAGGAGGCATACAACAAGGCCTTGGCGTTGGATTCCGATTTCGTTGATGCTTTGGCTAATCTAGGCGGCGTTTTGGTGGAATTGGAGCGCCCTGATGAAGCCAAAGACCATTGCCTTAAAGCCATAAAATTGGATCCCGATTCCGCATGCGCATTCGCCAATCTGGCGGCGGCGCTGATTGGCACGGACGATTTGGATGAAGCCGTAGCCTGTGCCCGAAAAGCGGTCGTTTTGGATGGCGGGTTTTCCACCGCACATCAGAATCTCGGTGAGGCCTTGAAATTTCTGGGACGATATAATGAATCCGAAAGCGCCTTTCGTCAGGCGATAACCCTGAACCCTCAAAACTTAAACGCCTATATCGGTCTATCCAGCGTGCAGTTTGTTCAGGATCAGGTTGATGAAGCTAAAGATACATTAAAGTCGGCCCTGAGCGTCGATCCGTCCCATGCCGACGCGGCGCTATCTTTGGGTCGAATATCGGTTTGGGAAAAAGATCTGAGCGGATTCTGGGAAGCCTATGCCCATCGTTGGGATTTGGGTAAAAGCAATTCCTTCGGCAGGCGATTTTTTTCACCTCCTCTTTGGCAGGGGGAAAGTTTGGACGGCAAGTCGTTGTTGATCTGGGGCGAACAGGGGATTGGCGACGAAATTTTATTTGCTGGCTTGATTCCCGATTTGTCTGGGGAGGTATCGACGTGCGTTATGGAAGCGGAGCCGCGGCTGGTTTCGCTGTTTGCCCGATCATTCCCGGATATTGAGATTATTCCCCGTGAAGATCCTCCTCACCCCGGCACCAAAGCAGTCGAGTTCGACTATCAGACACCGAGCGGTGATTTGTTGCGCTGGTTCCGCCCGGAATTCAAAGGTTTTCGATCTTTAGGAGGGTATCTCAAAGCTTGTCCCGATAAGGTGGCGGAAATTCGCGGCCGGTATAAAGCGTTGGGCGAAGGTCGGATCGTCGGCATTTCCTGGCACAGCGCGCTGAAAAAACGAGTCTCTCTGGACCACTGGGGTGAAATTTTGTCGGCGACCGGAGTTCAGTTTGTCAGTCTCCAATATGGCGACCGGAAGGACGAAATTGAAGAGGCTAATTCCCAATTTGGCGCTTCCGTTTTCTTCGATAAGAAAGTCGATCCCCTTACCGACATGGATACATTTGCCGCCCAAGTTGCCGCTCTGGATGCGGTGGTCACCATCGATAATTCGACCCTTGCCGTTGCCGCTGCCCTCGACGTCCCTACATTCGCCCTGATTCCGATATTTTGTGATTGGCGTTATTTGAGCGATGATAAATCCAATATCTGGCATGATTGCCTGCGCCAATATCAGCAAAAAAATCCAGGTGATTGGTCGGAGGCCATTGCCGAACTCGCCGGCGATTTCCGGCAATTCTTAGCGGATGAAAAATCGGTATGATGGACGGAAATTTTAACCTGCCCTCACTGAACGAGGCGATAACCCATCACGGCGCCGGGCGGTTGACCGAAGCTGAAACCATCTATCGTCAAATTTTGTTGGATGACCCGAAAAATGCCGAGGTGCTGCACCGGCTGGGCGTTGTGGCTCTGCAAACCGATCATCTGGAGGCGGCTCAAAAATTAATTGAAAAAGCCATAACCTGCTCACCGGATTTTGCCGATGCCTATTGCAATTTGGGAATCATATTAAAAAAACAGGATAAATTGACCGAAGCCGCAAAGGCGTACGAGGCTGCTATAAAATTGAACCCGGATATGGCAGAGGCATATTCCAATCTGGGAAATATATTGAAGGATTTGGGGCAATTTGAAGACGCCGTGCATATCTACGCCAAAGCACTCGATCTTTGGCCGGAATTCGCCGACGCCCATTCTAATCTGGGAACCGCTTATGCGGAACTTGGCCGCAGCCGGGAGGCCATATTGGCTTTCCGCCGTTCGCTGGAATTGGAACCCGATATGCCCGAAGTGCTGGCCAATCTAGGCGCGGCCCTGCTGGAAGCGGGTGAGGTCCTACCGGCCTCCGAAATATTATCCAGTGCAGTCGACTTGAATCCCGATTTAATCGCCGCCCACTGCAACCTCGGGGCCGCCTTTCGGGAACTCAATCAAACGGATCAGGCGGTAATTGCTTTCCGGCGTGCTTTAGAGGTTTCTCCGGATTCGGTCATGGCGCTTTCCATGCTCGCCGGTCTGTATGAGAATTTAAACCAACTGGATCTGGCTCAAGAGCTGGCGTTGAAAGTACTGGAAACCGAACCAAATCATCAGACCGCCAATCTGGTTTTGGCCAAATGCGAACGCCGCGAAAAAGAGTTCGAAGCTGCTCGGGACCGGCTCGAGGCTTTGGATCTATCCTGCGCCAATTCAAAGTTGCAGGCGATGGTGGCCAAGGAACTGGCCAATAATTACGACCGCCTGGGCGAATACCACAGAGCTTTCGAACTGTTTAAAGTATCGAACGAAGGCCAGGCCAAGGAATGGCAAGCCAGGGAAATCGACGGCGCCGGCTATCGAGCGGAACTTGATAATTTGTCAGATAAATTTACTGCGGAATGGCTGGAAAGTTGGTCGCCCGCCGTTGCTCCTGATTCCCGAAACAAGAATTCGGCGCCTGTTTTTCTGCTCGGTTTTCCTCGGTCCGGTACGACATTGATGGATCAAATCCTCAATGCGCATCCGGATATCGAAACCCTAGAGGAACGGCCCATATTGGAATCCGTAACCGATGCTCTAAGCGATCATTCAGAAGGCTATCCCGGCCGTCTGGCCAGCTTGTCAGCAAGCGATATCGGAGACCTCCGTGATATTTATTTTGACGCACTCGGTCAATATGTCGACGCAGCGGTTGGTAAAAAAATGATTATCGACAAGCTGCCGCTCAATACGGCGCGGGTCGGGTTGATCCACCGGATTTTTCCCGATGCAAAAATAGTCCTGGCGCTTCGCCATCCTTGCGACTGCTGCATCAGCGGATTTATGCAGTCGTTCCAGCCCAACGCCGCCATGGCGAGTTTCTTAGAACTGGAAAGCGCCGCCGAACTCTACGCCAAGATTATGGGTCTCTGGCGCCAATACACCGAACTTCTGCCGATTGACTATGTCCAGGTTCGTTATGAAGACATGGTGGCGGATTTTGAAGGTGAGGCACGCCGTATACTTGAATACCTGAATTTGCCCTGGACCGACGATATTTTAGCTTACCGTCAAAAAATGCAGGGCCGACGGATTTCCACACCCAGCTACCATCAGGTGGCCGAACCGATTTACCAGCGATCAGCCTACCGGTGGCGAAATTATGAAAAGCATTTTGAAAAGGTTCTGCCCATCCTGAAACCTTATATCCGCTACTTCGGATACGATGCGGACTGACCGCTGTTAATCAGTTCTCTTGGCAGTAATGCCGCCACATGTCGCGAAAAGCGTCTTCCAAGGACCGGGCGTAGGCTTTGCCGTCGCACAAGGGAGAATTGATCATATCTTCTCTTATAACCTTGCGCAGGTCACGCAAACGGTCCCGATTTGCGGCCAGTTCGCAAGCGATGCGGATATATTCCTCTTTACTGTCCGCAGCCAATTCCGAATGCCCGATATGGGACAAAATGGAATAAGCCACCCGGTCGACGAAATGCCGCCCCTTGAGACAAATAACGGGAATACCCGATGATATGGAATCGAAGGTAGTGGTCGCGCCATTAAATGGGAATGGGTCCAAGGCAATATCAGCCTGGGACATAACGTTAAGATGATCACTTCGCATGACGCGATTGGCGGCAAAAATCAAACGGTCGCCGGGAATTCCGTGCCTGGCGAACCGTTCACGCCATTGCTGTTGAATGGTTTCCTCACTGAACAGCCGAAAATACTTCAAAAACAGTTTGCTGTCGGGAACGGCCGATAAAATTTGCGCCCACAGCTCCACCACACCTTCGTTGATCTTTTCAGGCTTGTTGAAACAGCCGAACGTTATGTAACCGTTTTCGTCCGCCGGCAGTTCAATGGTTTCCGTTGGCCGTTCCAATACGGGGTATTGGTAATAGATCGGTAATCGGAAAAGTTCCTCGGTGAATTTCTCGGCGGTGTCCTGGGGGTGAAGCAGATCGTCGGTCAACCAGTAATCCATCTCTGAAAACCCGCTGGTGGCGCAATCATGAAAGCTTACCTGAATGGGCGCCGGACGGTAGGTGCAAATGGTGGGGCGGTTTTGATCGAAGCGGCCAGCCAGAAAGACAAGGATATCAATTTCATCCTCTTCGATCATGGCGGCAACGTCATGGTCATGGATGTCGGTAATGAAACGCCAATGATCGGCAATCTTCTGGAATTGCTCGGTCACGACATCAGGCTTGTCGACCTGGGCGTACATATAGAGTTCGTAACTATCTGCATCCTTGTTGGTCAATAACGGTGTCATATTCATGGAAACCACGTGGGTGCGAAAATCGGAAGACAAATAGCCGATCCTGAGTTTCCGGTCCGGGTCACGGTCACGGTGGTCGAACATATTATTGCTGAATTCAGGTTTCTCGTGGTGTTTGCGAATGTCCAGGTGCATTTGGAAAAGATCATCCGAAGACATGTTCGGTACATTGAGAAGGGCGAAGAGTAGATTCTTTTCCGCCCCGATAGCTCCGGGTTCTATTTCCAGAGCTTTTTGATAGTTTTCGATTGCCTCCTTCATGCCGCCGAAACTTTGAAAAGCTGCGCCGCGTTCATTGTAAATATCGTGGTTGCCGGGTTCGGCCTTGATGGCCTGGTCCGAGGCTTCAAAGGCTTCATCGAAGCGGCCTAACTGCCGAAAGGCCATACACAAATTATTCCAAACTTCCGGATCGTCGGGCAAATTTTCCGCCGCTTCCAAAAATGTCGGAATAGCTTGTTCGTAGCAGCCTACGGACGCCATGGCGACGGCCAGATTTTTTTTGGCTGCTGCATGGTCCGGCTCCAGATTGAGAGCGACTTGAAAAGAAATTTGTGCATCGAGGAATTTTTTGAGCTTCTTTTGTACGCAGCCGAGATTGTAATGAACTTGGGCAAGGCGGGGATTGATCTCGACACATTCCTTGAGGGTTTTTTCAGCGTCATCAAGGCGTGAAAGTTGGGCTAAGGTAAAGCCATACTCTTTTTTAGCCTCGAAACAATCCGGCGCGGCGGTCTGTGCTTCATCCAATATTTCGGCCAGTTCTTCGATCCGTTCCTGCTTTCTCATGAGTTCGGTCAGCAGGCTTATGGCTCTGGCGTAGTCAGGGGCTTCTTTCAAAGTTTGCATTAGTTCTTCAATTGCTTCGAACGTCTGGCCGTTGGAAACCAGCGCATTGGCCAAATTAAATCGTGCTTTGAAGTTGGGGGGATAGATGCTGAGTGATTTGCCAATGAGACTGGCTGCGGATTCAGGATTACCCATTTCCATGGCGATAACGCCGAGCAAATGAAGGGCATGAATATTGTTTGGATCAGTTTCCAGGACTTTTCGGTATAAGGTTTCCGCCTTGCCGTTTTCCCCAGCCTTTTGCAACTGCAGGGCGGATTCGATGAGTCGTTCAGGTGTCATACCCAACATTCCCGGATGGCCATAGTCTTCCGAAACGCGGGACGGCCGGACGTCATTGTTCGATTGATTTTTCGAAGGAATCATCGTTGTCTCACCACCACGCAACACGATTTTTGTTAGAAGGAGTTTCCGCCAAGTTATGCCGCTCATAATGGCTGTTTAACGTTAAGGTTAGGTAAAGTCGGACAAAAAAAGCCCGGTACAGTTGGACTGTACCGGGAAAGTTGGTGGTGGGCGTGAAACTCTCTAATTCTTCTTCTTGGTATTCACCCGGACACCAGCTTGAGAAAAATCCCGGTACGAAACCAGAGTGAACTGGATCGTACCGGGTAAGTTGGTGGTGGGCGTGAAACTCATTAACGTTTGATCCTCACCAGTTCGTCGAGCATCTCATCGGCGGTCGAGATGATCTTGGCGCTCGCCGAGTAGGCGCGCTGGGTAGTGATCATGTTGGTAAATTCTTTGGCGACGTCGACGGTCGAGGATTCCAGAACCGAGTTCTGAACCGTGCCGGCGCCGCCCGTTCCTGCCGTTCTCAGGAAGAACAGGCCGGAGAAGTCGGTTTGGTTGTAGACGTTACCGGTATTGGAGCCGAGACCGTTGGGGTTCGGGAAGGTCGCGACCGGGATCTTAAAGATCGGCCGGATATCGCCATTCTCGAATAAGGCCGTCACCAGCCCGGCTTCAGAAATCGTCACACCCGAGAACTGCCCGAATGCCGCGCCGTCGGTGTCGATGAAGCTTGGGTTGTAAGCAGCCGCGAACTGGGTCAATCCGTCGGCCTGTCCGACCGTACCGAAATCGAAATCGATATTTAAATCGGCGGCGCCGTTGTTAACATCTAACGCAATGTCGTCGACATTGAAGGAGGTCGGAATACCGCTGCCGTCAAAGACGATACCGTTGGTCGCCGACGGTTCCAGATCCAAATCCCTAATGGTAAATGATCCGGCGCCGGACTGTTTGATGTTCGAGGTGGCTGAGGCCTGAACGACGATGTCGGTAGCAGATGCATCCGTGGCGGTGGTAAAGTATTGAGTAATATCAATCCGCGAGGAAGAACTGCCGTTGGTGGCGAAGCGAGCAGTGGTCGTCAAAGTATCAGCCGCGTTTAAGGCGGTAACCAGGTTACTGGCGGTCGCCGAAGCAGAGGCGCCGATCGTGACTGTTCCGCCGGCGGCAACGCCGGTCGCAGAACCACCACTATCAAATTCGAAAGTCATGACCGAGCCTTGCAGCGTTACTTCGATCGTATCTCCGTCAGAGGTGTTTGACGAAAAATCGAGCCGACCGACCGAAGCGTAAACGCCGCCACTGGACGCCGTTAGAACGGCGCTGGCGGCCTGGGACGGCGGATCGATGGACAGATCCCAGGCGTTATTTGCCGTTTTGGTCCAAATAAGCTGCAAATTGTGGGCGACGCCCAGTGAATCATAAACCTGGATCGTCGTATTACTGGTAGCGGCGACGGCGGCTTCGGCCGGCAGATTGGCGCCGAATGTCAGGTTTTCCGTCGCATCAGCCGTACCACCGATATTATTCAGCCGGATGGTTTCAAGATTGGTGAACACCGTCGGGTCAGGGTTGAAGGAGTTGTTGTTTGAATCAACAGTCTGACCCGAAGCGTTGGTTTTATATCCTTGCAGGTAATAACCGGCGGTGTTTTTCAAATAGCCGCTTTTGTCGGCGTTATAGGCGCCGGCGCGGGTAAATTTAAAGCCGGTGGTTGCCGTGCCGCTGGTGCCGCTGGTTTCATTGTCGACGAAGAATCCTTCGCCCGAAATACCCAGATCGGTCGCGTTGGTCGAGGACTGGAACAGGCCCTGGACGTCGACAGCAGCGAAGGGACGCTGTTGCACACCACCAGGTGAATAGTTGTTCAAGCTCGCCTGGGCGGTCACCAGGGTCTGGAACCGCACTTCGGTCGATTTGTAACCGATGGTATTGATATTGGTAATATTATCGGCGATCGCGCCTAATGCCTGGGAGTTGGCGTTAAGACCGGAAACGCCCGAGAACATCGCACCATAAATACTCATTTTTCTTCTCCTCTATGGATCGAGGCCAATTTTTGTTGCCTGTTGATCAAGTGCCTTAAAGTTCTGGTTTGATTGGTCTTCACGCTTTTATTCACCACTTTTCCGCCGGGTTAGCTGCCCGGACTCGCTGTTTTTTCGTTGACTGTTAATACTTGTTCTAGCGGTATGAGTACGCCGTCGGCATCCAGCATTGTGGAGCCGCTCTCCATGCTGACGCCGGTAATATCGGCTTTGATAACGGTCTTCACGGCGACGGGTTCATCGGTAAAGCCAATTGGCGTCACCGATACGATATAGGCGCCGTCCGGCACCTGAACGCCGTTGGCGTCCTTGCCGTCCCATGTATAGTCATGGGTGCCGGCGGCTAGTTCGCCCGCCTTGGTGTGTTTGATATTGCCCTTGTCATCCATGATTGCGATGACGACATTTTTGGCGTTATCCGAGAGAGTGTAATTGAAGTGAGCCTCACCATCCTGCACCGGCAAGTTATTTATCTCCGCCTCAACCTCCGTGCCGATGAAGCCGACGACAGAGGATGCCAGACTGGCGTTTTGAACGGCCAGCAGGTCTTCCATATGTTTATTGGTGGCGATCGACTGTTCAACGCTGGCGAATTGAACCAATTGACCCGTAAATTCTGTTGGTTCCAATGGTGAAAGTGGATCCTGGTGCTGCAACTGAGTTGTCAGGAGAAGCAAAAATGAATCCAAGTCACCAGCGAGAGTGGAACCGGCCGCATCCGCTTGTGATGTATTTGCTGAGCTTACTGCATCAATCATTTTCTTTACTCACCCACCTAAATTCTTATATCCACGCCGCCGTTCGTGGCCATATTGCGGCCGTAGACGTTGGCGTTTGCGAGAATGCCATTATCCAAATCTTCTTCAGGCGCATCCTTTCCTTCGGAAGGCTTGCCTGCATGACTGTCTTGCCGGTCGCGTCCGGGTTCGGCTTGGCCTTCCGCCTGCTTCTTGAGCCCGAAATTAAAGCTGTCCAGATCGGACTTGAGGCCGGCTTCCTGAAGCGCCTTATCGAGGCCGCGCACATCATTTTTCAGGAGATCAAGGGTTTCCGGTTTTTCAGCCGTGATCATGGCTGAAATGCGGCCGTCCTGTCCGATATCCAGTTTGACTTCGACGCGGCCCAATTGGGCGGGATTGAGTTTGATGTTAATCTTGTCGGCGCCGTCACCGATGGCCTTCTTGATGTTGACGGCAATCTGCTCGGCTGGAACTGGCGCTTTCTGAGGTTGGCGGGCCGCCGTCGTGGGATTGGCTTTGGCCGTCTGTGAAACCTGGCTGGGACCGCTCGTTCCGGTCAGATTGTTGACGTTGGCGGTCTCGGGGGTGATCGCCGCTTTGCCGCTTACATTGGCCTGGGCGGCGGCTTGCTGAGCGCCGTTAGCGGCCGCTTGTGCCCGAACGGCCATGCCGAAATTCTGGAAATTATCCTGTTGAGTGGTTTGGCCGAAAGCTCTGTCACCGCCCATGTTGTTGTGGTTGGAGGCCATTTGCCGGTCCGCGGCACCGCCGGCGGCCTTGGTCAGAGTAGGCGGCGTTTGGCCGTTAATACCGTCTTCAAATGCCAATTCCGCCAATTGGGCCGTCGGCGCCAGAGTATGAGTGGGCGCCGCGTTCATTCTCGCGTTTTCGACGGCAACGTTTATCTGCGTATTGCCGAATATGCTTTTACCCAGTTTTTCGGCCAATTCCTGTTCCTGTTTATTAACCAGAGAATTGGCGGCCGAGGGCGCTTTAGCCTTGGGCGCTGACGTCTCTTTTGCGAAATCGCTGACCGCAGTGTGAAGATCCTCACCGACCTTCGAAAAATTGTCATTGGTCAAAGCCGACGTCAGAACTTCTGCGGCGGTCTTGGAGGTTAAGCTGCCCTTCGTTGCGGGTGCTTGACCGTTATTGGTAACGGCACGGACAGCGGCCTGATCAGCCGCTGTTTTGGCTGGTGTTTGTGCCGCTTTTTGTGCGGCGTCTACAGGCGCACCGACCGGAGCTTCGGCCAGTTCTACGAGCTTATCCTTTAAGGCCGCATCCGTGCTCTGTTCGTCGGCGAATGCTGTTTGAGCCAAATCTTCATTGCCGTCGTCGGAACGGCCAGGAGCCTTGTTTTCGGCCGAACCGTCATTTTTACGGGGAGATTCTTTACGGTCTGCGGATTCGGGACGTCCGGCCGCTTCGGCGGCGTCGGTGTTATCTTTACGCGGTTCCGCAGTTTCGCGGGGCGCATCGCCGTCCCGGTGCCGATCGAGCTGGCGGCCGAATTCGCTTTCCGCCTTATCCGACCGCTGAACTTGATCAGCGGGATCGACGGGCGTCTGCGCCGCCTCGAGCGTCTGTTCCGGTGAATCGACCATAACTTTCAGGATTTGCGAAAACTGAATTTGATCGGTCAACTGAAGATTGTTGCCGTCGACCCTCGGAACGCTCTGGGTCGCGCCCAGGGTTCTTAACAGGTCTGTGGTGACAACGGGTTCACTCATTACTAAATCTCAGTTTCGTCTCTCTGGCTCTGAACTTTTTGCATAGCTCTGGCGTTATTGGGTCTTCCATTAAAAGCAATTGCCGGGCCAGTTTTGCTTTATGCACTAACCTGTTGAAAATTAACGGTAAAATGTAATTACTCTGAAGGGGAGGCCGGGACTGATTTGCCGCCTTTTATGGATAATCGGAATTGACCCGGCAGATATTGCCCGGTGCAGTCAGACAAAAAAAAAGACGGCCAATCTGACCGTCTTTTTCCTAAATATATCGAATTGGAATTAAGCAGATATATCCGAGCTTGGAGTCGATGGTGGGTTCTCCTGCGCCGGCGCTTCCGCTGCAGCGCCTTCCGGATTGGTCATGAGACCTTCGGCAAGGTTCTTGTTGATGTTAATCAACGATTCCAAATGTTGCGCCTTGGTATCCGCCAGCGCTTTAATTGTCTGGCGGTCGACGAAAATACTCAAACTGAGGATATTCGCCTTCAATTGCGGTGGTAATTGGTTTTCCTTGTCGACAACATCCGCCTGGATGATGGTCCATAGCAACTGATTAAATTTCAAGGCGGCAGCGTAGGCGTCGTAATCGTCGAGCTTACCCTTTGCTTCCTCCAACATAAGTGCGGCTTTGGTAAAAGCCATCGCCTCGACTTCCCTGGGTGGCATCGAGGTTTTTTGTGTTTGCGCGTAGGCTTGTAATTTATCCTGTGACATTCGCCATCAGCTCCGCTTCAAAGGTGAGAAGTTTTTTGCATACTTTCAAGGCCTGGTAATGATTTCCTTCAAGTATTTTTTGTGAAATTTCCATTACCAAAGCTATAAATCCCTCATTAGGAACTGCATTAAACAGCTCTTTGACTAATTTAAAGTAAATTTCATGATATTTTTGTTCATTTGGCTGGTCGATATACATGTTCAAAATGACATGGTAGATTTTTTTCGCATGGGTATCGGCATTTTCTTCGGTGATGATGTCTTTTTCGCGAAGAACCGGCACCGTGTTCTGAATGGTGATTTCCGCTTTTTGCCCGGCATTGGTGATTACGGCCGTTCCGATAAGCACTTTCTCATTTGGCTTAAGGGTTAATTTGAGGGGCATACCGAATGATCCGCTTTCACACCGCTAAATGAACCTATCAGCCTGATTTTTGAGCGACGGCTGACTTATCTATACAACGAAACGCTATATAACCATAGTTCTGTAAAGTATTCGTAAAAAAATACTGACTCTTTCCGCTGATTTCGCGCCGAATGTCCTTAAAACAAAAACGGGGAGCCAATAGCTCCCCGTTCTGCAATGGTAGTATTCAGTCCTAAATTTAGAACAACCGCAAGATCGACTGTTCGGACTGCTGCGCGATACTCAGGCCGATGGTGCCGAGTTGCTGACGGGTCTGCAAGGTCAGCAGGTTCGCAGATTCCTCGTTAAGGTCAGCGTTGACAAATTTAGCCGAACCTTCTTCCAGTGAGTTAACCAAGTTCTTGGTGAAATCCAAGCGCAAGGTCAGCACACTAGCGTTCGAACCCATGGTCGAAGCCGTTGAACGCAACGTCGAAAGGGCACTATCAAGTTTGTTAATGGCCGTATCGATGTTGGCATCCACGTTCCAGTTATTCGCCGCTGCTCCGATCGCTAGACCAGAAGCATCGGAAGACACACCGGAAATCGTAAGGGTTGAGGAACCGTCTTCACTGAAAGTAACTTTCAGGTTAGCCGGCGAACCCTTAATCAGGTTGGTGCCTTTATAACTGGCGTCATTGGCCAAGTTATCGAGCTGATTACGCAAATCGTTAAACTGGATGGCAGATTTTGAACGGTTTTGCACGTTAGCGTCAGATTTAGCCGCCAGCGCAATACCTTTCATCTGCTCAACAACATCGGAAATGGCTTCAATACCATTAACCGCTGTTTCCACCGAACTAATGCCCTGATCGATACTGTCTTTCAAAACCGAAAGGTCACCGGCACGATCCGACAGGCTGCGCGCTTGGAAGAACGAAATAGCATCGTCAATCGCGCTGTTAACTTTCAAACCGGTTGAAAGTCGTTCCTGAGTTCGGGAAATAAGATCGGTGGTGTTTTGCAGCGCAAGTAGGTTTGTCCTTGTTGCGCCTGATAGATTAATACTGTCAGCCATAGCTTCAGTCTCCTATTCTAGGTTTACAACTAACAGGCCCTTCTGCCTGTCGGGCCTTCATTCCCGGATCATTCTTACGAATTCACCGAGATGTACAATGCCAGCCAATGCGACCACTGTACTAAAGGTCACTGCTGGCATATTAATGAATTTCCCTCAAAAATGCAAGGGATATCCAGATTAAAAAAGTGTAAGAAACTTAAGGAGTTAAACAACTTACACGCCCTACGTAACCAGTTATTCGTACAGATTTTTGTTATGCTAATGTTACTATTCAACATATTAAGGGTAAATCCATATAGTTAAAAAGTTATTTACTACCTCAGGAAATTCGTCAGGGTGAGATCACTCAGTCGGACCACCGTGGCATAGGATGCCTCCAGCATGGTCTGATCCTGGGTCAATTCGGCAACCGCTTGAAACGTGTCCGCGCTTTCCAAATCGGAAATGATCCCGTTGATAAAATTTCGCGAATCCTTGAGATTGTTGGTGGTTGAATTCAACTGCTGTACCTTCGAACCGACGCTGAGTTCCAATTCCTGCAAACGGTCTTCGGCTGCATTAATAAGATCCAGACCTTCCTGGATTTTAGAAAGATAATTGGCGTCGCCGCCCGTAATATCCGTGGAGCGCAAAATCCGCACCGAACGGATGAGCTTTTCAAATCCAGAATCGGCGGCGGTTACGCCGTAATTAAGAACGACGCCTTCGTCGATACGCGCTTTTTGAATTGCATCATCACCTTGATAATAAAATGCCGGTTCGGCGGTGGTATTGAAACTGCCGTCATAGGTTGGAGCTGTCGACATGGTCCCGGGCTGAACCGGTTTGGTATCGGTTTTGGTGCCCGCGAAAAGATAGCGTCCATTTACTCTGACGTTGAGGAAATCCTCTATCTCGGAAATTTTAATATCGGAAATATCGTCCTTATCTATACCAGCCGGCAGCGTGCCGTCATCAAGGATATCGCGTAACAATCCCCGGACGTCCGCCAACGAAGATTTTAGCGAATCGATGCTGTTCAACATGGCGTCCATGCGCATGCTCACGAATGCGTTGTCGCCGATAAATTGCTCGATCCGGCGTTCGGATGTTTCCAGAGTCACCAGGCGGCTGGCATCTTCCGAGATACCCGCATAATCCTGCGACCTTTGCAACGTACTGATCTGTAATTGACGGTCCGCGATCCGGGATCTTGTATCCAGGATTACGGAGCGAACCAATTTATTTTGTGCTAGATCCGCAATTCTCGTCATTGTCCTACACCGTTACGTATGCCACGCCTTATCGTCCAATCATGTTGATAAGAGCGTCGTACAGTTCCTCTGTTGTCGTTATCATCCGGGCGGCGGCAAGATAGGCCTGTTCGATAACAATCATGTTAGCCAATTCTTCATCCATATTAACCCCACTGACCGACGCATTTTTGCTGAACAGCTCGTCCGCCAAACTTTTTTGAAACTGGAAATCCCGTTCCAGGGAAGAGACCTTGGCGGAATTTGATGCCAGTATGCTGGCGGCATACGTCGAAAAAGTCGTGTTCGACTGGGCGAGTCCGCCGCCGCTCGCCGGCGCTTCCAGAAAGGTAACCGTGGTCTCGAATTCAGCTGCCAAATCCTCCGCGACAGAGCCGTCACCGACCGTAACGCCTTGTGACGTCGCAACGCTCAAGCCGCCGGTATCGGCAATCCAGAAATTATCGCTGTTGCCGTCGACTATTTTCAGAGAATAATTTGATCCACTGATAACTGCCTCTGCGGTGATGTTGGCGGCCGACAAGGTTGAATTCGAATTGATCGCCGTTACCACTGTGGCCAGCGTACTGGCTGTCGTATAAGCGATCGCTGCCGTCGTCGAAGAATCCAGCGTAAATGTCAATGTGCCGGCGGCGACTCCCAGCGTATTAAAATCCGTCGTAGAACTGGTTAAGTTCCCTGAACTGAAGGTATTGGACTGCAACGCGCCGCGAGAAATATAGAAGGTATTGGTGTTGATATCGTTGCGGACGGACAATCGGTTACTGATACCGCGCACGTCGGTTCTCAGGTTGGTATCGCTCAACACTGTACCGCTGGCGGATTCAACCATGGCGAATTCATCACCTTCGCTATCGGAAATTTGCAGCCTGAATCCACTCCCATCGGATATGACTTCAGCAACGACGTTTTCCCCGCTCACCGTACCATTGGCGTTAATTTTGGTCACCAGGTCCGCAAGACTGTCATTGGCACTGTAGGCGACGGTTGCGGTCCATGCCGCGCCGTCATTACCGGTAAAATGTAAGGTTCCCCCTGTGGTCACAACAGCGTCACTTGAACTGGTGTTATAGTCGGACCGGTATCTGGCGAAGTCTTCCGTTGAAGAGAAAAAATTATTGAGCCCGAAGAAATCGGAAAAGCCTTTGCTCGAATCGCCGGCTGCGCTCATGGAACTTGTCAGCTCGTTTATGGCGATCCGGTAGTTATTGCTGGCCGTCAGCGTGAATTCACCCGAAGAACTGATCGACGCCGTTAGGTTGGTGAAAAGGTCGTTGATGCCGGTCGAACCACCGTTGGTCATCAACGTGCCGACGGTGGTGATGTTGGCGTTCGTGAGATCGATAGTATTGGCTTCGATCAGCGTACCGCTGTCATCGACTATGCCGATCCGGACCAACCCGGTTGAATTGTCAATATTTGTGCCCGAGGCGACATAGCGGTCGCCGGTCAGCGACGCCGGCGGCGGAAATCCGGCGCCGGTATTGTGAACAGCATTGATTTCTTCTTTAAGTTTTTCCGCCAGTTCGTCCAATTGGCTTTGGATTGCCGGCAGTTCCGAATCACGTAAATCGATCAAGGCTTTAAGCCGGCCCGAGTTAACTTTTCCGGTCAAATCACCGGATGCCACCACTTCCCCGACAAATATGCCGGGAACGCCGCCGACCGGATAAGCAGATTCACCGGGGGCAACGAAGTTGGTCGCATTGGTGGGCGTGTAAACCATTGTAGGAGACATGGTCGACGGCTGGTCGTAGGTCACAGCCTGTTTTTGACCATCAATCAAGGTCGAGCCGCCCCCTGAAAATATCGTGTAGCTGCCGTCGCTTTTCTCGAAATACCGGATATCCAGAATTTCGGTTACGACGTTTAACGCTAGATCACGCTGATCCTGCAGTTCCGCGGTTGAAATATTGGAGGAGTTGAATTCAATAATATCGAAATTGATATCGACGATACTGTCCAGCGCCGTATTGAGTTCGGTAATTTCTTCTTTAATTCGGGAATTGGTTTGGGTTCTCAAGGATTGCACCTGGTCGGATAGGCGCTCCAGCTCCGTTAATACATCGACGGCGGCCTTAACGGACAAAAACTGCGTTGCGCTGGTCTCTGGGGTGACCGCCAGAGCGTCGAACTGTGCGCCGAGCTCGGAAATTAAGTGGGCGATGGAATTGTCATCTTCGGGGCGACCGAAGAACGCGTTGATTTGAGAAAGATAGTCTTGTTCCACCGTTAGCTTGTTCAATGTACCGGTTTCGTCACGAAGCTGTTTCAGAACGCCTTCATCGACGTTTCGCGTGATCGCCGAAATTTCAACGCCGTAGCCCGTACCATCGATAACCCGGGACGTCTGCTTAATATCTTTCCTCGAATAACCGTCCGTATTAACGTTGGCAATGTTGTTGGAAATGACCTGCAGTGTGGTCTTGCTGGTTTGCAGACCACTGATGGCATTTTGCATTGTGACTTCGAGTGACACAGGTCTTTCTCCGCTATTCCTCGACTACAATTCTTGGTTAACGCCGACCGATACGGCCGGGCGATAGGCTTGACGGTTGGCCGCCGTCATGGCGCCGTTCTGACCGTATCCACCGGCGGTATTTTGATGCGATTTCGCGGCCTCGGAAATGATTAGGAAAAACCGGTTGGTGGCCTCCATCCGCGCACTGATTTTGATAGTGTTCTCGTCCAATAATACGCCGAAGGCCGTGATAGCATCGGTCAGGCGTCGCCTGAGACCCGGATCTACCATATTCAGGTTTTCATCGTCGTTGACGATTTTTATTTGCTGTTCATAGACAACACTGAGAGAATTTTTCTCTTCGACGAGTTCCTTCAAACCTTTGGCCATACCGGGATGATTTAAAATCTCATTTTCCTGTTTGAGAATTTTGCTCAACCGGCCGGTTACGCTCAAAAGCTTTTTGATTTTTTCTTCGATCGTCATCGCTCTGGTAGGCGTTTCTCTGGGGGTCATTGGTTTTGAACCTCCTGCATTTTGAGGATCTCGCGCTGGATAGAATCGGCGATCCCGATGCCGCCCGATTTGGCCATCGATTTGCCGATTTCATCAACCATCATGGATTTCCAGATTTTCTCAGCGTGGCCGCCGCCGAAAGGTGGTTCGGGATTGATACTGGCGAACATGGGCTGAAGCATCTGGCCGAGGAAGAACGCTTCGAACTTTTCAGCGACTTCGCGGGACTTTTGAACACTATCGATGCGGCCGATTTGTGGCGCCACTTGCGCCGACTGAAAAAGGGCCGTTCCTTGGGCGAGTAAAGCTGTATCCATCATCACATCACCGCTATTTCAGCTTGCAGAGCGCCCGCCGCCTTCACGGCCTGCAATATCGTGATCAGGTCGCGGGGGCCGATACCTAATGAATTCAATCCGTTCACCAGGTCTTGCAGCGTGACACCGGAGGAAACGACGGTCAGTTTCTGGTCGGAACCTTCGTCAACCTGGACATCGGTTCTGGCGACTGTCGTGGTCGTGCCTACCTCGGCAAAGGGACCGGGCTGGGAAACCTGCGCCGCCTCGGTAATGCGGATGGTCAGATTGCCTTGAGCGATTGCGACGGTGCTGATTTTGACGTTTTCGCCCATCACAATGGTGCCCGACTGCTCGTCGATGATAACTTTCGCCAGTTGGTCCGGCTCTATCCTTAATTGCTCGATGTCGGTCAGCAGGCCAACCACGTTTTCCTCATAATCAGCGGGAATATTTAGGGCGATGGTGCCTGGATCGGAGGGACGCGCCGCCGATGTGCCCAAGAATGCGTTGATGGCCTGAGCCATGCGGCGGGCCGTCGTCAGATCGGGATTGCGCAGGCTGATATTTACTTTTTTCAGGTCAGCCAACTTGTATTCCAGTTCACGTTCGACAATGGCGCCGTTGGCGATCCGCGCGCTTGTGGGCACACCTTTGGTGACCGTTTCGGCATCGCCGCCGGCGGTGAATCCACCCACTGCGACTTGCCCCTGGGCAACCGCATAAACCTCGCCATCAGCACCTAAAAGAGGTGTGACCAGTAACGTGCCGCCCAGCAGACTGGAAGAATCTCCGAGGGCACTGACCGTTACATCCATGCGGGTGCCTTGCCGGGTAAAAGCCGGCAACGAAGCGGTGACCATCACCGCGGCGACATTTTTTGAATCGAGCCCATCTTCCGTCGGTTTGACGCCAAGGCGTTCCAACATGGCCAGCAGGCTTTGCTTGGTGAAATGGCCATCGGCCAGATTGTCACCGGTATTGTTCAATCCGACGACCAAGCCGTAGCCAACCAACATGTTGTCACGGACGCCTTCGAAGGTGGCAATATCTTTGATGCGAGAAGAGGCGTGAACTGAGATCGAACTCAGAGCCATCAACATAGCGCAAGCGATCATCACCGCTTTTGTCTTATTGTTTCGATTTACCATTATGGCCAATTTTCCCACCATTTCCATTTACCTTTTTGCGGTTTATCCGCTGATTTCTTCTGTTTAATTGCGATTTTCATGCCAATCGCGCAAATTTTGTAAAATATTGAAATTATTGAATATTTTAAGTAGTTAAAAAGGAGAAGACGGGAAAAGGATAAGTTTTTCACCATCGACCCGGCATATTTTGCCGATTGGCAGAATACCGGTTTAAAAATGTGCAACGGCGCCCGAGATGACGCCGCTGCTAAAATTGACTTAGGGGAAGATTAATTAGCTTTTCAGTTCCGCCGCGACCGACGTCATTTCATCCACCGTTTTGAACACCGTTGCCGCCGAATTGTAGGCTTGCTGAGAGAGAATCATGAACGTGAATTCGTTCTGCAAATTGGTGTTTGATAGTTCATGGGTATAGGGAATGAATTCCGCATATTCGTTAAACACGTCCGTGCTCGAGGCCGCCCTGACTTCAATTAATGCCGGTGTTCCAGATTCTACCGTTTGGGTGAACAAATTGCTCTGTCGATTATCCAGGCCGTCAGCGTTGGCGAAGATGGCCAACGGCAGTTTATATAAAGTTTGCTCAAGCCCATTTGTGAAACTACCGATAATTTTGCCGGTTTCGTCAAAGCGAAAATCACTTAATTCTCCAGGCGCTCGGCCGTCCTTTTGGAAGTCGAAATAGAGGAAATTATCACTGATGGAAGTGAGGTCCGATACATCCAAGGTGAAGCTGACATCGGGGTCAGTCGTGTAATCGATGGCAATCGTCGTAGTCGTACCGTTTGGCAACTTGCCGGTAGAATCAAAGGTATAAGTTGCTGTTGACGTTGAAGTCCCGTTGTCGGGATTGACCGTCATGGTCCATTCCTGAGCAGCCGATCCTCGGGTCCATATGAGTTCGAATGATCTAAGACCGCCGGCCGAATCGAACACACTGGCTTTGGTTACTTTGGTTTCTCCCGCAGCCAATGTTGCCGGCAGGTTGGCGGCTAATGATCCGGTCGTTGTCGCCGCCGCCGCCGCCGCGTTATTGGAGCTAAAGGCGTCATTGTCCACGCGAAGGGATTGTGTGGCGCTGCTGGTCGAAATTGCACCGTTGCCGTCAGCAGCCCAGCCCTGCAGGAAATAGCCGTTTTTATCAACAATATAAGATTCATTGCTCAGATTGCTGGCGCCGGAAATCGATACGGTTTGATCTCCGGCGAATAATTCAAATGCGCCGTCACGGGTGTAAAAGGTTTCTCCCGATCCATCGACTTTGGTATTCAGGACGTACATTCCTTTGCCGTCGATGGCGACATCCATTTTGTTGCCGGTGGAGATGATCCGGCCTTGGTTTTCGACCAGATTTTTACGGATGGCTTTGACACCGCCCACGTCGGAGTTGTTATCGTAGGTCGAGGCGAGAATTGTATGAAACCGGGTGTGACTGGCCTTATAGCCGCCGGTATTCATGTTGGTGATGTTTTGCGAAATGCTACCAAACGCCGAACTCTGCGTCAGCATGCCAAGCGTTGGCGCCGCAAAAAATCCATACATGGACATTATTCGTTCTCCCACCGATAAATTGGTCAGTTTGCTAACCAAAGTAACGCAAGAACGATGCCAAACTGGTAATGGTATAACTAGTTGAAATAAAATAATAAAATTAAGCCACCTTGAGGCGGGAAGTCGGTTGTTGGACATTGTTTCCCGCCGCCATGCAATTATTACCCAGTCGATCAAGTTGCAACGATCATCGCCGCTTTCCTGCAAATTGGTTTTGGCGTATTCTGTTTCCATCATGAAGGTATCGAGAACCCGATCAACAGCGACCCCGGCGGCAAAAAAAAAGGGGAAGGCTTCCCCGGCCTCGGGGCAGCAATTCGCCGAACACCTGACCAGCGTAAATGAGGCGGTCAATGAACCGGCAGTGGTTGGTGAAACTTCCGCCTTGGGGCCGGTCGGTTCGATTTTGGCGGCGCAGGAAGTCTCCGATCATTCCGAGCAAGAGGCGCGCCGAATACTGAGGAAAAGAGGTGAAGATATCCTGGATCGGTTGGATGAAATTCGCCGGGATATGCTTGCGGGCGCTATTCCGGTTGAACGCTTGGCCAATTTGGCCCAAATGCTAAAAAACAAGCGCGAAAGCGTCGAAGACACTAAACTGCTTGAAATAATTGATGAAATTGAATTGCGGGCTGAAGTCGAAATCGCCAAACTCAGTCGAAATCTGTAAAATTTCAGCCCATTAACACGCCAATCCTTAAAAACAGCATACTATTTTAACCAAATGCGGAATTTTGCGTAGTTTGGATGAAATCAACGCTTGTTAGTACATGAGCGCGCAACTATATTTCGCGGCCAAAATCAGTGAACTAGAATTGAAGTATCATGGAGTTCTAAAGAATGACGGTGACACTTCCACCGGATTATAAACCCTCCACCAAAGAGAAGTTTATGAATCCAATGCAACAGGAATATTTTCGCCAAAAATTAAACATTTGGCGAAGCGAACTTCTTGACGAGGCGAACGAAACTCGGAACCATCTGCAGCAAACGAGTAACCTGGAACCGGATATTGCCGACCGGGCGTCGGCGGAGACGGAAAGATCTTTGGAACTGCGGACTCGTGACCGGGCGCGAAAACTGATCGCCAAAATCGACGACGCTTTGGCGCGAATTGAAGACGGCAGCTACGGTTTTTGTGAAGAGACGGAAGAACCCATCGGCCTCAAGCGGCTGGATGCACGTCCGATTGCGACGTTGAGCCTCGAGGCGCAGGAGCGTCACGAACGGATGGAAAAAATTCAACGCGACGACTGAGTTTTATCATAGCCGAAAAAAAAGAGGGCCGATGGTTATCCATCGGCCCTAAGTGGTTCCAATTCGTGCTTGGAATTAGAACGGGAACAGTATGTCGATCATCTGCGTGCCTACGCGCGGTTGCTGAAGATCGGAGAGCGTTCCGCGGCCACCGTAGGCGACACGCATTTCGGCAATTTTGTCATGTGAAATGGTGTTGGAATAGTCGATGTCTTCGGGGCGTACGACACCCGTCACCATCACTTCACGCATTTCGAAATTCACTTTGATTTCCTGGCGGGCAAAGACCACCAAATTTCCGTTCGGCAGGATCTGGGTGATTATGCCGGCAATGGTAACGGCGATTTCCTCTTCCCGGTCAATCTCGCCATCGCCTTCGGTCGTGTGCTTGGTGCCAAGGCTAACGGTCGTTGCCGGTGTGATCGCCTGCGGCAGCATTTTGGTGAATTCCCCTTCCAGACCCAACAGGTTCGTCACGTCGCCGTCTTCGGCGTCATTACGCGCCCGGGTGGTTTTGTTTCCCAACGCTGCGCTGTCATCAATGGCCAGTTTGATGGTCAGGATGTCGCCGACGTCGCTGGCGCGCTGGTCGCGGAAAAAGGCGCGGGCCCCGGGACGCCACAAGGAATTGGCGTTGCTTGAGACTTTTTTCGGGCCGGGCATGGGCATGCTGACCGGCCGGTATTTCGGACGTTTGACCGGATTGGCGATTTCCGTAACTTCCGGTCCTTTGCCCACCTCGGCGAGCCGCGTAAAGGTATTGCAGGCGGTTAATGACAAGGCTGCGATTGCCATGACGGCCGACCGCTTTAAGGTTTTGATGACTTCATTCTTCATTATTTTTCTCCACAATTTTGAACAGGAGTAGGGCAACTAGTTCAAGGCAATCTGGCGCAACAGATCGACCTTGACGGCGTTGGCTCCCGTTACTTTGGCTTCCACCACTTTTTTACTTTGCGAATTGGTGATGCGGACGACATCGCCTTTGCTGCCGTCCTCCAGAGCCCGGCCCCGGGCGGTCAAATTCATATTGGCCATCTTCAGGAAGATGGTGACCAGTCCGCCTTTGGTGACCAAAAGGGGACGCTGAATTTGGCTGGTCCTGATCGGTGCTCCGGCGCGTATCAGTCTCTTGGCCGCCATGCCGACAAGCTGTTCGGCATCGGTAATGGTGTCGGGACCGACCTTCCGTTCCCGGACGTTGATCAATTCGACATCGTGTTTACGAATGACGCTCCGCCGGGAATGGCGTTTGGTCAGCACGGGCACGGATATCAGTTTGTGGACGCGCCCGGTCAAACGGATGCGTCGGACGCCCGGCGTGTCAGCTGATGTCACCAGCGTTGCGTTAAAACGTCCCGTTGACCGGTCGATCGACATTCCTTCGATACCGATTTTGGCCGATTCATTGGCAGCGACATAAATTTTCATTGACCGGTTGCCAAGTTCGATTTCCATATTGTCGCGGACACCGTAGTCACGTAAGGCGGCAATCAAATGATCTTCAATTTCCTCCCGGTCGATACGGTGACTGGCGCGTTCAACAACCGCGCGGGTTTTCAAACTAAGTGGGCGCCAGGAAAGTTTGTAGGCGCGTGCCACCCGGTACAGCCATCGAGCGTCAAACACAGCCCGTTTCCCCGGTTGCGGTGCGTAGGCGATTTCCGCATCTGCGTATTTTCCGGTGTAGTCGAATAAATCGCCAAGCCTGATAAAATTGTCTTCAACCAGGACGGCTGTCCGCAAGGTGACGTTGACCCGGGGCAGTTTTTTACCGGCCACCGCCTTGGATTCCTTTAGACGCGAGCGTTCCTTGGTTGCCGCATCGGCGGTCGCCATATTGGTGGCCACCAGCAGGCACAAGCTCGTATATAAAAGGTTACGCAACATAGCTGCCTCCTACCTCAATTGGTTAAGAGTACCCATCATTTCGTCCGAGGTCTGGATGACCTTCGAGTTCATTTCATAGGCCCGTTGTGCTGAAATGAGTTCGGACACTTCGGAGACTGCATTGACATTCGCTGTTTCCAGAAAACCCTGGAGAAGCGTGCCGTAACCGGACGCGCCGGCGGTTCCCGTTGCTGGCGAACCTGACGCTGGCGTTTCCAGGTAAAGATTGTCGCCGACGGCCTCTAGTCCTGCGTCATTGGGGAAGGTGGCCAGGGTGATCTGGCCGGCATTGGAGGGCGTCACCGAACCTTGTTCCTTCACCAGCACTTCTCCGGTGGAGTTGATGGTCACGTCGATCGCTGTCGTACTCACCGAAATATTAGGCACCAGGGGATTGCCGTCATGGGTGACGATCTGTCCCGTTGGACTTAGCTGGAATGACCCGTCCCGAGAGTAGGCGGTCGTACCGTCCGGCAGCTGAATTTGGAAAAATCCATTACCTTGGATGGCCAGGTCGAAAGTATTATCAGTGGAGGTTAGATTACCTTGCTCGTGAATGCGGTAGACTGCGGCGAGTTTTACGCCCAGACCCAATTGCACGCCCGACGGTACGATGGTGCCGGCGTCCGATGCAGTGGAACCCACGCGACGAAGGTTCTGGTATATCAAGTCGTGAAATTCGGTTCGCCGCCGCATGTACGCAGTGGTGTTCATATTGGCGATGTTATTGGATATGACCTCAACATTCTGCTGCTGAGCGAGCATTCCCGTCGCTGCGATATTAAGTGATCTCATTTTTCCCGTCCTTTTTTAGCTTTTGCCAATGCTGATTCCACCGGACCTTAGCGGCCCAGTTGATCAATCATTTTCTTCTGACGTTGATCCTCTTTTTCGATGAAAGATTTGACGCTGTCGTAGGCGCGGTGGACATCGATCATTTTCGTGACTTCGATAATGGCGTTAACATTGGAGCTTTCCAGGGCACCCTGAACGACTTCGGGCTTCTCCAGATCCTCGGGCGTCTGGCTGGTGTTCCACAAACCGCCCGCCTGCTTTTCTAAATTTTGCCGGTCCTCGAACTTGACGACCCTTATCTTGCCTAATTCGCCGTTGGCCGTAGACACGGTGCCGTCTCCGCCAAAATGAATGTCCTTGTCCTCGGGGCCCAGGAAAAATGGCGTGCCGGCGGATGACAGAACCGGATATCCGTGCTCGGTTACCAATTGTCCTTCATTGTCCAGGGTGAAACGGCCGTTGCGGGTAAAGCGCTCCCCCCCCGGTGTTTCGACAACGAAATAACCATCTCTTTGGAGGGCGACGTCCAGGGGATTGCCGGTGGTCTTGATCGGACCGGCTCCCATGTCACGGTATTGCGCGACGTCGCGGGTAAAAGATAATTCGGCTGGTATGAAACTCTCGCTGCCCCTGCTTTTAACCAGGTGCTCGACAAACATCATCTTTTCGCCCTTGAAGGCGGTCGTGTTCATGTTTGCCAAATTGTTGGCGATAACGTCCATTTCGCGTCTGAGCGCGCCTTGGCGCGACAGCGCAATATACGCTGATGTTTCCATTTTCCCGTTCCTTTTAATTTTATAACTTTGCTGGCATATATGCATCCGCCGTGCCAGTTTGTATTATTATTTATTTTCAACAGCTTATGGTTAAGCCTCCGAAAAATATCCGGGGAGGGGTGTTAGAATTTTCCGTTCGCGCCCGGCATGATTTGCCGGTTCGGGATTGAACGCAGAAGAACCGTTGCCTGACACTCTCAGGCTTTGATATTGTAGTCCTGGTTTTAGTCGGATGTGCGCTTTGTCGGTTTCTTGGAATAGCCCGATTTAGGATGTTTTCGAACTTTATCAGGCTTCAACGACTTATTAACCATCGGCGCATATTCTTTGGTTTCATATTCAACCGGCAGTTACGATCGGAATAAATTATAGAGTGGTTGGTGGGCAATGGCCGACGATGATTTAGACGAAGATGATGAACTAGAAGAAGGTGAGGAGGGCGAAGAAGGCGAAGACGGTGAGGAGTCATCCGGTGGCGGAAAAAAGAAACTCTTCATCATCATCGGCCTGGTCGTTCTATTGCTCGTCGGTGGCGGCGCAGCAGCATTTTTCTTAGGTTTTCTTGATCCCATTTTAGGCGGCTCCGACGAAGAGGCGAGCGCTGAAGGTGAAGATGGAGAAGGCGGCGAAGGTGGTGCTCCGGCTGGCGCATCGGTTTTTTACGATCTGCCTGAGATGTTGGTGAACCTCAATACGGGCGATCGAAAATCCACTTTCTTAAAAATCAAAGTCGCCTTGGAACTCCCGTCGGCCGAGGAAATCCCCAAGGTTCAAGCCATTATGCCGCGTATCATTGATAATTTTCAGGTTTATCTGAGAGAACTCAGAATCGACGATCTTAAGGGTTCGGCCGGTATGTATAGGTTACGGGAAGAATTGTTGACGCGGGTAAATGCCGCCGCCCAGCCGGCGAAAATTAACGCAGTTTTGTTTAAGGAAATGCTCATACAATAGTAATATAAATTATTCGAAATAAGATAATTCATAATAAGAACGCGACGAAATTGGTGTGGATAACGAGGAAAGTTGACCGATGACGGTTCCTCCGGGCGATGAAGACGTAGACCAGGATGCAATGGCCGCTGAGTGGGAAGCTCAGATGGGCGATGACGACGCCGGTGGCGGCGGTGGCGGCGATGCTGATGGCGACGACCAGGACGATCTAGCTGCCGAATGGGAAGCCATGGTCGGCGGCGGCGGTGACGGCGACGACGCCACTCAAGTTGTCAGCAGCGTCTCAGCACGCGAGACCACACGGGTTCTCAATCAGGACGAAATCGACAGCCTCCTCGGCTTTGACGAGGAAATCGAGGACGTCTCCGACAAATCCGGTATTCAGGCGATTCTTAATTCGGCGCTGGTATCCTACGAACGCCTGCCTATGCTGGAGGTCGTCTTCGACCGTTTGGTTCGAATGATGTCCACGTCTCTGCGGAATTTCACCTCGGACAACGTCGAAGTATCGCTGGACAATATTACCAGCCTTAGATTTGGTGATTATTTGAATTCCATCCCGTTGCCCGCCATGTTGGGCGTTTTCAACGCCGAGGAATGGGATAATTTCGGGCTTTTGACGGTCGATAGTTCGCTTATTTACTCGACCGTCGACGTTCTTTTAGGTGGCCGCCGAGGTACGGCGGCGATGCGCATCGAAGGACGCCCCTATACGACCATCGAACGGAATCTTATTGAACGGCTGGTGCATGTGGTGCTGGCCGACCTGAGCGCCGCCTTTGATCCTTTGAGCCCGGTTACCTTCCGTTTCGAACGCCTTGAGACCAACCCGAGATTCGCCACGATCTCGCGGCCGTCGAATGCCGCCATCGTGGCCAAACTCCGGATTGATATGGAAGATCGGGGCGGCAGATTAGAGCTTCTGATTCCCTACGCCACGCTCGAACCGGTTCGTGAACTTCTCCTCCAGATGTTCATGGGTGAGAAATTCGGCCGCGATTCGATCTGGGAGACCCACTTGGCCGAGGAATTATGGAAAACCAATGTCGATCTTACGGCGGTGCTGGACGAACAGACCATGAGCCTGGGGCAGGTTTTCGATTTAAACGTAGGTTCTCAACTGATGTTGAGCGCAACGCCCGAGTCTAAAGTTGAAATTAGATGCGGCAACATACCGATGTTTAAAGGAAATATGGGTCGAAAAGGCGATTCCATCGCAATCAAAGTGTCAGATAGAACTCTTAAGGAAAGCGAATCATAGTGTCTATAATTGTCGATGTAATTTTGGCGGTGCTCCTGATCATGGCGATTGGCTATGGCATGTCGTTAAACCGCAAAATTGTCGCGTTGCGGGGCGACCAGGGCGAGTTGGAAAAATTGGCGGCGAGTTTTTTCGATGCCACCACGCGTGCGGAGGCGAGTGTCGCAAATCTGCGCGGCGCGGCGGAAGAATCTTCCCGCCTGTTGAACGAAGGTGTCGGTGAAGCCGGCGAGATTTGTGACGATTTGAAGTATTTGATTGAGCGCGGAGAATCCATTGCCGACAAATTGGAAATCGAAGTTCGTAACGCCGAACGCAGTACTGCTGGTGATAGGGAAGGTCCCTCGCTCCGGACACAAAGCATCCGTGGCGGACAGCAGGAAATAGAAATGTCGGAGGCCGAAGTTCTCGGTAAGGCGCTGGGAGAACGGGTTCTCAACGAACAGTCCGGCCGTCAGGAAAATGTGGAAGGTAACGGGTCAGTTGAGGCGGCAACCGATAGACAAGACCGAAAAAACGTTGTGGCGAAAACCGAGGCGGAAAGAGAACTGATCAAAGCGCTTCAGGCGGTAAGGTAAGTAGTGACGTGAATGTTTAAATTATTGAAAAAGCTTAGGGTTTTACCGACAACAATATTTGTTGCGGGTCTGCTTTTTACCGTCAAAGTCAGCGATATTTTGAATGGATTGGAGTCATCGCTGGACGCCTTGGCGGTGGCAAAAGTGCAAGCCCAGCAACCGCCCCCACCGCCGCCGCCCGAAGATCAGGGCGGCGAGAATAACGGCGCCGATGGGGATGGACCTCCCCCCGAAGGAGGAGAGGAGGATCAGTCTGCCGATAGGGAAGAAGAAGACGAAGAAGACCCCCGGGACGATCCGACGCTATTTACCCAGCCCGAAATCGATCTGCTCCAGCAACTTGCCAATCGCCGTGAAGAAATCGATGCCCGCGCCGAGGAAATAACGCTGCGGGAAGGTTTGCTGAAAGCCGCGGAAACTCGAATCGACAAGAAAATTCAGGAAATAAAGCGATTGGAAACGACCATCCAGAAACTCATCAAGACTCACGATGACCAGGAAGAGGCGAAAATGCAGAGTCTGGTGAAAATTTACGAAAATATGAAACCGAAAGATGCGGCACAAATATTTGAAGAATTGGATATAGATACCCTTCTTATGGTTGCTGAACGTATGAAAGAGCGTAAACTAGCGCCCGTTATGGCACAAATGAGACCCGAAAAAGCCAAGGATATGACGGTAGAATTGACCAAAATCCGCAATTTACCCCTTCCTGGGACAGATTCTGGGAGCTAACTTATTGAAAAAGGTTGTAACTCCCTATATTCCATCCCTATCTATTGATAGAACCTTGATGAATTGTTGGGACGTTATCCGACAGAAATATATATAAAAATGTGGAGTGACTGATGGCTGTAGACACGAACATGCGTGTTTTGATCGTGGATGATTACAAAACAATGCTGCGTATCATGCGCAATCTTCTCAAGCAGTTAAATTTTAACAATGTGGATGAGGCAATTGACGGCACGGAAGCGCTCACGGTATTGCGCGACGACGGCGATAAATTCGGATTGATCATTTCCGACTGGAACATGGAGCCGATGACTGGAATTCAGTTGTTGCGTGAAGTTCGTGGAGACGAAAATTTAAAGTCTATTCCATTCATCATGGTTACCGCAGAAAGTAAATCCGAAAACGTTATTGCGGCTAAAGAAGCCGGCGTTTCCAACTATATTGTTAAACCTTTCAACGCCGAAACATTGAAGTCCAAAATGGTGAGTGTGCTCGGAGAGTTCTAAAGGTTCCCGAATGGCAACGCGCAAAAATAGTCTCAGGCTAACGAAAAAGCTGGAGGCGCTCCAGAAACAAGACGGCGGTACGATCAAGATTGAGAGTATCGCCGGTGTTGTTGAGGAAACCGTCAATGCGGTCATCGAGAAAGTGTCCGCAAAAGACCATGAACTCAGCGCGGAATTGCAACTGCTCTCCAAATATATCGATGACGCAAAAGCCGAAATCTCTTCCTTGAGGCCGGACGACGTAAAAACTGAGTTCCTGCCCTCGGCTTCCAACGAATTGGACGCCATCGTTGAAGCCACCGAAGTCGCCACCCACGAAATTATGGATGCTACCGATATGATCGGCGAAGCGGCTGATGAAATTGGTGGTACGCAAGGAGATCTTTTGATGGATGCCACCATGCGTATCTATCAGGCTTGCGGATTTCAGGATATTACCGGGCAGCGCATTACAAAAATTGTAACCGCGTTAAAACATATCGAGGTAAAAATCGACGCCTTGGCCGACGCTTTTGGCGACGTCCCGAAAAAGAAAAAGAAGAAAAAAGCGGCGCCTAAAAAAAGCGCTAAAAAGACCGCTAAAAAAACTGCAGCAAAGAAAAGCAAGACCACCAGGAAGAAAAGCGACAAATCAAAAGTCCAGTCCGACGCCGATCTTCTCGAAGGCCCGCAATTGCCGGGCGATGCGATAAAGCAAGATGAAGTCGATGCGTTGCTGGCTAGTTTTGACTAGCTGAAAATGATCGAGACAGGCCTCAGGTCAGATCAGACGTCCGCTACCGGCGGTAATTCCACCATTATACAGTTTCTCAGCCTTTACCTGCTGGTATTGGCGTTTTTCATCGTGCTGGTATCCATATCGACATTTGAGAAGGTAAAGTCGAATGCGGTTATGGACAGTTTAAATTCGACATTTGCCACTGTTTTGCCTCCCAGTACGGAGTTGACGGTATTTACCGCCAAAGCTGGCCGTATATTGGGAGCCCAGGAATTTCAGGATAAAGTCCAGAAACTATTTGAAACGACGCTGGGGGTGGAGAAAGTCGAGATCGTTCAGCCCGGCCGCTTGATGCGGGTGATAATGCAGGCTGATTCGTTATTTGATACGGATTCCGATGTTATTCGAGAGGCCAAGCGGCCATTGATCGATCGACTCATCGCCTCTTTGAGCGGCAGGCCTCCAGGATTTCAATTTGATATGGAATTTGTCGTGGGCAGCGAGTTCGTCGGCGAAAATGCCCTGCCGATCGGCCAAACATTGGAGATGAGGCGAGCCGGATCGTTCGTTCGAGCCATGCTGTCCAGGGGTGTGCCGCCCGATTCCATATCCATCGGCATGCGCCATAAAAATCCGGATCAAGTCGTCATGTGGTTTTATGTGCGTTCGCCGGAGGAAGCGGTCAGTTACTATCGGCATTTAATCCAAGCGGCGGAAACTATCGACGAGCTACCGGAGGAAATTCCGGAGGAAGCGCCAGTGCGGGAGGCGCCATCGGCCGCTCCAACACCAACGCTCATACCGATCCCGGCGCCGACGCCGGACGAATCGAAACCGGTCGATAGTGGAGAAGGCGATGGCTGAACACCAACCCGCCGATTCCAGATCAATTTGGTTAATCACATTCACCGATCTTGTGGCTTTGATGCTGACATTTTTCGTCATGCTGTTCTCCATGTCCAACGTAAAAATTGACCGCTGGAAAGAGATGATCGATGCGTTGTCTCAAACCTTGAATCCGGCGAAAACGACGACCTCGTCCATTCCTTCGTCGGAATACAATATTTCATCTATTTTCCGGCGGCGGGCCATTAATCTCGACTATCTGCTGGCAGTTTTCGAAGACAAGGTCAAAAAGGACGAACTATTAAGCAAGGGCGATATCTTGCTGCTCGAGGATCGGCTGGTAATCACGGTTCCCGGCGATCTTTTGTTTCCTCCGAATTCAGCTGTTTTAACTACTGATGCGCGGCGCGCTTTGTTCGTTCTGGGCGGTTTGCTGCAAAACATCGAAAACCAAATCGGCGTCAACAGCTACGCCGATGAGGAAAATTTTGATAGCCAGGAATTTCCTTCAAATTGGGAATTGTCCCTGGCCCGGTCTATTGCCGTCGGAAATTCCTTCCGTCGTGCCGGATACGCTGAAGAAATTCTTAACTTTGGTTATGGTAATTCACGCACATCGTTTTTAAAAAATGCCAAGGAAGAAAGCCGGGGGAAGTTGTCTCGACGTATAGATATAGTGATAATGGCCGCCGGTAGTGCCAAATGATGTTAAAGTCGCGACCCATGGCTGATTATTTTTCTAAAGCGCGAGCCTTGTGGCTTGGTGGCTTGCTTCTTGCCGGTCTCCTGTTGTCCTCCAATCCGGCCGAAGCTGACCGGGTGAATGTTCAGGGGACGGCACGGGATGGTTCGGGGCGCATCACGTTCAATTGGCCGGCCCCGGTTCCGTTTGTTGCTAAAATTCAGGGGCGGCAGTTGATTGTTCAATTTGCCCGGCCCGTTGAAGCCAATTTTACCAGCGTATCCAGAAGGCTAAGTAAATTTGTCGGCCGTGCTAGTGTTCGAAACGGAGGCCTGACCGTTGCTTTTCCTCTGAAAGGTGAGTTTGATCTCAATTATTTTGCGCGCGGTCGAACCGTCATTGTCGATATTGTCGATCCCAATCCGACACCCAAGACCCAAGAGGCCAAAGCGCCGCCACCGCCGGCCGGGGAAAAGAAGGCGTCCCAACCGCCTGCGCCAAAACCGGCTGCAAAAGCATCCGAAAATGTTGCGGTGCGGACCGGCGGGCATCCGAATTACGACCGTGTGGTATTCGATTGGCGGCGCAGTGTTCCCTACAAGGTTGATAAAAAGGGCAACCGGGCAACCGTGACCTTTGAACGTCCGGCGAACGTCAATGTCACAACCCTCAACCGGCGGCGGCTGAACAACGTGCGCGGTGCCGGATCACAGGTCAGCGGAAAGCAAACCGTAGTAACGCTGTCGGTGCCGACATCGTCCCGGCTAAAGCATTTCCGGAGCGGGTCGAAAGTGGTCGTGGATATCTTAAACCCGACGGGTCCCAACGATGCGCCGCCTGTGCAGAAATTAATTGCGGAAGCCGGCGCACCTGCGAAAGCGCAGCCGGTTGCCGAAAAGGAAAAACCCAAAGCGGCAACGGAGAAAACACCGGCGCCGCAGGGGCAAAAAACCGCCAAGGCGGTAAAGCCCGACAAGCCGGTATCCTTATCACCTAAAAAAGAGAGCGCGCAGAAGAAGGCTGTCGCCGATACAAAAGCGGCGCAACCGGGTAAAGCAAAGCCCAAGGATGCTAAACCGGGAGACGCAAAAACTGCCGACGCGCCTGCTACGGCGCCCGCACCTGCCGGTCCCGCGGTGGATCCAAAAGATGTCAAAGCCGTTACTCTGAAAATCGACTGGACGGCGCCGACTGCCGCCGCCGTGTTCAGGCGCGCCGGAAACCTATGGATGGTGTTCGACCGCAAACAGAAAATCGACGTCCGGAAAATGAAGGCGGCCGCCGGAAATGCCGTCCGAAATATCGAGCAAATAAATTCCGACCGCGCAACCATCTTGCGGTTTGCCACGGTGACGGGAATAAACCCCAGCCTGAAACGCGATGGCTTGGCGTGGATTTTTGACTTCAAACAGCAGCCGCTGCAGCCCCAAGTCGAAATCGATACGAAATCCCAACCCAATTCGCCGGTTGGCGCCAGATTGTTTATTTCGGTGGCCGAATCCGGAGAAGCCATCCCGTTTAAGGATACGGAGGTCGGCGACAATCTCGTCGTCATTCCGGTAATTCCCCTGGGTCACGGCACCGTAAAAAAATATCAATATCCACAGCTTCAGATTTTACCGACCGCCCAAGGGGTGGTGATCAGACCAAGTATCGATAATTTGCGTGTCCGGGCGATCCAGCAGGGCGTCGAGATGACCAGTTCCTCCAAACTAGCATTAACATCCTTGACGCCCAAAGTATCGGCCAATGCCAAACTGGGATCAATCCAATCCCTGTCGCGGATTTTTAAACCGGATACGTGGCGCCAGGCGCGGCGGCAGAAGCAAAGCGAATTCAGGCAAGTCCGGGAAGATATGCTGAATGCGTTATCGCGGACCCAGGGAGCTGAACGCCAGAAAGCGCGTATGAAATATGCTGTTTTTCTGTTCGGCAATCACTACGGATACGAGGCGATTGGAGTCCTGCGCCGAATCGAAAGCGAAAATCCGGACATCATCACCGACAAGCAATTCCGCCTGTTGAGGGGTGCGACGAATTTTATCATGGGCCGTTATGACGAGGCGCTCAAAGACTTGCAGCATTCCAGTCTGGACGGCAACGATGAAGGCGAATTCTGGCGGGCGGCGGCCTTGGCTGGAAGCGGCGAGTTGGCGGAAGCGGCACCTGTCTTGAACCAGAAGGGCAGCGTATTCCGGCCCTATCCCCGCGCCATCAAAATGCCCTTGGGGATCATGGTTGCGGGCGCCGCCATTGCCGCCGGCGATATCAAAGGGGGCGTAAAGTATCTAGAAGTTTTGAGCGAAGAGGAGCCGTCACCCAAAGAAATCGATCAGTTGGCGTTGCTGGAAGGAAAGCTGAAAAAACTTTCCGGTGATTTCGAAGGGGCGGTGGCGGCCTGGGAGGAAGTGGAACAAGGGGAGCACCGGCCGAGTATGGCGGACGCCATTGTGCTGCGGGCCGATCTACTGCTCAAACTGAAAAAAATAAAAACCAAGGAAGCGATTGAGGAGCTGGAAGGCTTGCGCTTCTCCTGGCGGGGCGGTGAATTCGAATTCAACCTGCTCAGGCGCTTGGGGCGGCTGTATCTCGATATCGGCGACTACCGCAACGGGCTCAGGACCCTGAGGGCGGCAGCATCCTATTTCAGGGGGAACCCCAAGGCCGGTGAAGTGACCCAGGAAATGGCGGGCGCATTTGCCGATCTATATTTGAATGACGCCGCCGACTCCATGCCGCCGGTTCGGGCGATCGCCTTGTTCGACGAATTCAAGGAGTTAACGCCGTCGGGAGAAACCGGTGACGAAATGATCCGGAAGCTGGCGGACCGGCTGGCGGCGGTCGACTTATTGGGCCGTGCTGCCAAACTGCTTGAACGCCAGGTTAAGTTTCGGCTCAAAGGAGTCGAGAAAGCCCGGGTGGGAGCCCGTTTGGCCGCGGTTCAGCTATTGAATAGGGAACCGAAAGAGGCGCAAGTGGCGTTGAATTCGTCGAAGGAAAGCGGCCTGCCGCCCGACCTGGAGGCTCAACGGCGGCAATTGACGGCCCGCGCGTTGATCGATCTGAAACGATCGGCGGAAGCCATCGTTCTATTGGAAGACGATGAATCGAGGGAGGCCGAGTTATTGAGGGCGGAAGTTTCCTGGGCGTCCCAGCAATGGCCGCCGGCCGCCAAAGCGTTGCAGAAACTAGTGACCATGTCAGGTGCGCGGCCCGGCAAGCCTCTGTCCGAGAAGCAGGCTCAATATGTCCTGAACTATGCGGTCGCTGTCGCCCTGGCCGGTAACGAACGCGGCGTCGTCCGGTTAAAAGCCGATTACACCAAGGCCATGCTGGCCAGCCCGTTCAAAGACGCTTTTCAACTGATCGCCAGCCCCAACAGCATCGGGCTGATCGACTACCGGACGGTGGCCAACAAGGTACAGACGGTCAGCAATTTCAAGAATTTCATGGCCGCTTACAAAGCGCGTCTCAAGGAAGGAAATCTGAGCTCCCTCAATTAGCCAATTAGCAACCAAATAAAAAAGGTGCCCGGCACCTTTTTTAAGCTAACTTATTGAAAACGCGTTATTTTGCTTTGGATGCCGTGCACCATTATTTGCTAAATCGTTAGCCGCCGCCGAAGCTTTGCACCAGGCTGCCGACGATCAGATACCAGCCGTCCACCAGCACGAAAAAGATAATCTTAAACGGTAGCGCGATAATAATCGGCGGCAGCATCATCATACCCATACTCATCAGCACCGACGCCACCACCATGTCGATGACCAGAAAGGGAATAAAAACCAAAAAGCCGATTTCAAAGGCACGGCGCAGTTCGCTGATCATAAAGGCCGGGATCAGGGCCTTGATGGGAACGTCGTCCGGCGTCGCCACCGGGCCGATTTTGGCCACATCCATAAACAGTTTTAGATCCTGGTCGCGCACATGTTTCATCATGAACTGCTGCATCGGCTTGGTGCTTTTCTCGAAGGCTTCCTTCTCCTCGATATCGCCATCGATATAGGGCCGTATGCCTTGTTCCCAGGAGCTTTCGAAAGTGGGCATCATAATAAAAAAGGTCAGAAACATGGCCAGGCTCACCATCACCTGATTGGGCGGCGTCTGCTGCGCGCCCATGGCGGTCCGCATGAAGGACAGCACCACCACGATGCGGGTAAAGGACGTCATCATCACCAAGATGGCCGGCGCCAGACTGAGGACGGTAAGCAGCAGGAAAAGCTGTATTAACCGTCCCGTCGCCGTCGGCCCTCCCTGGCCCAAATCCAGCGATAGGGTTTGGGCCAGGGCCGGCTCCGCCACCGTGATCATTGCCACAGCCAGGAGCAAGCTCTTTATGGTGGGTCGAAATAGCATTTCCGCCAAAGTCACCCGTTTGTGCCGGCGGTGTTTGAGTTGGCTTGCAGCGCCTTTAGAAAGGTAGGTTTGCGGAACGGTGTCGCACCGGATATTGGGGCAACGTCCTCATCTACTCTGTCGTCCGGCGGGATGTCCGATTCGATCACCTGTTCGGACGAGGCGCCGATCAGCAGGAGGTGTTCCTTGTCGTCCCTGCCGATCAGCACCACCCGCCGTTTGGCGTCCAAGGCGATGGTTTCGATAATCGACAGCCTTTTTCCCCGGCCGCGCTTGACCGGTCCCCGATTGCCGAGGCCGAGCCGTTTGGCCACAAGCGCAAAGCCGCCGATGAGTCCAAGCACGAATACCAGGGCGGCAAGAAATTTAATGTAGCTGACGGTATCGATTTCCATGGTGAACCCTTACGTTCAGTTAGCGCCCGTGGAACCGTAAGCGGCGGCGGCGGAACCGGCGGCGGCGGCGTCAAGCTCGGCGTGAATGGCGTTGTTCTGGTCGGTCAGGTCGCTCTCCAGATCGTCCAAATCGCCCATCAGATCGGCCAGGGAATTGGCGATATGGGCGACGTCCACATCCATGGCCAGACCGGGGTTGGCGTTCACCGATTCAAACAGCTGGGACATTTTTTCCTCGACCGAGGAGATATCGACCATCTGGCCGTCGGCGATATAATCGCGCGACGATTTGATCAGGCTCTTGATGTCATCGACCTGTTGTTGGATGAGCATGGCGTTCATACTGATGTCTCCTGATTTTCTGAGGGAGGGATGTAGCCCGCGTTGGCGCGGTAGACGTAGGATAGGATTTCGGCGACGGCGGCAAAGGCCTCGATGGGAATGTCGCTGTCGACATCAATGGCGGAAAGAATTTCGACGAGATCGGCGTCTTCGCGGACCTTGATATTGTTGGCCCAGGCGATTTGCAGGATTTGTTCGGCGAAGCCGCCCTTGCCCGAGGCGACCACCCGGGGCCGTGCCGGCAATTGCTCGCCGGAAACCGCATCGACGTTGCTTTTGGTATCGCCGATTGCGACGGCTTTCAGCACGCCGCCTTTCTCGGGTTTCTTTTCGGGTTCCGCCCCCGCCACAATATCGATTCCCTCGTCGGCTTTTTCGCCGTTTTCCGGGCTTTTATCGGATATTTTGGGAGCGTCCTTATCGGACTCCGCCACTTTATTCACCACTGAACTTTATCGTTCTTAATTTAATACCCAGCAGTGTCGCCCAACATGTTTAAAAAGCGGTTAACCGCCGTCCAGCGCAGACTCCACGTCCAGGTCGGTCTGCCAGTCCGGGGCCGTCAGGCGGCGCTTGCCGTCGGCGGTTTTCTGGACGCCCGGCTGGTCCATATCGGTGCGGTCCCACAATTTGCAGGTAACGGGTACGTGCTTTTGATCGAGCGCCTCGCAATAGTTGGTATATTCGCAGACGATCACCTCCTCGCCGCGCCCCAGGCGGACCTTGGTGAACCAATCCGGGTCGGCCAGGCTCTGGCGCGCCAGACCGACGATATCGGCGCTTTCATCTGCCAGGATTTTTTCCGCCTGCTCAAAGCCGTGCACACCGCCCGAGACCACCACCGGAGTGGTAAATCCGGCTTCCCGGATGGCGTTTCGGATGGTCTCCGCCGGGCCCACATTGCGCCCGAACGGTCCCTGTTCGTCGGAGATGTACTGGGGCATGCATTCGTAGCCGCTCCGGCCGGTATAGGGATAGACGGCTTGGCCGACGGCGGGCTGTTTGGCGTCCTCAAACCGGCCGCCCCGGGAGAGGGAGAGAAAGTCGAAACCGGCGCGGGCGAACTCGACCCCGAAATAGGCGCTGTCCTCCAACGTGTTGCCGCCCTCGACGATATCTTCCGACAAATAGCGGCAGCCCACCGTATAGTCGTCGCCAACTTCCTCCCGTACCCGGCGGAAGACCTCAAGGGGCAGGCGGGCCCGGTTTTCCCTGTCGCCGCCGTAGCCGTCGTCCCGGTCGTTGAGGCGGGACAGGAAGGACGACATGGTATAGGCGTGGGCGTAGTGGAGTTCCACGCCGTCGAACCCGGCTGCCTTAGCCCGCCCCGCCGCTTCGGCAAACAGGTCGGGCAGGAATTGCGGCAGGTCGCTTATATAGTCGAGATGGGTATCGGTCACCCGTTCCCGGTAGCCCATGCGAAGACCCTCCAGCTCGCGCTCGGTCAGGATTTCGTCGAGGCCGGCGTCATCCATGGCGGCCAGCCGCCGGCGGATGTCGTCGTCGCTAAGCCCGGGTTCGCCGAAACGTTCCCCCAAAAGCGTTCTGTGCCGGTCGGTGATTTCCAGAAACCGTTGAAAGTATTTCTCGGGATCGGGCCGTCGCCGCACGGCCAAAAAATCGATCAGCTGAATAAACAATTTGGTGTGGCCGCCGCTGGCCTGGCGCACTGCCTCGACCAGCGTCTTGAGGCCGGGAATGAAGCGGTCGTCGCCGATGCGGAGCAGGGGGCCAGAGGAAATATCGCGGATGCCGGTGGCTTCCACCACGACGGCGCCGGGCCGGCCCTGGGCGAACCGTTCGTACCAGTCCAGCACGTCCGGCGTGACCTCACCGTCGCCGGTGGCCCGCCACGGCACCATGGCCGGCACCCAAGTCCGTGTCTCCAGGGTAATGGGGCCGATGCCGACCGGTGAAAAGAGACGGGAGTTACGGGCTTCATCCGCACGGGGCCAACGGCCCGGTTGCGGTCGCCATTTAATTTTTTCCGCTGGTCGCCACATGGGTCTTTTCCATCCTTGTAGCCCCCCGGATTTATAGCCATTCCAGTATAGGCCATTATCGGCTGAATTCAGCCTTTTATTAAGGAGCTGTTAACCGAATCGGTGTCTACTGACGGCAACGAAATCCGATATTGCGCAAAAATCGGCGGAAAACCGCCATCTGAAAGCGCAAATCAAATTGGGCGTGAGCAGTGAAGTAACGTTTTTTACTCAAGAATTGGGTAAGGAGGGAAAGATCATGCTTGCACTCGAAATGGCTGCCAACCGTAAGAGTATCAAATATTTGAAATCGCCGATTAAAACCATCGCGGGGATCGCCTTGGCGACCGGCATTCTTGCCACTGTCCAACCGGCCCAGGCGGCCAAAACGGCGTCTCAGGATATCAAATCCACCCAGGCATCCTGTCCGGCCCTGCCCGAGGTGGCCTGGTGGAAAACCACCCACGCCAAAATCGTGCGTTATGTGGACAAGAAGTTTCAGGGTAATTGGGATCCCTATATCACCAAGTGGATCAACTACCGCACCAAGATGCAGAAGATTTACGACCGGGACGGCTCCGCCACCGTTAAGTCCCGGGATTTGCGCCTGAGCGGCGATAACCTGGCCAGGCATATCAAGCAGATCGACCAGCGGATCGACGTCACCCGCTGCCTGAAACGGTTTCACGCCGGCCGGCTGGCCCGGATTACGCCCCAGGGCGCCCCGGTAAATGGCGGTACCGGCAATGACACCATCGTCAAGGCCAGGCAAGCTTCCAAAGTCGCCGAAGTGACCGGCAACAGGCTCGATCTCGAAATCAACGCCACCTGCGACGGCCCGACGCCGGTCTTCCAGGTGACCAATCTGGGCGATAAATGGCCCCGCCTGGCCGCCATCTCGATCTACCGGACATCCGGCAAGGCCATGGTGAGCAAGCGCCGCATGAAGCTGGCCAACTCCCAGCAGGCGACCTTTAAAATCCGCAAGCGCGGCAAGGCCCTGAAGGGCGAGATCGGCCTCTTCGTCCAGCCTTCCTGGTCCAAGCGCGGCTTTAAATACGATTCACGAATCAGGTGTAGTTGACCTCGGCAGGCCACACCGTACCCCACCGAAAACCCCCGCGTTAGTGCGGGGGTTTTTTTGGTAGGGGGACATGTACTCGTTACGTGTCCCCTGCATTCCCCCAAAATGCCAACCTACCCCCCCCATTTCCCCTTTGATACGTCCAACTCTTTTGCCTAGAGTATCCCTCCAGTGGCAAATTCAATGTTGAGGAGCGGGTGATGGATGAGACCAGGGAGATGCGGGTGCCGACGGCGGAGGAGCTGTTCGAGCGGGTGAAGAACAACACGGCGAACGTGTCCAAGCACCCCTGGAAGGACTGGGGGATTTCCAAGGAAGAATGGGTCGAGTACCTGCAGGGGCGCATCCGGCAGGATCTGGCGGCGCCCAAGGAAGGGCACGACGCTCCCGATTTCACCGCCGAGCGGCTGGACGCCGAGGGCAAAAGAACGGGCGAGATGGTGCAGCTGTCGTCGCTCATGGGCAAGCCCGTCGCCCTCCTGTTCGGCTCTTACACGTGACCACCCTTCCGCGCCAAGGCCGTGCGCCTTAATGACAACTACCGGACATACGGCGACCGGATCACCTTCGCCTGCATCTATATAAGGGAAGCCCACCCCGAGGACTCGGTGGGCGGCTACAAAACCGAACGCAACTGGGACAACGGGATCATTTATGATCAGCCGACCACCATCGAGGACCGGGGGGAAATCGCCGAGGTCTGCGTTCTCAATCTCAACTTGGAAATGCCCATGTACCTGGACGGCATGGACGACGACGCCGAGCAAAAATACGCCGGCTGGCCCGAGCGTCTTTATGTCATCGGAACCGACCGGAAAATCGCCTATGCCGGCGCCATGGGCCCCATGGGATTCGATCCGGACAGCTGGGAGGAAGCCATCAAGGCGCAGCTGTCGTTGTAAGGCATTTTGGCTTTTTAAATCAAACCAATCTGCCGATCGCGGCCTCAAATTCGTCCACGTCGAAATATAATGGCCCCAAACCGCCCTGGTAGGCGATCTTACCGCCGGCGTCGATCAAGTAGAGACGGTCCGGCCAGGATTGATATTTCTCTTCCGCCTCGTTCGCCATGCCGTCCATCAGCATGGGAAACGAAAAATTATACCGCAGCATGCAGACGGCGGCGATTTCAGCGCGTTCGTCCTCGGATTGCGGCTGTTCAAAGATGACATCTTCGTCAAGATTGCGGATAACCTGGTCTTCGTTTTCAGCATGCGCCTCACGGATATAGACGCTGAAAAACCGGACTTTATCGCCATAGGTTTTTGCCAATTCGTCGAGGCGCACGGCCCCGTCCCGGAAGGGTGGTCACGTGTAAGAACCGAATATCAGACCGATTGGCGTGCCAAAGTGCGAGGAAAGACGAACCATTTGACCCGTTCGTTTTCCTTGTTCGTCGAGTTGTTCCGCTTCGAAGTCGGGCGCATCGTCACCGACTTTTGGAGATATTTCCAGATCCCTTGTCACCCTGCCCTCGATAAACTTTCGCAATTTATCCCGCGTCAGGCCACGGGTATCCAGCCATTCTTCTGTCGCGTTGACGACAATATGTTCAAATTTTTCCGGAAGCTGAACCGACATATTTTACCTCCCTGCGCAGCGTAAACCGAAACCAACTGGTCTTCGTTCAATATATTATGGCAGATTTGCACGGCCCAGGACACTGAACAAGTGCATGTACCGGTACCCACCTACCCCGCAAACACCACCAGCAAATCCTCAGCGTTCACCTGGGCCCCGATGGAGACGGCCACCTCACTGACCGTGCCGTCGAACTCCGCCGTGACGGCGGTTTCCATTTTCATGGCTTCGATGGACAAGAGCGTGTCGCCGCGGAGCACCTTTTGGCCGGGTTCGACGACGATGGCCGAGATGATGCCGGGCATGGGGGCGCCCAACTGGTTGGAGTCCTGGTCGTCGGCGACGCGGTTGGCGGGGCGGGTGGATTCCTGGGAGTGGTCGCGGATGCGCACCGAGCGGGGCTGGCCGTTGAGTTCGAAGAAGACGTTGCGGACGCCGTCCTCGTTGGCGTCGCCGAGGGCCAGGAACCGGATCACCAGAGCCTTGCCACGTTCCATCTCGACGGCGATCTCGCCGCCCGGCTCCATGCCGTAGAAAAAGTCCTGCGTAGGGATTTTGCTGACGTCGCCGAATTGCCGGAGGTGGCTGGCGTAGTCGGCGAACACCTGGGGATACATTAGATGCGAGCCCAGCTCGAAGTCGCTGATATGGCGACCGACCTTCTGCTCCACCTCTTTCCGGGTTTCCTCCAGATCGACGTCGTCCATCAGCGAGCCGGGCCGGACGGTGATGGGCTTCTCGCCCTTGAGGATTTTCTTTTGCAGCGCCTTGGGGAAGCCGCCCGTCGGCTGGCCCAGTTCACCCCGGAAGAACGAGATGACCGATTCCGGGAAGGCCATTTCCTTATCCGGGTCCTGGACGTCTTCGGGCGTCAAATTGCCGGTAATCATCATCAGAGTGAGATCGCCGACGACCTTGGAGGACGGCGTCACCTTGACGATATCGCCGAACATCTCGTTGACCTTGGCGTAGGTGTTGGCCACCTCGGGCCAGCGCCGGTCGATGCCCATGGAGCGAGCCTGCTGGCGCAGATTGGTGTACTGGCCGCCGGGTATCTCGTGAATATAGACGTCCGACGCACCGGAGCGGAAGTTGGCCTCGAAGCCGGTATAGAGGGTGCGCACCTGCTCCCAATAGGTGGAAAGCTGGCGTAGCGCCTCCGTATCCAGGCCGCTGTCCCGCTCCGAATTCTTCAAAGCCTCGACGATGCCGCCCAGATTGGGCTGGGAGGTCAGGCCCGACATGGCGTCGATGGCGGCGTCCACGGCGTCGGCCCCTGCCTCCACCGCCGCCAAAACGCTGGCCGCTGCAATGCCCGAGGTGTCGTGGGTGTGGAAATGAATGGGCAGGCCGGTTTCCTCTTTCAGCGCCTTGACCAGCACCCGCGCTGCCGCCGGCTTGCACAAGCCCGCCATATCCTTGATGCCCAATATATGCGCGCCCGCGTCCTTCAACTCTCTGGCCAGGCCGAGATAATAGTCGAGGTCGTATTTGGTGCGGCTGGGGTCGGAAATGTCGCCGGTGTAGCAAATGGCGGCTTCGCACAGCTTGTCGGTCTCCAGCACCGCGTCGATGGCCACCCGCATGTTCTCCACCCAGTTGAGGGAATCGAATATGCGGAACAGATCCATGCCCGCGTCCGCCGACTGCTGTACGAAGAACCGCACCACATTGTCGGGATAGTTGGTGTAGCCGACGCCGTTGGAAGCGCGCAGCAGCATTTGGGTAAGAATATTGGGCATGCGGGACCGCAAGTCCTGAAGCCGCTCCCACGGGCATTCATGGAGGAAGCGCATGGCCACGTCGAAAGTAGCGCCGCCCCAGCATTCCATGGAGAACATCTTCGGCGTCAGTTGGGCGTAGGTCGGCGCAATATCGATGATATCCTTGGAGCGGACCCTTGTCGCCAGCAGGGATTGATGGGCGTCCCGCATGGTGGTGTCGGTGATCAGCACCCGTTTCTGGTCGAGCATCCACTGGGCGAATTTTTCCGGTCCCAGCTCGTCCAGCTTCTGTTTGCTGCCCGGTTTGAAATCCTCGGCATCGAACACCGGCGCGTGGGGCGTGGCGGCGTAATCGGGCAGGGGGTGATCTTTGACCTCCGGATTGCCGTTGACGATGACGTCGCCGATAAAGTTCAGCAGCCGCGTCGCCCGGTCCTTGCGGACGGGGAAGTGGAACAGCTCCGGCGTCTGGTCGATGAAGTCCGTGTTGTAATCGGCCTCCAGAAAATCGGGATGGTTCACCAGGCTTTCCAGGAACCTTAAATTTGTCGTCACGCCCCTGATACGGAATTCGCGCAAGGCACGGTCCATGCGGGCGGCGGCGCTTTTGGGCTCCGACGCCCAGGAAGTCACCTTGACCAGCAGGGAATCGTAGTGCCGGGTGATCAACGCGCCGGTAAAGGCGGTGCCCGCGTCCAGCCGGATACCGAACCCGGCGGCGCTACGGTAGGCGTTGATGCGGCCGTAATCGGGGGTGAAGTTGTTTTCCGGATCCTCGGTGGTGACCCGGCACTGGATGGCGTGGCCGTAGAGGCGGATATCTTCCTGGGCGGGGACGCCGCTGCCCTCCAAATTACCGATCCTGCCGCCCTGGGCGATCTTAATCTGAGCCTGCACCAGATCGACGCCGGTTACCCAATCGGTCACCGTGTGTTCCACCTGAATGCGGGGATTGACCTCGATAAAGTATATCGAGCCCGTATCGGCGTCTTGCAGGAACTCCACCGTACCCGCGTTCTGATACCCGGCGGTGCGGGCGATCTTCAGCCCCTGTTCACAGAGACTGCTGCGTCCGTCATCGTCCAGAAAGACCGCCGGCGCGCGCTCCACCACTTTCTGATGGCGGCGCTGAACGGAGCAATCGCGCTCGTACAAATGAACCACGGTGCCGTGGCTGTCGCCCATCACCTGGACTTCCACATGGCGGGCGTTGCGCACCAGCTTTTCGAAATAGACCTCACCGTTGCCGAAGGCCGCCGCCGCTTCCCGGCTGGCCTGTTCCACCAAATCGATGACCGTCTCCTCGCTTTCGATCACCCGCATGCCACGGCCGCCGCCGCCCCAGGTTGCCTTGACCATGATGGGATAGCCGATCTCCTTGGCCAGTCGCTTCACCGCTTTGGCGTCGTCAACCGGCAGGGGATCGGTGGCTGGCATCACCGGAACGCCGGCTTCCTGAGCCAGTTGCCGTGCCGCCACCTTGGAGCCCAGCCGCCGCATGACATCCGGCGGCGGTCCAATGAAAGTAATGCCGGCTTCCAGGCAGGCGTCGACGAATTCCGGGTTTTCCGACAAAAAGCCGTAACCGGGATGGATGGCGTCCACATGGGCCTCACGGGCGATGCGGATGACGTCTTCAATATCTAGGTAAGCTTCGATCGGCCCCTTGCCGTCGCCCACCAGATAGCTCTCGTCCGCCTTGAAACGGTGCAACGCAAAGCGGTCTTCCCGCGAATAGACTGCGACCGTCGAAATGCCCAATTCAGCCGCCGCCCGCATGACGCGGATGGCGATCTCGCTCCGGTTGGCCACCAGAATTTTATTTATTTTTTTCAAGCCTTTAGACACTTTATCTTCTTCCCAATTTGCTGGTTGTTATAGCTCTAATGTTTAGCAGGAAAATCCAGGGATGGCTAATAATTGGAAACCGTAACGGCTTCACCCGGCAAAAATTGCCGCCTTTTACGATTTCTTAAAGACCCGGGGCGCATAGTCCGTCTCATAAGGGCAAAAAGCCCGTAACTTTTACAAAAACAGGCCCGAAATTGAATGTGGTCTGGTGGACGGTGCGATGGAACTTACCAATCTTCCCATGTTCGGATTTATGCGCGAGCGGCTCAACTGGCTCGGCCAGCGCCAAGAGGTCGTGGCCCAGAATATCGCCAATGCCGATACCCCTGAATACCGCAGCCGCGATATCAAGGAAATGAAGTTCGAGGACGTCATGCGCGAACACCGGCAAGGCGACCTCAAGGTCGATGTCCGCATGACCGATCCCAACCATATCAAGGGCCGAAGACGGTCCGGCGGCAGCTTTAAGGAATCGAATGTCCGCCGCCCCTATGAAACGGCGCCGGACGGTAACGCCGTCGTTTTAGAGGAGCAAATGATAAAAATGAGCGAAACGGCCGTCAATCATTCGGCCATGACGCAGCTCTACAAGAAACACATGGCGATGTTCAAATCGGTGATTAAGGCGAAATAACCGGGCCTAAAACCAGGAAAAGGACAAGAAAAGGACAGTCCGATGGCGGATGACTTACTGAGTTCGTTTAAAATTTCAGCGGCGGGCATGAAGGCGCAGGGTACGCGCCTCAGGGTGATATCAGAAAATATCGCCAATGCCGATTCCCTGCCGACGGAGCCGGGCCAGAATCCCTACCGGCGGAAGACCATTACCTTCGAGAACGAGCTTAACCGGCAATTGGGTATGGAATTGGTCAAAGTCGATAGGATTCGCGACGTGCCGGGAGATTTCAAGCGACGTTTCGACCCGTCTCATCCGGCGGCCGACGAAAACGGTTATGTGCTGACACCGAACGTCAATAAGCTGATCGAGATGATGGATATGCGCGAGGCCCAGCGGTCCTACGAGGCCAATCTCAGTGTCATCCGGACGTCCAAAGGCATGTTGACCAAAACCATTGAAATTCTCCGCTAAGCATAGCGAGGGTGAAATTCTCCGCTTAAAAAAGCGGGCGTGAATAAATGATAAGGGTACATAAAAGGAGAATATATCAGTCAGCTTGCCGCCAGCGGACTCATCAACCAACGAGATTTGCACCCCAATTCCGCTGCTGGTGCGTCGGGTAATGACTTTTCGTCCATGGTCAAGAACTTCGCCGAAAGCGCCGTCAATACCGGCAAGGTCAGCGAACAAATGACCGCCGCCGCCGCTGCAGGGCAAGCCGATCTCAATCAGGTCGTCGTCGCCGTCGCCGAAGCGGAAGTGACGCTGAATACGGTCGTCGCCGTTCGTGACAAAGTGGTCGAAGCTTACAAAGAAATCCTCCGCATGCCCATGTAAGGGTTACGAGTTACGGGCTGATGAAAAATATGCGAGGCCTAACATGAACGAAGCGGCGGTACTGGAAGTTGCCCGGCAGACCTTTTTCGTCATTATGAAGGCGGGTGGACCGATCATGGCCGCCGGACTGGTGGTGGGGTTGATTATCGCCGTCTTTCAAACACTGACCTCCATTCAGGAAATGACCCTTACCTTCGTGCCGAAAATCATCATTATTTTCGGCGCCGTAATCGTTTTTATGCCCTTTATGATGTCAGCGGTGATTGAATTCGCCCAGTCCCTTTACGACCGCATCATCGCACTCAGTTGACGGGCAGGACCGGCTGAGCAGCGATGTTGCAAGAAATCCTCTCTCTCAACATTTTCGTCTTTTTCCTGGTTTTTGCCCGTATGGGAACGGCTTTTTTCCTGTTTCCCGGATACGGCAGCGCCCAGGTACTCATGCGTGGTCGCCTGATTTTCGCCTTGGCCGTGTCCTTCGTTTTGACGCCGGTCCTGGCTGACCGGATACCGGCCATGCCCGGCAGTCCGTTGGAATTGCTCCTGTTAATCGGCGGAGAGGTATTGGCTGGCGCCATAATAGGGTCCACCGTCCGCATATTGTTTGCCTCGGTTCAGGTGGCGGGGACGGTGACGTCTTTTGTCTCAGGTATGGCCAACGCTCTGGCTTACGATCCGATTTCGGAGCAGCAAAGCGCGCTGGTGGCCGGGTTTCTGTCCACCATCGCAACGCTTTTGCTGTTCGTCACCAATCTGCACCATGTTCTTATCGAAGCCATGCTGAACAGTTATGAGCTGTTTCAGCCTGGGGTGGCTCCCATGACCGGAGATATTCTGCAGATGGTGGCCCGACATGTCAGTCAGACCTTCAAAATCGGTATACAGTTGGCCTCTCCTTTTGTTGTCGTTTCCCTGGCCTATTATATCGGGCTGGGCATCATGACCCGTTTGTCACCGCAGGTACCCATCTTTTTTGTCGCCATGCCGTTGCAGATTGTCGTGTCTATCCTGGTTCTGATGATTGTCGTTTCAAGCATGATGATGGCTTTCATGTCGCATGTGCAGGACGGCTTGCAACTTTTTCTGGCGCCCTAGTGAATATTGATATGGATAAAAGCAAATAAATGGCCGACGAAGACAAAGCTTCAAAAACAGAGAAACCGACAGGGAAAAAGATTGCCGACGCGAAGAAGCAAGGGCAAGTCGCTCAATCGCAGGAACTGCAAAGTTGGGCGGTGTTGATAGGGGTTTCTTTTGTTCTCATGGCCTTGGCTCCCTGGGCGATGAGAAACGTAACCATGATTAATATAAAATTTATTCAACAGGCGCATGCCATACCTGTCGATCTTTATCACTTGCGAGACGTGATGATCGATTTAGTGCAGGATGTCGGTCTCATTATTTTGCCCATCATGGCGCTATTTTTGATCGTTGGTGTATCGATAATGTTCGCGCAAATTGGTTGGACCATATCGACCGAGAAATTCAAAATCGATATTAAGAAATTCTCTCCCGCCAAAGGCGTCAAGAAAATGGCGAGCGTCCGATCTTTGGTGGAATTCGTTAAGGGCGTTACCAAGATTTCCATCGTTGGGTCGGTACTGTTCCTAATCGTTGTGCCCATGCTCAGCGATGTTCAGCTGTTCCCGGGATTTGATATTCTTGAATCCCTGAGCCGAATTCAAGAGATTGCAATTTTCATCGTTGTATCGACAGTCATCATCATGACAGTCGTCGCCGCCGCTGACCTCGCCTACCAAAGATACGAGCACACCAAAAATCTCATGATGTCCAGGCAGGAGGTCAAGGACGAACGGAAACAGTCCGACGGCGATCCCATGGTCAAGGCACGGATCGCAAAATTGAGGATGGAACGGCAGCAGCAGCGTATGTTGGCCTCCATGGGAAAAGCCGATGTGGTGATTACCAACCCGACCCATTACGCTGTGGCGCTCCAGTACGATATGGAGACCATGCCGGCGCCGGTTTTGATCGCCAAAGGTGTCGATGAGGTGGCGGCCCGTATTAGAGAGGCTGCCGACGAATTCAACGTTCCTATCGTCGAAAACCCGCCATTGGCCCGGGCATTGTTTTCCGCCGTTGAAATCGATCAGGAAATTCCCACCGAACATTACCACGCGGTGGCCGAGGTTATCGGTTATGTTTACCGGATAAAAGGACGGCTGCCACCGGCTCCAACTCAGTCCCAGGCGCAATCTCCCGCACCGGCATCTGCCGGTGCAGGTGATCCGAATTTGCCCGAATTGAACGTATCATCCGATCCTGGTTCTGAATCCGAAACGTTGATAAATTAGGAAGTATTTTAAACCGAAATAGGTGGTTGAAGAGCTGCGACGAATCGCGCAAACAGGGTATACTACAGATGAACACCGAGCTTATCAGCTCGGAGCCGGCAATAAGCGGATAGGGACGGCGTGAACGAAATTAAGGTCGACAAAAGCGGCAAATCGGAGGCCTCGAAATTGGCGGCTGTCGGTCCGCTATTGGAACGGGTGCAGCTTTATTTTGCAAAATCGATCAGGACACCGTGGTTCAGTCTGTTCCTGGCGGTTCTATTCGGGGGCAGTGCCGTCGCTTTTCTGGCCGCCGGAATCGTCCACATCGTAATCATCGCTGGATTTGGTGTTCTATGTATAGCCGCAATGTGCGTGTTTTCCTGGCAAATGGGCCGGGATAGTAACGTCCGGCAGGCGTGGGAAAATATACTTGAACTGGTTGAAGAATCTGAACATGCCTCTTTTCTGACCAACGACCGAAAACGTATCGTGGCCGACAACGAATACTTTCGTCGGTTGTTTGAAACATTGGAAGGCCAGAGCCTAGTAAATTTGGCCGCCTTGGAAAGTATCGCCGACCATCTAAAGAGCCAGTCGAAGCCCGAGTATTTGCGTCTTTGCGACAGCGCCAAGCAGGGCCGTCGGGACAGCGGAGAGGTTTTGCTTGTCGGCGAAAACGGCGCCTCGCGGTATTGGCGTCTTATGGTGCAGCCGGTTGGCGCCATGTCGCCGACATTGTCCGGTCTAACGCTCTGGCAGGTAGATGATCTGACCCAACAGCGGCAAGGCGACATCGAACGCGGCGCAGAAGAAAAATTTCTCGCCGATTTGCTGGACCAACTGCCGGTGGGATTTTTTTCCAGCAATGCCGAAGGTGAAATGCGCTACGTCAACAATACGTTGGCGGACTGGCTGGGACTGGATGCCAACGAGATGGAGCAAAATGAGGCCGGTACTAATCACGGCTTTGCCGATTTTGTCGCTTTAGACGCCGGATTCTCGGATGGTGATGAATCCTCCATCGAAGAAGATGCTTCCGGTTTGCACGGCGGCCTTATTTTAAGGGGGCGGGACGGCCATGAGTTTCCCGCCTATTTGATCCAATCTCAGCAGGAAACCGGCAGCGGTGATTTCGACTATTCCCGTTCCGTGGTCCTGCGGGCTCCCTTTATGCCGGTGGCCGATGACGGATTAGGCGGCCCCATTTTAAAGCGTATCCCGTGGCTGTTTGCCGATGCCCCGGTCGGAATTGTTCTGCTGGACCTGCAGGGAGAGGTTCTCGACTGCAACCGGTCGTTCTTGAAACTGCTCGGCCTTCATCGGGACGGGGTAATTGGGCGGCCATTGTCGGAGCGCATCAACAAGGAAGACCGCAGCGACGCCGATGCTCAGCTATCCAAAGTGGTAATGGGTATCATGCCGGCGACGCTATTGGATGTTCGCATGCCTGCCGGGGGCGAACGCGAATTGACGGCTTCTTTGTATGTCAGCCGCATTACGGACGGCGAAGGCGATGTGACCGGTTTGGTCCTCCATGTCATCGATACGACCGAGCAGAAAAACCTGGAAATTCAGTTTAACCAGGCACAAAAGATGCAGGCCGTAGGACAATTGGCCGGAGGCGTCGCTCACGACTTCAATAACCTTTTAACGGCCATGATCGGTTTTTGTGATCTCTTGCTGGGGCGGCATGGGCCGGAAGACCCTTCCTTCGCCGATATCATGCAAATTAAGCAAAATGCCAACCGGGCGGCCAATTTGGTACGGCAGCTGCTGGCCTTTTCCCGCCGCCAGACCCTGCAGCCCAAAGTTTTCGCTATCACCGACGCCCTCAAAGATCTATCGAACCTATTGCGCCGTCTGATCGGCGAAAATATCGCGCTTGATATGGAGCATGGTGTAGATGTTGATTTAATCCGCACCGATCCCGGCCAGTTTGACCAGGTGATCATCAATCTGGCTGTCAACGCACGTGACGCCATGCCGGGCGGCGGCGTAATTTCCATATCGACCGAAAAGGTGACGGTGGAAAATTCGATCCAGCGGGGCCACGAGGTCATGCCGGCGGGGGTTTATATTCTGATCAATGTCACCGATACCGGGTCGGGCATTGCCAAAGAAGACATCAGCCGTATTTTCGAGCCTTTCTTTTCCACCAAAGGAGTGGGTGAGGGAACCGGTCTTGGGTTGTCGACCGTTTATGGCATCGTGCGTCAATCGGAAGGGTTTGTGTTCGTCGATTCAGCGCTGGGAGAAGGGACGTCGTTTTCGCTCTATTTGCCTGCCTTTAGCGCCGCCGAAGCGGAGGCCGGTGAGTTAATGCTATCTCATGGCATGGAAGCGCAGGAGGAAATCGATCTGACCGGCAGCAGTACCGTGTTATTGGTGGAAGACGAAGACGCTGTCAGGGTCTTTGGCTCGCGGGCGTTGCGCAACAAAGGGTATCGTGTGCTGGAGGCTTCCGATGGTGAGCAGGCGTTGGATGTCATCAACGAATTTGACGAAACCATTGATCTCATCATAACCGACGTGGTCATGCCGGGCATGGACGGCCATACGCTGGTTCGCCTTGTTCTTGAGGAAATTCCGGAGATTAAGGTGATACTGATGTCGGGTTATGCGGAAGACGCCATCCCCGGAGAGATCAGCGAAGACCAAACCATCAATTTCCTGCCGAAACCGTTCAGCCTTCAGGAACTGGCCGGTAAGGTTAAAGAGGTAATAGCCGCCTAGGAACCCGGCCAGGCGGCATAACCGCCGTCGATGGAAAAGACCCGGTTGAATCCGTGCTCCTGAAAAAATACTGCTGCCGATTGGCTGGCGTGGCCGTGAAAGCAATAAACCAGAAGAGGCTTATCCTTGTCCTCTTCGGCAACAAATTTTTCCACGTCAATGGCCTCGACATGTTGCGCTGTTTCGATATGGCCCATCGAGTAGGAGGCGGCGTCACGAATATCCAATACCGTAACGTCTTCCGCCGCCATCATTTGCTGCGCCTTATCCGCAGAAATATTAACTTGTGACATTGCGTGCTTAACCTTTTTTGGCTAGTTATAAATTATAATTGTTATAATATTCTCTATAATAAAATGATGCAATTAGATAAAGTTTACGGAATCCCAATTATATTTAAGGGTTGAATGATCCTCATTTTAGTGAAATGAAACGCTGCCAGCCGCGAAAAAACAGGTCCTGGTAAAATATTTTGAAGTACAAATAATTCAGAAAAATAATTTTTAAGGGAAATCAATATTATGAATAGTGTCGATAAGCCATTGCTGACCGCGAAAATGAAAGTCCAGGCGACGTGCCCGTCTTCAACCAGAACAGACGTCATCATCGGCAATCACGAACTGACAATGGACGAGCCGGTAACCCGAGGTGGAACCGATTTGGCGATGGCGCCGGTTCAAACCTATGTCTCCTCTCTTCTCGGCTGCACCAACGTGATCACCAACAAATGCGCCCGCGATATCGGTGTAGAGATCTACGGTATGGAAATTGACGCTACTGTTATTTTCGACCGAAGAGGCGTCACCTTGACCGAACCCGTGGCGGTCCCCATTCCTGCCATCACTTTGGATATCGATGTCAAAACCGACGCCAGCGATGAAGAATGGGACAAAGTACTCGACTACCTTCACAAATATTGCGCCGTCTCCGTCGCCATGAAGGCCTCCGGCACCGAAATCACCGAAAATTGGAACTTGATCCGGGACGAAAACTAATGATGAAAATTATCAAGACAATATGCCTGGTATTGGCTTTTACTTTCACCCTGCCGGAATCAAACGCTTATTCCGCCGATGTGGAATGGTTGGCGCACCACCGGCCTCCATTCCGGGTTTGGAAAGACGAACAAACGTTAACCGGCCTGTTCGTGGAGCAAGCGGCAAAAGTGTTCCGCGAAGCTAATGTTTCCTTCAAATGGCGGCGCTCGTCCGCCTCCCGCACTCAGTCGATGTTGGAGAAAAATCGTGGGTCGATATGCAGTACGGGGTGGTTCAAAACCAAGAAACGGGAAGCTTACGCCAAATTCAGCAAACCGTTTTATCAAGGCAACGGAACCGGCGCCTTGGTTCGGAAGGACCATGATGAAGTTCTCCTTCACAAAACCTTTCGGGAATTACTGGCAGACAAAAATTTGACTGTGGGCATACGTCGGGGATGGTCTTACGGTAAATTTTTCGACTCGCTCCTTGAGGATTTCAAAACCAAGAAAGTCATCCACAATCAAACCAATGACGGATCGGCGGCGATGCTCATTGCTGGGCGTTTCGACTATCTTCTGGTGTCGGTGGATACATCCGAATACTTGATGAAATCGGTCACCGGCGGTGTCGAAAAGCTTAAGATAGTTGCAATGAAAGACGCGCCACCGGGCGATCTCCGCTATATCATGTGCAGTAAAAACGTCAGCGACGAAATTATGAGCCGCTTAAACGCTGCCATCGATCGGTTAAAGTTGGTGGAGTAAAACCATTAACGCCGCTCAATGGCAGACATTCTCAACATGGTCAGGATCATGTAGGCGGCTACGGCGGCGGCCAGGTGTTTTAACGTGTGGCCGCTGACCGCGCCGCTCAGTAATTCAAAAATTTGCTTATCAAAATACTCAAATAATTTTGAGGCTGCATACCAGACGAATACTTGGATGAGCGGCGTTCCTGATGTATATTTATATTCTTTGACCTGCCATATAATGAATAGGATGGCCGCGACTGGGAAATACTGCACCATACCGTAGAACCTCAAATCACCGGTGCCGACGGCTTCGGTCTGTTGCCAATAGACGAGGCTGATAATTCCAGCAGCAACGAGGATGGGTAACAGCCAGTAGATTCCCGCCCGCCGGTCAATACGGTCGGCGATGACCGCCGCAAACAGCGACATAAACGCGATGGTTATGGGCAGCCGGTCCCAAAAGAGCGTCTCGTTCGCGGGTGCCCAGTGATAGTAGGCGGATCCAAACCCAATAAGTGTTACGGCGGCGAAAAAGACCGTGTAGGGAAGGCGGTCTGCATTATTGTCGAAGAGATCGGTTTTAAAAATACTGCTCAATCCCAGAATACCGACAACGATAAAGCCTGCGTTGGATACCACGTCGCCGAAATTCGGCACGCCGAGCCAGAATCGATGGTCAGCGAAATTATGATAGGCTTCTGATTGTGGAATGGGTGGGATAAAAAGAAGCACGGCAACAAAGACGATTAGAAAACCGGTCAGCAATATTAGCTTGGTTTTAAAACCGACAAGCAACGACCCTCCTCCTTCTCAACATTCGGATACGACAGAGTAATGTATTTAAGGAAGTGATACACCGAATCTATTCCAAAAATAAAACCGCGCCCCTGCCGGTAACAGTCAGGGGCGCGGCTCAACGTTGAATAGTCTCTGTCCCGGGCTAGGTCAGCTGCGGAATTCCCAGAATATCCCTGGCCTCGGCCGGACTGGCAATTTCGAGCCCAAGGTCGCGGGCAAAGTTGGCCGCTCGTTCCACGAGTTGGGCGTTGTTTTTGGCCAGTTCGCCACGGCGGAAATAAATATTATCCTCGAAGCCTACTCTGGCGCCGCCGCCGGCGATAAGTGAATGGGTGGTTGCGGGCAATTGGCTGGGTCCGATACCCATGGCGTTGAAGCGCGAGTCTTCCGGAAGGAGATCAATATAATGCTGTAGATGCTGAGGCGTGTAGCGGGTGCCGGCCTGGTTGATCTTATTCATACCCATGACGAAGGTGTGGTAGTAGGGCTTGGTCAACAGGCCCTCCTGGATCAGCAGATAACTGTCTTCCATGTTGGAGTTGTTGTAGATCTCTAGTTCCGGCTTGATCCCGGCATCAAGCATCATTTTTGCAGTCTTTCTGAGAAAGGAACGGGTCCATTCGATGATCTGCTCGCCATAGCTATGGGTGATGCAACAGATACCCATATCGAGCGACGCCATTTCGGGTTTGGCGTCGAGGGTTTGCCAGCCGTCTTCGGCGGTCGAGCCGCCGCCCGGCTTGTTCGCGGGCGCGATGCTGTTCTGGATGATGATGTCACATTTGTCCCGCACCTTGGCATTGATTTCCCTGAATACCTCAGGATCATTGGTCGGAATACCGTCTTTATCACGGGCGTGAATATGCACGACGCCGGCGCCGGCGTCATGGCACTCTTTCACAGACTGGGCTATTTCATCGGGTTGTTCAGGTAGGGCCGGGTTGGCGTCCTTACCCTGGAAGTTACTGGTCGGTGCAACCGTGAGAATTATTTTACGAGCCATTTTTTCCTCCCTTACCCCCCTAAACTTAACCCAGGGGCAAAATTCACTATCATTTAAATTATTAGTAAGTATACTTATATTATGAGGGCAGTATGAATTTAGAGTCAAGGCGAGAATAGGGTGCCGACGACATTCAGACGTTTGATCGGGCTGAGTTTGAATTAAAGTTGCTTAAATTCAAATAGTTTGCGATTTAAAATGAATCGCCTCTATTGTATTGACCGATTATCTTTATCTAACTGGGCATGAAAAATATGCGCAAACCGCCATCTTTGACTGTGGAACCGGAGAATGAGGACCTGTTGGAACTCTATGAACGGGCCGGATTTCTGGTTCGCCGATGTCATCAAATTGTTGAAGCTTATTTTACGGAATACTGTAACGGCTACAACATTACGTCAGTCCAGTTTGCGGCCATGATGATCCTACTTCGGCGGCCCGGTATCGATCAGGCGACATTGTCCGAATATGTGGCCTTTGACCGGGCGACAACCGGTGATGTGGTTGCGCGTCTGATTCGAAAAGGCCTGGTGCGCCGCCGCACATCGACCGATGACCGGCGAAAAAAACTGCTGTCGCTTACGGCAAAAGGTAAGAAAACGCTTGGCGGCGTCCGCCCCTTGGTGGAAAAAGCCCAGGAATCCTTTTTGGAGCCCCTCAACGTAAAAGACCGGGCAAGCCTTAAGAGGCTACTGCTCGAACTGGCCGTTCGTGACCGACAGGATTAATCCAACAAGCCTGACTTATTTTCCTGCCTAGTTTAGCTGCGGTATTCCCAATATCTCCCGCGCTTCTGAGGGACTGGCAACTTCCAGACCCAAGTCAACAATTACCCGGGCCAGCCTTTCCACCAACTGAGCATTGCTGGTCGCGAGTTCACCACGTTGGTAGTAAATATTGTCCTCAAAACCGACCCGGCCACCGCCGCCAAGAAGGATTGATTGCACGGTCGCCGGCATCTGGCTGGGCCCTATTCCGAGGGCGCTGAAAACCGAATCCGGCGGCAATAAGTCGACGAAATGCTGGAGGTGGCGCGGCGAATATTTAACCGATCCCTGATTAACAACCTGCATCCCGGTAACGAAGCTGAACGAATAGGGCGGATCCAACAATCCTTCCTTAATCAGCATATAGGCGTCTTCCATCTGCGAATTGTTGAATATCTCCAATTCCGGTTTGATGTTTCTTTCTTTCATCGCCTTGGCGGCCCGGAATAAGAAAGATCGTGTCCATTCAATTATGATTTCGGGGTCACGGACGGTGACCACACTGACGCCCATATCCAGCGAGGCCATTTCCGGATTCGCTTCGATAACCCGCAAGCCGTCTTCGGCGCTATTGGGATTTGGGCCCAGCGCCGGTGCGATGCTGTTCTGGATAATGATGTCGCATTTGTCCCGCACTTTGGCGTTGATCTCGCGGAATACTTCCGGGTCGTTGGTTTGAATGCCCTCCGCATCCCTGGCATGGATGTGAGCCAGAGAAGCGCCGGCGTTGTATGCCCCATAAATAGATTCGGCGATTTCATCGGGATTGTATGGCAAGGCGGGATTTGCTTCCTTGCCGTGGAAATTACTTGTCGGGGCAATGGTGATAATCACTTTGCGTGCCATGTTCACCCTCCTTCTACAACAATGTAATGACTGTACAATATATCAAAATACAAGGTAAAAAGTAAGTACACTTACTTTATGAAAACAAGACAACGTGAGTCAAGGCTAATGAGTAATAAAGTTCTCAAGTACTCTGTTAGAATATGATGTTCTTGATCTATAAGCCAATACCCAATAGCGGAGATATGGTTTCATAAAATTGACTCGGACAAATAAATATGTATACTTATTAATTGACGGCGTTTTATCCAATGGGGGGGGAATCTAAAACGAGTTAGTCCAATCATCATTTAAACAATAGTCGCACATTTATAGGTGCGATATTTCCTTCCCATTTAGGTGGCCTTTAAGGGTGGTCAATAAAAATGAAATGCCGGATATCGAGCATGAAGTGGAATAGGGAGACTGAAAATGAAACTGGATACATATTTGAAAACATCAGCAAGCCGGTTGGCCGGTGGTATAACGATCGGGACAATGGTCGTATTAGGCTTGATGGCAATCCGGCCCGCGAGTGGCGCAGAGACCGTAAAAATGACCATCGTCGCGGGTCATCCGCCGGTGCTGTTATGGGTGAAACATTTTAGGGACACTTTGATCCCGGTAACCAACAGCGAATTAGCCAAGAACGGCAAATACAAAATTCAATGGACCCAAGCCTATGCCGGTACGTTGGCGAAGGTAGGTGAGGAATTGGAGACCATTCAGCAGGGCCTCGCCGATATCGGTGGCGCGTGGAACCTCTTCGACCCGGCCAAACTTCCGCTACAGAATGTCGGCTATATGTCGCCCTTTAACGAAGCCAGTCCTGAAACCGTGACCGAAATTGTCGAGGGATTGCAGAAAAAAATTCCCGCTTTCGGCGCCCAATGGGAAAAATATAACCAAGTCTATTTGGGGGGCGGCATCGCAGCCGATTCTTACCACCTGTGGTCCAACTATCCCATTAAGAAACTGGCCGATTTGAAAGGCCACAAGTTCGGCGCCCCGGGGCCTGCCGTCAACTGGTTTAAAGGTACCGGCGGGGTCGGCGTATCGGCCAATTTAACGCTCTATTTCAATGACATCAAAACCGGCGTTTATGACGGCGTGATGGTGTTCGCCACGGCGGCCATGCCGCAAAAGCTGGATACGGTGGCGCCCTACATAACAATTTCCAATATCGGCACGGGTTATGCCGGCGGCGTAACCGCCAACCAGGACCGCTGGAAAAAGCTGCCCGGCGAAGTTAAAGCCGCCATCATGACCGGTATTGGCGCCTACAAGACGGCCTTTTACAAGGAATTGGACAAGCGCATCAAAGCCAGTTTCGCCATTATGAAAAAGCGTGGGGCCAAGTTTTCCAACTTGCCGGCCGGCGACCGGACGAAATGGGCCAATATCGTGCCCAATGTGGCCAAAGGCTGGGCGGCGCGGCTCGACAAAAAAGGTCTGCCGGGAAGTAAAGTGCTGGCCGGCTATATGAACGAGTTGCGGGCCCGGGGGGCCAAGCCGGTCCGGAATTGGGACAAGGAATAGAATTAACCGCCCGATGGCCGACGGCAGCTCACCCGATTCACCGTTCTCCGATCCTAAGAACATCGGTCGGGAGGAGCCCGTCGGCCGATTTTCCTTTGGCCGATTAATCGAACTGTCCAACAGCGCCGGCACCATTCTGATCCTGGCGTTGCTGGTCCTGATCAATACCGATATTGGCGGGCGCGCCTTTTTTAATTCGCCCGTTAGCGGCGTTCCCGAGATGGTGCGCCTTTCCATTGTCGCCATCGTCTTTTTGCAGGCCGCCCATACGCTCAAGGTTGGCCGTTTGACGAGGGCGGAGATTATCATCGACCGGGTGGTGGCAAAATGGCCGCGCCTCGGTGGCGGATTGGGGGCACTGTATAATCTTACCGGTGCGGCCTTGTTCACGGTCATATTATTCGCCGTCTATCCGTCCTTCATTTTGGCCTGGAACGATGATCTGTTTATCGGCGCCGAAGGGGATTTCACCGCTCCCACCTGGCCGACGAAACTGATCATTCTGATCGGCTGTGTCCTCGTTGCGATTCAATTTTTGATCTTCGCCTGGCGTGAAGTCCGTAAAATATTTAACGGGAGCGCCGGAAACGGTTGAACGGTCCATGAGTGGCATTGAAATCGGACTTATCTCTTTGGCCGCCATGGTGATCCTGATTTACGCCGGCATGTATGTGCCGGTGGTATTGGCATTGGTTTCCTTTGTCAGCGTTTGGGTGATGCGCGGCGATATCCATCTGGCGGTGAAGTTGCTCGGCCTGGCGACCGAAAACAGTCTTTCCAGTTACCTGTTCGGCGTGGTGCCGTTGTTCGTCCTTATGGGACTTTTGGTCAATGTATCGGAGATCGGCAAGGACACGTTCGAGATCGCCGATTGGGCCTTCGGCCGCTTAAAGGGCGGGCTCGGCATAGCCACCGTGGCCGCCAACGCGGTGTTTGCATCGATCACCGGCATATCCATTGCCTCGGCGGCGGTGTTCACCAAAGTGGCCGTACCGGAAATGCTGCGTTTCGGCTATACGCCGCGGTTTGCGGTCGGCGTGGTGGCCGGGTCGTCGGTGCTGGGCATGCTGATCCCGCCCAGCCTGCTGTTGATCGTTTACGGGCTGCTGGCCGATATTTCCATCGGCGATCTTTTTATTGCCGGCATCGTTCCCGGCGCCGTTTTGGCGCTGGCCTATGCGGTCGGCATTGTCTTCATGGCTGTCCGGTATCCCGATCAAGTCGGAGGAACGGTGAGAGCGGATGAATCGGCCCGGCCCTCGATGACCATTAAGGGTTTTGTCGCCAAGATTTCGCCGATCGTCATTTTAGTAATTGTCGTGCTGGGTGGCATCTATGGCGGCGTATTCACGCCCACTGAAGCGGGCGCCGCCGGTGCGCTCGGCGCCCTCATTCTGGCTCTCGCCAAGCGCCGCCTCGACTGGCGGACATTCTGGCAGGTGTTGGTCGAAACCGGGCACGTTACGGCGTCGGTCCTGCTGCTGGTGCTGGGTGCCACCATGTACAGCCGCATGCTGGCCTTGTCGGGTCTGCCGGCCTTTTTCGGTCAATGGATGGCCGGCGCCGGGTTCGAATTCCACTGGTTAATCGCTATTTTCGTCATCACCGTCATCCTGATGGGGACGGTGTTGGATTCGATATCCATTATGCTGGTGCTGCTGCCGCTGATTTTCCCCATTTTGATCGGTATGGAGGTCAATCTGGTTTGGTTCGGGATCGTCACCATTGTCGCGGTCGAAATCGGCTTGCTGACCCCGCCCTTCGGTTTGGCGGTCTACATCATAAAATCGACCCTTGATGACGGCCGTATAACTCTGATGGACATATTCGCTGGCGCCTTTCCGTTCGCTGTGATTATGCTGTTGGTACTGGTATTAATCATTGCCGTGCCGTCGTTAAGCCTGATGCTATTATAAGCCCACAACAAGAATTCGGAGGAAATTATGGTTAGATATATTCGCCGCGTCGTTACCGGCCACAACGAAAACGGACAGTCCTACATTGCGCGGGACGGCGATGCCGCGTCGATCCTGGAGGCGGAAGCGGTGCCCGGCCTGGTATGCCATGATTTCTGGGAAACCACGGCGACACCCGCCGACAATACGGGCGGTGAAGACGCCGCCGACCGGCCGGTTCATCTGGAACCGCCCGCCAATGGTTCCATCTTCCGTATCGTCGATTTTCCGCCCGACGCCAGCTGGAAGAACAATTTGGAGGCCGTCCGGGAATCCTTCGAAGCCATGGATGCCGGTCACGCCTCGGACGCCGACAGCGCCGATCCGATGATGCACAAAACGCCGTCGGTGGACTACGCCATTGTCCTGGAGGGTGAAATCTGGGCCGTCATGGAAGAAGGTGAGACCTGCCTCAAGGCCGGTGACGTCCTGGTCCAGCGCGGCACCAACCATTCCTGGAGCGTCCGCACCGACCAGCCCGCCCGCGTCGCCTTCGTATTGGTCGGCGCCCATCCGGTCTAAATTATTTTTCAGAAAAAGTTTTAATTCTCTCAGAAAACACCCCTCTGGTTCCGCCATACGCTTGGTATGGGGGAATCGGATTGGTTCGGGAATCGTTGTTCTCTTACCTGCCCAAATTAACTTGATTTGCCTAATATTACCGTGAACAATATCGGAACATAGAGGTAATTATTATGTATTATCAATACTTTATAAAAAACACTTGCGTATTAGAACAAAATGAGTACAAATCACCTCAGTTGCATCAACGAACACCCTGTGAAATAAGGAGGGGAACCAATGACAGAAGCAGCGTTACGTCTCGTGGATAAGAACGACATCGACAAGGAAAAAGCACTGGAAGCCGCCCTAGGCCAGATCGAACGGTCCTTCGGCAAGGGCTCGGTGATGAAACTGGGCCAGCAGGACAATGCCATCGAGATCGAGGCCGTCTCGACCGGTTCCATCGGTCTGGATATCGCCCTCGGTATCGGCGGGTTGCCCCGTGGCCGGGTGGTGGAAATCTACGGGCCGGAAAGCTCGGGCAAGACCACACTGGCGCTGCATGCGGTGGCCGAGGCCCAGAAGGTCGGCGGCACTTGCGCTTTCGTCGACGCGGAACACGCCCTTGACCCGGTTTATGCTCAGAAACTGGGCGTCAATGTCGAAGACCTCCTGATTTCACAGCCGGACGCCGGCGAACAGGCCCTGGAAATAGCTGATACCTTGGTGCGCTCCGGCGCCATCGATGTGCTGGTGGTCGACAGCGTCGCCGCCCTGGTGCCCCGGGCCGAACTGGAAGGGGAGATGGGCGATCATCATGTGGGCTTGCAGGCCCGGTTGATGAGCCAGGCGTTGCGCAAGCTGACGTCTTCGGTGGCCAAGTCCAATTGCCTGATTATCTTCATCAACCAAATCCGCATGAAGATCGGCGTCATGTTCGGCAGCCCGGAAACCACCACCGGCGGCAACGCTTTGAAATTCTATTCCTCGGTCCGCCTGGATATCCGGCGCATCGGCGCCATCAAGGACAAGGACGACGTGATCGGCAATCACACCCGCGTCAAGGTGGTCAAAAACAAGGTGGCACCGCCTTTCAAGATCATCGAGTTCGATATCCTCTACGGTGAGGGCATCTCGAAAATGGGTGAGCTGATCGATCTCGGCGTCAAGGCAGATATCGTCGAGAAATCGGGCTCCTGGTATTCCTATGACAGCCAACGCATCGGTCAGGGCCGGGAAAACGCCCGGCAATTCCTCAAAGACAATCCCGACGTTGCTCAGACTATCGAGTTCAAAATCCGTGAAAATGCCGGTCTTTTAGCAGGCGAGATGATGACTCCGCCCGAGACCGGTGCCGAAGATGAAAACGGTGATGCCGGGGAAGCCGAAACAAAGGCGGAAGCCGGCGAATAAGATTTTCCTCCTGACCGGTCATTCCGATTGGTCCCCCAGATACGACGGCTCTCTTTCCCCCAAAGAGAGCCGTTTTTCTTGACTGAACGCCCGCTAGGACACAAAACACACCCATGACCGATATTTGGCGCGAACAGGTGATTTACAGCGACTCGGCGTGGCCGGAAATCTGCGGCCACACCTTTTTAGCGCCGCCATTGCGTACGTCGGATTTCCGGGCGAATGGTCTGGTGGTCGATCTCGGCGGCTCCACGGCGGCCTTTTCCCGGGCCGTCGGCGAGCTTTTCGGCGGCAGCGCCCATGTGGTGGAGGCCTCGGCGGAGAATTTCAACCGGATCGAGGCAACGGATCGCCTTCACAGACACCACCATGCCATTGCTGGTAAGGAGGGGCCGGTTGAATTCTGGCTGGCGGAGGACGATTTCAATTGGGGCAGCACCCAGCAGCCGGGCGACTTCGATTACGCCCGTTCCGAAGAAGTAGAGGGCATTACCCTGACCGGGTTGCTGGAAAAGATCGGTGCGGACAAGGTGGATCTGTTGAAAGTCGATATCGAAGGTGCCGAATTCGATATGTTCCAGAGCACTGACGACGACCGATTGAGAACGATCTCCCAGATTACCATCGAATTTCACGACTTCATGGACGCCAAATATATCGAACCCGTGAAAGCGGTAAAACACCGCTTGTCGTCTTTGGGATTTATCGGATTTACCTTTACCCGACGGTTTAACGGCGATGTGGTTTTCATCAACCGCGCTCATATCGATCTCGGATGGTGGCGGCATATTGAAGGTAAATATCTGACCAAATATGCACGTGGATTCGCCCGCATGCTGTCACGTGCCGGAAGCTAACTTCAAAACAGGTTTAGCTCTCACTTTGGGTCTTTGTTGCTGGTTGTTGCAGGTTCGGCAATTGCGGGGTAAAAGCCTTGTTCCCTTTAGGGTTCGTAACGCTTTAATCGGCTGAAATGATGCAATCGACGACGAGACAAACCACCAACGACATCCGCGCACTGTTCCTGGACTATTTTGCCAGGAACGGCCACGAAGTCGTTGCGTCCTCGCCCCTGGTGCCGCAGAACGACCCCACATTGATGTTCACCAACGCCGGTATGGTGCAGTTCAAAAACACCTTTACCGGTGCGGAGACGCGGGATTACAGCCGTGCCGCCACGTCGCAGAAATGCGTTCGCGCTGGCGGCAAGCACAATGATTTGGAAAATGTCGGCTACACGGCGCGTCACCACACGTTTTTCGAAATGCTGGGTAATTTTTCCTTCGGCGATTATTTCAAAGACCTAGCTATCGAACTGGCCTGGAACCTGATCACCAAGGAGTACGGGCTGCCCGTGGATAAACTGCTGGTCACGGTGTTCGCCGAAGACGATCAGGCGTTCGATCTTTGGAAAAAAATCGCCGGCTTGCCGGACAGCAAGATCATCCGTATTCCTACCTCCGATAATTTCTGGTCCATGGGTGAAACCGGTCCCTGCGGACCGTGTTCGGAAATTTTCTACGATCACGGCGACCACATTCCAGGCGGGCCGCCGGGCTCTCCCGACGAAGACGGCGACCGGTTTATCGAGATATGGAACCTGGTATTCATGCAGTTCGAGCAGGTGACGCCGGACGAACGAGTCGATCTGCCCAAACCCAGCATCGATACGGGCATGGGGCTGGAGCGAATATCCGCCGTTCTCCAGGGAACGCACGACAATTACGAAACCGACCTGTTCAAGGCCCTGATTGAATCATCCGCTGACGCGTCGGGCGCGGCCCCTGACGGCGACCACGCCATCTCCCACCGGGTTATCTCCGATCATCTGCGGGCCAGCTCGTTTCTTATCGCCGACGGCGTCCTGCCGTCCAACGAAGGCCGGGGCTATGTAGTGCGCCGTATCATGCGCCGCGCCATGCGCCATGCGGAGATGATGGGGTGCACGGACCCGCTGCTGCACAAACTGGTCAGCACTTTGGTTCAACAAATGGGGCAAGCGTTTCCTGAACTGGTGCGCGCCCAGGCCCTGATTACGGAGACTTTGGAATTAGAGGAAACTCGCTTCAAGCGCACCTTGGAGCGCGGCCTCAAACTGCTGGAAGATGAAACCGACAGTCTGGCCGACGGCGGCGAATTGCCGGGCGATGTCGCCTTCAAGCTTTATGACACCTATGGATTTCCTCTCGACCTCACCCAGGATGCCTTGCGGGGTAAGGGCTATACCGTTGATTTGGAGGGGTTTAACCAGTCCATGGAGCGTCAGCGCGAAGAAGCGCGCAAAGCCTGGTCCGGATCGGGTGACGCGGCGACGGAACAAATCTGGTTCGATATTCGCGAAGAGTTGGGGGCCACGGAATTCCTCGGCTACGAAACCGAGGAAGCCGAAGGGCAGGTGACGGCCCTTGTGGTGGACGGCGCCCGCGTTGACGAGGCCAAGGACGGGGACGAGGTGTCGTTGATCGTCAATCAAACGCCGTGTTACGGCGAATCCGGTGGCCAGGAAGGGGACCGTGGCGTGGTTTCAGTTCCTGGCGGCGGCGCCTTGCAGGTGACGGAAACCCTGAAAAAGCTCGGCGACCTGCATGTGCACCAAGGAAAGTTATCCGGCGGCAACCTGAAAGTCGGTGACGAAGTGCACCTTGTCGTCGACAGTGAACGGCGGACGGCTCTCAGAGGCCATCATTCGGCGACCCACCTGCTGCATGAAGCGCTGCGGCGCAATCTGGGCGACCATGTATCCCAGAAAGGCTCACTGGTGGCGGGCGAGCGGCTGCGCTTCGATATCAGCCACCCCAAAGCTGTGACGTCCGACGAACTGGCGGCGGTTGAGGAGCAGGTCAACAACCAGATACGGAAAAATACCGAAGTCACAACCCGCCTGATGACGCCCGACGAGGCCATCGAGGCCGGGGCCATGGCGTTGTTCGGTGAAAAATACGGCGACGAAGTGCGTGTTGTCTCTATGGGTTCTGTTGGGGGAGCCGAGGGAAATCAAGCCTTTTCGGTCGAACTATGTGGCGGCACTCATGCCAGGCGAACCGGCGATATCGGGTTGTTCAAAATTCTGTCCGAAGGTGCCGTGGCAGCGGGCGTACGGCGGATCGAAGCGGTTACCGGGCCCGCCGCCGAACATGTCGTCACCCAGCAAGAAAATGCCTTGGCCGAAGCGGCGGCCCTGTTGAAAGTGACGCCTGAAAAGGTAGCCGAGCGGGTGGAAAACCTGATGGCCGATTACCGTAAACTGGAAAAGGAATTGACCGATGTCCGGCGTCAAATGGCGACCGGTGGCGGTGGCGGCGACAATTCGGAAGTAAAAGAGGTTGGCGGCGTCAAATTTTCCGGTAAAACTCTGGACGGCGTACCTGCCAAGGACCTCAAAAGTCTGGTGGACGATATCAAAGGCCAGATCGGCTCCGGTGTGGTGGCTCTGATCAGCACCAACGATGGCAAGGCCTCCCTGGTGGTCGGGGTAACGGATGATTTGACCGGCACTATCGACGCCGTTGAATTGGTACGGGCCGGCTCGGCCGCGGTTGGCGGCAAGGGCGGCGGCGGCAGGCCGGATATGGCCCAGGCCGGTGGGCCCGATGGATCGAACGCGAATGAAGCGATAGCGGCAATTGAGCAGGCTCTAGAACAAATCTAGACAGCCCCCGGCTATTCTGACATTAAAACGACGAATTTTCTGAAAAGGTTGAGACTATTATGAGATTCGAAGGAACTGAAAACTACGTTGTGACTGAAGATTTGATGGTCGCCGTCAATGGCGCCATCGCGCTGGAAAGGCCCTTGCTGGTGAAGGGCGAGCCGGGAACCGGTAAGACCGTTCTCGCCCATGAAGTGGCCGACGCCCTGGGGCGGCCATTGATCGAATGGCACGTGAAATCCACAACCAAGGCGCAACAGGGGTTGTACGAGTACGATGCCGTTTCCCGCCTGCGCGATTCCCAATTGGGTGATGAAAAAGTTCACGACATAAAAAATTACATTAAGCGCGGCAAATTGTGGGATGCTTTCGAAGCCGACGAGGCGCCGGTGTTGCTGATCGATGAAATCGATAAGGCCGATATCGAATTTCCCAACGACTTGCTGCTGGAACTCGACCGCATGGAATTCCATGTCTATGAAACCGGCGAACGGGTAAAGGCCGTCCAGCGTCCCATCGTTATCATTACTTCCAATAACGAAAAGGAACTCCCCGACGCGTTCCTGCGGCGTTGTTTCTTCCATTATATTGCGTTCCCCGATGCCGAAGTGATGACCGATATCATCAATGTTCATTTCCCGAATATTCAGCGTAATTTGGTCCGGGAGGCCTTGAACTCTTTCTATGAAATTCGGGACGTGCCGGGAATGAAGAAAAAACCGTCGACGTCGGAGTTGCTCGACTGGATCAAGTTGCTGATGGTCGAGGATATCCCGCCGGAAGTACTGCGTAGCAAGGACCAAAAGGATATCGTGCCGCCGCTCTACGGTGCGCTTCTCAAAAATGAGCAGGACGTGCAATTGTTTGAACGCCTGGCCTTTCTGAACCGGCGCGAAGGGAACTAACCCGCCATGTTCGTCGACTTTTTCCTCACTTTAAAGCAGGTCAACATTCCGGTAACGCTTCGGGAATATCTGACGCTGCTTGAAGGTATGGAAAAAGGCGTTGCCGATTACAGTGTTGAGGATTTCTATTATTTCGCCCGCACCTGTTTGGTGAAGGACGAGCGCAACCTGGATAAGTTCGACCGGGTGTTCGGCAAATGTTTCGAAGGCCTCGATCTCAGCTCCGATGAATTCCTTGCCGAAGTGCCGGAAGAATGGCTGCGCAAGATCGCCGAGCGGGTAATGACGCCGGAGGAAATGGCGGAAATAGAAGCCTTGGGCGGTTGGGAAAAGCTCATGGAAGAGCTCAAGAAACGCCTGGAGGAACAGAACGAAGAGCACCATGGCGGCGGCAAGTGGATCGGTACCGGGGGCACCTCACCGTTCGGCGCCTGGGGGTACAATCCCGAAGGCATTCGGATCGGTCAGGACAAGGGCCGTCACGGTAGAGCGGTCAAGGTCTGGGACAAAAGACAATTTAAAAACCTGGACGATACGGTTGAAATCGGCACCCGCAACATCAAGGTGGCTCTCCGGAAGTTGCGGCGGTTCGCCCGGGATGGTGCAGCGACCGAGCTCGACCTGCCGGACACCATAAGCTCCACGGCGAAAAATGCCGGATTGCTCGATCTCAAAATGGTGCCCGAGCGCCACAACGCGGTAAAAGTATTGCTCTTGCTGGATGTGGGCGGATCAATGGATTATCACATCCGCACCTGCGAGGAATTGTTCTCCGCTGCCCGCTCGGAATTTAAACATCTCGAGTATTTTTACTTCCACAATTGTCTCTATGAGAAATTGTGGAGAGACAACAACCGCCGTCATAACGAAAGCATTGAAACCTGGGACGTGCTTCATACCTATCCGGCCGACTACAAGCTGGTGTTTGTCGGTGACGCCACCATGAGCCCCTATGAAATCACCTATCCGGGGGCCAGCGTGGAACATTGGAACGAGGAACCAGGCGCGCACTGGATGAAGCGCATGCTTGATATCTACAGTCGGGCGGTATGGCTCAATCCGGTTCAGGAAGGGTATTGGGACAGCACGCCGTCAATCCAAGTTTTAGATCAAATTATGGGTGGCCGCATGTTCCCGCTGACGCTGGACGGTCTGGACCGCGCCATCAAAGAACTAAGTCGCTAACTGTTTAAAATTAATCGAACAGGGCGTCGATTTCCGACTGGCTGATGCCTTCACCCTCGCGTTGCGGTCCGGCAAGAAGTTTTTCGTCTTCCGTTTTTTCCTGATCAGGCGAGACGTCAATTTTTTCCAGTTCAGCTTTGCCCCAGGCCTCGATCAGTGCATCTACCCGGTCTTCCACATAGGTCAAAGATTTGACCACTTTGGTGATGCGCTGGCCGGTTAGGTCCTGGAAGGAACAGGCCTCGAACAGGCCCATGTTGCTGGCCGATATCTCGTCAATTTTGGCCAACTGGCTATCGTCGGTAATGCCTTCCCGCAAATCGTTCAACAAGGCTTCGTTTTGTTCGACAGTTTGCATGATTTGGTCAGTGGCGCCTTTTGTCGTTTCGACGATGGCATCAAGCTGATCACTCATTTTTTCAAAACGGTGTTCCTCATCCGCCGGACGGCTGATCGCGGCAATTTCCTGTCTTACCCGGGTTATATACTGGAATAGCCCGGCAAGTTCCTTTTTAAGGGCTTCCTCTTCCATGGCACTGTTCATCTATAACCTGCAATTCACTATAACGAAACGATCTGCCGGTTTGATTAATGTCAGGCGGAATTATTCCCGCCGCAAATCGCCTCAATATTCAAAAATAGGGATTTTCCACCAAAAATAAAGATGTCACGTCCGATTTTCGGTAATTATTATTCAAAATAGTGTTAAAAAACAAGGGTATAAGGGGAAAGTTTTTTTAATGTAGTTGCTCTAAATGATAGAATATCTAGTCTAAAGAGCTACTCATCGGGTTTGTTTGGAAACATTTTTTCCATGGCCAAGGTGCGTAATTTGTGTTTCGTGTCCTCGTCCAGATCATCCAATAGTTTGGCCTGAACCTTGTGAACCGCAAGAGCCTGCTCGATTAATTTCTTTCGGTCGGCGGGCGCCGCGCCGCTCTTGAAGTCTCCGTCGGCCAAACGGGCTTTGGCCTGATCCAGTTTCGACTGGGCCTCGGTCAGGCCGTCGGCTTTAACGGGAGCCCTCGGGCGTCTCGCCGGGCGGTCGGCCAAAACCCCTCTCTCGAGCGGTTCAGATTCCTCAATGGCTGACTTCTTCTGAACCTTTTGTTTCTTGGCAGCGGGCTTCTTTTTTCCCGAAGGCTTCTTAGATTTTGAAAATAGTCCGAACATCGCTTCCGTACTCTGGCCGTAGAGGCCAATATCTTATCCCATATTGGTATCAACGGTAATATTTATACCAAATGTATGAAATAAATTCTTAATGGCTATGAATTAGTGGTAATGAACAATTTAAAGACATAGGTTTACGAATGAAAAGAAATAGAGCCGCCAAAATCGTTTCGACCCTGGGTCCGGCATCATCGACACCGGAGAAAATCGCCGAGCTTTTTGAAGCCGGAGCCGATGTGTTCAGATTGAATTTCAGCCATGGCTCGCACGAAGAACATGCCGCCCGTTACAAGGCAATCAGGGAAGTTGAGGGGAAATTTAACCGCCCGATCGGCGTCCTCGTCGACCTTCAGGGGCCTAAAATCCGGGTCGATACGTTTGCCGACGGCGCCATTGAATTGGCGGAAGGCGATAGGTTTACGCTTGATTCCGACCGGGATAAGCCAGGGGATCAAAAACGTATATCAATATCCAACCCGGAAATTTTTCCTTCCCTCGAACAAGGTGTCGAACTTCTGCTGGATGACGGCAAAATCAGGATGGAGGTAACCAAAAACAAAGGGTCCACGGTAGAAACCGAAGTAAGAGTCGGTGGCCGGTTGTCGGACCACAAAGGGCTCAACATACCGGGCGCCATTCTGCCCATGTCGCCGTTAACTGAAAAAGATCTGAAAGATTTGGATTTCGGCCTGGAACTCGGCGCCGATTGGGTGGCGTTGTCGTTTGTCCAGCGTCCGGAAGATATCATCGAAGCGAAAAGCATCATCAAAGGCAGAGCCGGCGTGCTGGCGAAGCTGGAAAAGCCGTTGGCCATCCAGCATTTGAACTCCATTGTCGAGATGGCGGACGCCGTCATGGTGGCGCGGGGCGACTTGGGCGTCGAAGCGCCGCCGGAAGATGTGCCGGGATTGCAAAAACAGATCATCCGCCAGGCGCGATCAGAAGGGAAGCCGGTGATTGTAGCGACCCAAATGCTTGAATCCATGATTAACTCCCCGATGCCGACCAGGGCCGAAGCCTCCGATGTGGCGACCGCCATTTTTGATGGTGCCGATGCGGTCATGCTGTCTGCGGAAACCGCGGCCGGCGACTATCCGGTAGAGGCAGTTTCCATGATGGATCGAATCATCGAACGGGTGGAAAACGACGAGAACTATCAATTACTCGTTAACACCGACCGCCGCGCCCGCCTGGGTACCGACGCCGACGCCATAACGTCGGCAGCCCGTCAGATCGCTCAAATTATTGACGCTTCGGCGATCGTTACTTTTACTTCGACCGGTTCGACCACGATGCGGGCGGCGAAAGTCAGGCCTACCGTGCCCATATTGGGTTTGACGCCCGAACTGTCGACGGCCCGTCGGCTTGTCTTGGTTTGGGGCATACATCCGGTCAGAACCCCGGATATTAAGGAATTCGCCGAGGTCGTCGCCGACGCTGTATCCGTTTCAGCCGCCGAAGGATTTGCCCAAAAGGGCGACAACATCGTCATTACCGCTGGTGTTCCCTTTGGTACGCCAGGCACCACCAACATTATCCGCATCGCTGCCGTCGATAAGGATTCGAGCGTGAGTTTTAGACAGGTATTGTAAGTAAGCCCATCGCCGCGCTATACGGTTAGGCGTATTTCTTTTGTGGAAATAGCTCCATTTTACCGGATTTAACCAATGACATTACTTGTTACCGGCGCCGCCGGGTTTATCGGCTTTCACTTAACCCGCGCCCTATTGAATGAGGGAGGCGAAGTTATCGGCGTCGATAACCTCAACGACTATTATGATGTGACCTTAAAAGAGGCGCGCCTGGAACAATTGGCTGCGAATTCCGGCTTCGTATTTCATCATCTCGATATCGCCGATCAAGGCGGCATGGAAAAGCTGGTGGCCGACAATCCCGGTATCACCGGTGTTCTTCATATGGCGGCGCAGGCCGGTGTCCGCTATTCGCTGGAAAACCCCATGGCTTACGCCCAGACGAATTTGCAAGGACAACTGCAACTTCTTGAAGTTTGCCGCCGCCTGGGCAATTTGGAACATTTCATCTTCGCCAGTTCTTCATCGGTCTATGGCGGCCGGGTCGAATTACCGTTTCGGGTGGAAGACCGGACCGACAATCCCGTCTCACTTTACGCCGCGACCAAGCGAAGCGGCGAGTTGATGTGCCACAGCTATGCCCATCTCTATGACCTGCCGATTACTGCGTTGAGGTTTTTTACGGTCTACGGTCCGTGGGGACGGCCGGATATGGCTTATTTCATGTTTACCAAAAGCATTTTGGCCGGTGAACCCATTGACGTTTTCAACAATGGTGAGATGAGGCGGGACTTTACCTACATCGATGATGTGGTTGAAGGCGTGCTTTCCTGCTTGAAGCACCCACCGGTCCGGAAAGATGAAACGGCGCCTTTCGCCCTTTACAATATCGGCAATAACCGCAGCGAAAACCTGATGGACTTTATCGCCGTCATCGAAAAAGAAACGGGCAAGAAAGCAGACGTTAATTTCAAACCCATGCAGCCGGGCGACGTTAAGGAGACATTTGCTGATGTCGACTCGGCCAAGCGGGATTTCGGTTTCGATCCCGAAACCGGAATCGACGACGGCTTGCCACGCTTTGTCGAGTGGTATCGGGACTTTTACGGCGTTTAGACTAGTCGATTAGGACCGAAATAATGCTTCCAGTTGATCGCCGTAAACCTCGTTGATCTTATAGCGCCGTACCTTCAGGGTCGGTGTCATCATCTCGTTATCAACCGAAAATTCCTCGGCGATCAGGATAAATCGGCGTACCCTCTCAATGACGGAAAGGTGTTCGTTCACCCGGCCAACGGCGGTGGAAATTGCCGCTTTAAAATCCTTGTTCCCGATCAGTTCAGGTAGGTCGCTCGCTATGCCGTTCTCATCCGCCCATTCCTTGGCAAACTCGGGATCGGGAACGATCAACGCCACCAGATGCGGTTTGCGGTCGCCATAGACCATGGCCTGGGCGATTTCCGGCTCCAGGGTCAAGATGCCTTCCACCCGTTGCGGCGATAAATTGTCGCCGCCCGAATTGACGATGATATCCTTTTTTCGGTCGGTGATGACAATGTAATTGTCCTCATCGAAGTGACCGACATCGCCCGTATGCAGCCAGCCGTCCTTGACGACCTCGGCGGTGGCGTCCGGATTTTTCCAATAACCCTGCATCACCAAATCACCCCGCACCAGAATCTCTCCGTCTTCGGCGATTTTGACTTCAGTGTCGATCAGAGGCGGGCCGACGGTTGCCATCTTTTTCAGATTTAGCCGGTTGACACTGATAACCGGAGCGGATTCCGTTTGGCCGTAGCCTTGCAGCAGGTTCAGGCCCAGGGCTGTGAAGAAAAGTCCGATGTCCTCATTCAGCGGCGCGCCTCCGGACACAAGAACTTTCAACCGACCGCCGAAATTCCCCCGCACCTTGTCGCGCACCAGTTTTTCAACGATGGCGTTGGTGAATTTTTCGCCAATCGTAAGAGAGCCCGGATTTTCGAAATTCCGCTTGCCCAGATCGACAGCTTTCATGAACAACTTTTCTTTCATGCCACCGGCGGCCTTGACGCCTTTGATGATCTTGCCGTGCATCAGTTCATAGAGGCGCGGCACGGCGGTCATGATGGTCGGCTTTGCCTCAGCCATATTGCGGGAGAGATATTCCACACCTTCCGAATAATAAATCTGCGCACCGATAGAAATGGGGAACATTTGTCCGGCGGTGTATTCATAGGAATGGGAGAGGGGCAGGAAAGATAGGAATACCTCATCAATCAATCCCAATTCCTTGATGGCGTCATAAGCGCCCCGGCAGTTATGCATGATCGCCTTATGGCTCAACATGACGCCTTTTGGCGCGCCGCCCGTGCCAGATGTGTATATGACCACCGCGGTGCTGTCCTGGTTAATGCCTTCGGTCCAATCGGTCGCTACGACGGGCTTATCGGCATGTTTGGCAATAAGATCGTCCCACCTATGAATATCCGGGCCAGACGCTTGGCTTATTTCAAGTTCGTCAATAGAAACAATGAATTCGACGCTATCGGTCCGGCGCGACGCGATGATCAGGTTCTCAGACAATTGTCGGGTCGATACGAAGGCGCCTTTGGCGCCGCTGTTTTCCAGAATATGAAGATGATCGTTGACCGTATTTGTCGTGTAGGCCGGCACCGTAATCCCTCCTGCCGCCATCACCGCCAAATGAAAAATCGGCCATTCGGGCCTGTTTTCCGAACAAAGAACGACGGTTTCTCCATTGGAGATTCCGAGATCCCTCAGGGCGCTAGCCATCGCGGCAACCTGTTCGGCTGCCTGACGCCAATTGGTTGCCTGGTAGGCGCCGTCCTTTTTTCCCCACAAAAACGGTTTGTCGCCGTATTTTTCCGCTTGGCTGAAAAACATGGCGATGAGACTTGGCCAACTGTTCATAATCTTTTCGACCCCCTGTTACTTCCGCTTGTCGTGATTTGAAGTGTTGTTGTTTTTAACCTATATCGAAACCCTAAGGATTCGATACCAATTGGGAAATTTATATCTGATAATTTGTCAGGAACAAAACTTTATGCAGGAAAGTAACTCAAATTCTCTTCCCTCCTGGAACCTGGACGATTTATACCTCGGTCCGGATGACCCGGCGATAACCAATGAATTGAATGATCTGGAAAAGAACGCAAAAATATTTGCGGAGTCCTATGAAGGAAAGATGGCGTCCCTGGATGGCGTGGGATTGGGACAGGCCATTGCAGATTACGAAGCGATTAGTGAAATGTTTTCGCGCGTCATGTCCTTCGCTCAATTGCTGTTTGCCGCCGATTCGGAAAATCCGGAAATTGCGGCCTTCTATCAAAATATGAATGAGCGGATCACGGACATATCATCCGGCACCTTGTTTTTCGAGTTGGAACTTAATCGCATCGAGGACGGTGTACTAATTGAGCAGGCAAAAGCGTCTGAAGTCGAAAAATACCAGCCTTGGATAGATGCCACGCGTATCTTCAAACCCTACCAGCTTGCGGACGATTTGGAAAAACTGCTCCATGAAAAAGCGGTGGCGGGCCGGGCGGCGTGGTCCCGGCTGTTCGACGAGAGCATGGCCGGCCTACGCTTCGACATTGATGGTAAAGTGGTCACCAGCAGCGAAGTGCTGAGTCAAATGTCAGATCCGAAAAGTGATATTCGGAAGAAAGCCGCAAAAGCCTTCGGCAAGGGGCTCGGTGAAAATATCAGGCTGTTTTCCCTCATCACCAACACCCTCGCAAAGGACAAGGAGATCGAGGACATTTGGCGCAAGCTGCCTCGCTCCGTGTCCAGCCGGAATTTGAGCAATCAGGTAGAGGACGAGGTGGTCGACGCCCTGGCAACCGCGGTGAAGGGATCTTACGAAAACTTGTCGCACCGCTACTACAAACTGAAAGCCAGGTGGTTAGAGGTCGAGGTCATGGACTATTGGGACCGCAATGCACCCCTGCCGGAAGCCGACGAATCGAAAATCGGCTGGACCGACGCCAAAGACATGGTGCTGTCGTCCTATAACGCCTTTGACGAGCGATTGGGTGATATGGCGGTTAAGTTTTTCGACAATCCCTGGATCGACGCCGATCCCAGACCCGGTAAGGATTCCGGCGCCTTTTCACATCCCACGGTACCGTCTGCTCATCCCTATATCCTGATGAATTACCACGGCAAAATCAGGGACGTGATGACCCTGGCCCATGAGTTGGGGCATGGCGTTCATCAAATCTTGGCGGCACCTCATGGGCACTTTTTGTCGGATACGCCACTTACCTTGGCTGAAACGGCCTCCGTTTTCGGGGAAATGCTCACCTTCCGGGCTTTGCTGGACAACGAGAGCGACAAAGGCAAGCGGCGGATCATGCTGGCGTCCAAGGTGGAGGACATGCTCAACACGGTGGTGCGCCAGATTGCCTTTTACCATTTCGAGGAAAGGGTTCACGGAGAACGACGTGGTGGTGAACTGAGCGCTGAACGGCTGGGTGAAATCTGGATGGAGGTACAGGCCGAGAGCCTGGGTCCTGCTTTCCGCTATGACGATGAATACAGTTATTTTTGGTCCTATATCCCCCATTTCATCCATTCGCCGTTTTACGTTTACGCTTACGCCTTCGGCGACTGCCTGGTGAATTCTCTCTATGACGTATTCAAAAACGGCCATGACGGGTTCAAGGATAAATATATTGAAATGCTGAAAGCCGGCGGAACATTGCGGCACAAGGATTTGCTGGCGCCTTTCGGTTTGGACGCCAGCGACCCGGCCTTCTGGCAACGGGGTTTGGGTGTCGTCTCCGGCTTTATCGATGAGCTTGAGCAGAGTTTTTAAAGGATAGACATGGCGGACGATGATTACTCAAGCGGCGGCCTAGGACGACGGGCCAGACGGTACGCCAAAGTGGGGCGCGCGGTCGGCGGTCTGGCGGCAAGGCTGGCCGGGGAACGCTATCTGGGTATATCCATCGACCGGCCCGAGCATGCCGCCGACCTTAAGGCCGCCCTGGGCGGCCTCAAAGGACCGCTGATGAAGATCGCCCAGATACTCTCTACCATTCCCAACGCCTTGCCGCAGGAATACGCCCAGGAGCTGGCGGAACTGCAAGCCAATGCGCCATCCATGGGTTGGAATTTCGTCAAACGCCGCATGAACTCGGAACTGGGCATTGAGTGGCAAGACAAATTTGCCGAATTCAGCCACGACGCCGTGGCCGCCGCTTCCCTTGGACAGGTCCATAAGGCTGTTGATCACCAGGGACGCCCACTGGCGTGTAAACTTCAATATCCCGACATGAAAACGGTGGTCGAAGCGGATTTGCGCCAGCTTAAACTGGTATTCTCGATCTATCGCCAATACGACAAGGCCATCGATCCGCGCCGGGTGCACAAAGAACTCTCGGACCGCATGCTCGAGGAATTGGATTATCGGCGGGAAGCCGCCCATATGAACCTTTACGGCAAAATGCTGACCAAAGAAAAAAACGTCCATGTGCCGCAAGTTGTCGAAGAACTGTGCGGTGACCGTCTTCTCAGCATGACCTGGCTGGAGGGCCAACCCCTGCTGAATTTTATTGAAGAAAATGACAGTGTCGCAGACCGGAACCGAATCGCCCTCAATATGTTCAGGGCGTGGTACGTACCTTTGTACAATTACGGCGTCATCCACGGCGATCCTCACCTCGGCAATTACACCGTGCGGGAGGATTGTTCCATCAATCTCCTCGATTTCGGCTGTATCCGGTTTTTCAAGGCTTCCTTCGTCCAAGGCGTGATCGATCTCTATAAGGCGCTCCGGGACAATGATCCGGCCCTGGCCGTTCATGCATATGAAACCTGGGGCTTCGAAAATTTGACCAACGAACTGATTGATATATTGAATATGTGGGCGGAGTTTCTGTACGCGCCCCTACTTGAAGACCGCGAAAGGCCAATCCAGGAAGGGGTGGGCGACTACGGCTCCGGCGTTGCCTTGAAAGTCCGTCAGGAACTGAACCGCGTCGGTGGCGTTACGCCGCCGCCGGAATTTGTCCTTATGGACCGGGCCGCAATCGGATTGGGATCGGTTTTTACCCATCTCAGGGCGGAGATCAACTGGCACCGCATGTTCCATGATTTGATCGATGATTTTGACGCCAAGGCTGTCGAAAAAAGGCAAATGACGGCGGTCAAGGCGGTCGATTTGAAAATCCCTTAATTGTCTATTGCAATTCCCGAATAATTCGCTAGTTACAACCCCGTCTAATCTACGCATTTCTCGACCCATAGGGGGGCAATATGAAGATTGCAGTACCCAAAGAGCGGCACGAAGATGAAGCCCGCGTGGCGGCATCGCCGGACTCGGTAAAAAAACTTACCGCTCTAGGATTTGATTTCACCATAGAAAGCGGCGCTGGTGACGGCGCATCGATAAGCGACGATGTCTATCGTGACGCCGGCGCGAATATCGCCGACAGTGCGTCCGCCGCTATTAACGGCGCTGACGTCGTTCTTAAAATCAGAGGCCCGGAAGAGTCCGAATTGGAAGCGTATTCCAGCGGACAAATCCTGATCGCCCACTTATCCGCGCTGGGCAACAAGGATTCGATGGATGCCCTTGCCGGTAAAGGCGTAACGGCGTTTGCCCTGGAACTGCTGCCCCGCATTACCCGGGCGCAATCCATGGACGTGCTGTCGTCGCAGAGCAACCTTGCCGGCTACAAGGCGGTGCTGGACGCCGCTGGGGAACTGGGACGCGCCTTTCCCATGATGATGACGGCGGCGGGCACCATTGCTCCGGCCAAGGTGTTTATCATGGGTGTAGGCGTCGCCGGACTTCAGGCCATCGCTACGGCCAAGCGCATGGGCGCGGTGGTAACCGCCACCGATGTCAGGCCCGCCACCAAGGAACAGGTGGAAAGCTTAGGCGGCAAGTTTCTGGAAGTCGATCCTGAAATGGAGAAAGACGCCCAGACCGAAGGCGGTTACGCCAAGGAAATGCCGCCGGAATATTTCGAAAAGCAGAAACAGGTGGTCGCAGAACACATCAAAAAACAGGATGTAGTGATTACCACGGCGCTTATACCGGGACGTCCCGCACCGGTGTTGGTGACCGAGGAAATGGTCGGCACCATGCCCGCCGGCTCCGTTCTGGTCGACCTTGCCGTGGAAGCAGGCGGCAATTGCCCGTTGTCCGAATACGGCAAGGTGGTCAAAAAGGGCAACGTGACATTTATTGGTCACGCTAATGTAGCGGGGCGTCTGGCCGAAGACGCCAGTTCGCTGTTCGCCCGGAATATCGTTAACTTCATTACGCCTCTGGTCGATGGGGAAACCAAGGATCTCAAAATCGACTGGGAGGACGAAATCATTCAAGGAACGTTGGTCTGCAAGGATGGCAAAGTCGTCCATCCCCGGTTGACCGGCGCGGAGGGTTAAAACATGGGCGCGGAAAAAATGGCCAGTCAAGCGGCCCAGGCTGCTTCTGGCAGTGATCCTTTTGTATTTTTGTTTACAGTCTTTGTGCTCGCCGTGTTTATCGGCTTTTACGTAGTCTGGAGCGTTACACCGGCCCTTCACTCGCCGTTGATGAGCGTGACCAATGCAGTCTCGTCGGTGATTATCGTCGGTGCCTTGATCGCGGCGGGACCGGCGGAAATGGGCTTTTCTAAAATCATGGGCTTCATCGCCGTCGCCTTGGCCTCGGTCAATATCTTCGGCGGCTTTATCGTCACTCAGCGAATGCTGTCCATGTTTAAGAAAAAGCAGCGGAATTAGGGGGCGGTGATATGAGTGAAAGTATAACAGGCTTCGCCTATCTGATCGCCGCTGTCTGCTTCATTTTGGCACTGCGCGGCCTCAGTTCACCGGAAAGCGCCCGCAAGGGCAACGCCATGGGTGTTATCGGCATGGTGATCGCCATCGCCACCACTCTGATTGATCCACAAATTCTCAGCTTCGAGCTAATCTTGGCCGGTATCGTCATCGGCGGCGCCATCGGTACGATTGTGGCGCTGAAAATTCAGATGACGGCCTTGCCGCAGTTGGTTGCGGCCTTCCACTCTTTGGTGGGTTTGGCGGCGGTATTCGTGGCTGCGGCGGCGTTCTTTTCGCCGGAAGCTTACGGCATCGGCGTTTTAGGTGACATTAATGCCGCTAGTTTGATCGAGATGTCACTAGGGACGGCCATCGGTGCCATCACCTTTTCAGGCTCACTGATCGCCTTTGGCAAGTTGCAGGGTGTCCTGAGCGGTGCCCCCCTTGTATTTAAAGGGCAGCATGCGCTGAATGCCATCCTGGGCATCACACTGGTGGCCCTGGTGGTGTATCTGGTGCAGAGCAACTCGGCTGATGCTTTCTGGGCGATTGTCGCCTTGTCGATCCTTCTCGGCTTCCTGATCATCGTACCCATCGGCGGCGCCGATATGCCGGTCGTGGTGTCCATGCTCAACTCCTATTCGGGCTGGGCGGCTTGCGGCATCGGCTTTACGCTCTCGAACACGGCATTGATCATCACCGGTGCGCTGGTGGGTTCGTCCGGTGCCATCCTCAGCTACATCATGTGCAAAGGCATGAACCGCTCGATCTTTAACGTTCTGCTGGGCGGTTTCGGCGGCGAGGTTGCCGGTCCGGCCGGTGGCGGCGCGGGCGGCGATAAAGCCGTCAAGTCGGGCAGCGGCGACGATGCGGCCTTTATCATGGGGAACGCCAGCAAGGTCATCATTGTCCCCGGTTACGGCATGGCGGTGGCCCAGGCGCAGCATGCCCTCAGGGAAATGTGTGATTTGTTGAAAGAGGAGGGTGTTGACGTCTCCTACGCCATTCATCCCGTGGCGGGCCGCATGCCCGGCCATATGAACGTGTTGTTGGCGGAAGCTAATGTTCCTTATGATGAAGTGTTTGAATTGGAGGAGATCAACACCGAATTCTCCACTGCCGACGTCGCCTTCGTTATCGGCGCCAATGACGTCACCAATCCGGCAGCCAAGACCGATCCGTCGAGCGCCATCTACGGCATGCCGATCCTGGAGGTCGAAAACGCCGCGACGGTGCTGTTCCTGAAACGCTCCATGGCTTCCGGTTACGCCGGTGTCGATAATGAGCTGTTCTTCCGGGACAACACCATGATGTTGTTCGGCGACGCCAAGGACATGACCGAGTCCATCGTTCAAGCCCTCGGCTAAAGCCAATTAGGCATTGTGAAAACGGCCCCACATGATCGGGGCCGTTTTTATATGGGCGCTGCCGCTAATTCCGGATGGGAATAGCAAGCATCAATATCCAGGTAATTAGGGCGTAGAACCCAATCGCGAAAAGCCGGATCTTCGGTGAAATAACGCTGGTGGTCTTCAAAACCCTCCCGCCCGGCAGTCTCGAAAACGCGTCGAAGGTCGTCGGGCAGACCGCTCATCGTCTTCAGATAGCCATGCCCGATACTGTCCAATTCATTATCGCTTATGGTTTTGTAGGTAAGCGCAGTTAATGACCGGCGGTCAGTATCGGGATTCGCCGCTGCCAATCCGCGTAAAAGAACATATGAGGTGACCAGCCCCTCGCCATAAATCCATCGTTGGATTTCCTGCTGGTCGTTCTGGTGGCTCTGAAAGACGTTGGTGACGGCCGCCTCCGGATGATACATCACCTTGTGGCCATTGGCCTCGACGGCCTTGCCGGCTCCCATATCGCCGTCACCGGTAAAATGAAAAAGATGGGACGGCATGCCGCCGGGATGGAAGCCGCCTGCCTCGATCATGGCGCTCCGCCGCACAAGGAAGTTCCGGCCCCAGACGAAAGCCGCCGGGATGGCTTTAACATCGTCTCCGAATTGCAAAAGGCCCCATTGAGCCGACCAGACACCGCCGTCATACTGAAGCAGCATATCATCCCGCCATTCCGGCGGTTCTGTTTCGAACTCGGGGGTGATGGGACCCGTCGCCAGGCCGACCGTGGAATCCGAAAACACCTCTTTCACGGCGCTCAGCCATTGGGGCAGGGGGCGGGTATCGTCGTCGATGAAACAGATGACCTCTCCCCGGGCCAGGAATAAAGCTTTGTGCCAGCCCACAATCTGGCCGGGCCGATCGTCAAAAAAGAACTGAAAATTGGGTAGAATTTTTTCGTAGGTGGCGCAAATATCCCGGGTGGCGTCGGTCGATCCATTGTCGGCGACGATTACTTCATAGGAAATACCGGCTGCATCCAACTGCGACAATGACAGCAAGGCCCCCGCCAGATAACGCGCCCGGTTGCGCGTAACGATTACGATGCTGATGTCCATCAATGCGCCGCCGTGAATTCGGCCACGGCCTGTCGAACCGCATCGTTCAATGGATATTTTACCGGTTTATCCTGAAAATCGAATATCAGAATCTTGTCTCGTCCAAGAAATTGGTCGGCAAGCACATAGTTATCCCGATTGAGAAGCTGAAGATAAGCTTTGTAAATGGTGGCAAATTCGCTTTTCGCTGCAATGAGTTTTGCCGCGCCGGTGGTGATGGGGCCGTTCGAGGCGGCGATCGCCACCGGTTCCAGATCGTGGTTGTCTTCCCGGAAAAAATCTATGATGGCTTCGGTTTGAGACGGACAGAGCGTATTGAATAGGTCGTCGATCAGCACAACGCCGCCGTTAGCCATTGACGCTGCTGCCAAGTTCAGATCGTGATAAACGCCCTCCTTGGAATGATCGCCATCGACGCTGAACAGCCTGATGTTTGTGCCGCCAAAATGTCTCTCTAAATCATCAGGTGTAAGGTTCCGGCTATTGGCCGTAACCAATTGCGCAATGTCTTCTCCGATCGAGTTTTCCTGCAAGTGCCGCTTTAAATTGTCGGCACTGAACCGTTGCCGGTCCTCTTCGGTTTTTATGCCCTGGATTTCCGGCTCGGAATCGAACAGGTCTATGGCGAAGGCCTTCTCACCCTGGTTCAACCCATGGCAAAGTAGAATAAACAGTTTGCCGTGATAGACGCCGATTTCGGCTATATTGCCGGTAACGCCCAATTCATCCTGGATATCAAACAGAGACCAAATAAGGGATGCTGCGCCGCTTTGCAGGTAGCCCTGAACCTTCCTGGATCCGGTTTCCAAATACTGCTGAAAATTATCTTGAGATAGAATTTTTTGCGGCATTGACGGGAACTACCTACTTACTTCCGGCTTGATTCAGAATAAAAAATCCGTTGCCGTTGGGCCATTTTGACGTCCAGTTTTCCTTACAGCCAGGAAAATCGGTTGCATATTGCTGGATATTCCAGCCGGCCTGCTCGAACAACGCCTGCCACCATTTACCTGTCTTGGCGATCACGTGCGTCGCGTCGCGGTCGTATTCTGGAACAATATAGGCGCCGCTTGAATTATCCGCTGCTAAGGGAATAACGGCAAAAATCCGTTCCACATATACCGTCGCCGAACCCAGAAGAGTTCGGAGTTCGTCTTCAGCGATATGTTCAAAAACGTCCTTGGCGATCATCCAATTATAGCGCCGTTCAAATATCGTCGGATCACCGCACCCGGTGACGAGTTTGCAAAAATCCCTGACTTCTCCGTCGGCTCGTTCGATGGCGTATTCAGATAGATCGACCCCGTAGGCTTCGTAGTCGAGTATACGCAAGGCCTTAACGACGAAACCCTTGGCGCAGCCATAATCCAGAATGGTTTGATCGCTCTCAATGGGGAGGTGCCGGATCAGGTAATGGACCATGCGCAACGTAAGTTCGGGCATCCAACTGTAATTCATATAGCCGGAGACGCCGGTAACCACACCGCTTTCGAAATACTCTCGGTCGTATGCCTGGGGAGATGGATTGGTGCGGAGATTTTTGTCCATATTCGTCTCTTTGTTGAATAGCTTAGGGAAAGTTTACATGTTCGATTTTACCCGGAACATGAAAATTTTGGTCACCGTCCCGGCTGAGCTGTTTGACGGTGCGGTTATTGCGCATGAACAGGCAGGACGTGCAGATATCACGAGGATCGAACCAGGGATGCACGGGTTCGGTAAAAAGTTTTTCAATCTCGGTATTTTTAACGGTCCCCCATTTGTCGGGATTGAAGCGTCTTTCGGAAACGGAAATCTGCCGGTCGCCTGCCTCTTCCGCCAGTACGGTGACCGAGTCGCAGGGATAGCAGTGAGAGAAACCGTTTTCTTCATGGCCCGTGGTGTCCCAAAAGGCATTGTAAATTTGAAGATAACACTGACCCTCGTCCCACAATTCAGCCGCTTCTTGGCGCTCGCCATGGTACTTCAGTTGATGAAACAGCCGCCCCAGAGGTTCACCTTGCCCGTCGATCAGTCCAATTCGGTGGAGTTTTTCCGCCAGTTCGTGGTGGGCGGCCAATTGACCCTGACGTGTGAGGTTACAGTCTGTCAGCATGCGGCAATACCGGAATCCGTCCGCTTCGACGGACCGGTCGATTCGTTGCAGTATTTCGTCATCGGTCCAGGGGCCGAAAACATAGGAATACCCGACCGTGATTTCGTCGTTGTGTTTGATGGTCCCGGGAATGTACTGGTCATCGAACCGGCCGCCGGGATAGTGGGGAGAGGCGTCACCGGGCGTAATCGAAATTCGGATCCATTTGAAGTTGTTATAGATGTCCTCGGGAATGTCTTTCGGAAAACCGTTGGTGATCAGGCCCAGATCGATATCCCGTTCCGCCAGCCAACGGACGAACTCGGAAAAATGGGGCCACAAATTAGGCTGGCCGCCGCCTGATAGTATCAGTCCCCTTAGGCGAATATCCGTTCCGGTGCGCTTTTTGTAGTCATCGTTGTACTTGGCAAACTTGTCTCTATTGAAGGCCGCCTGATAATCGTAAAGCGCGGTTACGAATTGCTTCGCTTCATCAAGGGTGATGGCGTCTGCTCGATTGCGCAAAATGGTAGAACAGTACTGGCACTTGGAGCTGCAAACCTGATGCAAGGTCATGGTCGCCCTAATGATGCTGCCGTATCCGGTTTCGCGATATTTATCGAATATGGGCGCATGGAAGGTAAGCTTGGCGCCGGTCGCGGTATAGGAGTGTTCAGTGGTTGTCAGATTGTGTCTGACATCTTCGGGACGGAGATTACCGTCTCTGCTGTCTCCAAGCTTGCCAGAAGCTAAATCCTCGCGATAAATTTCAAATGAAGCGGTATCTCCGCGGGTCTCGAAATTCTCGAAAATAAAGGTTGCGACATCAGGGGTAATGGGCGGGTTGTCGATGATCTCGCCCTTCTCCGACAACAGATTGAAATGGGTATGAATAGAGAAATTCTTACCACCGCCACGGCTTCTCAAGCGCAGTTCGTGTTGATCGGTACGAGAATTGAAAGCATAACGGAGTTCATAGCGCACCGTCTCTTTTTCCATACCATCCTGATCGAATCCGCCGTCCATGATTGCTGCCCGTAGTTCCGTTGCATCAGTTTACCCGATAAAGGGCTGATCAGGATAGCGCGCACGGCTTAAGGTCCGGTAAATAACCGGACCGTAAAGATTTCGAAAATTTAGAATTTCTTAAAGTCGGGCAGTGGTGGGAGGCGGTGAAACGGTGCTTCTAGAAGCCTTCGCGTTCTAAACGCTTGCGTTCCAGCTTCCGCGCCCGCCGAATTGCTTCGGCTTTTTCCCGGGCTTTGCGTTCGGACGGCTTTTCGTACGAACGGCGTAGTTTCATTTCCCGGAAGACGCCCTCACGCTGCATCTTCTTTTTCAGCGCTTTCAGGGCCTGGTCGACATTATTATCGCGGACGGTCACATACACGTGCTCAATCACTCCTTAGGCGGATTCGTTAAAAGGGAGCGCCTTCTAACATGCCTAGCCTCGAAAGGGAAGGGTGTCGGGCGATTTTTTGAAGAAATTCGCCCTAATTTATTGGATTCACCCGTTTTTTGGGCCATATAAAGCGTATGGCCATACTGAAAATAGCCCGAATGGGACACCCCGTGCTGCATAGCGTCGCGGAAAAAGTCGAAGACCCAACCGATCCCGAAATCGCCGCTCTGGTTGAGGATATGATCGATACCCTGGAGGACGCCCGCGGTGTCGGCTTGGCGGCGCCCCAGGTCCACGTATCCAAGAGAGTGGTTATATTTTTCATACCGCCCGGCAGAAATGGCGCTGACGAAGAAGAGAATGGCGACGACGAAGCGCCCGAAGAATTGACGGTTATGATCAACCCGGAAATCGAACCCATCGGTGATGAGACAGAAGTAGACTGGGAAGCCTGTCTTTCCGTACCCGATCTGATGGGGGCGGTGCCCCGTCACGCTCGTATCCGCTATCACTGGACCGATCTCGAGGGAGGTCGGCAGGAAAGAACGGCCAGCGGTTTTCATGCCCGCGCCGTTCAACACGAATGCGATCATCTGGACGGTTTGCTCTACCCCATGCGAATGAGCGATCTGAAATTTCTTGGATTTGCCGAGGAAACCAACCAGAATATTCCCATGCTACGGGCGGGCCGGGTTTTATTAGAGAAAGACGATGACTGAATCGGTAGAAAAAGAGCGGGATGAGATACTTCTGGCGGTTTTGCCTCATGTCTTGTTTGACGGCTGGAGCCAGAAGGCCCTGGCAGCAGGGCTAAAAGACTCGGGACTCGGAGAATCGGAGGGGCTGGTGGTCTTTCCGGGTGGCGTCTCGGAATTGGCGGCCCATTTCAACAATCATGCCGACCGCCAGATGTTGAAAGAAATCAGTAAAATGGATTTGGATTCGATGAGTGTCCGCGACCGGATCATCGCGGCGACCCGGGCCCGGCTGGAAGTCGTTGCCGCCCATCGGGAATCCATCCGGCGTCTGCTGACCTATCTTTCATTGCCGCAAAACCATCTGATCGGTATGCGGTGCTCCCTGAACACAGTGGACGCTATCTGGTACGCCACGGGCGATACTTCCACCGATTTTAACTACTACACCAAACGGGGCCTTCTGCTGGGGGTTTATTCGGCGACGGTGCTCTACTGGCTCGCCGACGAATCAGAGGGATTTGAGGAGAGTTGGGGGTTCCTGGAGCGCCGCATCAATGACGTGCTCAAGCTTCCCAAGTTGGGAAGCAAAGTCGGCGACCGACTGAAAAAAGGCATGGGTCTTATGCCAAGGATCGGCCGCCGGATTTTCCGACCGATTTAGTCCAATTCGGCTAACGCCACTTGTCTACCGATCGGGTTGCCTCACCCACATAGTCGCCTGAAATCATTTTCCACGCACCCTGGGTTTCACCGCCGGCGACGACGACGTTCAGGTCCTCCGGCGCGAAAACGCTGATCAGTTCGTCCGGGTCCGCTTTGAGCCGTGAGGCGAAAGGTTCAACCCCGGCCACTGCCAAGGGACGTTTCAAGGTCTGAATCCACATATTGTCCCAATATTCACGGGCGGGCAGGCGGGCGTTTTCCGAACACCAGTTGATGAACTTTTCCTTGGTGTCGAAGCCGCGTTCGACAAAGGCACGGGCAACAATGGGATCAAGCACCAGCACCGGCGGAATATTGTGCTCGCAGGCGGCAAAGGACCGGATCAGTTTGTCTTGCCAGGTTTCCTCCCGCGGGCCGTAACCGGCGTGGGTATACCAGCCGCCGAAAAAGACGCTGACAGCGCTCTCATTCGCATCGAATCCTTTCTGAACGTGGAGCGGCGCCCAGGGGCTGCGCTCCTCGGCCTCGGCAAAAGTCGCACTGTAATTGTACCAGTTGCCGAAGGTACCCATGTAGGTATCGCCGGGAACCGAGCCGCCCTGGAGATTGATCGACAACAGGTTATAGGCGCGTCCGATGGTGGCGTTGGCGTGGTTGTAGGGCCCCATGACGCCGATGCCGTCATTCATATCGATCTCGTGACGAATGGGGCCGTTGACAACCGCGATGGTGGCGAAAGAATTGGTGCTGCTCGACCGCGCCGACGTGCCGCTCGCGGCCAGGGCTAGGATAACCGGAAAATATTCCGGTTTGGCGCCGGCCATGACGGCGTTAACGGCTACTTTCTCGACGTCAAATTCCCAAAATTCTCGAAAGGCCGTGGGGCGCAGTCTGCCGACCACTTCGTCGGGTGCATGCGACGTGCCTTCCAGCATGGCAGCGACGCGATCTTCGGTCGGAAGAACGATGGGCAGGAAATCGGTCCAAAAGTTATCAATAAACTGCTGGCGTAGATTTTCCTCGGTGTCGGGTTCCAATAGCCGGGGGGTGGTACGTTCGAAAGAGAGCCCTTTGATGTCATTGTCGTTCAAAGGGTGTGACAGGCTCTCGATCAATTCCTGCATAAAAGGCCGGTTTGTTACGGGATCGGAACCTTCAATATACGCCCGTAGTTGCGCCGGTGTCTTGTCGACGACTGGTTGCGGCACGAAGGCCTGGCGGGTGGTCGGCATCCCGTTGGCGCGGGCCGCCGACTTGGCCAGGCGCGCAAAGGTATGGGTATGGACAGCAACAGTAGGAACACCGCCCTGTTCAAGTGACATGGCCAATCCGACGACCGTCGGACTGCAGGTGCTTCACAATCCGACCCCGAGGATGGCTGCATCGCCCTCTGCCTCGACAGCGGCCCGCATACCGGCGTCGTCGACCCAACTTTCTTTGGGTTGGATGGTTCGCGTTTCAACGGTGGGCATATGTTCGGCGAACCAATTCTGCAACTCGTTCATAAAGACTTCGGAATTGTCGAATAGACAGTCGACCAGGAAGACCACCTTGCCGTCCAGGCTTTCCAGCCGGGGCGCCAGCCGTTTGCCCGTCACCACGGGCGGATACCCTCTCGGGTCGTGGACGGTAATCTTATTGCTCATAATTTATCTCCCCAAATAGTGGTCGGCTGCGTTTGCCGCCGCTTCACCTTCTTTCATTGCTTCCGCCGCTTGTCCGGCTGATCCGGCGCGAATCGTGCCGGCGGCAAATAGTCCCGCTTTTTCCGTACTCATATTATCGTCAGTCAGAATATGTCCGGAATCATCCAAACTCAATAAGCCGTTGAGAAAACCGGTGTTGGGTTGCAGGCCGACATAAATGAAAACGCCGTTCGCCGCCAACTCGATTTGAGTGTCCCCTACCGCATCCCGATAACGTATGCCGGATACGGTATTATTGCCGACGATCTTTTCGACGACGCAGTTGAACCGGGTTTCAATGTTCGGCAGACCGGCAATTTGATCCCGGTAGTAGTCTTGTGCTGAAAGAGCGTCTGCGTTGCTCAAGATCGTTACCTTGGCCGCAGATGAGGCGAGGGTAATGGCTTCCTGCAAGGCCGAATCGCCGCCGCCGACAACGGCGACGTTTTGATCCCGCAACAATGGCGCATCGCAACTGGCGCAGTGGCTGACGCCCTTGCCGAAATATTCTTCCTCGCCGGGTACGCCGAGATGTCTTAAGGACGTTCCCGTGGCCAATATGACGGCGCGGGCTGAGAAATCGCCATCGTTCGTGGAGATCCGCCAGCTGCCGCCATCGGCTTCAATTTTCAGCACTTCCGAGGTTGAAAATTCCGCGCCGGCCTCGGCGGCTTCTTCTTCCAACATGGGACAGAGTTCATAGCCGGGAAGGCCATCGGGATGATTCGGGAGGAAATCTATTTTCTCAATGCTGAGAAGATTACCGCCGAGATTATCGCCGGTGAGAATTATGGTATTTCTGCCGCGATTCGCTGCTGCCAAACCAGCGCTCAATCCAGCGACGCCGCTGCCGGCGACAAGGATTTCGTAGTCGGCTGTCAATCCTGAGGCTCTTCCGGTACACCGGCGGTCTGGGCTGTCCGGAAATCGTCCAGATTGTCGGCGACCTGGTCATTGCTGAGCGCGAGGATGCTGGCGGCGAGAACGGCGGCGTTGACCGCCCCGGCCTTACCGACGGCGAGTGTTCCGACGGGGATACCGCCGGGCATCTGAGCCATTGCCAAAAGGGCGTCCAATCCCCCCATGACTTTGCCGTCCATGGGGACGCCAAGCACGGGCAATGGTGTCAGGGCGGCGGCAGCGCCGGGCAGGGCGGCTGCCATGCCGGCGCCTGCAATAATGACCTTCAAACCCCGGTCCTTAGCGCCTTCAACATATGCGGTCAGGCGGTCCGGCGTACGGTGGGCGGAAATGATTTTCGCTTCGTGAGCAATGCCCAGTTTTTCGAGGGTATCGGTACAATTTTTCATGGTCGACCAATCGGACTGGCTACCCATGATCACTCCCACGAGGGGGCTCGATTCCGCCATAGTTTACTCCCTTTTTTTTGCTATCGCTCCTGGAAAGCGGGCCATTATAGGTGCCGAATTCTTAGGCGCAAGCATTCCGGAAGCTTTGTTGCCGGGCCGAGCAGTGATAGCCTGTCTTCGAAGATAAAGGGGAAACCGATGATTGAAATTGGCTCAGTTCAGGAATATGCCCGGTTAGGTGCCTTGGATTTCAAGGAACGGCATCACCTCTGGAAAAATCCATATGGTGGACAGCCTCATGCACCGGCTAAGCCTAAGAAAAGAACACCGCGTCAGATCAGCGATGTCGCTTATGTCATGGGTATCCCGACGGAGGAAATCACTCCCAACGTCCATGAAGCCTTGACGCTGATTATTGACGAGATGGACGCCCTAAGATGGGACAGGGAAGTCGGGCGGAATTATGTCGCCCGGTTGGTCCATGAGCTCGATAGTCATCCGTCGCTACCATTGGCCAGCCGGCATGCCTTTCATCGGGAGTTGGAAAACGCCTCAAATCACGTCAAACGAACGGGAGAACCCAGTTCGGTCATTTATTTCAGGCTCTTCGATCTCGACGAGATCTGGCGGACCGGCGGGCAGAAAGCCTGTGACAGCATTTTATCCCATGCGACGCAGATTATCCAAGGCGCCGTTGAAACCGTCGATACGGTGGCCGAATTCGATTGGGGCGTCTTCGGTATATTGTTGAACATGTTCGATGAAAATCAGGCGGTCGAAAAAGCAAGCCACATAAGAGGTCAACTTATGGACACTCCCGCACAATGGAAAAATCATACGTTTCCGCTGACTGTAAGTTGGGGGGTACATGCAATTCAGGCCGGGGATGCGGCGGAGCTAACATTGGAAAAAGCAGAACGCGATTTGCGTTTCAGGTTGAATTTAAATATCTAGGAACAAGTTTTAGGCAATAATATCCGGCACCATGCTGGCTTCTATTTTAGATATCTCATCGCGCAAGGATAACTTTTTCTTTTTCAGCCGCTGTAGATGAATTTGATCACCGGCCGGAGAACTCGATAGCAGGGTGATCTCCTCGTCAAGCTTGCGGTGCTCGCTTTTTATCCGGGCAAGACGTTTGCTGAGGTCGTCGGTTTCGTTCATCGGTCCTGATATTTTCTTTGCTTTTATGATATTAGCAGATTTTGGGTTAAAATGCATGACGAATTGCGTGAGAAGGAAATTAAGCCTTGGCTCCAGAAGATAACAACAGCAAGACGATAGGCGTTTTAACCAGTGGTGGAGACTGTGCCGGATTGAACGCGGTTATCCGCGCGGTCGTTCATCGCGCAATTGAAAATTACGGCTGGCGTGTTTTGGGTATTCACGAGGGTACCAAAGGTCTGATGGACCGGCCCATCAAATACGAGGAACTCACACTTAAACTGTTCACTGGAAATATTCTGCGTTTGGGGGGGACCATCCTCGGTACGACCAATAAGGGCGATCCGTTCGATTACCCGATGGAAGACGGTAGCCGCAAGGATAGATCAGCGGAGTTTGCCGCCGGATATAGAGAGTTGGGCCTGCATGGGTTGGTCGGCATTGGCGGTGACGGTAGCCTGGATATCCTCAACCGACTGACCTCGGACGACGATATCCATTTTATCGGCGTACCGAAGACCATCGACAACGATGTCCCGCTGACCGATTTTTCGGTCGGGTTTTCAACTGCCGTAAGTGCGGCTGTGGAAGCCCTGGATCGTCTCCAGCCGACAGCCGCCAGTCACGAACGGGTGATGGTGTTGGAAGTCATGGGGCGTGACGCCGGACACATTGCATTAAACGCCGGCATCGGCGGAGGCGCCGACGTCATTTTGATTCCGGAAATCCCCTATCGCATGGAGCCTATCGCAAAGCGAATTGTCTCCTTGCGGGAACAGGGCCGCAACCACGCGCTGGTTGTTTGTTCCGAGGCGGCCCGCCCCGTTGAAGGGGAAATTGTCACCAAAACGGAGTCCGACGGACAGGTACGGTACGGCGGAATAGGGCACCAGCTTTGCGATCAGATTAGTGAAAAAACCGGCGCCGAGACGCGGGTGACAGT
>CAZNLR010000008.1:0-27620 GCA_964574215.1 uncultured Rhodospirillaceae bacterium | reverse complement strand
CCATGTGCAAAGGGGCGGCGCTCCGGGCAGTCACGACCGTATCGTCGCATCGGCTTTCGGTGTGCGTGCGGTCGATTTGTTGGCGGCGGGTCAAAGCGGCCGCATGGTAGCCTGGCAGCATCGTCAGGTGGTGGACGTGCTGCTGGACGATGTCACCTCCCGTTCGCGTAACGTCGATATTACGGAAACGCTGATTCAGACAGCCCGTGGATTGGGGATCAGTCTCGGTGACTGACAGGGACAATTCTTGGCCCGACAATCCTTTCTGGGATTATTCGCTTTCGGTCTACGGAAAAGATGGAATCGCCGACGCATTTCTCGAACTTCAAGACAGTGTTCATGCGGACGTTAACATTTTGCTCTATTGCTGCTGGGTGGGGGTCAATGGCGGGCGGCGGCTCGATGACAATGCGCTGAAGGAAATAATCGACCGGGTGAAATTTTGGCAATCTGAAGTCGTCAGCCCGTTGCGCGCCGTCCGAAATGCCATGAAATCAAATCCGGCGAATTCGTTGGAGCCGATTTCCGAGAGATTGCGTTCGCGCATTAAAAATTGTGAATTGGAGGCGGAAAGAGTGGAGCAATTGTTGTTGTTCCAGGCCTATCCCGTGGTTGAAAAGTTGGGTAATCACGATTCAACCGGATTAGAAAATGTGCAGGCCAATCTGGAGCTTTATATCGGTGTATTAACGGCCTCAATTAGTCAAAAAAACAAAAAAAATATCTCCAAAATTAGCCAAGCCGCAATATAGAAAAATGTTAGAAAATAAGAAGATAGTAGTCGAGGTCGAATGATTAAAAACTAAGTTGACCTGGCGCAATGATGTTCTAGCCGATTTTTCCTAGATTTTATTATCCAGCAGGCCTATCTTTTAATTGTTGATGTTCTTGAATTGATGGAGGTTAATAAATGACCGAGCAAGAACAAGCTGAGATGTTAAAATCAAAACATCAGGCGCTCGAAGTCGAAATTGAAAATGAAAACAACCGCCCGCATCCCGACGATATTCATATCGCCGAACTCAAAAGAGAAAAACTCCGAATAAAAGACGAACTTGCTAGTATGAACGCGCTTTAACCAGCGCCGAAATCGAATACTCCACCCATAAACTTAAAGACGGCTCGCCGTCAGAAGTAGAGCCGACAGCGGTTCCATTTTGCTAAATTCGAGGCAGCGCAAGCCCTGGAGATGGTCGTCGCTTAGCCGACTATTGACTTTCTTCATCGCTTGGTTTGGTGAAAGGGTCGGCCGGTGCACTTTCTTCCGTCGGCGGTGTATTGCTGGAAGGTCCAAACACTTCCTCTGCTGACGGCGTATTATCTTCCGGCTGCGGCTTCGAACTCGACTGCCCAGTGTCAAAAGGAACATTAACAACCGGGTCCGATGACGGCGGCATGGGTCCCGGCGCATTATTCTCGTCAGAAATACGGCTGATGTCCGGACTGATCTCAGGCGGTGGGGTTGGCGTGCGTGTCGTGCCGGCCCGGGCCCGGGCGATCGCCACCATTTTTTCCATGTCCTGGGCAGCACACAGACCGAGATAAACCGGGCTTTGCGGTTTGATATTCTGGATATTGCGGTGGGTCTTTTCCCTGACCGCGTTAATGGTCGGCTTGGTCGTGCCGATCAGACGGCTGATCTGGGCGTCGCTCAGTTCAGGATAATTCCGCAACAACCAAGCGATAGCATCGGGCCGGTCCTGTCGTTTGGAAATCGGCGTGTAGCGGGCGCCTTTTTGCCTGACTTTCGGCAAGGGTACGGAAGGTTTCAACATCTCCATACGGGCCGAGGTGTCTGCCTCACATCGCTTAATTTCATCTTTAGACAATTGCCCGTTGGCGGTCGGGTCCAGGCCCTGCATGCCGGGGGCGACTTCGCCATCGGCGATTGCCTGTACTTCAAGACTATGCAATTCGCAAAAGTCCGCAATTTGAACAAATGTCAGTGCCGTATTGTCGACAAGCCAAACGGCTGTTGCCTTCGGCATAAGTGGCTGAGCCATCTTCCTTTTCCCTACTACTTAAATTGGGGGGTGGTCAGGCGGCGACGCCTGTAAATCCGTTACAGAATATAGTTCCGCCTAAACCTTTCGTCAAACCGTAAGCACCACTTTACCGATATGCTGCCCATTTTCCAGAATTTGGTGTCCCGTTGCCGCTTGTTGCAAAGGAACGGTTTCATGGATGATCGGTTTAATTTTTCCGTCTTCAAATAATGGCCAAACCCTGTCTAGCAGTGCGTCGGCAATTTTACCTTTGAACTCGGCTGACCGCGCCCGTAATGTCGAGCCCGTAATGATGGCCCGTTTGCGGAATACCTTGCTGAAATCGACTTCAGCTTTGGCGCCGCCCAGCATGGCGATAATGCAAATACGGCCTTCCACCGCCAGACAGTCGAGATCGCGCTGAATATAATCGCCGGCCACCATGTCGATGACCACGTCCGCCCCGTTTCCGTCGGTGAACGAATTTACCTCTTCGACAAAATCCTGGTCTTTATAATTGATTGCCAGATCGGCCCCTAAATCCAAGCAGGCTTGGCATTTATCGCCACTGCCGGCGGTAACGATAACCCGGTTGCCCAGATTCTTAGCAACCATAATCGCGGTGGTCCCGATACCGCTGGAGCCACCATGGATGAGCAGGGTTTCGCCTTTTTGAATAGCGCAGCGGTCGAAAACGTTAGACCAGACCGTGAAAAAAGTTTCCGGAATTGCCGCCGCCTCAACCATCGACAAACCTTTGGGGACGGGCAAGACCTGAACGGCCGGCGCGGGACAGTATTCGGCATAGCCACCGCCGGCCACCAGCGCCGTCACCTTGTCTCCGATCTGCCATTTCGAAACATTGCCGCCGATGGATACGATCGTACCCGCGACTTCCAATCCCGGAATATCCGTAACGCCCGGGGGCGGCGGATAGTAGCCCGCCCGTTGCGCCAAATCGGGACGGTTTACGCCCGCGGCCTCGACCTTTATCAATACCTCGTCACCCGCCAATGCCGGAACCGGCCGGGTTACCGGTTTCAACACATCGCATTCCTTGCTTGGTTCTGAAATTTCGATGCAGGTCATCGTATCTGGAACGGTATCAGACATCCGCTGTTTCTCCCTTCGGTCTACCGGGCTATTTTGGATTGGGTTTTGAATGTTGCTCACGGGTTTAGTATGTTCAGGGCGGAGCAGCAAGGGTGTAATGTGCCGGGGATAGCGACATGGATATTGAAGACCTTGAACCACAATCAAAAAAACCGGAAATAAAAAATCTGGAAGTGATGTCGATTGAAGCGCTGGGTGAGTATATCGAAGAACTGGAAGCGGAAATTGATCGGGTCAAAAAGGAAATTAACTTGAAAACGGCAGCACGAGAAGGCGCTGAATCGGTTTTTAAAAAGTAGCGTCGATGTTGTTTATTTCGAGGGCTTGGAGAATATCCCTTTATATTGCATGTCGGAATAAAGGATATGATTGGTCAGCCAGTCCCGGAGAAACACGTTTAAATTTGAGGCAAATTCTTTGTCAAATTCTTTCTGGGATTTATAGGTCTGCTTGATGTGGGAGAGCCATTCGGTGAAATTGGCGTGTTCCAACCTATGTTCCGGTAATTTTGCGTAGTGGACCTGTTCCATTAATTGCTCTTCGCGCAGGAAATGGATTTGGGCGTAGTCGCTAAGCTCTCCGATTATCCATTGGTAATCGGAGTTATCATTAATTTCTTCATTTTCAAGCTCTACCAATCGGTTGATTATACTAATAAGCCGTTTGTGATCTTCATCGCAACCGTCATGGCCGACGGAGAATTCATCTTTCCATTCTATAAATGTCATTTCTGAGCCAGTATTTTTTTCCAGGCATTTCCACCATTAACGGCGCTGTCCATCCCAAGGCTTAGTCGGTCTATCGACGTCAACGCAAGCGAAAAGCTGGACTTCCGACTAACAATAATGTGGCTAATTAACATTATTTTAATTCGACACTGTTAGAGTGATCGTGATCGATGAGATCGAATGGCACTATTCTTCGTCATTCGAACCTCTTTGACGCCTCCCTGTTAAACTTTAGCCGCCTCAAAATAGAGGCGGCTTTTTTTGTAATAAATGCGATTCGGCACTTGACCCCAAGGGGCGGTCTTGGCTACATTTCCCCTCGCATTTATTAAACGGGCGAGTTTAACAGGGAATGCGAATTTTTGGGGCAGCCGAAAACGGCGCCCCAATTTTTTTGGGCGATGCTCTACAATATTATTTCGAAGGATCGAGACTTGCGGCCGGTCCGGGCAGGACGTCTATTTGCGGCGTTACTTCCACATAGCCTCGTATAGGGCGATCGGCTCTTTAAAGCCTTTCATTTCTCGTGTGCCACGGCTTTCAAATGTGATGGCCTTACCTTGACAAATTCCCTTTACGATCTCCGATACCAGGATTTGGTAATTGCCCGCCTTGTCGACGATACGGGCGGATAACTGAACGGTCGTGCCGAACAGATCATCATCCTCGACAATCGGTTCGCCGGCGTTAATGCCGATTTTCACACCCAGCGGCACATCCGGGTTGGTGGCGTTGCTTTCAGCCACTTTTTGTTGAATGTAGATACCGGCCTCAACCGCCTGCGCCGTGTTGTTGAATGACGCCATAATACCGTCACCGGTATGTTTGACTTCTTTGCCGGTATAGGTGGTCAGCGCCGCCCGGACGATCCGGTTATGGGTGCGGACAACCTCCTGGGCGGCTGCATCACCGTGGGTTTGGGTCATGTCCGTGGAGCCCACAATGTCGGTAAACATGACAGCGATGGTGCCGAGCGACGTTTCCTCACCGGGTTGTTTGGCATTCCATTGATCTAATGCTTTTTCCAACACGTTTGCGGCACCCGCATCACCGGCGATTTGCTTGTTCATCGCACCGCGTCCCGACTCGATCATGCCGAGATATTTTGGATTCATCAGATATTCGTCGTATACGGCGGCAAACTTATGCGCCTGATCCGGGCTGGTGCCCAGTACGCCGACGCTTTCCACCAAAATCTGCCTAATTTCATCGTCATTGAGATTTTCCGCCGCACCCATGGCGTCGCAGGCGCCAGCGAGATAAAGATTTACGCCAAACTTATTATAGGAATCCAACTTCGGCCTGGACTGCATAACCGATTCAAGGCCTTTGCTGAGAAAGGTCATGACCGAGACTTTTTGCTTTTCGGCGTTGATGGACAGTTTGACCTTGGGTACTTCTTCCGCCTCTCCATCCTCGTCGCCGGAGGCCGCTAAGACATCGTCCAGGGCGTCCGGGTCGTCATCGGATAGCAGGGCATCCTCTTCTGCACGCTTTGCCGCCGCTCGTTCCAACGCTGCTTTTTGCTGAGCGGTCAGCTTTGGCGGGGCCATGGCCTCTTTCCAAAGATTGGCTTCCTTTTTTTCGAACCTTTTGACTTCGACTTGGCCGGTCAATTCTGCTTTGGACAGGAAAGCATAAGAGGAGGTCGATATGCTGAGGACGAAACCAATAATAAAAATTAAAAATAGGATGTCCGTGTAGTTTTTGCGGCCGATGAAGGCGCGGAATTCGGGCAACTCCGCAATCGCCAGGGCAAGCACCCAGGTGACGAGTCCAGCTACGATAAAGCTGGCCAACGCCAGGAATAGGAGTTTGGTAAATACCCCGACCCTTACCGTTTTTCTGGTTTCAACTGGAGGTGCCTGTTTGGTAGAGCGTTCGCTCACGTTAGTCTCCTAGGAAAAGATCAAACAGTAAATAATATTACCGCTTGCCCGAAAAATTCTATAATCCTGCTCCACCTGCACGAAATTATTTAATGCTAATTATTTCATCAAGAAATTATATGAAAATTCATTAAGAATCAATTAGTTCCATGTTTCGGTTAATTCATTTCACCTGATTTTGAAAATAGTGTTTCGTTATACAATTATGAATTTTGTAAAATTATCATTGGTAATCATTGACAACTGATTACCAATTAAAAAAGGCGCAGATCATAATAATCCGCGCCTTGAGATCGATAGTGAAGCGAAATCAGCTTTTAAGGCCGATATTCTGGAATCGTTTGTTAAACTTGGCCACCTGTCCGCCGCTATCGACCAGGCGATGTTCGCCGGTCCATGCCGGATGGGATTTGGGGTCAATGTCGAGTTTCATCGTATCGCCCGCTTCGCCCCAGGTGGAACGGGTTGTAAAGGTCGAGCCATCGGTCATGGCGACCGTAATCTCGTGGTATTCAGGGTGTATATCTTTTTTCATCGCATTTCTCCGCGGAAAGTGGCGCCCTATATACCTAAGGGTTTTAACTGACGCAAGCCTTCACTGACCCCAAAATCAATTGAATCAAATTTTTTGATTTTGGTTTTTCGCCGCTTCTTCCGCGGACTCCTGATCAAGCTTGCCGAGTTTCAGACTTAACAACAGGATCGCCCCCATTAATAATGCTCCAAAATAGAAGGGCCAATCCCGCCCCAGAAGCGCAAATAGATAGCCGGCGCCAATCGGGCCGAATACGCGCGCCAGGGTGGATGCAGAGCGCCCGATCCCCAAAACGCCCCCTTGCTGATCGGCCGGTACCTTCAAGGATAGCAGACTGTTAAGCGCCGGTGTCGAAATGCTGAACCCATAGGCGACGATGACCATTGCCACCAGCAGCAATGGCAAATTGTCGGAAAAGGGAATTATAGCAAGCCCGATACCGAGAGCGAGAAATCCCTGCCGGACCATGCTGACTTCACCAATCCGTTTGGAAATGGGGCCGATCAAGGTGCCTTGAATGACGGCGCTGATGATGCCGATAAAGGCAAAAATATATCCGTTTTGTTCGACGCCCCAGCCGAACTGCCGCTCTGACCACATGGCAAAGGTCGCCTCTAGTCCGGCAAAAACAAATATGGCCAGGAAAGTTAATGCCATGATCAGGGCAATATCCGATCTTGCCATGGTTCTTTTGAACAAGTGCCAGCGCTCGCCGGTGGAACGTCGCGCCATGTGCATGCGGATTTCATTGGACAGGGATTCCTTGAGGAACACGATCGTGCCCAATAGGGCGGCGAAGGAAAAGCCGGCAGCAACAAAAGACGGCAGTTGGAAATCGGCGTTGACCGGATCACTGCCCGCAAGCAAACCGCCAATTGCAGGTCCGGCAATGAAGCCCAGTCCAAAGGCGGCGCCGATCAGCCCCATGCCTTTGGAACGATTACTTTCATCGGTAATGTCGGCCATATAGGCGAAGGCGGTGGAAATGCTACCCGCCATAATACCGGCCAGCGCCCGGGACATAAACAGCGTTGGAAGGTCGGCGGCCAGGGCAAACCAAATGTAAGACGCGACAGTTCCCGCGAGGGTAAATATCAATATCGGGCGACGTCCGTACTTATCGCTCAAAAAACCCCACAAAGGGGCGGTTACGAATTGGGTCGCCGAATAAATCGCCATCAAGGCCGTGACTTCGACCGGGGTTGCATAAAAGTGCTCGCCGAAAAAGGGCAGCAGCGGAATTATAATTCCAAATCCGACAAGATTGACGAAAACAATGACAAATAGAATGAGCATAAACGACCGCTTAGTATTTTATTTTATACGAGTTAACTCAGCGCTGGGTGAGCTTGAGCTCGATCCGGCGATTGCGGCGGTTGGCAATCTCGTCATCGCGTGGGTCGATGGGCTGGAATTCGCCAAAACCGGTGGCCGCGAGATTAGTCGCGGGAATCCCCTGGTCAATAAGAAATTTCACCACCGAAATGGCGCGCGCCGTCGAAAGCTCCCAATTTGACGGGAATCGGGAGGTTTTGATGGGGACTTTGTCGGTGTGTCCGTCGACCCTTAAAATCCAGGAAATCTTGGGCGGAATCTTTTCCGTAATATCCTTCAACAATCCGGCCAATTGTCCCATTTGGGCGATCCCTTCCTCTCCCAACTGATCGGAACCGGTGCCGAACAGGACTTCCGATTGAAATACAAAGCGGTCGCCGACTATTCGAATTCCCTTTTGATTGCCCAGAATTTCCCGGAGTTTGCCGAAGAATTCGGACCGGTAGCGGGACAGTTCCTGCACCTTGCTGGCCAATGCCGCGTTGAGGCGCTTGCCCAAATTGGCGATCCGCACTCTTTGTTTCTTTGCAATAGCCTCCGACGCATCCAGGGTTTCCGCGATGGAGGCGATTTGCTCCCGCAACTTTTTGATCTGTTGATTGAGAAGAGCAACCTGGGCCCGGGCGGTTTCGGAGATTTTCTTTTCGGTGATAATCTGTTCGTCTTTGGAGGACAGCCTAACCAACGACTCCTTGACCTTTTTTTCCAGATCCTCGCGCAGTGCCTTAAGCGCCTCGATATCGTTGGTGAGATCGCTGATTTGAGAGAGTTGGGCGGCGATTTTAGATTTGTCGGCCTCGATGTTTTTGAACGCGCTGGTCAGGTCGGCTTTCAGTTTGGCCGATTGCTCCTCTGCCGCTTCGGCCCGCAAAGTGATCGCTTTCAATCTTTGCACCAAATCATCGCGGGTGGCAACGGAGACCGACAGTTCGTCGGAAAGCTGAGCGACGTTTTTCCGGAGATCGGCGTTTGCCTTGCGTTCAAGATTTAAGAGATCGGCAAGTTCCGTGACCTGACTCCGCAGGCGGTCCAGGGCTTGATCCCGGCCCGACAAGGCCTCACCCAGAAAAAACTGGGCGATGACGAAAATCATCAGCAAAAAAATGATTACCATAAGTAAGGTTGCCAACGCGTCGACGAAGCCGGGCCATATGTCGGTTCGGTTTTGAGGTCGGCGGGCGAGATAGGCCATAGCCGGCGATCCTATTCCAAGGTGGGGCCGGTGGAAGTGCCGGAGGTCTGGTTGGAACCGGCGGCGATGGTGCGGGCCAGTAATTTGATCTCGCTTCTGACCTGTTGAATCAAATCGTCACGGCCGGCCGCCAATTCCTCCAACATGCGGGCGACATAGACATCCAAATTACGGATATGGGTCTGGGTCGCCTCGTCGATGCCGCCTTGCGATTGCGTACTTACCGTCACCAAGCGATCCAGGATGGCCCGAAGTTCATGCTGATTGTCCGTCAGTTTCATCAACAGGTTCTGCTCGGCGCGCATTTGATCACCCAGCGAGCCCAAGCTTTCCGTCAGTTTCACCAGGCTGTTATTGCTGGCGATATTGCTTTCCTCGCCCCTCGCCAAAGTGCGTTGGAGGTTTTGCAGGCTTTCGGCGGTTTGCTCCAACAGAGCCTGGACATAGGCCGGCACCGATTGATCGCCCTCGGCGGTCAACGCCCCGGATGACAGGCGGGTCAGGCTGGAGAGCCACTCTTCCAGATCATTGTAAAACCGGTTTTGCGCCTGGCTGGCCTGGAGATCAAGGAAGCCGAGCACAAGCGATCCGGCAAGGCCGAACAGCGACGATGAAAAGGCTGTGCCCATGCCACCCAACGGCGCCGCCAGACCGGTTTTCAGACTTTCAAAAACCGCCGCCATGTCGCCGCCGGTCACCGTCAGGCCGCCGATCACATCGCGGATCGAGCCGATGGTCTCCAGCAATCCCCAAAAGGTTCCCAGCAGGCCCAGAAATATAAGCAGGCCGATGGTGTAGCGGGAGAGATCGCGCGATTCATCCAGCCGGGAGGCGATACCGTCCAGCAGAGACCGCATAGACAGCGTCGACAGGCTTAAACTATCTTTGCGTTCTCCCAGCATGGTCGCCATGGGCGCCAGCAATTTGGGCGGTCTCGATTCGGACAATTTGGGTTGGGATTTGCGGAAGTTTTCGATCCAGGCGACTTCCGGGTACAGCATCAGCACTTGCCGGAAATTATATATAATGCCCAGCAAAAGAACGCCGATAATCAGCCCGTTAAGACCGACATTGGCGGCAAAGGCGTTTTGCAGCGGCGCCAGCAGGGCCACGCAAAGCAACGCCACCGCAATGACGAACAAGATCATGCGGATGACGAAGCGCTGCGGTGTGTTCACTTGTTTACCTCATTCACCAGCACGGCAGACCTAACGCGACAACACGCGTAAATCGACGCGGTTCGGCTGGCCGCCCGGCACTTTGTTACCCAAGGCCCGTACATCTATACGGGTGCTGCGTACACCTTTGGAGATCAGAAATGTCCGCACCGAGAGGGCGCGGGACAGTGACAATCGCCGTGCCTTGCTGGCCGATAAATTCGGTTCCCCGGCGTAAGCGAGCAACTGCATGCGGCTATTGGGCGCGGCCTTTAATTTTGCCGCCAAATTATCCAAAGTCTGCTTGCCCGCATCCGATAACTTGGCGTCGCCGGAGGCGAATACCACATTGACCGCCTGATCGGCTTTTGCTCCTGCTGGCGCAGATGCCTGCTGCGAGGGCTGGCTTTTCGACGCATCCGGTTTTTTGGCAGCCGGTTCAGGCGCCTTGATGGCGGGTGGAGGCGGCGGTGCAGCGCTCGGCTTCGGCGGGGCGGACTTTTTCATATCCGCCACTTTCACATCCGGTTTCGGCTGCGCTTTGGGGGCCGGCGCCAACTTGCGGGCGGCTTTTTTCTTGGCGGCCGCCGGCGCTTTTACGCCGGGTTTCGGAGGCGCCGATTTCATTGCCGCGACTTTTTTCTTGGGAATCATCTTGGCCCGGGTTTTCCGCGATTTCTTTTTCGAGGAACTCCGCCGTTTCGGCTTTTTGAGCTTAACCGGCGGCAGGTCCACTTCACCGTAGGCACCTGCCATCGGCGGTCGGGTCGCCAACAAGCGGGAACGGGGCATTTTCGACGGCGGATCAAGAACTTCGCCGGTCAGGCTGGGCAGAGAAATTGAGCCGACCGGGCCCGGTCCGACGCCGTTATCGCCCAGGACACTCATATCGACCAGGACCTCGTTACTGGAATTCCAAGGTCTGAGCTGTGCATCCGCATGGTTGACGGCGAACGACATAAAAGCGGCTGCTATCAAAGCGGCCACGGTAATTTTAACCAGTCTGATTCCAAGACATTTTGGGTGCGTCATTTCGAGCTTCCCCCTACATAAAAATTTGGTGTTGGTATTCATCCCTGTTCCGCCAACATACCCAAGCCACGCGCGCCATTCAACCTATCAATATCAACCTGTCCGGGAGCCGATAATTGGCTCCAGAATCGAATTTCCTACGGTATGGATATGTCGAAATTGTGGCGGCCGTAGCAATGCCACGGTTTGTTATTTTCCGGCTTGGCGGAGAATGCTCCCCAATTCCTGGTGGAGGTTGGGATTCACAGCCAAAATCGAGCCGCTACCGAGCATACGGTCGCGGCCGTCAATTTCGCTCACCATGCCGCCGGCTTCACGGACGAGAACGATCCCGGCGGCAATATCCCATGGCTGCAGCCCGGTTTCCCAAAAACCGTCGAAACGGCCGGCCGCCACATAGGCGAGGTCGAGGGCGGCACTGCCAAATCGCCTGATTCCCGCCGATACGGCCATCACGGCTTTCAATTGCGCCAGAAAGGCGTCGTGGTCCTTTTCTTCTCCCCGTCCCATGAAAGGAATGCCGGTAGCGAAGATTGACTGGCTAGGGTTGGCGCGACCGGAAACCCGGATGCGATGATCATTCAAATAGGCGCCATGCCCTTTTTCCGCCCAGAACAGCTGCTCGTTGATGGGTTCGTAAACCAATCCGGCGGTCAGTTCGCCGTGCTCCTCCAAGGCGATGGACATGGCGAAATGAGGAATACCATGGACGAAATTGGTGGTGCCGTCGATGGGATCGATGATCCAACGGCGGTCGGGATCGCTGCCTTCAACCTCGCCGGTCTCTTCCATCAAGAAACCGAAGTCCGGCCGGGCCTCGGTGAGCTGCTCCCGGAGGATTTTCTCCGTTCTGATATCGGCGGCGGTGACGAAATCAGCCGGTCCTTTTTTCGAGACCTGCAGTTGATCGACTTCGCCGTAATCGCGCTTGAGCTTGTTGGCGGCCTTGCGTGCGGCCTTGATCATTACGGTAATAGTGGCCGACTGAACGGGCATGGTGTTTTGGCCTTAAAGTTGGTTACTCAGTCCTTGGCGCGTTCCACATAGGAACCGTCCTCGGTGGCGATAACGACCCGCGTACCGGCTTCGATGTGGGGCGGCACCAGAGTGCGGACACCGTTTTCGAGGACGGCGGGTTTATAGCTGGACGACGCCGTCTGGCCTTTGACCACGGCGTCGGCTTCGGTCACTTCCAATGTGACGTGATCCGGCAACTGAACGCCCAGAGGTTCACCCTCAAAACTTTCAATCATCACCGCCATACCGTCCTGCAGGTACACCACCTGATCCTCGCCAATGGCTTCGGCGCTCAAAGAAATCTGGTCGTAGGTCTCGTTGTCCATGAAGGTATGCATATCGCCGTCGGCATAAAGATATTGAAAATCCTTTTGATCCAACCGCACTTTTTCCACCGTTTCCGAGGACCGGAAGCGTTCATTTAGTTTCGTGCCACTGCGGATGTCTTTCAATTCCACCTGCAAATATGCGCCGCCCTTGCCGGGTTGGGTATGCTGGATTTTAACCGCCCGCCACAGACGGTCCTGATGTTCGATCACGTTGCCGGGCCGGATCGCATTGCCGTTAATCTTCATGGGTTCTAACCGTCAATTTTCGTTGAATTTCCTAAGGGCGCGGAACCTATCAGTTTGCGTCTGGGGGGGCAATGGGGATTTGGGGAGGGGAAATTGTAAATGAATCTGATAACTTTACTATTACGATCGATAAATTCACATCTGGCGCCGCCATAAGAATTACGATGAAGTTAGAGTTCTGAATTTCAATCCGAGACGGATGACCAATATGACTAGTACCGTTGAATTTTTCCGCGGCAGTAGACCGGCGTTATTGGGATTGCTTACGGTGCTGTTCTGTGTCGGGTGGGTGAAGTTTTATTTCAGGGACTTTCTATATCCCATAGACTACGCCGAAAGAATGCTAATTATCTTCGTATTTTTCTTTCTGTATCGAGGAGATTTGCAAGACCTTCGGTTCAACTGGCAGTTCAATTGGAAAGAAATCCAGTTTACGTCTCTCATAATATTTTTTGCCGCTATTTACGGAATTTTATTGACCGATTTCATTTCCAATTATTTTCTCTATGTTTTTCTTAATGTTGAATTTTACGGCTGGGGTCATTTTTACTATCCGGAAAGTATCTATCTAAAAATATTTGATCTTACGATCGGCCTTGTACTGGGGGCAATTTCTGAAGAACTTGTTTTCCGTAAACTGTCGACAGAAGTATTAGTGACAAGGATTAGTAACAGGTTTTACCTGTATATCGTTTCATCCCTTCTTTTCGCCGCCATCCATCTGCCGCAGAAACCCGATGTGCCGTTGACCGCCTTTCTCGCTGGTTTGATTCTGCTTTCTTTGTATCGCAGGACCGGAAACCTGTGGGTTCCGATCGCTGCGCATTACCTAGCTAATTTGTATTTCTTTTGGTAGCGATGAAAGGCTTTGCTATTACCTTGTTCCGCTAGGTATTGGATTGTGAACACATTCGTAATAATAGTAGCAAATTCTCGTGAACGGAATGCATATTGATCTCAATGAGTTCTGCATTCCTGGTGGACATTTTTTCTTTTGCGGCTCCTGCCATCCCTCGCTTTTCTGCTGGACCTGTTCCAACGATTTGTTCAAAGCCGTTTCGGTCTTGCCGCCGGGCCGCATGATTGCGTCAGTCTTCAATCCGTTATCTTTCTGATATTTTTTCATTCCTTCGAACACTCGTTCGTCAGAGTAGGGAGTTAGGCCATAGGAATCCGGTACATCGTAATAGCCCTGGTTATTGAGGGCGATTTTTGTGTGCAACACATCGTCCTCTTCAAGTTTTGCCGATCGGGAAACATCACTATTTAAATTGAATATACTCACGATATAACTTCTTTTGGTTGCGTGAGCTAATCTATATATACCGATTTAATCCCATATTGATATAAATAATTAGAAAAAAATTATAAATTCTTATAAAATAATAAATAAATCTATATATAACAGTATATTAGATATATAAAAAATTTCAAAAATTAGTCAATATTATATCCAGATTTCCTCCAAGATGGAGCTGAACTGTTCAATTTTGACAAAAAAATGATAATTAATGCGGCAATAAGAAGAGAAGTTTCAACGGTGCTTCCAAACGAAGATATTGAGGCGAGGTCAAAATCTATTACCAAATCGCTGATTTTATCCAGCCGCTGCAATCGCCTCATTAAACGCTTTCACCGCCGCTGCCGGTCCGCCCGGGTGGTCCCAGACCGCCGCGACCACGGCCAGGAAGTCGGCGCCGGCTTGGACCAGCGGGCCGCAATTGTCCTGGGTAATGCCGCCGATGGCGACGCAGGGGACGGTGGTGAAGGTGCTCCAGGCTTCGAGGATATCCGGTGCGGGATTGGCCTTGGCCTGTTTGGTGCTGGTGGGAAAAAAGGCGCCGAAGGCCACGTAGTCGGCGCCCTTGTCGGCGGCTTCCATGGCCAGGTGCCGGGAATCGTGACAGGTCACGCCGACGATGGCGTCGGGGCCCAGAAGTTTCCTTGCGTCCTCATAGGAGGCGTCCTGCTGGCCTACATGGACGCCATCACAGCCGGCTTTGACCGCCAGCTCCGGATCGTCGTTCATGATAAACGCAACGTCCCGCTCGTCCGTGACCGGCAGCAGAATTTCCGCCGCCCGCAAAATTTCGTCTGCGGGCGCATCCTTCATTCGGAGCTGCACACAGGCCACGTCGCCGCCGTCCAGGGCCGCCGCCAGATCATCGGCGAAGGACGAAGGTTCAAAGCGGGGCGGTGTAATGAGGTATAAGCGGCAAGAGTTGTCTGTCATCAGGGCTATGTATCCGATTGCCGGGCCTCCGCCAACAGCCATTCTCGGAACGCGGCGATTTCAGGTCGTTCGAGATTTGCCGGCGGCGCGACAACGTACCAGGCGAAATCCAACGGCAGGTCGATAGCGAAGGGCGTTATCAATCGACCGGCGGCAATATCTTCCTCCACCAGGACGCGGCGGGCCAGAAGAACCCCCTGGCCGCTGATTGCCGCCAAAATAGCGATGGCCGTATCATTAAAGGTAAGGCCATGGGACACATCAATATTTTCAACGCCCGCCGCTTTGAGCCACTGCCGCCAATCATCGCCGGGAATGCCGGTCGAACTGCCGACATGCAGTAAATTATGTTCGGAAAGGTCAACTGGCGATTCCAACCGATGAGCGCCGCCAGCAAGATTCGGACTGCAAACGACAGTGAATGACTCCGGCAACAAAAGCGTGCTGTCGAGACCTTCATATTCACCGCTGCCGAACCGCACAGCGATATCGACTCCTTCAAGTCCGAAATCAGCGATCTGAAGGCTGGCCGAAATTCGGATATCGATCTCAGGATGGTCGTTTGTCCAGTTTTCCAGCCGCGGCACCAGCCATTTGCCGGCAAAGGACGGTGTCACACTGACGGTAATGTGCCGAAGTTCCCGATGGCGTATCGCACCTTGAACAGCGCGGTTCAGCCGATCGAAACCGTCACTCAATCCGGGCAATAACAGATTGCCCGTTTCGGTCAAAGCAACGGCACGGCCTTTGCGGCTGAAGAGACTGACCTGAAGGATTTCCTCCAGCTTTTTGATTTGCTGGCTGATGGCGCCGGGCGTCACGAACAGTTCCTCGGCGGCTTTTTGAAAACTCAAATGCCTGGCGGCCGCCTCGAAGGCGCGCAATCCGTTGAGCGGGGGAAGGCTGTGCGTCATGGGCATAAGTTTAGATTATCTAAACAATATGATTAAGTAAAGTCGTTTGTTTTAGCAAAAAAACGAAGTTATTATCTTATTATAAATTAGTTAATCTAAATAAGGAGAAAGAAGATGAACAGCCGTTATGTTACCGACGATGCAGAGTATTACCGGCAGGCTTCAAATTGGGCCATCAACCAGGCTTGGTCCGGTTTGAAACGGTTCTACCAACGTAGCCGCCGGCAAGTGGATACCAAGAAAATCGTCGGCTAAGAGATATTGGTGAACGGTAAACGGGGATCATTGAAGAACCTGACCAAGAATTTGCAATTTGCGCGGCTCGGAAACATTATAGGGACTGATAAAATGTGCGAAGGTGGGCTGTAAAATAATCTCTATCGAACAATTCGATCACGTCGGTATCCGTATCACCGACCGGCAACGGGCCATAGATTTTTACGAAATCCTCGGCTTCAAGCTGCACATCGATGTGGACTTCGACGCCGTCGTGGTGATGAAAAATTCGCAGGATGTGGAGATCAACCTGATTTGCAATGGCGTCGATCCGGCCGGTGGCAAGAACATCCTGATGGACGTACCGGAAAAGCATTGCGGCTATACCCATGTGGCGCTTCGGGTCGGTTCGATTATCGATACCGTCGCCACACTCAAAGAACATGATATCCCAATCACTCAGGGACCGGTGACTTTCGGCGACGGTCACGTCTCCGTCTTTATCCGCGATCCCGACCGCAATGTCATCGAACTGCGCGGCCGCCTGCAAGACGAAGACAAGATCGAAGGTTTGGAATTTTACGATCCCCAAAAATAATTAGGAGGGTTCGAAAACGGCCATCTGGCACCACCACACCCATCAAGAGTTGAAATCAAAACATGATGGGGTTAAATGATAACTATGAGCACCATGATTTCGGAACTGTATGTCGCGTTAAAAGATGCGGGCGCTTCGGAGGACAAAGCGCAAGCCGCTGCAACAGCCATCGCCGATTACGACAGCCTATTTTCCAAAGTTGACGCTGATTTTCTGCTATTAAAGTGGATGGTTGGATTCAATCTGGCTTTTTCAGTCGCCGTCGTGTTCAAAATGTTTTTCGGTTAAGTCGAAAAGTATTCCCATAAAGCACTCCTAGTACACTTTTTAAAGATACTTGGCGCGAAGGGATTTGCCTAATTCATCGGGCATGTGCTTGGTGGCCTCGCGGATAGTCAGGCCGGAGGCGCGGGGGCCGAAATCTTCGATCAAGGCCACGGTCTCATCCAGATACTTCTTCGACATTTCCCTGAGAATCCAACCGATGGCCTTGCGGATAAAGAACTCCTGCTCGTCCACCAGCCGGTCGATGGTGCGGTGGATTTGATCCAGTTGTAGTTCTTCTCTTAACGAGTCTTTACGCAAGGTAGGAAGGTGGCAGACCAAGGAAGCCCGCCGCAGCCACACCCAGTCATGTTTCGACCAGGACTCGATTTCCTTCCAAATTTGCGGATGATTGAGGGCGATCCTGCCCACGGTATCGCTGCATATGGTGTCGACGAAATCCCAGTTGTGGCTGTCTATAAGCCAGTTCTTGAAGAGCCCTTCGACATGAATTAGGGCAAACCGGTCACGATAATATTGGGCGCTGTAGGCCGCCAGCAGACGGTCTTCGTGGACTCGAGAGGCCCAGGATTTTTCCATGGCTGTAATAAGTTCTTCAAGACCGGGCTCCGGGCAGGCGCGGGAAATATTCTTCGCCGCCGTCCGGATAGTCGGCACGGAACAGCCCAGCATGTCATAGGGGCTTTTTAGGTAACGTTTGCGCTGCGGTGCGGCGACGGGATCGGCGTGGTCGCGCAGATAGGCCGCCGCCGACAAAAAAGCGGCGGCGATGCTGTCCGCACCGGCCGCCGCTTTTTTGGTCACGATTGTTCGCCTAGAGGAGGGCGCCGACGGCCAACGCGGTATCGACCATCCGATTGGAGAAACCCCACTCGTTGTCGTACCAGGACATTACCCGCACGAATTGGCCTTCGATCACCTGGGTTTCCGGCAAGTCGAACACTGAACTATGGGGGTTGTGGTTGAAATCGGTGGAGACCAGCGGCAGCTCGTTAACGCCTAGGATACCTTGCAGGGGACCCTGCGCAGCTGCAGCATTAATGGCGTCGTTGATCTCGTCAACCGAAGTTTCCCGGCCCGGCGTAAACTTGAAGTCAATCACCGAGACATTGGGCGTCGGCACACGAATAGACGTACCGTCCAGTTTGCCCTGCAATTCCGGCAGCACCAGACCGACGGCGCGGGCGGCGCCCGTCGAGGTCGGGATCATGGATACGGCCGCCGCGCGGGCGCGGTGCAAATCGCTGTGCAGGGTATCCACCGGTTTTTGATCACCCGTGTAGGAGTGAATGGTGGTCATAAAGCCGCGCTCTATACCGACGGCCTGATTGAGCACGTGGGCCACCGGGGCCAGGCAATTGGTGGTGCAGGACGCGTTGGAGATAACGTCGTGTTCGGCGCTGATCTGATCACTGTTGACGCCATAGACCACGGTGATGTCCGCACCGGATGCCGGCGCCGAAATTAGAACTTTCTTGGCGCCTGCTTCCAGATGTGCGGAGGCAGCTTCTTTGCTGGCGAAAAAGCCGGTGCATTCCAGCGCGATGTCGACGTCCAAATCTTTCCAGGGAAGGGCGGTGGGATCGCGTTCGGCGGTTACTTTAACCGGGCCTTGTCCCGCGTCCATGGTGTCGCCGCTGACGGTGACGTCGCTCGGCAACAATCCGTGAACCGAATCATATTTCAATAAATGCGCATTGCTTTCCACCGGCCCCAAATCGTTGATGCAAACGACTTCGATTCCATCGCGGTTTGATTCCAGTATCGCGCGATAGACCAGTCGGCCAATTCTTCCAAATCCGTTGATTGCAACCCTCAGGGCCATCTTTATTCTCCGTTATAATCGTACCACCACACCGCCAAAATCGTTTTTTCACACCCGGGCAGGGCGCATTGCCAAAAACCCTTTAGCGTTGCGGCGCACAATCCTAAGTTAAGTGCGACTCGTCAACCGCGAATTTTAATTTCGCTAGGAGCCGTTACAACGGTTGACGGATTCCAATCCCAAGGCGTAATCTGCGCGCTTAAACAGGGGGATTAAGAAACCTTGGCAAATAGCTCTACTCTAACCACTTCTTCAATTCAAAAAGCGCGAAGCAGATTGGATGAAGCTTTGACTCGCCTCGAAAAAGCAGTTGATTCGCATTCTGGTGAATCGGGTGGGAATACTAATATGGTGAAAGAGCTCGCCGCCGCCACTTCCGAAATTTCCGACCTAAAGGACAAAAGCAAGGCCGTTTCGACTCGTCTTGATGGCGCCATTGGGCAGCTCAAAGAGCTGCTAAGGGACGGCTGAGCCATGTCGCAAATCTCGGTTTCCATAAACGGCAGAAAATATGACATCGCCTGTGACGACGGTCAGGAAGCCCATTTGACCCGTCTCTCCCAGTACGTCGACCGGCGGGTGAATGAACTGGTCGCAGCGGTCGGACAGGTGGGCGACGCCAGACTTCTGGTTATGACCAGTCTTTTGCTGGCCGATGAATTGTCCGAGGTTTACACCGAATTGGACACCCTCCGCGGCGAACAAAGAGCGCCCAGCGTGAATACCCTGGGCGCCGCCGATTTGGAAAAAATCGCCAAACGCATAGAAAACATTGCCGAGAAGCTAGAAGATACCTAAGTTACATTCAGGTTGACGCTGCCGGGCCCGTGATGCGTGGAAAATCTCCGGGGCCAATAAATACCCATAGGGAGCTGTCCCTTCCGGACTCCTGGGTTCGGAATACGGCGCCCACCTAGTCCTTACGGCCTAGGAAGATTTGACGATAAACGACCTGCGCGGCGTCACCTGTTTAATTTGCTCACTTAACATGAATGGTTTCATGCGGCGGAGTTTCCGGTGATATCAATACCCAAAGACAAATCAGCCTGGCGGCAAATGTCTCGGACCAACCGGCGCAAAATTTCGGAAGAAATCGGGCCGGGCGCCAGTGAGGATATCGCCAACAATATACTTGCTCATGTCGAGTTGCCGGATGATGCAAAGATCGCCGGGTATTGGCCTCTGAGGAGCGAAGCCGACATCATTCCCGCACTGACGAAGCTGGACCAACAGGGGAACCAGTGTTTGCTGCCGGCAACCGGAGAACGGCATTCGCCGCTGGTCTTCCGTGAGTGGAGCCCGGGCGACAAGCTGCAAATGTCGAATTTCGGTGTGCAGGAACCGACCGATGACAAGCCCATCCATGTTCCGGATATCTTATTGGTGCCGCTGCTGGCATTCGATTCTACCGGTCACCGTTTGGGCTATGGTGGCGGATATTATGACCGCACAATCGCGGCGTTACGAAAAGAGGGGGTTATGTCGGCCGGAATTGCTTTTTCCGGCCAGCAAGTGGACGCTTTGCCGAATGAAAAACACGATCAGCATCTAGATATGGTGGTGACCGAATCTGGCGTTGTCCGGTTTGCTTGATGAGTGTGACCTAATTCCATGAAGCTTATTTATATCGGCGATATTGTTGGCAAATCCGGCCGCACCGCCTTGATGGATCATCTGCCCACACTGCGTGACCGCTACGATCCCGATTTTCTGATCGTCAACGGTGAAAACGCGGCCCACGGATTCGGTATTACTGAAAAAATATGCCAGCAGTTTTTCGATGCCGGCGTCGACGTTATCACCACCGGCAACCATGTGTGGGATCAACGGGAAATCATCAACTATATCGAAGACGAGCGCCGTCTCCTGCGGCCTCTGAATTATCCCAAGAACACGCCGGGTCTGGGCGCCGCCGTATACGAAACAGCCGGCGGCGAGAAGGTGCTGGTGGCTCAAGTATTAGGCCGGCTATTCATGGAAACGCTGGACGACCCATTTGCCGCTATCGACGAGGCGTTGAAGGATTACCAATTGGGAAACGGCATCAAATGCGCCGTGGTAGACGTCCACGCCGAAGCCACCAGCGAAAAAATGGCCATGGGTCACTATCTGGATGGCCGGGTCTCCATGGTCGTCGGCACCCATTCCCATATTCCCACCTCTGACTATCAGATATTGGAGGGCGGCACCGCTTACCAGACCGATCTCGGCATGTGCGGTGATTACAATTCGGTCATCGGCATGAAAAAGGAAGCGGCGATCAACCGCTTTACCAAAAAAATTCCGGGGGAACGCCTGGCGCCCGGGGAAGAGGAAAGCACCGTTTGCGCCGTCTATCTGGAAACCGACGCCGAGACCGGAAAGGCGACCCGTTTCAATCAAATCAGAATCGGCGGCCGCTTGTCTGAGAATCTGCCGTAGCCGATTCGCACCGCCCCATTGTTGCCACATTACATGTTTAGGGCTTTATACCCCGGAAATGGCTGTCTTTCGGGCGTTTTGCTGTGGGGGTGCAGAGGGCTCCGATGTATGATAACAAATCACCGAAATCTCAATAAATTGAACAGATCCCAATAATTGGAATAGACGTAATAAAATGGCTGGTCATTCACAGTTTAAAAACATCATGCATCGCAAAGGCGCCCAGGATAAAAAGCGCGCCAAGATTTTCGCCAAACTGATCCGGGAGGTGACGGTTGCGGCGAAAACGGGCCTGCCGGACCCGGACGCCAATCCCAGATTACGCTCGGCTATTGCCGCGGCCCGCGCCGCCAATATGCCGAAAGATAATATCGAACGCGCCATCAAAAAAGTAGCCGGCGGCGACGAAGGAGAAAATTTCGAGGAAATTCGCTACGAAGGGTATGGTCCCGGCGGCATCGCCGTGATCGTCGAGGCCTTGACCGACAACCGCAACCGGACGGCTTCCGAGGTACGCTCGGCTTTTTCAAAACATGGCGGTAATCTAGGAGAAACCGGCGCTGTCAGCTTTATGTTCGACCATGTCGGCCAGATTCATTATCCGCCGGAAACAGGATCCACCGATGAAGTTTTCGAAGCGGCTCTGGAGGCCGGTGCAGAGGATGTTGAGTCCTCCGATGAAGGTCACGATATTTTCTGTCAGCCGGACGATTTTCATGCCGTGCGCGAAGCCTTGGAGCCCAACCTAGGGGAGCCTTCCAGTGCCGCACTTGAATGGCGTCCGCAGAATTCGGTGGAGGTCAATGATAAAGAGGCAGAGACGCTTTTAAAGTTGTTGGATGCACTGGAAGACAATGACGATGTTCAGCGGGTGTCGGCGAATTTCGACATTCCGGAAGAAGTGATGGAGCGCTTAAGCGCTTAAATGGAAATTCTAAGTCCGATGTTCGGGGGAATATGAGGCTGCTTGGCATAGATCCTGGATTGCGAAACACCGGTTGGGGCGTCATTGACGTGGACGGCAACCGGCTCTCCCATATCGGCGACGGTGTCGTCAAAAGCAGTGCAAAAAAGTCTCTGGCCGACCGGCTGGTTGAACTCTACGACGGGCTGAACGAAATTATTGAAAATCATAAACCCGTTGAAGTCGCTGTCGAGGAAACATTCGTCAACGTCAACGCAGCCTCGACCCTCAAGCTTGGGCAGGCCAGGGGAATCGCACTGCTGGTTCCGGCGCGCGCCGGTCTGGTGGTGGCTGAATATCCTCCAAACCTGGTCAAGAAATCAGTCGTTGGTTCCGGACATGCGGCGAAAGAACAAGTGCAGATGATGGTGCGGACCCTGCTGCCCGGATGTTTGGTGGAGACGGCGGACTCTGCCGACGCCCTGGCCATTGCCATCTGTCATGCTCATCACCGTGGCGCCGCCAATCGGGACGCCCAACTGTTGGAGCGTCAAGCATGATAGCCAAATTGACCGGAATGGTCGAATCGACCGGCGATGACTGGGCGGTGATCGATGTGGGTGGCGTCGGCTATCTGGTGTTTTGTTCGGTACGAACGCTCAACGCCCTGGCCGGTGCCACCGGCGTGGTCAGTCTGCTAATCGAAACCCATGTGCGCGAAGACCATATTCATCTCTATGGGTTTTTTACCGAAAGCGAAAAGGCGTGGTTCAAGCTGCTGACCACCGTTCAGGGGGTCGGGGCAAAAGTCGGCCTGGCCATTCTTTCGGTCATTGCGCCGGACATGCTGGCCCAGGCCATCGCCGCTGGGGACAAGGCAGCGGTTACCCAGGCGCCGGGCGTCGGGCCGAAACTGGCGACCCGCATTATCAGCGAACTCAAAGACAAGATGGGTGGCATCGCCCTTGGCGAAGCGGCGACGACCGGAATCAAGGTGGCTGGCGGCGGAGCCGCACCGGAAGCCGACCCGGCCAGCCAAGCCGCCGCCGATGCGGTTTCCGCCTTGGTCAATCTCGGCTATGGACGAACGGAGGCTTTCGGTGCCGTATCCCACGCCGCCCGGAATATGGACGGCGACATCACGGTCGAGGCTTTGATCAAGGACGGACTGTCCGAGTTGGCGCCGGTTGAAGGACATGGCTGATGGATGAGGAACGCATCATCGCACCTGTGGAAGGTCAGGAAGACGCACCCGATTCCCAGACCCGGCCGCAAACCCTGGACGAATTCGTCGGCCAGCGTCAGGTCTGTGACAATTTGCGCGTGTTCGTCGAGGCGGCAAGGGGCCGCAGCGAGGCCATGGACCATGTACTGCTGTTCGGCCCGCCGGGGCTCGGCAAGACGACGCTGGCGCAAATCGTTTCCCGCGAACTGGGGGTTGGATTCCGGGCGACCTCAGGCCCGGTGATTGCCAAGGCCGGGGACTTGGCGGCGATCCTGACCAACCTCGAAGCCCGCGACGTGTTATTCATCGATGAAATTCACCGCCTCAATCCCGCCGTCGAGGAAATCCTCTATCCGGCGGTGGAAGATTTCCAGTTGGATTTGGTGATCGGCGAAGGACCGGCGGCGCGCTCGGTGCGCATCGATCTGCAACCTTTTACCCTGGTCGGTGCGACCACCCGGTCGGGGTTGATTTCGACGCCTCTCCGGGACCGATTCGGCATTCCGCTCCGCTTGTCATTTTACGGGGTCGAGGAACTGCAAGGCATCATCATACGCAATGCCCGCATACTCGATCTCGATTTAACCGAGGACGGCGCCGTTGAAATCGCCAAACGGTCGCGGGGGACACCTCGGGTGGCGGGCCGGCTGCTGCGCCGGGTCCGGGATTTTGCCACCGTCGATGGCGCGGGTTCGGTAGACGCCAAGACGGCTGATGCGGCCCTCAACCGGCTCGAAGTAGACGGTATGGGTCTGGACGCCATGGACCGGCGGTACCTTACCTGTATTGCCGAAAATTACGGCGGCGGCCCGGTGGGGGCGGAAACCCTGGCGGCCGCTTTGTCCGAAGAACGGGACACCATCGAAGAGGTGATTGAACCCTACCTAATTCAACAGGGCCTGTTAATGCGCACCCCCAGGGGGCGGGTCTTGGCCGAAGGCGCCTACCAGCATTTGGGCCTGACCACACCGCGCAATATCCGCCAGCTCGAACTGCTGGCCCAGGAAGAAAACCAAACAAGTAGCGAGTCAGATGAATAAGTTAGATAAAAAAAGCGGGACCTTGAACACCGCAATTCATTCGTACCCGGTGCGGGTCTACTATGAAGACACCGACGCGGCGGGCATCGTGTTTTACGCCAATTACCTGAAATACGCCGAGCGGGCGCGGACCGAGATGCTGCGCGAGCTGGGCTTCGCCCATGCGGAAATCATGCGGGACCGCAATGCCGTGTTCGCCGTCCGTCATTGTGAAATCGATTACAAGCAATCGGCCTGGCTTGATGAGGAATTGGAAATCCGGACCGCGATTCAGTCCATCGGCGGCGCCTCCCTGACCATGAAACAATGGGTCTATCGGGGAGACGAGGAGTTGGTGGAGATCGATATCAAGCTGGTCTGCATCAAATTGGACGGCAATGGCGCCACGCGCATACCCGATGATATACGCCAGGCCCTCAATAACCATCTAACTCAAGTTGGAGATAACGAACATGGAAAGTAATGCGGTAGAAGCCGCGCAGATGGCGGGCGTAGTCGCCGCTTATGATTTTTCTGTATGGGCGCTGTTTCTGAAGGCCGACGTCATCGTCAAAGCGGTGATGATTGTTCTGTTCGTAGCCTCAATCTGGTGCTGGGCAATCATCATCGAAAAGTTGCTTAGGCTTCGCAAGCTGAACGGCTTGGCGGCGGACTTCGAGGATAGTTTCTGGTCGGGCGGTTCTCTGGATACTCTTTATGACCGCATCGGCGCCCAACCGAAAGATCCCATGTCAGCGGTATTTGCCGCGGCGATGCGGGAATGGCGGCGGTCCACCGATGCCGGGAACGTGCAAACAAATACCAGCCTGACCGAACGTATCGACCGGGTGATGGATGTAACGGTTAACCGTGAGATGGAACGGGTGGAGCGGCAAATGACCATCTTGGCGTCGACGGGATCGACAGCGCCTTTCATCGGTCTGTTCGGCACGGTCTGGGGAATCATGAATAGCTTTCAGGCCATCTCGATAACCAAAAACACCAGTTTGGCAGTAGTCGCACCGGGTATCGCTGAAGCGTTGTTCGCGACGGCTTTGGGACTGATAGCGGCCATTCCCGCCGTTATCGCCTACAACAAAATTTCCAAGGACGTGGACCGCTACGCCACGCGGCTGGACGATTTCGCCAACGAATTTTCGGCCATTATTTCGCGGCAAATGGAAGGACGTGACTGATCATGGCCATGGCGACTAATCAAGTCGGTCGTGGTGGCGGGCGCCGGCGGCGGCGCGAAGCCACCAGGCCGATGGCCGATATCAATGTCACGCCCATGGTCGATGTGATGCTGGTTTTGCTGGTGATCTTCATGGTGACGGCACCGTTATTGACCGTCGGTGTTCAAATCGACCTGCCCAAGACCAAAGCCGGCGTCATCAGCGATCCGGACGAGCCGTTGTCGGTAACCATTGACGCCGACGGGCAGATATTTCTCCAAGATTCAAAGATCGAGCTTTCTGCTTTAACGCCGCGCCTGATCGCAGTGACCGGCGCCAATCCGGATATTCGTATATTTGTCCGGGGTGATAAGAGCATCGACTATGGCCGCGTCATGCAGGTGATGGGCACGATTAATTCAGCCGGATTCAGGAAGGTCGCCTTAATCACAGAAATGCCTCAATTCCTAAATAAAAAAGGCACGGGTAAAAAGGCTTCAGAGAAAAAGAAATAGGTTAGATGCGCACGAGTATTCTCTATTCTGTACTGCTTCATGCCGTAATTATTGTGGTCAGTATTTACGGCTTGCCCGCCATCCGCAAGCCGCCGGTAATTCAGGATATTCCAATTATCGTTGAGGTCGTTGAAATTGCCGCCAAGACCAATTTGCCTGCCAAACCGGAACCGAAACCCGAAGAGAAAAAACCGGAGGTAAAACCGCCCCCCCCGCCGCCGCCGCCGAAGGTGGAAAAAGCACCGCCCCAACCAGAGCCCGAACCCGAGCCGGAACCGGAAGCCGTGGCCGTCGCGCCGCCCCCGCCGCCCAAACCGAAGCCTAAAGAGAAACCCAAGCCCAAGCCGGAAGCCAAACCGAAACCTAAGGTCAAGCCGAAGCCCAAGGCGCCGGCCCGGCTGGCCAAGGTTAAGCCGCGCCGCAAGCCTAAACCGCCGGATCAATTCGCCTCTCTGCTGAAAAACTTGGAAAAGGATTTACGTAAACCCGAACCGGCGAAAAAGGAAGAGGTTAAGAAAAAAGCCAAACCCAAAAATGAGTTCCAGGAAATGATCGCCAAGTCCATCGCCCGGCGGCCGACGGATAACGATGCCAGCAAGCGGATCACCATGAGCGAACGGGATGCGCTGGTGAATGCCATTAAACGGCAGTTGGAGCCTTGCTGGAATCTGCCGACGGGGGCAAAGGACGCGGCCGATATGGTGATCGAGATAAAGGTTTTCGTTAATCCAGACGGAAAAGTTCGTCGCGCGGATGTAATCGACAATGGGCGCGTAAATTCCGACCCATTTTTCAGAGCTGCCGCGGAAAGCGCTTATCGAGCGGTAAATAATCCGCGGTGCAATCATTTAAAGTTGCCTCCAGATAAATATGATGTATGGAAAGACCTGACCTTGACCTTTAATCCGAGGGACATGTTGTAATGAAGGGACGTTTCAGTTTGAAAAACTCAATTTGCAAATGGCTGGCTGTTGCCGCCGGCGTTTTGGCGATCAGTTTTGCCGGATCGATCGCCCGTGCGGAACTGCGCGTTGATATCACGCGGGGCGTATCGGAACCCTTGCCCATCGCCATAACCGATCTTCTGGGTCAATCGGAACAGGAACGGCAATTGGGCCGGAATATTGCGGGCGTCATCAAATCGGACCTGGAGCGGTCCGGGCTTTTTAAAGCCATCGACAGGAAAGCCTTTATCGAGGTCGAGCGCACCATGGATACGGTGCCGCGTTTTAAAAACTGGCGGGTCCTGAATGCGCAAGCGTTGTCGCAGGGCGGCGTTCAGATCGTCGCGGGCAACAAACTGAAGGTCCAGTTCCGCTTGTGGGACGTCTTTGCCGAACAGCAAATGGTAGGGCAGGTCTATTCTACGGTGCCCAGCAACTGGCGGCGGATCGCCCATATTATCGCCGACGCTATTTATAAGCGGGTAACCGGCGAAGAAGGGTACTTCGACACTAGGATCGTCTACATCGCCGAAACCGGCCGCGGGGACCGCCGCATCAAACGGCTGGCGATCATGGACCAGGACGGCGAAAATCACAGTTTTCTGACCGATGGCAGTGCGCTCGTCCTGACACCGCGCTTTTCGCCCAACCGCCAGGAAATTACCTATATGTCGTATCACGGCAATGTGCCGCGGGTTTACATTTTTAATATCGATACGGGACGTCAGGAAATGCTGGGCGATTTTCCCGGCATGACGTTCGCGCCGCGTTTTTCGCCCGACGGCAAT
>CAZNLR010000007.1:115174-124342 GCA_964574215.1 uncultured Rhodospirillaceae bacterium | reverse complement strand
CGAACCAGAACCTGAGCCAGAACCCGAGCCAGAACCGGAGCCGGAGCCCGAACCGGAACCCGAGCCCGAGCCGGAAGCGGATGATCCGACGTTGAGCGTCGACGATGTGGTCGGGTCGGAAGATACGGCGATACCGTTGGCCATCGCGTCCGAATTGACCGATCCGGCGGAAACGCTTTCCATTACCGTCGCCGGCGTGCCTGACGGCGCTACGTTATCGTCCGGCGTCAACTTGGGCGGTGGTGAATGGTCGGTGCAGCCCGATGACCTGGCCGGATTGTCGGTGACGCCGGCCGAGCATGACAGCAATGATTTTGAATTGACGATAACCGCGGTATCCGCCGAGGAAACCGGCGATACCGCCTCGGTTACCCGAACCGCTATGGTCGTTGTTCAGCCTGATGCGGATGTGCCCTACCTTCAGGTCGGCGATGTTGAAATTCAACCCGAAGGCGCGCCCACCGACGACAGATTGAAAGGTTCGAAAGGCGACGACGTCTTGGTCGGCGGCGGTGGTGATGACGAACTGAAAGGCGAAAAAGGCGACGATGTGCTTTACGGCGACTGGAAGACCGAGAGCGGCGCCATGGAAAGACCGCTGGATATCGAAGCGGCGCTGGTCGACACCGATATGTCGGAGCAGCTTGAAATTACCGTCTCCGGCTTGCCCGAAGGCGTGACGCTGTCGGCCGGACAGGCTGGTGACGCCGGTACGTGGGTGTTGACCGTGGATCAATTGCCCGGTCTTCAGATGACCGTGCCTCATAATATCAACGATGATTTTCAGCTCCAGGTTACGGCGACCTCCTTAGATACCGATCCTGATAGCGGAGAAACTGATGCGGCGGTCGCCCAGGAAACGATTGACGTCAGCTATGATTATCAGGGTCACCACGATGATGATGACGATGCTGATGTTGATGTCGATGTCGACGCCGACATTGATGATGATTTCGACTATGACGAAGTTGACGGCATTGACGACGTCGATGATATGCCCGGAGGCGATGACAAGCTTTACGGCGGTAAGGGAGACGACCAATTGTATGGCGGCGGCGGCGACGACAAGCTGGAAGGCGGTTCGGGAGATGATTATCTCGTCGGCGGCAGCGGCGACGACAGACTTAAAGCCGGATCGGGTGACGATATCCTGGCTGGTGGCGCCGGTGACGACAAGCTGGAAGGTTCGTCCGGGGACGATATCTTGGCAGGTGGTGCCGGAGATGACGATTTGAAAGGCGGCAGCGGTAATGACACGTTCATTTTCCGGCCGGGTGAAGAAGGTGGCGAAGACCGTATCAGAGATTTTAAGATCGGTGACGTATTGAAATTTGAAGGCGACGATTTCACGGCCGACGATATATCGATCTCGCAAAGCGGTAAAAACGCTGTCATTACCATCGGCGGCAACGATATGGAGATCACCCTGGATAGGGTCGATGCCGATAAATTGGCCAGCTATTCCGTGACCGAGTCTCCGGAAGGCGACGTTTTCATCTGCTACGAGGACGACCTGCCGGGATCGTAATAACCTCAAATTAATCAATTTTAATATTGCCGAAATAACATTGTTAATTTCGGGAAATACACACTTGTTATCTTTCGACCACTAAATGTATATGCGGCCTCAATATGGGGGCAAAAACAGGCCGCGATAAAGGTTGAGGGAAACACAATGGTGATCAACAAAGGGTACGATTTCAGCGCTTTAAAAATTCTAATTGTCGACGATCACGCGCCGATGCGGCGGGTCATGCGGGATATTCTCAAGGAACTCGGTGTTCGGCAGGTAGAGGATGCCAGAAACGGTCAGGTCGCCTTGAACACGTTAAAAAGTTTTAATGCCGATCTGATTTTTACCGACTATATGATGGCGCCCATCGACGGCTTAACAATGATGCCCAAATCCGTTCGGGTGAGGCCGAAATCGACCGCTTCATTCCCATCGTCGTCGTGACTGCCTATACGGAAATCAAGGATATTCTAAAAGCGCGGGACGCCGGTGCGACGGAGTTTCTGGCCAAACCGTTCTCGGCCAAATTGGTCTATTACCGACTTCGTTCAATCATCGAAAACCCGCGTAACTATGTCGATTCCAGAAAATATTTCGGACCTGACAGACGCCGTCGGAAAATTGACGATATCTCCGCCGACCGTCGCACGATCACCTATCAGTACACCAGCGCGAAACGAAAACAGCCGAACCGGGTGTCAGTTCACTAGGCGTTTGGTGCTAACCGGCCAGTTCCGCCGCCAGTCGCCGGGCAAGAGCACTAACGACGCGCCGCCGGTACCAGGGCGCCACTGTCGTGGTTTTCATCGGTTTGGCTTGCTTGCGCACGGTTTCCTTGATGGCGTCGAACGTATCATCATCCAAAGCCTTGCCTTGAATATCATCCAGCTTTTTGACGATCTGAGGCGCCGATCCGACACCCGTTAAGGCCACCGCGAGGTCACCGACTTTACCGCCCTCTGCATTTATGCGCACGGCCACGCCCGCCAGGGGGAAATCGATGGAGCCGCGGATTCGGGCCTTTTCGTAGCGGGACGGGGAACCGGCCAATGACTTTGGTAAATGGATGACCGTCAGCAGTTCGCCCGGCTGCAAAGTGAGGTGCGCCTTGCCGTCGTTTTCGTAAAGTTCGGCAAGGGGAATGCGGCGGCTGCCTTCGGGACCGACCAGTTCGATTTCGGCTTCGTACACCAGCATGGCGGGGGCCACATCCCCGGAAAAAGCGGCGAAGCACTTCTGACCGCCCGACGCCACATGGCAGGTATCGCCCCGTTCTTTCAGGCAGTAGTCGTTACTTTGCCGCCACCATTCACTTTGGTTGTAAAAGAGGCATCTAGTGTCCAGGCACAAATTGCCGCCGATCGTGGCGTATTGCCGGTGAGTGGGTCCTGCGACGGCGTCGGCGGCTTCGGCGATGGCCGGATAATCTCTTAAAATGGTTTCGTTTTCGGCGATGTCCTGAACGTGCACACCCGAACCGATATGCAAACCGTCATCGTCCTCGCTGATGGTCTGCAATTCCGAAATTGAAGAAAGATCGATCAGATGTTCCGGTTGCTCGATACCGCGGCGCACATTGACCATCAGATCGGTGCCGCCGGCCAGATAAAGAGCTTCCGGCTGTTCGCTTCTGATTTTTACCGCGTCGGCGGCGTTGTCCGGGCGATGAAGTTGAAAATTCGGCATATATTCCATAACGTCTGCTTTCTTAAAATATCTTAGAATTCAATTAGGCGGCGGCTTCTTTGTCTGGAGAGCCGCCCTTCATTTCGGAAGCCGCGAACTGAACCGCTTCAATGATTTTGATGTAACCGGTACAGCGGCAAATGTTGGCCGCCAGGGCTTCGCGGATTTCGTCTTCACTGGGATCGTCGTTGGTCCGCAGCAATCCTTCCGCCGCCATGATCATGCCCGGTGTACAGAATCCGCATTGGGTGCCCAGCTTTTCATGGAAGCCGCGCTGGAGGGCCGAGAGTCGCCGCCCTTCCGACTGGGCCTCGATGGTTTCGATCTTTCTGTCCTCGCAAACCGCCGCCAAGGTCAGGCAGGCATGCTGCGGAACGTCGTCGACCAGGACCGTGCAGCAGCCGCATTCGCCGCCATCGCAGCCGATTTTGGTTCCCGTCAATCCGACCGTTTCGCGCAAATAGTCGGCCAGCAGGAGATTGTCTTTGACAAGATCGTCCCGCTCTCTGCCGTTCACCCAGCAATGGAGATGGGTCATATTCTTTTTTTCAGTCATGCCACTACCTCAAATAACTCAATCAAATAAAGTTCAAAAATATACTCAAATTAATCCTGGCTGGCCTTTGCCAAGAGTATCTGCTGATCGATTTCCGCCGAGAGTATTTTTTTATCCCCTAGGCGATCAGCCCAATTTACAAATAAGTCTTCCAGTTTCTTAAGACCGGTGCGCCGCACGTTGCCGTAGCCCCGCGCCCAAATGGTCAAGTTTGCCGTGGCGCAGGCCAAGTCGATGTCTACATCCGCCGCCTGACGGACCGCATCCAACCATTGCTCGATGGCTGCATTTTCCTCCAAATATTGTGCACTTTTCATACGGAACGGTTTAAGTGCAGCGAGAAATTTCAATGCGGTGAAACCGGTAAACGACCCGGTCTGAATATGCAATGCCATTCCGTTGCCGGGCGACAATTTCTTAATATTAGGCACCAGCCAGGAAAGTCCCGGAGGCAGAATACCGGTCAGTTCTTCGCGGCCCGGTTTAAAATAGTCTGTGACTTTAAGGGGGGTGCTGTCATCGACACCCAATTCACCGCGAATGCGCGCCAGTCGGTCGGGCCGGGTTTTCAACTGGGCAACCCGAATAACGTCCTCGAAGCTCATCCAGCGGGCCAATCCGCGCGCCGTCCTGTCCGTTAGCATTTTGTCTGTACCGGTATCCTTTTCAAATACGGTTTTTAGTCGGTCCAGATAAAGACGGGCATAATCGGCATTTTGGTAGTCCGCCAGCCGCGCCACGCCATGGCCAATAACCGGCCGCAAAGAGTCCGGGAAGTCGCCAAGAGCCGTGTCAAATTCGGCGGGCGCCGCTTTGTATTCGATGGGTTCTTCATCAATGTATTCCGGTTTCGAGCCTTCGGCGGACTTCAAACCAATTTCGAAACCAGCCAGATTGCTCTCGACCGCAACGCCTTTTGCGCGGATCGCCTCCCGGCAATCATCTTCGGTCAACGGCAGGATCTTACTGCCGATGATCGCGCCGAACAGCACCGCATTACTTCGTGCCGCTGATCCGGCGGTCAAGGCAGCCATGTCCATCAAAACCAATTTTTTTGCCGCATTGGTCAATGAATCGAATATGGGACCGCTGGGTGTGCGCCCGTCACCGGCCGGAACTTTTTCCGCCGTCGAATAAATGCGTTCCGTCGTCGTGAAAATTGTCGTGCGGTCGCTGATCCAGCCGCGTTCCAAAGCACGACCGGCTTCCGTCGGTTCCATCGCCGCCATAATGTCCAGATCGTCGCAAGCCGGAAACAACGTAAAAATCGGTTCAGCCGGCGGATTTTTGACGGGGAATAGTTCGAAATAATAAGTCGTTGCGCCCGTACGTTGGGCGACGCCTGGCGTTGATGTGGCCTGGGCTGGGTAGCCCGAGTTGTAAGCGGCTTCGACCAACCAGTCTCCCAGCACACCGCCGCCCTGGCCACCCAATGCACCCAAAAGCAATGTGATGGGTCTGGCGTCCGCAACGTTCATATTCTGTATTTCGTTTGGCATCACGAGGCTCCCATCATTGACAGGAGGCCACGGTTGACCGCCGAGGCAAATTTTCGCACAGGACCCGCGTTTTTGACGGCTTCCGCCCGGTAGAACGACGGGCAGAGCTGGGCGGTATGGGCCACTTCACCACAATGGCCGCAGGCGACGCAGGTCTCGTTGACGTAGGCGACCGGCGTCTCTTTAAAGGGGTCGCTGCTTTGTTTCAGGGTGAGGGAGGGGCAACCGCTTAGCCGCATACAGGAATGATCGCCGGTGCAGACTTCTTCGTCGACGCCGAATTTTTCCTGGGTTACCGCACGACCGGCCTTCAAGGCCGCGGCCTTGGCGGGGCGTTCGGCGCGCTGCTTGGCAAGCATGCATTCGTTGTTGGAGATGATCACCCGCAATCCGCCTTTGGCGTCAAGGGCTTCGGCGATGGCGTCCTTGGTGTCCTGGAGGCTGTAAGAATCGACATTTTTGATCCACTGAACGCCGATACCCTTAAGGGCGCTTTCAATGGGGACCAAAGACGACTGGCCAATCGGGGTGGTGCCTGTCGATGGAATGTGATGCTGACCCGTGGCGGATGCATAGCCGTTGTCGAGGATAATCAGAACCGTGTCGTAGTTGTTCCAATGGGCATTGATAACGCCTGTGCTGAAACCGCTGTGCCAGAATCCGCCGTCGCCCATGATGGCCACGGTCGGTTGATTCAGATTACCGCCGATGGCGCTGCCGCTGGCCAGTCCGAGACCGTAGCCCACAACGGTGCTGCCAAAACTGAACGGAGGTAATGTACCGAAGGTATTGCAGCCGATGTCCATGGATACATGAAATTTGCCGCGTTCTTTCATCAGGAGCTTAAGCGCCGCCATCACAGGACGTTCGGGACAACCGGTGCAGAAAGAAGGCGGCCGTGGCGGCATGGGCTCGTTGCGGTGCTGATTGGCAGCCGCGCCGACGGCGTCGATGGAAGCACTTTTTTCCATAGCGGCCCCACCGGTCTCAACCGGGGTTTCTTCTTTCAAGTATTTAGCGAGACCGTCCCGCACCACATCGGCGACATATTCACCCGCCACCGGCAGGTAGTCCTTGCCGGTCACGCGGCAGGCGATACTTTTTTTATGGGCCAACTCGGCAATTTGCTTTTCGATGTAATTGGGAATGCCTTCTTCGACCACCAGAACACTGTCCTTGTCCTTGATGAAATCTTCAATTTGATCCGGCACCAGAGGATGAATGACGTTCAGGCAGAGGACCGGTATATCGCTGTTGCCGAAGGCGTCGGCCAGGCCGAGCCGTTTAAGCCCCCGCATGACCACTGTATAGGTGCCGCCCTGGGTGACGATGCCGAAAGGTCCGCCTTTACCCGGGAACAGTTCGTTCATACCGTTTTCGACAATATATTTTTGCGCCGCCGGGAACCGGTCATTCACCTTTTCTTTTTCATGGTCGAAGACCACGGGCGCCATGGCGATTCGTTTGAAATCGAATTCGGACTCGGGTACTGGGTTGTTCAGGCTGTATTTCGGTTCCCGATTGTTTTTGGTCTTGAAGCTGCCGGTCATGTGGCAGGCGCGGATGCGTAGAGACAGAAACACGGGCAGATTGGAGGCCTCGGACAATTCGAAGGCCTGCTCGGTAAGGTCGACCACCCGCGACATGTCGTAGCGTGGGTCGATCAGGGGAATCGATGACTTCATGGCGAAGGAATGGGTGCGTTCCTGGATGATGCTGGCGCCTTCGCCATAATCTTCACCCATGACAATCACGGCACCGCCGATCACGCCGACCGAAGCGATATTTGACAGAGCGTCCGACGCGACATTGGTGCCGACCACTGATTTCCAGGTTACTGCGCCGCGCAGGGGGTAATTGATGGACGCTGCCAGCAAAGCGCCGGCGCCGGCTTCGGAAGACGATTGCTCGAACCGGATTCCCATGGGCCGGAGAATTTCCTCGCTGGCGTCTGAGAGAACGTCGATGAGGTAGGAAATAGGAGCGCCGGGGTAGCCGCCGACGTAGGATACACCCGATTGCAACAGTGCTTTGGTGATGGCCATGATGCCTTCACCGTGAAACTCCTCGCCATCTCCGAGCAGCAGTTTATGAACTTCTTGCTTAAAGGACCGTTCACCGCCTACGAGTGCCCGAGCAGTGCCTGCGCCACCATCCATGTTTTAATCCCTCAGGTTTATTGCTAGCCTAAAATTAAGCCAAAACAATTAAATGTTTGGTAGACGAACAATATACATTATCATATTCGACGATTGCCTTTGAAACAACCTAAATCGTTTCAAAAGGTCGTCTGGTTCAGAATGGCCATTGTCGTTACGGCTTGTATTTCGATGTTTCTGGTTTAAATAGACCGTGAAATCAATTATCTGACAAATATATTTGGTAAATTCCAAAAAAAAAGGCAAAATTTATGGATTCCGAAATCTCTTCCGAAATCGCTCCTGACAGGATCAGAGGACGATATCCCCATGTTTACCGTCGACTCGTCCATTGGGGTGAATGCGATCCGCAAGGCGTGATTTATACGCCGCGGGCCTCCGAATATGCAATTGATGTCATCGAAAACTGGTTGATCGAAGAGGCGGGAATTAACTGGCTGGAAATCAGGGATCGGGGTCTCGGCTGTCCGACCGTCAGTACGCAAACGGTTTTTTCCCATGTTTTACGGGTCGGCGCCGTGGTTGACCTGGTGATTCGAATTAAAAAAATTGGAAAATCTTCGGTCGCTTTCGAAGTAAAGTGTTTTAATGCGGACGGTGTGCTTTGTTTCACCGTGGATCATATTTCCTGTTTCGTGACCGATCAGCCCTTTGCTTCCGCTCCCATTCCCGATGAAATTCGAGCAAGTCTGGACGTCTATGTGGACGCCTGTACCGATTGATTGTTTAAGTTATATAAAATCTGAAAGCGAAGAGGGTACTCAATGACGAAAGAAGAATTCCAGGATCTGGTTCACGAGATCAGCGGTTCCATTGCTGGCAAACCACTTGATGACGCTCTGGCCGCCGACTTAAACGCTAATTTTCCGCCGGATAGTGAGATATTCCAAAAAGTTCGAGCGGCCTGCGATCAGGCCATCAGCGACGGCTGGATGTGCAATCAGGAACATGGCGGCATAAAATTCGGGCGCATTATCAAAGACTTGGATGGTTTCAGCGTCGATGTGGTCGAGATGAAAGACGTCGTCGGTCCTCATCACCGTCACCCCAAGGGTGAGATAGATATGATTATGCCGATTGAAGGTGACGCCAAGTTCGATGGTAACGGCGAAGGGTGGTTCGTCTACGGACCGGATACCGCCCATCGGCCTACCGTAACCGACGGTAATGCCCTGGTGCTTTACCTGTTACCCGATGGCGAAATAGAATTTACCGGCCAGTGAAGTCACGCCATATAGGTTAATCAACAAGCGGGGATCGCCCTGATGGAGGGTCACGGGGAAATTCAAGGTCTGGCCTTCACCGTCAGAGCACTTACGTCGTTCGCAGTGCTCTGCATTATGTTCGGTGTCGCCCTGATTGTCATTGAAATGGGCAACCGGTTGGATGAAAATTTTCATGCCAACAGCAAATTCGGCAATTGGATGCGGTCCAAATGGGAGCTGCTGGCCGCATGTTCATGGCGTGAAGTTCCGGATCTGGTCATCCGGAACTTTGTGACCGGCATCTGCAAAAGCATTGATTACTGGTTTGGGCAGTCGGAGAAGAATGTTCTGACCAGTGGGCTGTTCCTGTTTGTTGTTTTAGTTGCCATTCCTATCGCTGCATTGCTCAATTATTTACGGGGCGGTTCGGGATTTCTGCTATCGGTACTGGTGGTATCTTTCGCAATCTACGTTTGTCTGCTGATTTTCGGTGAAATCCGTCGTTTGTCGCTGCTGGCAGCCTTGTTTTCGGCATATTTGTTCTGCGTCG
>CAZNLR010000007.1:97173-115164 GCA_964574215.1 uncultured Rhodospirillaceae bacterium | reverse complement strand
TCTTCGTATCCTTTACCGATCTGATCCTGCATATGCCAACCGGTCATGCCGCAATAGGTGGCGTACTTGTCGCCCCGATACTTTATTTGCTTTGCCATTCGCTGGCTCTGGCGGCCAATTCCCTGCTTTCTTTAAATAATGCCAGTACCCTGCAACGAGGATGCCGGATTTTTGCAGCGTCTTTGCCAGTAGCCTATCTTTTGATTTTCGCCGCCTTTCTTTACGGTCATCTCGCCGCTGCGCAACAGCCGTCTATCCAGAATTGGCAATTGTTGCTGAGCAGTCTGTTTTTCACGGGACTTAGCATCACCATTACGATCTCCATCTTTGTTCCCTCGAAAAAGGAAAAGTCATCGTCGGTCGGAAAATTGGCGGCGGGCTATTTGGGCTCATTCTTGATTGCGGCGTTATTGTCTCTTCTTATGATCTATTTAGGTTTGCCAAATATGTTTGAGGTGGAGGCCGCTGAAAAGTTGCTAAACGTCATGGTCGGTATGTCGCCGGCGGGTGATGCCGGTCTTTTGGGTCCGGTATTTTGGATTATGCATATTCCCTTTGTTCCCCTGGGGCTGGTGACCGTCGTTGTCGTATTAGGGATGCTATCTAAATTATTGATTACGATTGATGCCGGATTCCCGTCGACAATCGGATTTCAAAAATATCCACTTGCCGGCGGTGGCGCCGTTTTCATCACCGGGGGAGCGGCTGCCATGGCCATGCTGCTGACTTGATTTAGTGGCCATTAGGGGTTGACGAAATAGCAAGTGTAAAAAATGCTTAAGGGTCAAATTTGAGTTTTGGGCACCATAAAGCTTGAATTGGCACTCTGTTGTGATAATAACTGGCCAACAATCAAAGTTATATTAACTTACAAAAAAAATTGTTGTAAAACATCACGTGATATTTTACAGGGGAAGATAAATATCTATGCATTGTGCAAAATGTTGGGCAATGTAAGATATTGCGTACAGAAAATCTAAGGTTAACCACATCCTAGGGAGACACATTATGAACAGGAAATTGTTGTGGCTTGCTCCATTGGCCGCCATGGCCGCCGCGACATCGGCGCAAGCAAAAGATATCAAAATCGGTTTTGTAACGACTTTGACGACCCCGGCTTCTTTGATCGGTAAGCAACAGAAAGCCGCCGTCGAAATCGCCATGGATCACATCGGACACAAGATGGGTGGCGTCACCACAAAGATCGTTTTTGAAGACGATGGCTTCAGCCCCAAACAAGGCAAGCAAAAGACCGAAAAGCTTATCAAAAAAGATAAAGTCGATCTTATTGCCGGTTATATTTGGTCCCACGTTCTTGGTGCTTCGGCGCCGGTAGCGCTAAAAGCCGGTAAAATTTTCATCAGTTCCAACGCCGGCCATTCACTGTACGCCGGTAAGAAGTGTCACAAAAACTTCTTCAACGCGGCTTGGGAAAACAGCCAGAATGCGCGCGCTCTGGGTGAACTGCTCAATCAAAAAGGCGTCAAGACCCTTTATATTATGGCCGCCAACTATGCCGCCGGTAAGCAAATGGTGGCGGGTGTCACGGCAACGTACAAAGGTAAGGTCGTTGGCCGGGATATGACTCCTTGGCCGAGCCATGCCGACTGGTCTGCCGAATTCGCCAAGGTTCGTGCCGCCAAGCCGGAAGGCGTGTTTACTTTCTATCCGGGTGGTGCGGGACCGAAATTCCTGACCCAGTTCAAGCAGTCCGGTCTTGCGAAAACGACACCGCTCTACACGGTGTTCTCCATGGATGGCGCGACCCTACCGCTGTTCCAGAAAGCCAAATTGAACAATATCCTCGGCACCTATAACACCATGTTCTGGGCGCCCGATCTGGACAACGCCACCAACAAACGCTTTGTCGCCGATTTCAAAAAGAAAACTGGCACCTATCCGTCTCATTATGCGGCGCAGGCCTATGACACCATTTTGTTGATCAAATCCGGTGTCGACTCGGTGCAGGGCAACATCGGCAATACCGACGGCATGCGTGCCGCCATGGAAAAAGCCGACTACGCGTCACTCCGCGGTAAGTTCAAATTCGGCCGGAATCATTTCCCCATCCAGAATTTCTATTCGCGGGAAGTGGTCGCCGACAAAGACGGCAAATGGATGGTTTCGATACGTGATACAGTGTTCAAAAACCACGAAACGCCTTATGTCAAAGATTGCAAGCTCTAATAGAGCTAGCTATTCAAAAGTTGGAAGCGGGGACGGAACATCGTTCCCGCTTCCTAATTTCTTAAGCTTCATCGGCAAGATAATTAAATCATGAATTACGTTCTAGTCGTCGAACAACTGTTTAACGGTTTTCAACTCGGCATCATTTTGTTTTTGATGGCAGCGGGTTTGACGTTGGTCTTTGGCATCATGGACCTGATCAACTTGGCGCATGGCACCCTCTATATGTTCGGTGCATTTTTTGCGGCCACTCTGGCGCTCTGGACAGGTTCATTTGTCTGGGGAATGCTGCTCGCCGTCCCAGTCATGATGGCCGTCGGCGTGCTGATGGATTTTACGCTACTAAAGACGCTGTACACACGGAACCATCTGGACCAGGTCCTTGTGACGTTCGGTCTTATTTTATTTTTCAACGAATTGTTCGTAATCGTTTATGGGCCCGAAGGTATTGCCTTTCCGCTGCCCAGTTATTTTGCCGGGTTTACGAAATTTCCAGGCGGTATAACGGTGCCGGATTACCGGTTGGTGATCATCGCCGTCGGGCTGTCGGTTGCCCTTGGATTATACATTCTTGTTACCAAAACAAGGATTGGCATGTTGATTCGTGCTGGTGCTTCCAACCGGGAAATGGTGGGGGCGCTGGGGATTAACATTTCTCTGTTGTTTACGTTGGTTTTCGGCTTGGGGGCGGTGCTTGCCGGGTTGGCGGGAATGATTGTCACGCCCATTACCCAGGCGCAAAGCGGCATGGGTGAAGAAGTGCTGATTTTCGCCTTTGTGGTGATTGTGATCGGCGGCATAGGATCAATCCGGGGGGCTTTCGTGGCCGCGGTGATCATCGGTGTAATTGATACCATGGGGCGGTCCTTTATCGATGTCGCTTTGTTGAATATTCTTAATCCCGAAGCGGCCGAATCGGCCGGCCCGGCAATCTCATCCATGCTCATTTACATTCTTATGGCTCTTATTCTGGCTGTTAAGCCGCAGGGGTTGTTCCCCCCGCGTGGCGCCTAAAAAGGACGGATTATGATAGAATTTCTTAAATCCGCCCGCGGCATATACAATACTGTCGTTGTTCTGATCTGCGCCTTGGTTCCGGTTGTGGCGCCGATGATCGGCCAGGAATTCTTTATCGACGTGTTCGCCCGCACGATGATCTGGGCGATTGCGGCAATCAGCCTGAATTTCATTATGGGTTATGGCGGGATGGTCAGTTTCGGCCATGCCGTGTATTTCGGCATCGGCGGCTACGCCGTTGGCATTCTGGCATTTCATGGTATCGAAAGCGCCTATATCCAATGGCCCGTAGGTTTGGCCGCCAGCGCTATTTTCGCATTGATCTTCGGCATCATCTGCCTCCGCACCAAGGGGGTCTATTTCATTATGATTACCCTCGCTTTTGCTCAGATGATGTATTTTTTGAGTTTGAGCCTGGATGCGTACGGCAGTGACGACGGTTTACCGATTGATGCGCGAAGCGATTTCGGCATTTCATTTTTCGACCTCAACGACCCGCTGACTTTTTACTACTTCATTTTCATCACCATGATGGGATGTGTTTATCTGGTCCGCCGGCTTGTCCGGTCGAGGTTCGGCATGGTCTTAAGGGGATCAATGTCCAATGACGACCGCATGCATTCCATCGGCTATCCCACCTATGGCTACAAACTGACGGCATTCGTGATCGCCGGCGTTATGTGCGGGCTGTCGGGAATTCTTTCAGCCAATTTTGAGGACTTCGTCAGCCCCGACATGCTCCACTGGCCACGCTCGGGCGAGTTGATCTTTATGGTCGTCCTGGGTGGTATGGGAACCATCTTCGGACCCGTTGGCGGCTCCCTGCTTTATTGGGTGCTGGCCGAGATCTTGTCGAACATCACTGAAGCCTGGCATCTGATTTTCGGACCGTTTCTGATACTCGTGATCCTGTTCGCCAGCGGTGGGCTAGAGGGTCTGTTCAAAAAATTGGAGAAGTCCAATGAATGAACCGATTCTAAAAGTCGTTGATATGGTCAAACATTTCGGTGGCCTTGTCGCTACCGATTCGTTCAATATCGAAGTGGAAAAAGGCGAGATCCACGCCATTATCGGCCCCAACGGCGCCGGTAAGACCACCTTGATCAATCAACTGTCCGGAATGATGAAATCGGACAGTGGTTCGGTTTATTTTGATGGTAACGATATCACCCATATGACGCCGTCAAATCGGGTTCACGAGGGCCTCGTCCGGTCATTCCAAATCACCAGCATTTTGATGAATTTTAGCGTTATCGATAACGTTTCGTTATCTATTCAAGCGCGCCAGGGGCACAGTTTCAAATTCTGGAAAGCGGCGCAGAACGATCCAGCCCTGCAGGAGCCTGCCAGGGCCATTCTGAAGGAAATGGAATTGGATCACCGCGCCAATGTGCTGGCGGCAAATCTCGCCCACGGTGAGCAACGCCAACTGGAAATCGCCATGGCTTTGGCGACATCGCCGAAACTTTTATTGCTGGATGAGCCTATGGCGGGAATGGGACCGGCCGATTCTGAACGCGTTACCAAGTACCTCAATACGCTAAAGGGTAAATACACCATGCTGCTGATCGAGCACGATATGGATGCCGTTTTTGCGCTCGCCGACACCATCACGGTGCTGGTTTATGGCCAGTCCATCGCCAGCGGAACCCCGGAAGAGATACGGAATAATAAAGAAGTCCGTCAAGCCTACCTGGGAGAAGACTGATGGATCTTTTACGTGTCGACAATATCGAAAGCTCCTATGGCCTGTCGCAGGTTTTGTTCGGTATTTCCCTCGAGGTAGGAACCGGTGAAGTGGTGACATTGCTGGGCCGTAACGGCATGGGTAAAACCACCACCGTTCGGACGATCATGGGTATCATGCAACCTCATGCTGGTGAGATTCATCTCGAAGGTAACCCCATCCATGGGGAACCGTCCTATAAGGTAGCCCAGTCCGGTTTGGGTTTGGTGCCGGAAGGACGGCAGATTTTTCCCAATTTGTCAGTTCATGAAAATTTGGTGGCGACCGCCGGCAACCGGCAGAACAGGGAAAATCCCTGGACGTTGGAAAAAGTATTTGAGCTGTTTCCACCGTTGGCGGAACGCCAGTCAAACATGGGCAATCAGCTTTCCGGCGGTGAACAGCAAATGCTGGCCATATCGCGGGCCTTGATGACCAATCCGAGCCTACTGATATTGGATGAGGCCACAGAGGGGTTGGCACCGCTGATACGCGTGGAAATCTGGCGCGTGCTGGAGCAACTCAAATCGTTCGGACAGTCAATATTGGTGATCGACAAGAATGTCGATGCCTTAACCCGCATTGCCGACCGTCACTATATCATCGAAAAAGGCAAAGTTGTGTGGAGCGGTAATTCGGACGAATTGAGGCAGGATGAGGAATTGCAGCATCGCTACCTCGGCGTCTGAGTCTTCTATTTTAATTTAGACCATATCAATTTACACTTGAAATTGGCTCTGATCGGAGCCAGCTAATTAGTGCTGATGAATTGAATTAAAAAGAGAACCATGAACGCTTCCCCCCAACCATCAAATTCCGAAGGTAAAATAGAAACTTCGTTCTGGCCGGTTCTGGAAGGCGAAACCGGTGAGATCGTCGCCTATCATTGCGATCCCATGATGTCCTTGGGTGACGGCAACTGTATGAATGGCGATGATGTGCTGATGGTTGGCGGCAAGGAACGGGTGTTGGACCAAGCCGTTTTGTCCAAGAACTTGTCCAGCATTCTTAATTTGGTAGCGACGTTTCTCCGCGATAAAGAAATGTCCGGTCATTTGTTGCCGGTTGTCGTGCCGTTAAATGCCGTCGCGGTGAGTGTTCCCGCGGTAGCGACTTCATTCGCCGATGTCTGTAGGGAAATTGAAGGGCAATTCAGCGGGCAATTGATCTTCGAAATCTTCAACTTTCCGGAGAGGTTCACGCTCGACTATCTGGATCAGTTGGGCATCCTGGTGTTTCCGTTTAGCAAATATTACACGGCGCGGCCCAGTCCCAGCCTGATCGATTTCAAATTATTCGCCAACTGCAATTTCCAGGGCGTTGCTTTCGATCTCAAGAACAAGCCCTGGCCGGCGGAAAAAATCCGTCCCCATCTGGAGAAATTCCGTCAATCGGCAGAATTTAACCGTTTGGTGCCCCATTTAAGAGGTGTGGGCAGTCAGGAGATCCTCGATTTGGCCAAGGAACTGGATTTTAAGTTCTTTTCCGGGGCCATTGTGCAGCCGGCCCAATAAAACCGAACTAAGGTCTATTACCGCCAAAAACCATCCTTATCGATGAAATGGAGCGCCTCCATTTCCGTTTCGGTGGGTGAGGGGGTTTCCTCCCAGTCCGGCAGTTCTTTCACCTCCCAGCCCGTATTTTCCTTGATCTCGTCCAAACTGTGGCCCGGGTGCACCGAGGCGATATGAAGCTCGTTGTCCGGACCATAGGGCCGGAGAATGGCCCGGTCGGTGATCAGGGCGCTGGGGCCGCCCTGTTTCAGCCCGGCTTCCTGCCTGGTATTACCGCCATCGATAAAACCTGGTGAGGTGATATAGGAAACCTTTTCCACTAGGCGGTGTTTTTCATGGTTCATAATGGCGATCAGCCGATTGGCCATGGTCGCGATATCCGCCGCACCGCCCGATCCGGGTAATTTGACTTTTACGTTTTCATGGCCGCCGATATAGGAGGTGTTGATATTGCCGTATTTATCGATTTCCGCGCCGCCGATAAACCCGGCGTCCACCTTGCCCCGGGGCAGTTGTCCCATGACATCGATCAGACTGGTCGCCCAGGCGGCATTCAGTTGATTGGGTGGATCGACCATGGTGTAGAGGGTTTCTTCCGCCGGCTCGTACCGCGCGATGCCGCCTTCAAACAGTCCCACGGCGCTGGGCGCATGGGTCATCCGGGCCACGCCATAGGCGGTGATGGGCAGGCGCATGCCGACGAAGACGATCTCTCCGTCGGCGATCTCCCGCGCCGTGGCGATAATCATTAGTTCCTGGGTCGAAAATTCGGTCATCTGGCGTTACTCGAAGGCATAATTTACCGGGGCGGCGAGTTGTTCCCCTTTGATACGCAGTTTTTCCAGCCGATCCCCCAGTTTTTCGCGGTAACCCGCGTGACCGCCGGTACTGAAAATCCAATCCTCGGCCCATTCCGCGTAATGTTCTGGATCGCGGGAACCTTTGTGATAATCGTTGAAAAAGTCGCTGTCCCGTTTGAGATAGCCGGTTAATGGCGCCGGATGGGTGCCGCCGGGCACATGGCAGACGGCGTCGACGCGGAAACCGGGGACAAGGACGCGGCTGGGGTCTGTCGCGATGACCTCCGGCTCGACGATTTCATGGGCGATCAGGATGACCTTTTCCGCCGCCAGGGCCGCTTCCTTGGCTACGCCTGACGAACCCCAATAGTGGTTGTTGCCGAAACGATCAGCGCGCTGCACGGCTTGAATGGAAACATCCGGCTGGAGCGCCGGGACCAGGACCAACGGTTCGCTCTCTTCGGCAAACGGGTTTTCCGCCGGTTTAAGCGCCGGATTGGATTTCAGAATATCCGATCCTAGGATGGATTTGACCGGCACATAGGGCAGGCCGTAAGCGCCGGCGAATAGCGCCATGGCCAGGGACAGGTTGGAGTAGTCGTTGATCTTAATCGGATGGGGCTCGCCTTTTTCGACGGCGCGGCGGTAATTGTGACCGAGTCCTCCCGAGACATTGCCGACCCAGGAAGCGGAGACCTCGGTGACGCAACCGCCGCCGATCAGCATGTCGGTGGAAGCGTCCGAAATGGGGGAGATCATATGGAGGTTTCTCCGCTTTTGGCGGATCAATTCGAAAGTGGCGGCAAAGGGGATGGCGGTTTCCAGGCCGGACCCCAACTGCACACTGTCCCCATCTTTGACCAGCGAAGAAATTGCCTCGCTTAAGTCAATTAATTTTTCTTTCATTTCAATCGTTTGTTGTTGTTAATTAAAGTATTTTATCAGGGATTGCGAAGCTTAAATCGTTGAATTTTTCCGGTTGCCGTTTTGGGCAACTCCTCGACGAAATTAAACCACCTGGGGTATTTATAACGGGCCAGTCCTGACTTGCAATGCTCCAGCAATTCGGCGGCCAATTCGTCGCCGGCGTCCCCGGCGTCATTGAGCACGACGAAGGCTTCCGGCTTGATCAGTTCGTCGTCGTCGGCCCGGCCGACAATGGCCGCTTCCAGCACTTTGGGGTGCTCAATGAGTTTACCTTCGATCTCCACCGGCGAACACCAGATGCCGCCCACCTTGAGCATGTCGTCGCTGCGGCCGCAGCAGACATAATAGCCCTCGTCGTCGACGAAATAGGTATCGCCCGTGCTCAGCCAGCCGTCCTTGAGCGTCGCGGCGGTCTTCTCGGGATTTTTCCAATATTCCTTCAGCAGCGAGTCGCCCTTAATCCAAAGGTTGCCGTTTTCGCCCGCCGGCATTTCGTTGCCGTCGTCGTCGGTGATCCTGGCTTCATAGCCCGGCACCAGCTGGCCGGTGGTGCCGGATTTCACCGCACCCGGCGGATTGGAGATGAAGATATGCAGGATTTCCGTGGTGCCGATACCGTCGAGGATTTCCAGCCCGGTTTTTTCCTTCCAGCGGCGGAATATATCCGGCGGCAGGGCTTCGCCCGCCGAGGTACAGGCCCGGATTGACGACATGTCTACATCTTTTTCCTCCATGGCCTTCAACTGGGCGGCATAGAGGGTGGGCACACCGTAATAAAGCGTCGGCTTGTGGGTTTCGATTACTTCATGGACGGCGTCGGGCGTCGGCGGGCCCGGATAGAAGACCGCCGATGCACCCACCCAGAGGGGAAAGGTCATACCGTTGCCCAGGCCATAGGCGAAAAACAGCTTGGCTGCCGAGAAACAGACATCGTCCTCGCTGATGCCCAGGATGCCCACCGCATAATGGATGCAGGTCACCGGCATATCCTTGTGGGCATGCACCGCGCCCTTAGGCCCGCCCGTGGTGCCCGACGAATAGAGCCAGAAACAATCGTCGTCCGGCTTGGCGGGGGCGGGGGCGAGGTCCGGAGTGGCCGCCGCCATATGTTGGGCTAGGCTTATCCCTTCGCCTTCGGTCAGCAGAACCACCTCGGGCTTATGGGGCGATTGCTCCACCGCCGGTTCCACCTGGGCGGCGAATTCCTGGGAATAAACCACGCCCGCGGCGTCGGAGTTTTCGATCATATAGGCGTAATCCTTGGCCATCAGCAGCGTATTCAAAGCCACCGGGATAATCCCGGCCTTGATGGCGCCCCAGAACACATAGTGAAATTCGGGCCCGTCCTTGACCATCATCAGCACCCGGTCGCCCTTGGAGAGGCCCAGGCTGGTCAAGGCATTGCCCGCCCGATTGACGTGCTCCGCCAGAGTTGCGTAAGTCACCTCGCCACCGCCATGAACGGTAATGGCCACCTTGTCGCCTCTTCCTTCGTCCAAATGCCGGTCGATAAACGGCACGGCGACGTTGAAGCTTTCAGAAAATTCAATATTGGCAGGGGTTACCGACGTATCCACGGCAATGGTGTTGTCCTGCATGGTGTTCCTCCGGGAAAATAGCAAATGAGTATCAGTTGGTTCCCATCATAAATAAGCCCCCGCCTTTATTCAAACCATGGCCGTTTAAAAACGGGGACCGTCCCCTTTTTTTATTTTTAACTGGCTGAATTTCGGGGCCTTTGCTAGGATAGGCCATACCGGTAGGATGATATTGTAAGCGATACACAATTGGGATTGGGCCGATTTTTCGGGGAGGGATCGCCGTTATGAGGATCGCCAAGGCAACCGTAGCTGTTTTTGTGATCGCAATTCTGTTCCTGTCATTTTCAGCGGCGGGAGAGGAAAGCGCGCTTGAACTGTCAAGAGGGGCCGGCGGCGGCGGCAAAAGAGACCGCGTCACCAAGGATTTCAAACACATGGACGCTGACGACGACCGCCGGATCAGCCGGGCAGAGTGGCGCCGGCGGGGTAATTTCGACCGGCTGGACACCAACGGAGACGGTTCTTTGAGCTTGCCTGAAGTGCGGATCCATTACCGCCGGTCACTGCCCGAGTATCGGCCGAACTCCCCGGGCATAGCCCCAGAACCTATCGGCGGCGTCCCCGACGAAGCCGCCTTGGCCGCCAAGGTGACCAGCGGTGACGTCAGCGGATCGACTTTATGCGGTATGGTGCGCCGGCGCGGCTGCGACGTCTATAGCCCGGTAGAAATCGGCATGGTCGCCACCGGACTGGGTCCGAAATTCCCGGACGATCTGCATTGCCCCGGCATCGACGATTATTGGGCCATGGATTACAGCTACAAACGGCGGCGCCAGGCTTGGCACGGCGGCGTCGACATGCCGGTCGATTGGGGTACGCCCATGCTGGCCGTCGCCGACGGCACCGTCGTCGCCGCTTTTGAAGGAGACGAATCGCCCCGCGGTAAGGAAATTATCCTTCGGCACGCGCCGTCGCAGACCGGCTTGCCGTATTGGACCTATAGCGGCTACGCCCATTTGGATGTACTGCCTCCGTTCGAGCCCGGTCAACGGGTGAAAAAGGGCCAGAATCTCGGACCCACGGGAAATTCCGGAATCGGCGGCATGAGCCGGCGCAAAAACACCCGCCGCCGCGCCGCCATCCATTTTACTGTGATTTACGCGGAGAACTCCAACTACGCCGTCATCGATGACGTGGTGGTGCCCGTCAACGGACGCTGGATGGACCCTGTGGGATTCTACCGCTCACAGCCGCCCTATGAGTCCACCGCCCTGAAAAATCTGCCCGAGAGCGATAAATTCATCGCCATTCCCGTTATGGTCGAAGATGGCGATTTCATTCCGTCGGGTACTAAAAAGATTTGGCCCTACGCCTGCAAACGGGATTGAGAAAATTTGCCGCACTCGACTTTGCTCGCCGAAAATGGCGAGAAAGCCGAAATGGGATGGGGACACGTAACGAGTTCATGTCCCCATCCCATTAAATAAGTTTGCCTGAAAAAGAGTTCCAATAACTTATTTTTTGAAAGCTATCAGATTAGTTTTGCCGCAGAACTCTATAACAAAGTCAGCCGCAGCTTTTCCCAATCTAGCGCTAAATGCAGCTAGAAAAGCCGTTAAAACTATTACTAAAATTTCTAGTGGACCAAGAATAGTAACGGCCTCCTCTGTGCCCTCTGTGCCCTCTGTGCCCTCTGTGTTAGATTTCTTCCTCGCTGCGGGCGGGCGATAGGGACAGGCTCAATGCCCGACGTATCACAACAGGATAACTTTCATGCCGCTGCTTCATTCATCCACCTCCCACGGCGACATCGCGTTCGGGTTTTACAATATCGAGATCGACGGGCTGCTGCTGGACGGTTTGTTTTTTTATTGCACCGATTTTTGCCGGGTCATGGGGGAACTGGCCTCGGAGCCCGGCGAGGGGGAGATTGCCGGGTATCGTTTTGACAATCCGATGCTTATTGGCGATTTTCACGGCGCCATGCAGGGGGTGAATTATACCGGCTATATGGGAGAGCTGTTCCAGCGTTGGCCCATGCCTGAAACACAAGCCGAATTCCGCCAAAAACCGGTGGGAGAGGAGCGGCGGGACGAAAGCGAGGCCATGCTCGCCCGCCATGCCGAGGCGAAAACAATATCCTGCCGAAGAAACGAAGACGACGTGGTGGAAATCGGCGCGTACATTTTTTCTCCAGGTCAATTTCTGGACCTCGTTCACTATGTCAGACGCGGCGGCTATCCGACCTGGGAAGGCTATGAAGACGGCAATGCACCCGCTTGTGTGATCGACCTCGCCGCCGCCTGGGGGGTAGATTAGTAAGGGGTATGTCGCCTTTCTTATTTCCCTCCCCCTTGATGGGGGAGGGTTGGGGTGGGGGTGATCAGGTGGTAAAGGCGTCACCGGTATTTGGCGTTTTCACCCTCCCCTAGATCCCCTCCCATCAAGGGAGGGAGAAATTTGGGTTATTTCTCCCTTAATCCTCATAAACCGGAATATAATGCGTCTTCCGGCATTGGTATCCTTGTAACAATCGACAAGCGGATATCTGACATGAAACTACCTCTCTTTGCCTTATTGATTGGTTTCGGCCTGACGGTGGCCGATGTATCATCCGTAAACGCCCAAAACCCTGCACCAAATCCGGTCGTGGTTGAGCTGTTTACCTCGCAAGGGTGCTATTCCTGCCCGCCTGCCGAGGCCTATCTCGGGGAGCTTTCGAAAATACCGAATATCGTGGCGCTGGAATTTCATGTGGATTACTGGGATGAACTGGTCTATGGCGCTGCCGGAAAATGGAAAGATGTCTTTTCGAAGCCGGAATTCACGGAGCGCCAACGCGGTTACGCGGGCAATTTGCCTGGCGGCCAGGTCTATACGCCGCAAATCGTTGTCGACGGCAAAAAATTTACCGTAGGCTCCCACCGCCGCAAGGTGGAGGGACTTATTTCTGAAGCGCGAAAAGCCGGCAAAATGGCTGGCAAAACGAGCCTCAGCGTTACCGTCTCCAATCACTCACAACAAGGGTACGTCGCCACCATCAACGGCCCAAGGGGTGATCGAGCCCAGTCTGTTTGGCTGGTTCGTTTTCTGAGGAACGTCACCACGCGCGTTCGATCGGGAGAAAACAAAGGTAAGACACTCACCAGCCATAATATCGTGACCAAAGTTGAACGTTTGTCGGGCTGGCCAAATACAACAACAATCGGCAATCAGAATAAAATTAATTTCCTAACGAGCGGACTTGAACGGAAAGAGGGCTGCGCCGTGATTATCCAGGAAGATGGCCAAGGGCCCATCCATGCGGCGGCTCTTTGTCCGCCTCAAAAAAATGGGGACACGTAACGAGTACATGTCCCCATTCTGTTGTCTGGGTAAAATTCCTAGTGGAACTTCACGTACTCGAAGTCGGTTGCCTGGCCGTGGATGCCTTTGGCGGGTTGGGCGACCCAGTTGGCCATTTTGCCCGGCTCAGTCACCGGCACCATAAGAGTCTGGATATAGGCTCTGTCTTCGTCGTTGGGCAGCCAATTGTCGACATTGGCGTTCCACTCCTCTTCGCTGACAACCTGGCCGTCGGGCGTGGCTTTGACGCCAACGAAGTTGCCAATGTTGCGGTTGAAGGCACTGTTGGGCAGGGTGATCTTGAAATCGACCCCGGCGTTGGCGAGGGTCTTGTTCCAGCGGTCGACGCCACGTTGGCAGTCTTCCGCATAATCGTCACGCAGGCGCTCGTTAATGGCGGTCAGGGCCGGCATTTCCACCTTGATGATCTTACCGTCCTGCACTTCCGGCACCATGTAAGTGTCGTTGCCGAGGAGATGATCGTCGTCGATCTTGGTCTCCAGATAGCGGCCCTTCAACCCCATGGAATAGAAGTTGGCCGCGTTGGTCGATTTTTCCTGACCGAACAGGTCGAGGCAGATCGAGAAGTGGTAATTGACGTATTTCTGCAAGGTCGCCAGATCGATGCCGCCGAATTGACGGATATCCATGGTGTCGTGCTCTTTGATCAGTTCCGCCGAACGCTGAACCACGCGGCCGACGCCGGTTTCACCGACGAACATATGGTGGGCCTCCTCGGTCAGCATGAACCGGCAGGAGCGGGACAGGGGGTCGAACCCGGATTCGGCCAGCGACGCCAGCTGATATTTGCCGTCCCGGTCCTGGAAATAGGTGAACAGGTAAAACGACAACCAGTCCACGGTATCTACATTAAAGGCTTCCAGGATACGTGGCTTGTCCATATCACCGGCATGGCGTTTCAGCATTTCGTCCGCTTCCTCCCGGCCGTCGCGGCCGAAATAGCCGTGCAGCAGATAGACCATGGCCCACAGATGGCGGCCTTCCTCCACATTGACCTGAAACAGGTTGCGCAGATCGTAGAGGGACGGGCAGGTGCGGCCCAGGGCGCGCTGCTGCTCGACCGAAGCCGGCTCGGTATCGCCCTGGGTGACGATCAGACGCCGCAGTTCGGCCCGGTATTCACCCGGGACTTCCTGCCAGGCCGCTTCGCCCTTGTGGGAGCCGAAATTAACTTCACGGTCTTTTTCGTTTTCCGCCAGGAAGATGCCCCAGCGGTATTCCGGCATTTTGACCATGTCGAAATGGGCCCAGCCGTCGGCGCCCACGTCAATGGCCGTCCGCAGATAGACCTCGTAATCGGAGCTATCATTGGGACCCATTTCGTTCCACCAGTCGATATAAGCGGGCTGCCATTTCTCCAGCGCCCGTTGGAGGCGGCGGTCGTCGGACAGGTTGACGTTGTTCGGAATTAACTGTGAATAGTCTATTTTGCTCATTTTTTTACACTCTACATTTCTTAAATACGTTAAACTCGATTTCGGTCAAAATTGGTTTTCTGGCCGGTGCCGAACAATTTCAGGGCACCTTCGTCACCGACTGCGTTGGGTCGTTGGAATATCCAGTTCTGCCAGGCGCTCAATCGGCCGAAAATCTTGGTTTCCATGGTTTCCGGACCGGCAAAACGGAGGCTCGCCTCCATGCCGGTAAGGGCGTCGGGGGAGAAACTGGCGCGTTCTTCAATGGCGATACGGACCTCGTCCTCCCAGTCGATATCGTCGGGGATAAAGGTGACGAGACCAAGGTCGTCGGCGGCCTCGGCGTCAAGATCGTTGCCGATTTCCGCTTTGAGTCCGTCGATTTTGTCGCCGCCGTCCAGGAACCGGGTTTCGATCCGGCTTAGCCCGTTGCACATGGGCAGGGGGCCGAAGTTCATGTCCGTCGGGCGCACCGTGGCTTCCGCTTGATTGGAACCTTCGAACACGCCTTCCAGCATGTAGGACCGGTCGGCGGCCAGCAGCAGTTCCAGAAGCGTGCCGGTAAAGCAACTGCCGGGCTCTACCAGCGTAATGATGCTGCGGGATGACACGTCCAGGCGCTTCAAGGTCCGTTTGAGATAGTTGGTGATTTCCCGGACCAGCCAATTGTCAGCGTTGTTCAGCAAAGCCTTATCGCCGGCTTCGACGAAATCCGGATTGCCCTCGGTGCGGAACACCCAGGTGCTGACGACGGCCTCGTTGGCCCGCATGTGCAGGATAAAATCGTCGAATTCGCGGGCGAAAGCGAGAGGCCAGAAATCAACACCGGCGGCATGTATGGCGTCGGCATCCTGCTCGGGCTCCTTGTCGGGACCCTTGATCAGGATCTCCGCCACGGCGCCGTCGCGGTCGATTTTGGCTGATATGTGCGGGTAGGTGATTTCGTTATCGGTGATGTCCCGGTTTAACGCGGGCAATTCAATGCCTTTGGCGTCATCGGGGCGGTTCGAATCTTTGGCGAAATCCTGCGCCCGTTCCATGGCTTTTTCCATCAGTCCGGTGCGGGAGGCGAGTTCATCCACCAAATCCCATTCGACGGCCCGGTTGCCTTTGATGCCTTCGTTCAGGGTGCAGAAGAAGTCGGCCCGGTCGCGGCGCACATGGCGTTTGTCGACCACCCGCGTCAATCCGCCCGTTCCCGGCAACACCGCCAGCAACGGCACTTCGGGCAGGGACACCGTGCTCGATCCGTCATCGACCAGGATGATGTGATCGGCGGCGAGGGCGAGTTCATAGCCGCCACCCGCTGCCGTACCATTGATGGCGCAGATATATTTCTGATCGGAACAGGCCGTCGAATCTTCGATGCCGTTGCGGGTCTCGTTGGTGAATTTACAGAAATTCACCTTGTGCGCGTGGGACGAAGTGCCCAACATGGCGATATTGGCGCCGGCGCAGAAAACGCGGTCCTTGGCTGACGTCATAATGACGCTTTTGATTTCAGGATGCTCGAAACGCAATCGCTGGGTTGCATCATACAACTCAATATCAACGCCGAGGTCGTATGAATTGAGTTTGAGCTCATAGCCCGGCACCATGCCGCCGTCTTCCTGGACATCCATGGCCAGCGTTGCGACCGGTCCGTCAAAACTTAACTGCCAATGTTTATATTGACTGGGATTCGTTGAAAAATCGATCATATCACCATCTTTGACTTTGATTTTGCGTCTGGGCCGACACGTCAACCCGGTTAGATTCAATAAAAAATTACTTAATTAATGGCCAAATTTAGCTGTTTTTGCTATAGTGGCCGTAAATCGGTACCAAAATACTTATTTACAAAATATGATGCGACTCGTACCATGAAGTCAAGTGTAAAATAGAAGTATTTTAAAGTAGGTCGGCTAAGTTATTAAAATAAAGGGATATTATGTTAGCTAAAGCAAGAGTTCCTGACGTGGAAATCCGGTTAGCCACCCTTGACGATTTGCAACATATTACCGAATTAGACGCCCAGATTACAGAACATCTCAAGCCGGATTACTGGCAGGAAATGTTCAACCGCCATGTTGAAACGGGCGAAGGATATTTTCTGGTGGCGCAATTGCCGAATACATCGCGGACAGAAAACAGTGAATTGGACGGCATTCTGGGATTTATCGTCGGCGAAGTCAGGGCCTGGGAGTTTGGATCCCATCCATGTGGTTGGATCATGGTGGTCGGCGTCGCCCCGAATCACCGTGTCCGCGGTATCGGTGAAGCCCTTTACAACGCAATCGCCGATAAGTTCCGCGAAAACGGCGTCGATAAAATTCGCACCATGGCGGCGCGAGACGATCAGTTGAATATGGCGTTTTTCCGGGCGCAAGGAATGATGGCCGGACCGTTTATTGAACTAGAGAAGTCAATTGATTAAGCGACAATTTATTTTGGATAAAATTATTTTTCGATTTTATAGAAGGAGACAACGATGAGGCTGCAAAAAGCAACCCGGTACGGTCTTTATTCTGTTTTAGAGCTGGCGCGGGATACCGAGCGCCAGTTGTCCGCCACCGATATCGCCGAGATCTACGGAATATCAGCCAATCATCTGGCCAAAGTCCTGCGCGATCTCGGCCGGGCCGGTTTGGTCGATTCGGTTCGGGGCGCCGGTGGTGGATACCGGTTTTCCGGCAACGCCAAGCGGACCACCTTGATGGACGTGATTAATCTGTTCGAAGACATCGGCAGCGATGCGACCAGCGCCGCCGATCCCGGCGACGATACCGATATCGGCCAGTCGCTTCTCCTGGTGTTGGGCGAAATTGACGATATCGCCAAAGCAACTTTCGGCTCCATCACCATCGATACGCTGCTGAAAACCATGCGTTGGCGTCAGGAAAGAGAGGAAATGGCGAACCAGGAAACGAAAGAAGTCGCCTAAACCTGTTGTCCTATTTCCGGCGCCGTGGAATCATTCCTCCACCGGAGCCATGCAAACTTATTTAAATAGAATTCGAACCCGTCTGGTCCGCCTCAAACCGGCGGTCCTCCTGGTATTTCTAGCCGTTATACTGGCGCCGATCGGCGCCAAGGCCGCCGGTACGTTTCGAATCGGTTCTTTTTTAGCCGTAACGGGGGCAGGAGCCTTTCTGGGCGCACCGGCACTGGCGACCTTGAAGCTCTATGTCGAGTTGCTGAACGCCCAAGGCGGATTGCTGGGACGGCGGGTTGAACTGATCGATTACGATGTGGGGATCGATACCAAGACGGCCCAGTCCGCCGTGCGCCGGCTTATCGAAGTCGACCGGGTCGATCTGATAATCGGCGGTTCGACCACCGGCGCCACCGTGGCCGTCATGCCCATCATCGAACAGGCGCAAGTTCCGTTTATCGCCCTGGCAGAATCCGCATCGATTATCGATCCGGCACGGAAATGGGTGTTTAAATCCTCCCAGACCGAGCGCATGGCCTGTGCCAAAATTATCATGGATATGAAACGGCGCGGCATTGCCAGTT
>CAZNLR010000007.1:0-97163 GCA_964574215.1 uncultured Rhodospirillaceae bacterium | reverse complement strand
TTCGGGCTGATTTCCGGCGACGGCGGTTTTGGCCGTTCCATGCGGGCTCACTGCATCGCCCAGGCTAAGGTCCTCGGGGTCCGGGTTGCCGCCGACGAGGTTTATCGATCCCAGTCTCGGCGGGTTTCCGGGCCGTTAGTGAAAATCAGGAATTCCCCCAACGTGCAAGCCGTTTTGAATATCGGATTCGGCACCTCACCGGCTTACGTTACCCAGAATTTCCGGCGGTTGAAATTCGATGTGCCGCTCTATCAATCCCACGGCGCCGCGACCCAGGACTATCTGGATTTTGCCGGTAGCGCCGCCGACGGTGTCCGCCTGCCGGTGCCGCCGCTGATCCTGGCCGACAAGCTGCCGCCGACCGATCCGGCGAAGCGGGTGCTGGACGCCTATATCAGCTTTTATCAGAAGCGCTGGGGGATTGCGCCCACGGTCTACGGCTCCCATGCCTTCGACGCCATCAGAATAGCCGCCGCCGCTGTCGAGCAGGCGCGCAGTTTCGACAAGCGTAAGATTCGGACCCAAATTGAAAATCTGGACGGCTATGTGGGCGCCAATGGTGTCGTCCGGATGACGCCCAACAACCATTTGGGGCTTGATCTCAACGCCTTCAGGATGGCGGAAATCCAGTCGGGTGAGTGGTTTTTAGCGGAGTGAAGCGTAAACGTGATGGCGAAAAAGGATCGGCCAATGGTCTACGAGTTGCCAGCCAGTCTCAGGGCGGGCATAAATCTAGGCGGGTAAATTTGATAGCGTTGAGATTAAATTAATTATGGATGTCGTCGCAGTTATTCCGGCCCGTTGGGCATCGACCCGGTTTCCGGGCAAACCGTTGCAGACCATTGCCGGTAAAGCCATGATCCATCATGTCCGGGACCAGACCATACAAGCGGAAAGCGTCGACCGGGTGTTGATCGCCACCGACGATGAACGCATCCGGGAATATTGCGAGGCCGAAGGCCTGAACTATGTGATGACCCGCGACGATCACCCCACGGGCAGCGACCGCCTGGCTGAGGTGGCGGAAAAAGTGTCCGCCGACGTCTATATAAATGTTCAAGGTGACGAACCGCTGATCGATCCTGCCTCCATCGACGCGGTCGGCAAGTGCCTGCTGGAAAATTTGGAGCGGGGAATAGAAGTATCCACCGGCTATATCGAGGGAGCATCCGACGATCAATTGGACAATCCGTCGGTGGTGCATCTGGCGCCGACCCTGGATGGCTGCGTTCTGACACTATCCCGTTTTCCGGTACCATTTCCCATGGCGGAAACCACCCCGCGGACCGTTCATGTCGGGCTGTACGCATTCACGGGTGCGGCACTTAAACGCTACGCCGACTGGGAACGGGGTCCCATCGAGCGGGCAGAGAGTATCGAGATTTTGCGGTTTATGGAGCGGGGCGAGAGGATTGCCTGTGTGCCGGTCGCGCCCGGCTCCATCGGCGTCGATACGCCGGAGGACTTAGCCGCCGTTGAAGCCATATTGGGAGGTGATGGGTGAGCAACAAGCAATTGATGGACAAGCTCGCGGGACTAAAAATTTTGTCTCTCGATGTTGACGGTGTGCTAACGGACGGGGGCCTTTACTATACGGAGTCCGGCGAAGAACTAAGAAAATTCAACGTCAAGGACGGTATGGGTATGAAACGCGCTCAGGCCGCCGGCGTGGCTGTTGTCATCATCACCACCAGCGCCACCGCCGCTATTGCTCATCGCGGGCGTATGCTGGGCGTTGATCACGTCTATTTGGAGTGTGAGGATAAGCTGGGACAATTGGTGCAACTGTGCGATGAGATGCAGGTCGATCTCGACCAGGTGGCCCATGTGGGCGATGATCTGGTCGATCTGCCGGTCTTGAATGCGGTGGGGTGTCCCCTGACAGTGGCCGATGCCGTGGAACCGGTGAAAGAAGCGGCAATTTACGTTGCGGCCAAAAACGGTGGCGATGGCGCGGTCCGGGAAATTTGTGAAATGATTTATGAGGCCAAGAAGAGTACCTGATAGCACGGTGGATTGAGGGCTAACGAAAGTTATGAACACACCCAGCGACAGTTCCGAAGGCATGGTGATTTTGGGCGCCGAGAATGATGTGCCTGATGAAACGAGTCAGGTATCGGAACTGGATGAACGGCTCGACGAAGCCGAAGTGCTGGCCCGCAAAATTCTGGCGACCCAACCGGAAAATCCCGATGCGCTCAACGGTCTCGGCCTGATCCATCATCAGCAGTTCCGCTACGAAGAAGCCATCGCGCTGTTCGAGCAGGCCTACGCCATCGATCCCGCGCGGGGCGATTTCGTGGAAAATCTGGTTCTGTCATTGGAGGCGGCGGCGAAAACCTATGCCGATGGCGGTTTGTTCGAAGATGCTATATCGCTGATGGAACGCGCCCTGACCCTGCGGTCGAACGATGCCGTTTTGGTGGCCCGGATGTCTTTTGTTTTGACCCTGGCAAAGCTATACGGTCAAGCCTTGGCGGCTTCAGACCGTGCGATCAGCCTCGATCAGTCGGCGGTCGAGGCCCATGATGCCAGAGGTTTGGCTTTGCTGGGGCTCAAAAAGTACGATCACGCCATCACCTGTTTCGAATTGGCGATCAACTTAAACCCGGACTATGCGACGGCGCGGGTCAATCTCGGTTCCGCCTACCATGCCAAGCGGGATTTCAACCGCGCCATCGCCAGTTTCGACGAAGCTATTTCCACCGATGCCGGTAACGCACAGGCCTATAACAATTTGGGAATTGCCCTGGCGGACATGCTCAATCTGGTGGAATCCGAATCGGCCCTGCGACAGTCGATCCTGATCGAACCCGATTACGCTGAGGCCCATTTCAATTTGAGCCGGACGCTTCTAATGGCGGAAAAATTCGAGGAAGGCTGGATCGAGAACGAATGGCGCTGGCTGTGTTCCGACTTCCCATCCACGTGGCGGGAGTTTCCCTATCCCATGTGGCAAGGGGAGTCATTGGAAGGCAAGACTCTTTTGGTATGGAGCGAGCAGGGGATCGGTGATGAAATTATGTTCGCCAACATGCTGCCGGATATCGTCGATGCCGGAGCCACATTGGTGATGGAATGCAATGGCCGACTCGTTCCCATATTTACTCGATCCCTCGGCGGATGTCTGGCGGTCGCCCGAACCGATCCGCCTGATCCCAGGATCGAGGCTGCCGGTATCGACTATCAGATATCCATCGGTTCATTGGGCCTGGTCTACCGCAATTCGGTGGAAGCCTTTCCAAAGAATATTGGCGGCTATCTGAAAGCGGATGAGGCTTTGACCGAAAGAATACGCGAGCGGTACGATGCCTTGGGTGATGGCTTGAAGGTGGGCATATGTTGGCGGTCCGGTAATCCCATTGTCGGGCATGAACGCAGTGCAGCTTTGGAATTGTGGGACGGATTGCTGTCCTTGCCAGGGGCAAAATTCATCAATTTGCAATACGGCGATGTGGCGGACGAATTGGCGGGCGTAAAAGCACGCACCGGTGTCGATATCTACCAGGATAAAAACGTCGATCCCTTTTCCAGCGCCGAAGACTGGTTTGCCCAGATCGCCGCCCTGGATCATGTCATCTCGGTGGACAATTCCACCATCCAGGTATCGGGGTCTCAGGGTGTGCAGACCTGGACGTTGTTGTCCTACTCACCGGAATGGCGGTTCGGCATCGACCGGTGGGACCATCTTTGGCATCCGTCCATCAGGGTTTTCCGGCAACGCGAAACCGGCGACTGGCACCCGCCTTTCGCGGAAGTAACCATGGCCCTGGAATCTCAGATCGATCATGCCGGGTAGGGTCCTCATTTGCCTAAAATTGATGGCTATTCCAAAGGTGGCGGGTTTTCGATAGGCTTGTCCCCGATTAGCGGTTGTCGGGCCGCTATCAATTCACGCTTTAGCCTGGAGACATTATGGCGACCCTGCTGATGCTATCCGGAGGCGCCGACAGCGCCGCCGTTCTGATCAAACTGCTGACCGATTCCGATCAGGACGTCTTTGCACATCATATCGTCATCAGGGATGCCGAAAGCGAAACCCGTTTCCGCGCCGAGAACATCGCCTGTGATAAGGTCGTCGAATATTGCAAGGAGACCTATCGCAATTTCGTCTATTCCAAATCTTTGTGGGATTTTCAGCTTCCTTACTTTGGATGGAACCATACCCTGTGCGCCTTTGTCGGTGCTCGGGTGATCCGGTCATTTCCCAAAGCCAGGATCAGGTATTACGCCACTGGCGTTGTAGACACGGTGCCGCGCCCTGCCGAATGGGAGCTCAGGGTGGAGGAAATGCGGGATACCTTTTACGCCGCCCTGCGCACGGCCAAATACAAAGTCCAGCCGGAGATCATCTGGCCTGTCGCCCACATGTCGAAACAGGATATATATGATTTTCTACCGCAGGAACTGCTTGATGTTGTGACGGTTTGCCGCGATCCGGAAGATATCGGCGACGATAAGTTCAAGCCATGTAGAGAGTGCACGTCTTGCAAAAATTGGCAGGAAGTAGGCGGTTTTTCCCACGATGATTAACATTTTGCGGAGATAGATAGACGTGAAAATCGATTTCCGGAGCATTGGTGGAATAACCGATCTTCGTAGCGGCGTATATTGGTCGCCTGACCGGCTTGAAAATGAAGTCGAAAAACGCGCCGGGAATTTTAAAAATAGATCGATTGGTCCCGGTCATATAGTGGCTATTTTTCACGGTGGTACGCCGGCTTTTTTCGCCGATCTTTTCGCCCTGTGGTCGGTAGGCGCTTGCGCCGCCTGTCTAAACCCGGCTTTGACGATGGGGGAACTGGAAAATGTTGTCTCGTTCACCGGCGCTTCGGCGGTCCTTGTCGGAGAGGACGCTACGGTATCACAGGCATCTCTCCAATCGCCAGTGATCTGCACCGAAGAAGAATGCCGATTGGAGGATGTTTTTATACCCGAAGGAGGGGAGGACGGACCCGATGATCCGGCAGTAATCCTGTTTACATCGGGAACCACCGGTACGCCCAAAGGCGTCGTCCACACTTTCCGCAGCCTGATATCCCGCATCGAACTGAACCGGGACAACATCGGCGCCGACATGAAACGGACCCTGTGCACGTTGCCCACCCATTTCGGTCACGGCTTGATCGGCAACTGCCTGACACCGCTTTTTGCGGGCGACGATTTGTTCCTGTACGGGAACATGGGCGTTCCAGAGGCGGTTGGGTTCGGTGATAAACTCGTCGAAAACGGCATCACTTTTCTAAGCTCGGTACCTACATTCTGGAAAATCGTTCTAAAAATGTGCCGGCCACCGAACCGGCAGACGCTGCGCCGGGTTCACATCGGCTCGGCGCCTCTCTCCGCTGAATTATGGTCCGACGTGCTGTCTTGGTCTGGAACCGAGAATGTCTGCAACATGTACGGCATTACCGAAACGGCCAATTGGCTGGCGGGAGCATCGGCGGACACGTTCGAACCCGAAGACGGTCTGGTCGGCCACATGTGGGGCGGAAGCGCGGCTGTATTTGATGATGGTGGACAGCGACAAAAGGAAGGTGACGGAGAACTGGCGGTTCAAACGCCCGGGCTCATGCGAGGATATCTCCATCAGGACGAATTGACCCGGGACGTGATTTCGGATGGCTGGTTCCGCACCGGCGACAGCGCCCGGATTGATGAGGATGGCGTTATCCGCCTGACGGGCCGCCTAAAAAACGAAATCAATAAGGCCGGTATGAAAATTCACCCTGAGGAAATCGACTTGCTGCTGGAGCGCCACCCCAGTGTCGTGGAGGCTTGCGCTTTCTCTGTGCCAGATAGTATCAGCGGTGAACTTATCGGCGTGGCGGTGCATCTGAACGGCGACAGTGAAACGGACTCCGCGCAACTAAAATCGTGGTGTGCCGAAAATATCAGACATGACTGCGTGCCGGATAAATGGTTCATTGTCGACACCATTGCCAAGACCGATCGCGGAAAAATAAACCGCGATTTGGTCAGGCAGGACTGTTTGCCGGAAAAGGCCGGGACATGAGTTGGACGCCCAAAGAAATACTCGAGATCGACGGCGAAAATTATGCGCTGCGTTCGCTGGTCGTGGAGGATCTGACCGATCAAATGGTCGCCTGGTTCAGCGATCCCGATGTAATGAAATTTGTCGACCTGCCGAAAAATTTGAACCAGGCGCAGGTGGGCGAATTCGTGTCCCGGTTCGACAATGAAGCGAATTTTTGTCTGGGTATTTTCGATAACCAAAGCGGCCAGTGTATCGGCTTCTATCACATCTACTGCAATTTGCGCGCCCGCAATGCCCGAACGGCCGTGGTCATCGGCGAGAAGGATTATTGGGGCAAAGGCGTGGTCATCGAAACCCGCACCAAAATCCTAGATTTCCTTTTTGATACGCTGTCTCTCCACAAGGTCTATGGCGCAGTGTTCGCCCGCAATCTGCCCGCCGTGTTCAACTATAAAGCCCAGGGATTCCGGTGCGAAGGGGTGCTGAAAGAAGATTGCCCGACACCGGACGGTGGGTGGCACGATATCTACCGTTTCGCCATGTTGAGCCACGAATGGAAAGCTAAAAAAGAAGGGGCTGATCCATGACAGACAGTCTCCTTCAGGCGCGGCAGCTTATGGCCGAAGCCCTCAACGACGATGTCGCAAACATCGGGCAAGATACGGCAATTGCCGGCCTAGAGGGTTGGGATAGCCTCGCTTTCATGCGGTTTATTGTCGCCTTGGAGGAGTATCTGGGACGGGAGATCGATCCCGAAGAACTGATCGCCATCGATACCATCGCCGCCGTTGCCGCGTTGATCGATCGGTACCAGCAGGAGATTCCCCTGAAATCCGTTTCTCGGCCCGACAGTTATTCCATCGAAAATCTGGTAGCGGCGTATCGGTCGGAGATGATCGTTTTGCCGGACAAAAGAGTGCGGCGGCTTTGCGAAAAACATATCGGACAAAATCTCGATGCCATATATCGCGACCTGACGGCGCTCCGGCAGAAAACGGATGACTATTTTTACGACATAAAAGATCGAGTGGAAAAGGGTGATTTCAAAGTTACCGAAGGGGAACGTAGCAAGCTTGCCCAGTATCCCGTCAAATGCTGCCTCGAGATATCGCGCCATATTTTGCATCTGCTGTCAAAAGAGCCCGTGCCTGATGATTTTGTAGGCGTGAGGGCGCTTCGGGAATACTGCCGTGAAGGAGGTAGTCTCATTCGGGTTTGGGGTGCGCTCAGAGGGGTATATTTTCAGAACGCCATACAAGCGGGGAGCTTTTATATCGACGTTGCCAACGACACGGTCGATGTGACCAAAGACAAAGTGGAAATACTGCCGCTCCGGGAGTCAGGGTTTCGGAATATCGAAACGTATCAGGAATTTACCGATGTGGCGGAGGACTATTGGCATTGCAAAATCGTTCCCAATCGGTTTTTCCCGAATTTGGCGCCCTTTGTTCCGATGATTGCCTTCGCCGACAATGGCGAGGTTCACATCAGCAGCCAGAATGCTTTCATGTTTCCCATGAACTTGGACAAGAATTTTGAACTTGCCCGGGACTTTATTTTTGAAAGCGGTCATCGGGCGGAGGAAATCGAAACTTACAGGGCCGTCCTGGAAAATATGATGGCCGATAGGAATGGTGCGAACGAATCCGATCTTCTTTATTTTAATGCCGAGTCCAACGACAAAGAATTGGAAGGATCATTTGCCTCCACCCGGGCCGCCGGTTCGGAGGAGCTTTCCGAAATAGTTTACAACATTTTGACGATGGAGCTAAATCTCGGCAAAAGCGATTAAAGTCAATCGAGCTATTCCAGGTACCTTCGATGCCGGTCAAGCGACGCCCGTCGTGAGCGCCGCCAGGCCGACTAAAATCCTAAACTCAGCTAGCTATATCGGCAGATTTTGTGTGGATAACCTTGCGCCTCGGCAGCGGTGCAAAAAGCTGCACGTGGGTGCGATTGCCAAAGCTTCCGGGCGATGACCCGTAGGTCTTGCCGTCGGAATGCCAAGCGATAGCCAATACTGCCATCAATTGATCGCTGCTTGCTTGCAGGCACGGTTTGTAGGCTGCGTTAAATCGAGCGTTGCCCTTGGCGTCGGTTGTAAAGACCGATTGTGAGCCGTCCCGAGCCCCAAAAGGCAGATCGAGAGCGCCGGTAAAGGGTTTGGTGGGGGGCTGGGGTACGAATGCGTACCACATGGAGTAGACGGCGTTGGGAACCAGCTTGGTGAACCTGGCGTCGATCGAGCCCTGGCCATTTTGGCAGGTGATCGTCGCCGTACCGCGCGCCGCCAGAAATTCGACTAGGGTCAAGCCAAGCGGTCGTCCTTTGGCGTGTGGTCCGACGGCCTCGGCATCAAAGGGATTATGAGCGAGGGGCTCGGCGCTGGCAAAAACCGGCGAATCAAGGAACCGAGCCTTGGTTGCCGGCGTGACCCGATAGACATCGGAGGGATTGGAGCCTGTATCGACAAAGACGTCGATTTCATTCAGGCCAGCCGCCAAATGGGTAATGAAGTTAATTCTGGTTGGTTCATCGGCGCTTAGTGGTAATGACGTCCCGGTAATTGCGATTGCCACGACGGCGAATAAAAATCGTTTCATGGTGTCATACTCCTATCAATTGGTTGCGGTTAGAGTTGGGCTTGGAAGATCATGTTGAAGGGCGTTTTCAGGACGTTGCGGAAACTACCGAATCCGGCTTTTTCGAAAACGTTGGCGAGGCGTGCTTCCCCGGCCTGGGCGCCAAGGGCGTAACCGCCATCCTCGGACATGGCGTGAGCGCAACAGAGTGTCGTCGACGCCGAGTAGTAAAGCCGGCCCACGGGGTTGATATTTTCTTCCAATTGGTCGCTGGCGAAGGGCTCGACCAGCATTATCGAACCATCTTCGGCCAGAGATCGGCGAGCATGGTCGACAACGCCGATGGGATCGCCCATGTCGTGCAGGCAGTCGAAAAAGCAGATGAGGTCATATTTTTCGTCCTCATAGTCGTCGGCTTTCTCCACGCTGAAATCAACCCGCTCCGCGACACCTTCTTCGGCGGCAATTTCGCGGGCGGCATTTACGGACTCCTGATGCGTGTCAAAGCCGAAAAATCGGGAATTGGGGAACGCCTGGGCCATCAGGACAGTTGAATGGCCGTGACCGCAGCCGATATCGGCAACCCGGGCGCCATTCTTAAGTTTTTCAATGACTCCGTCGAGGGCAGGTAGCCATTCAGGAAGCAGTTGACCTTTGTAAGCGTTGCGGTAAAAGGCCGCGGAGCCGCAGAACAACCGGTCATCGTGTTCACCCCAGGGAAAGCCTTCGCCGTTGCGGAAAATTTTCAAGGTCCGCTCTTCGTCAGCCCACAGGGAGGCGACCACATTCCAGGCCGGTGTCATATGGGTGGGGCTGTCGGAATCGGCCAGCACCAGGGCGTGTTCCTGCGATAACTCGAAAGTTTCGCTGGCTGGGTGATAGTCGATGTACCCGGCGGCCGCTTGACTGTTTAGCCACTCGCGTACGTATCTTTCGGTACACCCGGTTTTTTTGGAGACTTCATCCGATGTCAGCGGACCGGCGCCGGCCATTGCTTTATACAGGCCCAGCTTGTCACCGATACTGACCATCACGCCACCGTATCCGGCGGCAAGATCGCCGACCGTCTTATCCAAAAATTCGTTAAGTTTTTCCTGATTGATATCCATGCCGATGTCTCCTGAGCTAACGGTTGATAGGGACTGAATGCCGTGAACATCTCATTTGAGCCAGCCAATGGTAAGAGTCAGAACTGTCACTACCGGTTCATTTGTGCCAAAATCGGGATTATTCGGAGGAAGAAGAAATGACCGGCAAGGCTTTGCATGTCAGTCTAGTAGCTATACCGGATGCGGTGATCTCGACGATCAGTGGAATATTCGATGTCATGAATTCATTCACCATGCTGGTGGATTTCGACGACGCCATTCCGGCGGATCCGCCGTTCACGGTCGAGATTGTCGGAGAAACCGGTGGTCCGGTACCGCTGGTGAGCGGTATCAAGATCGAAACACATACGTCCATCAAGGAACTTACGGAAACGGATATTGTCATCGTTCCGTCTCTGCTTCTGAGCGGGGGTGAATGGCATGAAGGCCGTTATGACTCTTTGGTCGACTGGCTAAATCAGATGCATGATAAGGGAGCCATCATTTGTTCCGCCTGCTCGGGATTATTTCTGTTGGCGGAGACCGGTTTGTTTGACGGTAAGCCGGCGACCGTTCATTGGAACTACGCCACTCAATTTGAGCAGGTTTTTCCCGAAATCGATCTTAACCCGGAGCAAGTTCTCGCCATTGCCGGTGAAAAGGACAACCTGGTCACCTCCGGTGCGGCGACCTCATGGCACGATCTGGTGCTTTATTTGATCGGCCGGTTCGTCGGGCCGGTCTCCGCTCAATCGGTGGCGCGGTTCTTCGCGCTGCAATGGCACCGTGACGGTTTGGCGCCCTATATCACCTTCGAAGCCCCCCGCGATCACGGTGACGCTACTATTCTGGCCGCTCAGGATTGGGTGGCAGACAACTATTCGGTCGGCAGTCCCGTGGAAGAATTGGTCAAGCGATCCGGGCTGGCGGAACGCTCGTTCAAACGCCGCTTCACGGATATCACCGGTCATTCACCCTTGGCTTACGTACAGCGATTGCGGGTAGAGGAAGCCAAGCGGCGGCTGGAAAGAACCAGTCTTCCCATCGATGAAATCGGTTGGCAGGTGGGTTACGAAGACCCGGCTTTTTTCCGCCGGCTGTTCAAACGCCAGACCGGCGTTTCTCCGGGCGCCTACCGAAAGCAGTTTCAGGCGCCATTGTATTCCGGAGAGCCTTAAACCGCTTGGGTTGTGACATCCTCGATGTCCGAAAGGTGGGTGCTCATCTCCTCTTTGACCCGCTCACCCAATTGGGGGTGATCTTCGATTAGTTTCCAAAAATTCTCAGAGGTCAATTCCAGGAGCTGGCATTCGGTTAGGGATATGACATCGCTCATGCGGACGGAATCCTTTATGATGCCGATCTCACCAAAAAAGGCGCCCGGTCCGAGGACGATGGGATCAGGCGGGATTTCCACCTCCACGTCGCCGGAAATGATAAAAAACATGCTGTCGGCTTTTTCACCCAATCGCACGACGGCGTGGCGGGGCGGCACCACGAGGGGCGTCAATAGCCCGGCAATTTCTGCAATCTGGGCGGCGTCGAGATCAGCGAACAAAGGCACCTTGGCCACCAGACGCCAGGTCACGATAAATTCGTGTTTGCGGATTTCATTGGCGAAGCCCGTGGCGATGACGCCCGTCGGTAGGGCGAACATACCGATGCCCAGGATCATGGTAAAAGCCCCGAATAATTTGCCGCCCAGTGTTATCGGCGTCACGTCGCCGTAGCCGACGGTGGTCAGGGTGGCAATGCCCCACCACATGGCGTGGGGGATACTGGAGAAGTCGTCCGGCTGCACGTCACGTTCGAACAGGAATATGACGCTTGAGGAAAATAGGAGAGCAGTCAGCATGACGAACAATGCCGCCGTCAGGGCCTTGTATTGGCTCTGGATGACAGCCCAGATGACGAGTAGCGCCGGGGAATATCGGGTCAGCTTCAAGAGCCGCAAGAGCCTGATGATTCGGAGCAGCCGGAGATCGATGGCGAAAAAAGCGCTGAGATAAAAGGGCAGAAAGGCGACCAGATCGATGATCGCCATGGGCGAGAGCATAAATTTTATCCGCCCGACAAGTGGACGGTCGTAGCCGTCGGCTTTGTTTGCCGTACAGGACCAGACCCGGAGAACGTATTCGACGGTAAATATGGCGACCGAAAAAATTTCAAACCAGAAAAAAAAGCCGCCGTAGGCGGCGTTAATGGATGGCACGGTTTCGAGGACAATGGCGATAACATTGGCCAGAATCAGGATCATCATAAAACGGTCGAAAACAAATCCCAACTGGTCGCCGGGAACCGAGAGTTCCAGGAACTCATGCGTACGCCGCTTTACATTTTTCATTTAGTACCCCGGCAGATCGTACCCCCGAATGGCCGGGTATATTTTACACCTTTGGGACGCGTCCACCGAAGAGCCGATTTATTTCTATCATCGGACAACGGTCCATCACCACCTTGAGACCGGCGGCTTCGGCGCGTTTGGCGGCCTCATCGTTGCGGACACCCAACTGCATCCAGACAACATTAATGCCTGACTTCTGAGCCGCCGTTATGGCCTGATCAACCGAATCGGCGGCATCGCGGGAATTGCGAAAAATGTCCACCATTTGAAATGTTTCCGAGATGGCCGACAAATTGTCGTGTACCAGTTCACCGTGAATCAATTTGCCGGCGGCATTGGGATTGACCGGAATGACCCGGTAACCTTGAAGCTGAAGTTCCGCCATGACGCCGTTGCTGGTGCGGTACCGGTCAAGGCTGGCGCCGGGCATGGCAATGGTGCCGACCGATGTGAGGATATCGGCGATAAATTCATCGCTGTAGGTGAGGGCGCTCATTGGTTTATGGGGTCAGTTCTTTTGGCGGCCCTGCCAGACCGGCTGGCGTTTTTCGAGAAAGGCGTCGATGCCTTCGATGGCGTCCCGTTCCTGCATGTTTTCGGCCATGATCCGGCTGGTGTGGGCGTAGGCGTCCTCCAAACTCATGGTGAGTTGAGGGTAAAAGGATTTTTTGCCGATGGCGATGGTCAGGGACGACCGGCTGGCGATGCTTTCGGCATATTCCATGACGGTGCTTTCCAATTGATCCAGCGGCACCGCCTTATTGATCAGGCCAAATCGGACAGCGTCGTCCGAACTGAACAACTCGCCCATCAACAACATTTCCATGGCGTGCTTGCGGCTGATATTACGGCTGAGGGCGACCGCCGGCGTGGAGCAAAAGAGGCCGTTGGTTACACCCGGCGTGGCGAACCTGGTTTCCTCCGAGGCAAAGGCCAAATCGCAGTTAACCAGTAGCTGGCAGCCGGCGGCGGTGGCGATACCGTGGGCCTGGCCGATGATGGGCTGGGGCAGATTGACCATGGTCACCATCATGCGGCTACACCGGAGAAAGAGATCATGGATGGCGTCAAAGCTGGGGTCCGCCCTCATTTCCTTGAGATCGTGCCCGGAACAGAATATTTTACCGTTACCTTTCAGGACGACCACTTTGATGGTGACGTCCTCGCCAATCTCGTCAAACGCGTTTTGCAATTCCGTCAGCATTTCGGTCGACAGGGCGTTCAAGATTTTCGGCCGGTTCAAGGTCAGGATGCAGATACCATCCTGAACGTCACGCATAAGAATGGGTTCGTTTGAAGACATGATATTTCCAGAGCCGCTCAGTTGCTAAATTGGACGTGTTTGAAATCTTGTAGCGAAAAGGTGGTTCCCGCAAGTCAAATAAACCGCAACGCTAGTCCACTATTGGGGTAATATAATACCGCGATTATAAGTATCGGATTTTGTTGAATAAAATCGACATATTTTGCGTTGACTTGGCAAGAAATCCTGGCATACTCCCGCGCTCTTGAACGGGACCGCCGATATTGCGGGTCCCGTTGTTAAATTTACTAGATTGGGTTGGATATGAATACTTATTCGGCAAAACCGTCGGAAGTCGAACGCGGCTGGTTCGTGATTGATGCGGAAGACGTGGTTTTGGGCCGTCTGGCCAGCATCGTATCGATGCGCCTGCGCGGCAAGCACAAAACGACTTACACGCCCCATATCGATTGCGGCGACAACATCATCATCGTCAATGCGGACAAGGTTAAATTGACCGGCAATAAGCGCGACGACAAAACCTATTACTGGCACACCGGTTATCCGGGCGGTATCAAAAGCCGCACCGCCGGAAAAATTCTCGAAGGCAAGCATCCCGAGCGGGTGGTGATCAAAGCGGTTGAACGCATGATTTCCCGCAATCCCCTGGGCCGCCAACAGATGCGGAAGCTGCATGTCTATGCCGGCACTGAGCATCCCCATGAATCCCAAAAGCCGGAAGTTTTGGACGTTGCCGCCATGAACCCGAAGAATAAGAGGAGCGCTTAACAGTGGCTGATGAAAACAACCCCCTCGAAAATCTGAAAGAAGCCATGGAAGCCAAAGCGGCGGAAAACGCCGCCGGTGACGAGGCGCCTGCCGAGGCAGCCGAGGAAACGGCAGCTGTTGCTGAAACGCCCGTTGAGGAAGCGCCCGCCGTCGTTGAGCCAAAAATCGACGAGCATGGCCGTTCCTACGCCACCGGCAAACGGAAAGATGCGGTGGCCCGCGTCTGGATCAAGCCGGGCAGCGGCAAAATCAAGGTCAATGACCGGGACGTGGAAACCTATTTCGCCCGTCCTGTGCTGCGCATGCTGATCAACCAGCCCTTCAACGTGGCCGAGCGGACCGACCAGTACGATGTTATCTGCACGGTCAAGGGCGGGGGACTGTCCGGCCAGGCCGGTGCCGTCCGCCATGGTATTTCCAAAGCCCTTACCTTGTACGAGCCGTCCCTGCGGCCGGCTCTCAAGAAAGAGGGTTTCCTGACCCGCGACAGCCGCGTGGTCGAACGGAAAAAATACGGCCGCCGCAAAGCCCGCCGGAGCTTCCAGTTCTCCAAGCGTTAAGTCGAGGCTGTATCAAAGAATTAAGGGCTGCCGTTGGGCAGCCCTTTTTTTTGTCCTACAATACGATCGCCGAAAATTGTCCGGTGATTTCCGGGGGCTGCTGGAAAATTTCCCGATTGGCGAAGATTTCGTCGAGACCGGCCTCTTTCATTAGATTTTCGATGGCCGATTGGTCCGGTGCGATCATGACGATAATGGCGTGGTTGTTGTCGCCGATGTCGTGCAGAAGGCGGATATGTTTCACGCCGTGTTTTTCCCTGAGCTCGCTGTTCTGAGGCTGGTGAGACGAATATTCTGCATACCATTTGTCATAGTCGGCAAGACGGTGATCGACAAAAAACGCGGAATGTTCGCCGTCCGGGCGTGAATCCAGATCGGTTCCATCGTATCCCGCAAGAATTGTCGGAGCTTCGGCGAATAACGACCGGTCGGCAAACCGTTCCTGCACTTGCGGTTGACTGAACAGGGCTTCAATCGCAGCGCTGCTATCAGCCTCCATGACCACGATAGCATGATTACGGTCATTGGCGTCATGCAGTACCCGCATGGATTTAACCCCATGTTTTGCTTCCATTTCCTTTCGCGGATTTCCCTCTTTGAAAACCTCAATCCATTTATCAAAATCAGCAAGTTTATGGTCTATGTGAAAAACAGGCATGGCAATCTCCCCGATAGGAGCCACGCGACGATCTGCCGGCATGGCTCGTTTATGCCGTCGACTGACGGCTCCCATAATTCGTTGGTAGATTTTTTTGCCCCCGTGCAGCTTGTGCGCATTTGAAACGCTTGTGACTCTAATGCACGTAGAGGTGTATATTATAATTGAGAATACGAATCGTTTTCAATAAATAATTGTAAATCGGAGAGGCGGTTGCTCGCCTCTGCAGTATCACCAGCGAGCCAAGTAGCGACGACGTTCTGGACTGCCAAGATTGTGAATAAAAGTCTTGTCGATCAGCCATTGAGTAAATGCGCAACGCCCATGACTCATAGGCCGTAACATGTTAGGGGAGGCTGGAGTTTATTCGCCAAAATTCACTTGGAGAAATTACTGATGGAAGAAGTTGACGTCGCCATCATCGGCGCCGGTATCGCCGGTGCATCGCTGGCCGCCGTGCTTGCCGGAGAGCGGCGCGTGGTTCTGCTGGAGCGGGAAGAGCAGCCCGGCTATCACACGACGGGCCGGTCGGCGGCGGTCTTTTCAGAGGCTTACGGCAACACGACCATCCGCGCTTTATCCGCCGCTACCCGCGACTTTCTGGTCAATCCGCCCGAAGGCTTTTCGGACGTACCTTTGGCCAAGACCAAGGGATTGTTGTTTATCGGACGGGCGGATCAGCAACCCCAAATCGATGCAAATTATACCATGGCATCGGAGTTCGCCGACGGCGTTCGCCTTTTGAGCGGTGAGGAGGCCAAAGAGCAGGTGCCGGCTTTAAAAGAAGGTTACGCGACTTGTGCAGTCATGGAGCCGGGGGCCATGGAACTGGACGTCAACGCGATCCATATGGGCTATTTGCGTCAAATGAAACAAAAGGGCGGGCGCTTGTTCGTCGACGCCGAGGTTACCGCTCTTACCCAGGAAGGCCGGGGCTGGATCATCGAAACGCGGGACAACACCTTCAACGCCGAGACTGTGGTCAATGCCGCCGGCGCCTGGGTCGATAAAATTGCCACCTTGGCCGGCGTCGATCCCATCGGCGCCCAACCGCTTCGCCGGACGGCCATGACTTTTCCGCCGGACGGGAGTAAGAATTCGGACGAAATGGATAACTGGCCCATGGTGGTCGATGCCGATGAGGAATTTTACTTCAAAGTCGAAGCAGGGAAAATACTGGGCTCTCCCGCCGATGAAGGAGAAAGCGAACCCTGCGACGCGCAGCCGGAGGAACTGGATATCGCCATTGCCGTCGACCGTCTTCAGAAAGCCACCGATTTTGAAATCCGCACCATCGACCGGACCTGGGCCGGGCTCAGAACCTTTGCGCCCGATCGCTCGCCAGCAGTGGGATACGACAGCAAGGCGTCGGGTTTTTTCTGGCTTGCCGGGCAGGGAGGTTACGGCATCCAGACCGTCGCGGCCATGGCCGCCGCCGCCGCCGGGTTGATTTTAAACGGCTGCTTGCCCGAGAACCTGACGGCGCTCGGGATTACGGAAGACGATATCTCGCCAAAAAGATTTTCGGACTAATCAATTTGAACCAAATCGTTTATAAGCTATTTTAAACGCCGCCTGGAAAACATAACCTGTGAAAAGTCCAAAAAATGGGAAATTGCCTTGGATAAATTGATCGCCGATAGCCTTAAGGATTTATCCCTCATCCCCACGCTTTCTATATGGGATTTGGTTCTCGCGCTTATCGTAAGCGCAGTGCTATGTATGATACTGGCAAGGGTGTATATTTTCACTCACTCTGGACATTCTTATTCTCGATCTTTCGTTCATACCCAAGTATTTGTCGGCGTAACAATTGCTCTGATTATGTTGATTATCGGGTCCAATATTGCACGCGCCTTCGCCCTTGTCGGTGCCCTTTCGATTATCCGTTTTCGAAATCCGGTAAAAGATTCTAGAGATGTCGCTTTTATTTTTATGTCAATGGCGGTTGGCATGGCGGCAGGAACCAAGTTTTATCTGTTTGCCGCAATATTTACATTGGTCATCGCATTCATCGCGACTTCATTTCATTATTTTCGCTTCGGTGAAGCAGGCGTCTCGTTTTACGTGCTGCGGGTTAGGATGAAATCACAATTTAGAAGCCAGATAGAGCAGGTATTTACCGACCTCTGTTCGACCCATTCGGTCGTCTCTGTGGACCGAATGGCGGGTCTAGGCGACGTCGATGATTTTGTCTATGAGATAAATCTCAAGCGGGGCACTAACTACGAATCCGTTGTCGATCAGGTGAGCCGCGTATCTGATGATATATCGGTTGCACTATTGGTAGGAGAAGCGAGCATTAATGTTTAAACGGGATCGTTTCCGCGAATCCGCATTACTAGGTTCCCGGCGGCCACTTTCCAAACGGGTTAAGTTGTTTCTTGCAATCGCGCCAGTGTGTATCGTCGCACTGATTGTCATTAAAATTCATCTTTCATTGGTCGGATATTATTTAAGCCGCGTCGCCTGGAGTTCCGAGAATTTCCTGGTTCAGGCTGCTTACGCGACGGCAAGCATCTACGACGCAACCGTGATTGCAGTCAATTCTCTGCGGGCGTCTGTTGAGAATAAGGATGTGCCTGTCAATTCAACTTTACCGACTGTCCAATTGCATATCGAACCCAGTTCGCTTGACAAAATGCTGGCGGCGTCCCCCAGCCAAAAGAAATCAAAATACTATCCCGCTCAACTTATGTACCCGGATGGAACTTGGCGACCAATTCAATATCGCTTGAGGGGTCGAAATATCTGGCATTGGCAGGCAAAAAAGCCATCCTTGCGACTGAAGTTAAAGAAAAAATATCCCATAGATATGCAGAGGCATATCAACTTGGTTAATCCCGAAGATCGTCCCATGATCGGAAATTTTTTTGGTGAAAAATTAGCTGCAAAATTCGGGGTGTTGACTCACAAAACGAGATTTGTCCGTTTGTTTATAAATGGGGAAGCCAAAGGTGTTTATCATTGGAAAACGCGTGAAGATGAAAGTCTACTAATCGCAAAGAAAAGGATGGCCGGTCCGTTTTTTGCCGGTGATGATTTAAGTTACCGATGGAAAGCATCCCAGTTCAAAATATCCGGCGATACAAAATTTTTAAAAAAGTTCAATCCAATGGAGCAATTGATTGGTGCGATGTATGCCCCTCTCGATGCCGGTCGATATAAAAAAATGTGGGCCATCCTGTCTAAGGAGAAATATGCGGCGTGGGTTGCCGTAAACCATTTGGTGGGATCGATACATACGGATTTCAATCACAACAATTTATTTTACTTTGATCCGTCTGCCGGACTACTGGAACCGGTGGTTTCCGATATGCTGGGACATGGAGCCAGCTTATACCCCCTGTACAAGTACCGCATATGGCAAGATTTTCGCCCTGATCCGTCTGTTCCTTTAAACGAACGGTTGTATCCGCTTTTGGACGCCGCATTGCGTGATCCGACTTTTTATCATCTCAGAAACAAATTGCTCTACGACGCTTTAATCGGGTTCGGCTCCGCCTCAAGACAGATTGAAGACCTGAAGAAAGTATTTGGAAATATCGACCGCGACGTATTTGCCGACCTGCATAAAACATCCGGTCAAAATACTTTCGTTGGCGACTACCCGATACCTTATTCCAACGCTCAATACCGTAGTGCGAAAAACGACGTTTTTACCTGGATACGGGAACGAGAAAAATTTCTTTTGGATAAATTAGAAGCCAGCCGTTTTTCGGTGTTTTACAAATATGAAGCCAGTAGCGGCTTGATATATTTCCTTGTTGAAGTCGATGGCCACTCATCCGTAATTTTCGATCCAATTGCATTAAAAACGAAAGTGTTTTCGGATAGAAATTTTGATGGGCAAGCGTCAAGTCCGGAAAAAAAGAGTGTTCTGCTGTATCCGGGGGTCAAAGACTTCGTCGGCAAGAACTGGAATATACATACTTACGGCGAAGGACGTCATATCGTTCCCAGCCCTCAGAAGTATCTTTTCGCAGCTATTGCGGACGGAGATGCGGATCGAATAGTTAAGAATTTGGAGGGTGCATTTCGGCACGCGCTTACCGAAAAGAATATTCCGATTAAAGTTAAACGCGTTGATAATTTATCCAGGAATGGAAACGTCGATTTGAAAAGCGGTGTCCATGCGTGGCAATTGGATCGACAGCCGTCGGGAAAACTTTCACTGGGACCCGGCAGCGTTGAATTGACGAGAAATCTAATAGTTTCATCAAAGCAATCGCTAACGATAAATCCAGGCACCGATATCCGCCTTGGCGAAAATATTTCAATTATTTCTCATGGTCGCGTTGAAATTCTCGGACAACCAGGCAATGAAGTAAGGTTTATGCGAAAAGATCCTAATATTGCTTGGGGCGGTCTAGCTTTGGTGGGAGTCCGTGCACGGAATTCTATTATAAAACATGCGCAGTTTGATGGTGGGGGTAAGCCTCTTCACAAAAAAATTCAATTTTCCGGTATGGTTTCCGCTCACGGTGCTAATGGGTTGTCGGTCACTGATACAAAATTTTCGAGCAATATTCTTTCGGACGATACGCTGCATATCGTAAATGGGCGCGTGAACCTGAAAGACCTATCGTTTAGAAATTGCTTTGGCGACTGCATCGATTTTGACTATGTGACGGGAAACCTTGATGGATTGAAAATAGAAAATGCCGGGAATGACGGAATAGATTTTATGAACAGCGAAGTTAAGGTTTCGAAATTCGATATTGATGGAGCCGGTGACAAAGGTGTTTCGGCGGGAGAAAATTCGTCGATCAGTTTGGAGAACGGAGAGATTAAAAATACAGAAATTGGTATTGCTGTAAAAGACGCCAGTAAAGTTAAAACCGAAGGTCTGAGACTAATTAAAAATCAAATTGGCATCGATCTGTATGTCAAACACAAGCTATATGGATATCCTGGTCGTGTTTTCATCGCAAAGACTGAATTTGGTGCAAACGAGGTGAATGTGCGATCGGAAGCCGGAGCCAATTTATTCGTCAGGGGACAGTCGCTACCTTCAAAAATGACCGGGGACGGGTTGGTGAAATTGGTTGCAGCCGATGGTGCCAAATAAATGGACACAGGCCAGCCAAATTCGCGATACGAAATCAAATACAGAATGGACCATTTTCAACGAAATCGTTTTATCGATCGAATATCCGGTATTTTGACGCCTGATTCATTCGGCGAGAAAGATGATGGTTACGGCAACTATTCCATTTACTATGACAACAGGGGGCATCGATATTGTGCCGAAAAAGAAGAGGGGCTGGCGCTAAGAACAAAGCCACGATTGAGAATTTACAAGCGGCTTAGCGATTTTGCGCCGGTAGCCTATTTTTTTGAGTTAAAACATCGGATCGATTCACGGGTGGCTAAAGAACGAGCGGCGATTAACGGCAAAATTGCACAGGAATTACTTGATCCACATAATGCCGATATTGAAGGGTTAAGCGAAATTTCTCCGGTTATCGGTAAGTTTTTTTATTTGGTCCGAAGGTATGGTCTTGAGCCGACGCTTTGTGTCTTTTATCGACGTCAAGCATATAGCTGCGAGCTTTTTCCGGGCCTGCGCATCACTTTTGACAGCTTTGTTTCCGGCTCAGCCCAGACGAATCTTGACAACGAGCCGGATAAATTCACCCCGATTTTACCGCATCACTATTCTGTAGTGGAAATCAAATACAATGACCGTATACCCAGTTGGTTGACACAGGTCATTAACGGTTTGGAAATGCGACAGGTATCAATTTCAAAATACACGACCGCAGTAAATGTCTTGGCCGCCAGGCATCACATGTTTACACCAAGCTAGGCGCTTCCGTCTGGTTGAGGGCTTTGAGGATCGATTGCCAGGTGGAATCGATCATTTCCTCGCCTGATACGCCGGCCATGGGTTGGCGTTTCACCGTTTTCAGGTAGCCGCCGTTTTCGGCCCAGGCTTCGACGGTGGCTTCCCCATAATCGATGGAGGGATCGGAAATCAATACGGCCTGGGTTTCATCCAAACCTACGGACATCAAGGCGCAGGTGACCATGGTATTGACGTTGCGGGGGAACATTTTGGCGACGCCTCTGACCGGTCCATCGTAGACGATAGACTGGTCGTCGCCGTCGGGCGCGTTCATACCGCTTTCGGAAAAATCAATATTGGCGGGGTTTTTGAGGAACGTAATCTTGACGTCCTTCCAGGTATTCTTGGACATCCACAAACTGTTGCCACCCACCAATGCACCCACGGGCAGATACAACTGATGGCCATAAGCCTCGGCTGTGTCCTTGATGCGGGTGAAGACATTGTCCTTGGCAAGGGCGGTTACGGACAGGGGCATGTAGTCGGCGAAAGATAGAAAGCGAGGACCGTGGGCGAGGGTAATACTCGCGTGGGCCATCTCGACGATCAGATCCGGTTCTCGGGAGCCGGCTTCCTCCAGCCGATCGATCACGTGGCTTTCATCGACTCCTTCCAGAGACTTAATGTCGCGGGTGTAGACGAAAGCCGTTTCCATATGGTCCGAATTTTCGAGGATACGCTGATAGATTGCTTTGCCGATAAAGCCATAGCCGATGAGGCCGACCCGTTTCATTATTCTCTCCACCCTGATAGCCTATTTACTTGTTGCCGTAGACAAACATCGGCACGATAATCTGTCAAATTTTTTCCGTCTAACGTTTCTAGTGAATATATCCGGGGACCAGTATTGACCTATACCTTCGATGATCTTGTTGAAATGGATCGTGCCGATCCGTTTGCCTCTTTGCGCCGGGAATTTTCGCTCCCCGATGGAGTGATCTATCTGGATGGAAATTCATTGGGCCCGCCGGTCAAGGAGGCGCTCGCTTTCATGGCGGATACGGCCGACCACTGGCGGAACGATCTTATCGAATGCTGGACCAGTCACGACTGGTTCGAACTGCCCGTTCAGATCGGCGCCAAGCTGGCGGGCTTTATGGGAGCGGATGCCGACGAAGTGGTGTGCAGCGATTCGGTTTCGGTCAATCTCTACAAATGTTTGGCGGCGGCCTTGAAAATGCGCCCCAACCGCCAAGTGGTCCTCAGTGATACCGGTAATTTTCCGACAGACCTTTATGTCATGGAGGGAATTGCCGCCGAGTTCAAGATGGTCAACACCGATGAGGTTTTGGACGCCATCGACGAAACCATTGCGGTGGTTTCCCTGTCCCATGTGGATTTCCGTACGTCGCGGATTAACGACATGGCGGCGATCACGCAAAAAGCGCACGAAAAGGGTGCCTTGGTGATCTGGGATCTGTGCCACAGCGCCGGGGCCATTCCGGTAGAATTGAACGAAGCGCAGGCTGATTTCGCCGTAGGCTGCACTTACAAATATCTCAATGGCGGTCCGGGTGCGCCGGCGTTTATCTATGTGGCCAAACGCCATCAGGCAGACGTGCGCCAACCGATCCAGGGGTGGTGGGGACATGCCTCGCCCTTCGAAATGACAACATCTTATAAGCCGGATTCAGGCATGCGGCGGATGCTAAGCGGGACGCCGGGAATTCTATCCATGGCCACCCTGGCGGCGAGTTTGGATGTATTGGCCACGGCTGATCAGGCCGGTCTCCGGGAGAAAGCGATGAAGATGGGGGAAATCTTTGTTGCGCTGGTCAATGAACGGTGCGGCGATTACGGAATGGAACTTGGCTCCCCCAGTGATCCCGCGGTGCGGGGTAATCATATCATTCTCTCCCATCCAGAAGGCTACGCCATAGTTCAGGCGTTGAAGGCGGAAAATGTTATTGCCGATTTCCGCAGTCCTCACTGGATGCGTTTCGGATTCGCGCCAGCTTATCTCGGTTACGCTGATATCTGGAATGCCGTCGACCGGCTGGAACATGTGGTGCGTACCGACGCCTGGGATACGGCGGCGTTCAAAACCCGCGCGGCGGTGACGTAAAAAAGTATTCCTGGTACACTTTTTTACGACCCTTTTTTCTGCTAGACAGCGTCCCCTATCAACGGATTAATGAACATGAGCGCGAAAATTTTCATCGACGGCGAAGCCGGGACCACCGGCCTGCAAATTCTCGACCGGCTTTCGGCGCGGGACGATATTGAACTCCTGCATCTGGATGACGACCGGCGCAAAGATGCCGATGCGCGCGCGGCGATGTTGAATAGCGCCGACGTGTCGATTTTGTGCCTGCCTGATGATGCGTCGCGGGAAGCCGTCGCCATGCTGGAAAATCCCGAGGCCCGGGTGATCGATGCCTCAATCGCCTACCGGACGGCCACCGATTGGGAGTACGGATTTGCCGAATATGGGCCTGACCAAAGGAAAAAGATTGCAGCCGCCAAGCGGGTAACCAATCCCGGCTGCTATGCCTGCGCCTCGGTATCGATGCTGTATCCGTTGGTGAGCGCAGGATTATTGCCGGCTGACTTTCCCGTCTCGATCAATGCGGTCTCCGGTTATACGGGCGGCGGCAAATCACTGATCGCGGCCTTCGAAGATCCGAATTCGGACAATTATACCGACAGCGCCTATTATCTTTATGGTTTGGGGCTGGCCCACAAACATGTGCCGGAAATCCAGCAACGGGGCGCCATCAGCAATCCGCCTGTTTTCGTGCCCAGCGTCGGCGAGTTCGCCCAGGGCATGATTGTCTCCTTGCCGTTGCAGCTTTGGGCCCTGCCGGGATCACCGAAGCCTTCGGATATCCATGCCACTTTGACCGATCATTATGCCGGGCAAAGATTTGTATCCGTGGCCGATCTTAGCGATCCTTCGGTCATTGCCCATCTGGACCCCGAAGCTCTCAACAATACCAATGAGCTCAAGCTCTACGTTTTCGGCAATGACGACACGGAACAGGCAGTGGTCTGTGCCGTGCTCGACAATCTGGGTAAGGGCGCATCGGGTCAGGCCGTGCAAAACCTGAACCTGATGCTGGGCGTGGATGAGGGCGTGGGCCTGGTGTAAAGAGTTGATAGTTCTCCGGTTGTATGACTAAACTCATGCCACCAATTACTTAAATTCGAATTCTCTCTTAGTTCCTGCGCAGTGGACCATCCTGAGTACGCACTTTCGGAGTTGACGAAGTAAGCTCCGAAAGGCGCCTGCGCGTTGCTGTTTGAATACTCTGTCCTGGCCATTGTGGTGGTCTCCTGCACGCTGTCGTTGTCCTATTGCGTGGTGACGGGCATATCGCCGGTACCCAGTTCCCGTGGATCGAAAGCGAAGATGTTCGACCTGCTGCCGGACGATTTTGCCGGCGAGGTCTGTGATCTTGGCGCGGGATGGGGGTCTTTGGCTTTTCCTTTGGCCCGGAAATTCCCCAATGCCCGGGTTTTTGCCTACGAAATATCACCGGTGCCCTGGCTGGCCATGCAGTTCAGGCGATTACTTCAAATCAGAGGAAATTTGACCATTCAGAGGGTTAATCTGCTTGGTAAAACATTCAAATTCAGAAAGGAGACGGCGGCCGTCGTCTGTTATTTGCACTCGGAGGCGTTGGACAAAATGCGGCCCAAGCTGGAGCGGGACCTTCAGCCGGGTACGCTCTTCATCAGCAACGTCTTCGAAGTCCCCGGCTGGCAACCGGAACATGTGCACGAACTGGATGACGCTTTTTGTCCCCAGATCTACGTCTATCGGGTGCCCGCAGAAAGGATTTCCTAGACGTCGATCAGCCCGTCTTCCAGTTCCGAGGCGTGGGATTGGATGAAGGCGAGGCGGAGTTCGGGTTTGCGGCCCATCAGGTCGTCCACCAGTTTGGCGGTCTCCTTGGCTTCGACTTTTTCGTCGTCCGTATGGCGCAGCGGTACGGTAACGCGCAAGAGGGTGCGGGTCTCCGGATTCATGGCCGTTTCCTTCAATTGCGCCGGCGGCATTTCACCCAGGCCTTTGAACCGGCTGACCTCGATTTTGCCCCGGCCGGTGAACTCCTTTTTCACCAGCAGATCCTTGTGAGGATCGTCCATGGCATACATGGTCTTGCCCCCTTGGCTGAGCCGGTAGAGGGGTGGCATGGCAATATAAAGGTGTCCATTTTCAATAAGTTGCGGCATTTCTTTAAAGAAGAATGTCATCAAAAGAGAGGCGATATGGGCGCCGTCCACATCGGCATCGGTCATAATGATGACCTTCTCATATCGGAGATCATCGTCCCGATAGCGGGGGCCGGTGCCACAGCCCAAAGCTTCGGTCAGATCGTTGATTTCCTGGTTGGCGTGAAGCTTGTCGGCTGACGCGCTGGCGACGTTTAAAATCTTGCCGCGAAGGGGCAGGACGGCCTGGGTTTTGCGGTCGCGGCCCTGCTTGGCCGAGCCTCCCGCGGAATCACCCTCGACAATGAACAGTTCGGTTCCCTCCGCCGAATTTTGGGTACAATCGGCCAGTTTGCCGGGCAGGCGCAGACGCTTGGTGGCGGATTGGCGTTTCAGGACTTTTTCCTGGCGCTTTTTCATCCTGATCTGGCTACGCTCGATGGCATGTTCAAGCAGCCGCTTGGCGGTATCGGGATCGCCCGACAGCCAATGGTCGAAATGGTCGCCGACCGAACTTTCCACCAGCTTTTGCGCCTCGACCGTCGCCAGTTTTTCCTTGGTCTGGCCCTGAAATTGCGGCTCGGGGATAAAGACGGACAGCATCATGCAGGCGCCGCCGATAACGTCATCGGCGTTGATCTTGGCGGCGGCCTTGTTGTTGATGAGATCGCCATAGGCGCGGAGTGCCTTGTAAAGTGCACTGCGCAGGCCGGCTTCATGGGTGCCGCCCTGGGGCGTGGGCACCGTGTTGCAATAGGAATTGAAGAACTCGTCTTCGTCTTCCGGCCAGGCGACGGCCCATTCGACGGTGCCGGAACCGCCGTTCAGCTTGGCCTGGCCGAAAAATTGATTGGGCGTGATGGTTTTGCGCTCATCCAAGGCCGATTCCAGGTAGTCCTTCAGGCCGCCGGGAAAATGCAGAGTTGCTTTTTCGGGCGTTTTTTCGTCCCCCGCCAACAGCGAAGGCGCGCAGGACCAGCGAATTTCCACGCCCCTGAAAAGATAGGCCTTGGACCGCGCCATGCGGTACAGGGTGGCGGGCCTGAAATGCACTTTCGAGCCGAAAATTTTTGGATCGGGATGAAACTTGACGGTTGTTCCCCGCCGATTGGATACTTTGCCGGCGTCCTTAAGCTTGCCGGTGGGTTTGCCGCGCTGATAGCTCTGGGTCCAGAGTTTTTTATCGCGGGCCACTTCGACGGTCAGTTCATCGGCCAGGGCGTTGACCACCGACAGGCCGACGCCATGCAGCCCGCCGGACGTTTCGTAGCTGCCGCCGCTGAATTTACCGCCGGAATGTAGTGTGGTCAGGATGACTTCGAGAGCCGATTGTTTCTTGAATTTCGGATGGGGGTCCACCGGAATGCCCCGGCCGTTGTCGCTAACCGTAACGACCTGATTTTCGTCCAGATGGAGATCGATGCGGGTGGCTTCACCGGCCACCGCCTCATCCATGGAGTTATCGAGAATTTCCGCCACCAAATGGTGAACCGCCCGCTCATCGGTGCCGCCGATATACATGCCGGGTCTGAGACGGACCGGCTCCAACCCTTCGAGAACTTCAATATCCTTGGCCGAATAGGATTTGCCTTTTTTCGGCTTTTTGACCGATTTCGGTCCACTCGGCTTGGGTTTTTCGTCGAACAGGTCTGCCATTTGTTCTAGTATGCCCTTTTGTTGGTCAAACACCATGATACTGTGTATGGTACAGGAATTATATCAATATCTTGTGGCCAGCAAGAGTATAATTTCGGGAAATTTTGAAATGGTATTGGGAGCGGCGTTGTGAGTGATTCGGGCGATAATGAATTTAACCCCAGGGGCGAGCAGACGATTTCTATTGTCGCCATGCCGTCCGATACCAATCCCGTGGGTGATATATTCGGTGGGTGGATCATGTCCCAAATGGACGTCGCCGGGGGCGTTGCGGCTGCGAAGCGGGCAGGCGGTCGGACGGCGACGGTGGCGGTCAAGGAAATGGAATTCCACAAACCCATCAGGGTGGGAGATCTGGTGCGGCTCTATGCCGAGATAGTTAAAGTCGGTAATACTTCGATCACCATCAATATCGAAGCCTGGGCCGATGATCACTATAAACCCACCGTTCCGGAGAAAGTCACCGAAGCGGTTTTTACCTACGTTGCCATCGATGATGAAGGTCGGCCACGTCCTGTTCCAGAGCCAATCGACTAGAGAACGCTTCATTTAAAATTCAATTTCTCTTATCCGGCCTGCAGCGTTCAGATGATCACCATCCACACATAGGCGGCGGCGAAAAGCGTGGTAAGGGCCGAGAATTCCTTGACGAATAATTGAACCGACATGATCTATATTCCTCTCTCTGATTGATTGGATAGAGGTTATATCCAAAAGAGAACAAAGTAGCAACATAAAATTATTAATTACGCAATAACAACAAGATATGAAATTATACATGCGGTGTCTGAAACGCTGGAGACAGACCTCGAGCGGGCAATATTATGCGGTTGTGACAAGCGAGTTTTAAGTCGGCCGGCGGCGGGTTTTAGTGCGGGAAAAATTTAACGTAAGTTTTCTCTGATGGATTTTAGCAGTTCGGGCACTTGAAAGGGCTTAGTTACGTAATCTTTAAATCCGACATTTTTACCGCGCGCGATTTCCTGGGGCATCGCAGCCGCGGTCAAGGCGATTACCGGTATGAGTTTCGTTTTCGCGTTTGTTTGCAGAATTTTTACCGCCTCTATACCGTCCATGCCGGGCAGATTGATGTCCATGACGATGAGGTCAGGTTGCTGATCGTTCGCCATATCCAAACCCAGCTCGGCCGTATGTGCCGAAATTAATTCCAGGTTGGGAAGGCGCTCGATGACAGCTTCCATCAAATGTACATTTGCCGGGTTGTCTTCAACGTATAGAACTTTCCGCAAGCGGTCATCGGATTTTCCAAACTCATCCTCAGAAATATCATTGGAATTAATTTTACCCGCCCGAGCCAACTGGTCTTTCGCTATGGGAATATCGATCCAGAATTTGCTTCCTTCATCCTCTGTGCTCTCAAAATCGATGAAGCCGCCCAATAATTCGACCAGCTGTTTGGTAATAGTTAGACCTATTCCCGAGCCTTCTATCTCTCCTGCTTCCCGGCCCAGCCGGCAAAACGGTTCGAACAAATCCACTTGTTTGTCGGCAGGAATACCGTGACCGGTATCTTTAAGCATAATTCGCAGGCGATCATCATTCAGATGTTCATAGGAAAAAGTAACCTTTCCGCCATCCCGGTTATATTTAACGGCGTTGGACAGAAGATTGAGCAGAATCTGCTGTAACCGGATGCGGTCTGATTTCAATTTCGGCAGCGGGTGATCAGGGGTTTCGTTAGCTATTTCGATGTTAGCGTTCGATGCTCGGCCAACCAACATTGCGACACATTCTTGCACCAACGGTTCTAGCTCGACGGTCTCGACGGAAAGACCAATTTTTCCCGCTTCGATTTTTGATAATTCCAAAACCTGGTCGATTAAATTGAGAAGATGTTCTCCGCCCTTCAAAATCTGCTGGACGTGATCGGATTGCTGATCGGAGAGGGGGTGAGCGGGATTGTGCTCGAGAAGTTGTCCAAATCCCAATATAGCATTCATGGGAGTCCGCAGTTCATGACTCATAGATGATAGAAAGTCGGATTTGGCCCGGTTGGCATTTTCGGCGGATTGGCGGGCAAGTTCCACTTCTTCTTGGGCTTGCTTGTCTTTGGTTATATCAAAATGAAATGCAAGGGTTGAACCGTCTTCAAGCCGTTGCTTTCGGATTTGAATCCAGCGGCCATCGTTAAGGTGAATATCGTAATTCTCGTCTTTTTGCCGATGGTAACCAGCCGCTAGACCGATCCATTCATCGACACTTTCACCCCGTAAATCCAATCCGCCACTTTCCGCCAAATGGCGCATGACGTGTGTGAATGAATTTCCAGCAACCAACAGATGGGCAATTTCCGGATAGATCAATCTGATATGATCATTAGCGATCAATAGGATATCGTTTGAGTCCCAAAGGCTGAATCCGGCATTCAAATGATTTATTGCATCCGCGAACTGCTGCTCAGTTGCGCTTGCCATCTTTCGGGCTTCAACCTCTTCGGTTTCGTCGCAGACAACGCCGCGAAACCCTTTGAATTTACCTGAGGTCTCGAAAACCGGTGTTCCAGACATGCGGACATGAACCGTCGAGCCGGTTTCCGAAACGCTGGTATATCTGAAATCTTTAAACTGAATGTGGGCGTCAAAATTTCCCGTCAGTTCATCCCAATGAATTGCTGGAATCCTCTCGGGGAATTCCCAGGGTCTTTTCCCGATTAATTTTTCAACCGGGTAGGAAAGATTTCCAGATGGGGAGGAAAAAAAAGTAAAGCGATGATCTATATCGGTTTCCCAAAACCGGTCCGCCCCGGCCTCTGCCAGGTCTTTAAAACGATGTTCTTGTTCCTCGATGAGCAACCTGGCTTCGATTTCTTCGGTCTCATCGGTCGTGGAGCCGCGAAAACCTGCGAAATTGCCGTTTGCGTCGTAATAGGGGACGCCATTCAACGCCAAATGCCTTCGCCCGCCGTCGGCAGCGGTGCCAATATTTCTGATATTCCGGAAGGGCTTTTGCGCTTCGAATGCCGCTTGTATGGCTTGGTCGTGTTCAGAGGAATGCCGGCGAGATGCAACGGACCAAGGTAATTCTCCTATCAAGTCCTCCACCGGCCTCTTCATTGCTCCTGCGGGTGGCGACATATAGGTGTATTTATGATTTTTGTCCGTTTCCCAAAATCGATCTGCCGCCGATTCCGCAAAATCTCGAAACCGATTTTCACTTTGCACCAGCGTTGATTCTACTTCCTTGCGTTCCGTGATATCTCTCATTATGCCAATATATTTTTGTTTCCCGTTTGTGGTCATTGGCGAAACGTTCAATTCCATCGGAAAATTTGTACCGTTTTTACGCTGCCCAATAAGGTCGCGGGCATGATTGATTATTCGGGGCGCATTGAGTTCGGACTGGCTGGTATACTCGATATGCTGCGCCCGTACATCTTCAGCTACTAAAATAGCGACATTTTCGCCGATAACTTCCTGTGCGGTATAACCGAATATCGCTTCTGCGTGAGGGTTGAAGGATTCGATCACACCGATAGAGTCGATTGAGATAATTCCTTCAGCGGAATTTTCAAAAATTGACCGGTATATTTCCTCGCTGGTTCTCAATTTTTCTTGAACGTTTTCTATTTCACGCTTTTCTTCGGTTCTGGTAATCGCTTTTTTGACAATTTCCGGGAGCAATTTCGAATAGACGTTCGGATTATCCTTTACGACGTAGTAGGCCACGCCCAGCGTCATGGCTTCCGCAGCCACTTGTTCGCTTCCGCGAGCGGTCATGAAAATGATCGAAATGTCAGGAGCTTGTTTTAGAATTTCCTCGGCCACTTCAAGGCCATCAACATCGGGAAGACGATAATCCAAAATGACGGCGTCGTATTCGCTGCTCTGAAACAGTTCAAGACCTTCTTTTCCCGTGTAGGCCAACTCGACTGTATAGTCATAGTTGCCCAATACGGCGCGACATAGTTCCGCCGTCTCAATGTCGTCTTCGATATAAAGAACTTGGAATTTCCCCGTTTTGGACATTTTTACTAATTTTGCCACCGAAATAGAATTAACCCCCGCTACAACCTATTAGATTGCTCATGAAATAAGTGGGATTAAATATCTCGGAATCAATAACAATGAAGTAATTTATACGGATTTAAAATCGGGCTTCGCATGGTCGTAACTTATTTTGGTTAAAGGTCCTTGAATTCCCGTTTTAATTTGAACTCGCTTGACGTGACATAGGCTTCCGCATCCCGGATGCGGCGTTCGATTTCGCGGAACCTCTGTTGCACGTCAGACACCGTTCCCTTGGGGTCCAGCCGGGTGCGACGCCAGAACGTTTCCTCTTCATCGGTCGCGTACATACCTTCTGGTTTGATCTTGAGGAAAAAACCCATGGCGAAATAGGCGATGACGACCGGCACCGAAAAGAAAAACAGGGCGACGACCGTGGCGATTCTGACGCCCGCCACATTGACGCCGAAATAGTCGGCAATGCCTGCGCAGACGCCCATGAAAACGCCGTTGTCCGGATTACGGTAAAGGCGGATATGGCTGGGATTGCTATCATGCCGTCGGCGAGGCCCACAGAATCTGCGTTTTCTACCGCCGTGGTGATGGCTGTGTTTACTCATAATCTCTCTCTCCAGTCAGGTGCTTCCTGATCGAGGATGCGTTCCAAATTACGGACGCGTTCCTCCATTTTACCGGCGGATTCCCACAAGTCGGCGAGCAATTTTTCCTCGCCGGAGGTCATGGTTTTGTCGGTCCGCCACCGCGTTCCGTAGTGGGCGATGATCCAGATGGGCAGGACAATGACCAGGAAGACGATGGCGATAGGCATAAAGAAGAAGGCTTGCATCGGGTTCTCCTATAAATTCCGAATTCCGATCCTATCAGGAGGCGGCCTTTTTACCGCCACTCTTTTTAGAACCGGCAGCTTTCGCCTTAAGGGCAGCCAATTCGTCTTCGATGGCCGCTTCGGCTTCCAGATCAGCAATTTCTTCGGCCAGGGTCTTACCTTTACCGAGATCAAAGGATTCAACCTCACCTTCGACGGCTTCAACCCGTTTTTCCATGGTTTCGTAGCGGGCGAAGGCGTCGTCAATGCGACCGTCATAAACCTGCTTGCGGGTGCGCAACTGGGATGTCGCGGTTTTCTGGCGCGCCTGGATGGTCTGCTGCTTGGCCTTGGCTTCCCGTAATTTGGATTCCAGTTTGACGATGTCGTCTTCGTATTTAACCAGACCGGCATCAAGATTTTCCAGATCGGTCCGCAAATACCCGGCGGTCTCTTCCAGCTTGGCTTTTTCCAACAGGGCACCCTTGGCCAAATCCTCGCGGTCTTTGGCGATCGCCAGTTCGGCCTTGCGCTGCCATTCTCCTTGCGCGTCTTCAAGGCGGCCCAAGGTGCGGGCGGCTTCTTTCCGGTCGGCGATAATGCGGGCGGCGTCCGAGCGGATTTCCACCAAGGTTTCCTGCATTTCCTGAATCATCAGACGCATCATTTTTTCCGGATCTTCAGCTTTATCCAGAATGGCCGTCAGATTGGAATTCACGATATCGCTGAAGCGCGAAAAGATACCCATTTTTTTTCTCCGTCATTGGCAAATTGTTAATTCTGACTACAACAAACGCAGGAAGCGTGCCAAATTGCGAATAATCAGATAACTGATTGTAAATAAACGAGTAATTTAAATAATGCTGTATTTGATTCGCATTGATAAATTATAAAAAATAATAATAAATATTGAAAAATAATAATAAATATCGTATTTTGTATAAATGATTGAAAGTATGGAATTACCGCCGCTTATCGGCGAATCACCGTCTTTTTTGGCGATGATGGAGCGGGTGGAATTGGCCGCACCCCAGGACCGCCCGGTGCTGGTGATCGGGGAGCGGGGTTCGGGTAAGGAACTGGTGGCGACGCGCCTGCATTATCTTTCCAAACGCTGGCAGGGACCGTTCGTGCAATTGAATTGCGCGGCGCTGCCGGACACGCTGCTGGAAACGGAGTTGTTCGGTCACGAAGCGGGCGCTTTCACCGGGGCCGGCAAAAGACGCATCGGCCGCTTTGAACTGGCTGACGGCGGCACCTTGTTTTTAGATGAAATCGCCAGCGCCACCCAGAAGGCCCAGGAAAAAATCCTCAGGGCCATCGAGTACGGAAATTTTGAACGGGTCGGGGGCAACGAGACCCTCAAGGTCGACGTGCGGGTGATTGGCGCCACCAATGTGGATTTACCCAGCGAGGCGGCTGCGGGTCGTTTCCGCTACGATCTTCTCGACCGCATGTCCTTCGATGTTTTAACGGTTCCTCAACTGCGTCACCGTCAGGACGATATTCCGCTGCTGGCTCATCATTTCGGCCGCGCCATGGCGCAGGAACTGGATTGGGAAGGTTTTCCCGGTTTCGCGCCCGCCGCCCGGGAGTCACTGCAAAACCATGACTGGCCGGGTAATGTCCGGGAATTGAAGAACGTGGTGGAGCGGGCGGTTTACCTTCACGGCGACCCGGGCCGCCCAATGCCGGAAATTGTCTTCGATCCATTCGATTCACCCTATCGGCCGCACCCCAAAGAGACTGCCCGGCAGGAAACCGCACCGGCAACCGCCAAGCCCACCGAAGCGCCGCCTATTTCCGGCCCCATCAAACTCAAAGACGCCGTCAATCAATACGAAAAAGACCTCATCGGCGCTGCCCTCGAAGCCAACCGCCATAACCAAAAAATCACCGCACTTCAGTTGGGCCTCACCTACAACCAGTTGAGGAATAGGTTGGGGAAATACGATTTGTTATAGTCATTTTGAAAATTGTAAAATTAGGCACCCGGTAATTTTTGTTTTCTTCTGATTGTTTGTAAGAGGAGACTTTACCATGGCTATGGAAGGTGTTCCCTGGGTTGATGTCGTCGGCTATATGGGCGGCGTTGTTACCCTTTGGGGGATGTATCGTAAGACCATTATTCCTCTGCGTCTCGGAGCCGTCGCGGGCAATGTGGGATTTCTGATATTTGGGCTACTGGTGCCGAGTTTTCCGACGTTGGTGCTGCATGCTTTGCTGTTGCCGCTGAACCTGTTCAGAACGTGGCAGATGTATCAGCTGATCCAGGAAATCCGCAAATCTTCGGAAGGGGACAACGATCTCACGGCTTTGCTCCCTTTTATGGACAAGATCAGGCAGGCGGCGGGAACGGTTTTATTTCACAAAGGTGACCGGCCGGATCGGATGATTGTCATCGCCGATGGTACGGTCCATCTCAACGAAATCGACGTCGATTGCGGACCCGGCGATGTTCTGGGTGAGATCGGCGCCTTTACGCCCGACAATCGGCGCACCTGCACAGGCGTATGCGCCACGGATTGCGATCTCTATACGATATCCAACGACAATATGGTCCAGCTATTTTATCAAAATCCCCAGTTCGGCATGTATTTGATGCGGATCGTCGTCGCCCGGCTGTTGACCAATTGGCAGGATGCCGAAGTTCGCGCCAAAGCCGTCTAGGAACATTGACGTAGCGTCTGATCCCTTGCGCAATCAACAATTAGACCTCTAAGTGTTTTACCCGGTCTATATTGAGGGCTAAGTTTCCTCGATGGAAAAACCGGCAGGCTTTCTTTCTCATTTCGGCGGTATCGGGCGGGCGCTTTCGATTAGAAATTACCGGGTCTACTGGACGGGTCAGCTTCTGATGGTCCAGGGTTTCTGGATTCAGAAAATATCCGCCGGGTACCTCATTTACGAAATGACCAAATCGCCGGCCTGGTTAGGGGCCATTGCCTTCGGCTATCACATTCCTCTCTTGATTTTCGGACCCTTCGCCGGGGCGATCGCCGACCGGTTGGGCCTCAGGTTGGTCGCTATCGCCACATCACTTTTCGGCGCCGGTATTGCGATGACGACAGCCACTTTGATCTGGACCGATGTTATGACACCGCTTCTGCTGGTCATTCTAATGACGGTTCAGGGTATTCAATTTGCCTTCGAGTTTCCCGCCCGGCAGTCGCTTGTCGGCCGTCTGGTGGATCGCGGGAATCTGTCCGCTGCCGTGGCGGTCAACGCAACGACCTATCACTCGTCGGGTTTTACCGGCCCACTCATCGGCGGATTACTACTCGGTTTTCTCGGCGTGGGATCGGGGTTTGCCGCCAATGCGGCGTGTATGATCTGGATGACCTTTGCATTACTTCGCATTCGTCCGCCGGAAGGCGCGGCCGAGCGATTGGCCGAAAGGAGAAAGTCCAATCTGTTCAATGAATTCAAGGCCGGATTTGTTTACACCGTCCAGCACACTCATTTACGTCTCCTATTCCTTGTAACTTTGATCATCTCTTGTTTGATCCGCCCTTATTTAGATTTTATGCCGGGTTTCGCCGCCGAGATATTCGGCAAGGGTGAGCAGGGGCTTGCCAATATGCTGGCGGCGTCAGGTATCGGCGCCTTTTGCTTCGCCATCGTTTTAGCGCTGCGCGGATCGACCCAGGGACTGACCCGGGTCCTTGCCATCGGTAATGTCGTCACCTGCATGATACTGATCGCTTTTGCTTTAACCGATATCTATGCGGTTGCGTTGGTCACATTGTTTTTTGCCGGTGGATTTCTGGTGTCTGCGTCGATCGGAAATCAGTCGCTGGTTCAACATTTGGTCGATGACGATTATCGCGGCCGGGTGATCAGCATATACGTTTCAATTGGCGTTGGGTTGCCGGCCCTGGGTTCCCTTGCTATCGGGTGGATCGCCGAAACCGTTGGCCTCCAGATGGCGCTTGCCGGTATTACCATGTTGGGCTTGATTATATTAATTCCGATAAAAATCGTGATCCTGAAACGGGGCAAGGAAATCGAATCGGAGCCGGTCTAACCGGACCGGATTATTTTGGATCAAATCCGTATTTCCTGATGATGGATCGAATTGCACCTGACTGCTCCAAGGTTTTCATGGCACCCCGCAACCGGCCAACGATTTGACCGGATATTTTTAAACCGCTCGCTAGCCATACTTTCTGTTCACGCAAGGGCTCGCCGAACTGGAGTTTCGCACGATTAATTTCCTTTATACCTCGAAATTGATACGCCGCTTCAACAAGAGAGCCGTACCAGGCATCAAAACGACCCTTAACCAGCATGCGGGCCAGCGCTTTATCATCGGAAACGGGGGCAATGTTTTTGAATCCTGCCTGGCGTAGCTCTTCTTCCATTGATGTCGCCCGCCACACTCCTATGCGCTTGAGACGTCGCGCATGATCAAAGCTGTTGATCGGTTTGTTTAGCGAGACGAAGCCGAACTGCAGGGGGTAAAGAACGGCTATCCAGGTAAATCGTTTCTCTCTGGTTGGCGTGCGCGAAAACGGAATGATAACGGTATTTGCTGATTTCTCAACGGCTTTCACCGCCCGAGCCCACGGAACGAAGGTTTCATTCAGCGCTATTCCAGCAAGCATGGCAGCCTCATGGGCAATTTCGCGAGCCATACCGAGATTGGAATCGTCATTCATGGTTTGACCCGGAATCTCGGTCATGTACAGGGTCAGAGAATCAGATCCGAGAACACGTTCGGAAGAGAGAAATACAACGAAAGCGATCGCCAACGGTATGCGACGCAACATTCTTTTATGCCCCACGGTTTGAGCCGTATTTTTTACCGGCTAGATTTTAGAATAATTATGTGCACTTGTTTCCTAAGGCCACGGCTACGTACTTTCCGAAAATGAAAGCTATTGGTTTATTTCAATATGCCCTTACTTGTTGATTAGACCAATAAAAATTAGCTGCGGCGAATTTAGAACGATTGTAGCGGAAATTGTTGAAGCCCCGATTACGATTTATCGGCCACGTAAATTGAATTGAGGGCAAAAACAATGAAATCGTTCCCGATCATCCAGGCAATTTTCTTCTGTTTAACGCTGTTTTATTCCACAGATACCACAGCCCAGAGCCAACGAGAGATTAAACTTACAATCGGCGTTGGAAATTTTCCTCCTTTTTTCGTCAAGAAAACGGAAAGTGGTATCTTTTGGGACTTAATTGGAAAGGTTTTCGAGAAATTACCCCAGTATCAGGTATCCTATATCGAAATGAGCCAGAAGCGCATGGTGGAGGAACTGAATCGGGGTAGGTTGAGCGGCGCAGCGAACATAAATAGTCGAACGAAAATCCGTGGATTTCGATCAAAGCCAATTTTTCGTTACGGCTCAAAGGTGGCGGCACTTAAAAGGCTGGACCTGAAATCCATATCGGATTTAAAAAATTTTTCAGTGGTCACTTGGCAGGGTGCGCGCAATGCGTACGGCGCCGAATTTAAAAACATGACCCTGGCCAATAAAAATTACATCGAGCTCCCCGATCCAAAAGGTTGTGTCCGCATGGTGGCGTCTGCCCGGGCAGACGTTTGCATATTGGATCAGTTCCTATTTTTGTACTATCTAAAATCGGGTGCCGCTCAAGCATCACCCAGTGTATTCACATTTCACGGGCTGCTGGATAACATCGTAAATACAGCGTCGATGGTATTCCTGAGCGAAGCGGTGAGAGATGATTTCGATCGGATCGTCGGGGAATTGACCGCCAGAGGAGAACTAGACGCCATCTATCGATCATATTTAAAGAATATGTCGGCAAATTAAAGTCGCGACTCTTTTTATCGATACTATCGTTTATCCACAAAGCGTGGCGCTTTGACCGAGGCTTCGAATTCTTTTGCCAGGGTGCCCCGTTCAAGAACGACCACTTCCGGCGAAGATTCAAAGGTCTGTTTGAAGGCGCTATTGAGTTTGGCGTGAAGCGCGGCCGGATCGGTGCCGCGGACCAATTCAATCAAAAGTCTTATAAGATCCTTATCGTCCTGGGTAACAACCTCTGCCTTGAAGTCGGTGATTTCCTTATGGTTAAACATGAAATCTTCCAGATCACCATGATTAATGTTGACGCCCCGAACCTTGAAGAAACCTTCGGTGCGGAGAGCATGATGCAACACCGGAAAGACCGACCAGGGATCATCGGATTCCGGCTGTGATTTAAGTGTGACGATGTCGCCGGTCAGCCAACGCAGAAAGGGTGTAATATTGTTGCAGAATAGCGGCGTCATTACCAACGCCCCTTCCTCACCTTCAGCTACCGGATCACCCGATGCGGGATCGATCACTTCCAGATAGAACATATCGCTCCAGGCAATCATGCCATCTACGCCATCCCGTTCAGCGAACATCATAGAGCCTTCGGTCATTCCCATAGAATTATAGACCGTCGCGCCCCAGATGCGTTCCAGCTTGGCCCGCTTGGCGTCAGTCAGCGGTTCGGCGCTGACGATCAGTTTCTTGACATCCGAGTTGGCCAGATCGATACCTTCGGCTTCGGCCACATTGGCCAGATGCAGGGCATAGCTCGGCATGGCGCCGACGATGGTGGCCTTCAAGTCCAGGATCAAATCCAATTGCACCGGCGTCGGTGTGGTCGTGCCGGCGCCCGCCCAGAGCGATGCCAGCCCTTGCTGTGCAGCTGAGCGCGGTAGCGCCTGACCGATGGGATGAACGCCCAAGGGAAACGAGGTGTGCAGCCTGTCAGATATGGTGGCGTTGATACAAGGCCAGAGGCGGCCAAACCCGATGTTCAGTTTGTACTTTAGGTCCTCATGGGAGCGCGGATAGAACAGCGGTTTGCCGGTGGAGCCGCCGGACCGCCAGTATTCCGACGCCTCGTCTAAACCGGCGATGCAGAAATCGTTGTAGAATTCATCGGTGGAAAGTTTGCGCAGTTCGTCTTTGGTGAGGAGGGGGATTTTGCGCCATTCCTCGGGGTCGTCCAATTTGTCAACGTTGATCCCTGACAGCCGCTTTTTCAGCAGATTGGACTGGCGCGCCATTTCAACGGCGATCGGCTTTCGTTCGTTGTGGATTTTCTCGATAACGTCCTTTGACGGCGGCGGGGCTAAGTCCATGATAACCTCGTTATCCAAGTGATCCGATCCAGCGGCTTTGCTGGGAATACGTGTCGGGTGCGTCCGTTGCATCCTTCATATCGGAAAGTTTAGCCTGTTTTTCCGGGGTGTCCTCGGGAATGTCATCCAAGGCGTCTTTCAGCAGGTCCTCGTAATCCCCGCCGACCGGGCAGACATCCTGGCAACGGCGGCAGCCGACCACGGCGCCGGCGCCCCGGAGAATGCTCTGCCAGAGGTTGAAGCTGTCCTCGGATCGGACCATGGCTTTTTGCCGGTCGGGGTCATTGGCGTCAATGACCTCGCCCAAAAAGTCCGCCAGCTGGTTGAATCCGAAGGGCTGGCGGCTCTGGTTGCAGGAGATCCAGTCCCGGTCCCAATGGCCAACGGCGTCAGACGGGCAGGTGGACAGGCAGCGTCCGCATTCCGGGCCGTGGCAAAGCGCTGATCCCATCTTGTTGTCGGCCTCCACGTCCACCGAACTCATCACGGCGATGAGCATGACCCGGGGGCCGAATTCCGGCGTCAGGAGTTGCAGGTTGAGTCCCAGAGTTCCCATGCCCGCTTCGACGGCGGCATGTTCCGCTGATAACAGCGGCGACATGGGTTTGGACGGATCGCCGTCATATTTCCACGGATCGGTGTGGGTCGGCGGAATAATCAGCGCCGGGTAACCCTGGGTTTCCAGCCACAGCACCAGTGAAAGGGCGGTTTCTTCGAGGGCAGTGATGGCCAATTCGTCGTTGTAGAACTTGTGCCGGTCATCCCAGGCGGATATCCGTGTGGTGCCGAGGTTGATTCGTTTGGCCAGAACGATGACCCGGTCGTTATCGTGATCGCTGACATCCCTTGGGCGCTTGGGATCGTTGGGGTAAGGCGGATTGGCGTCCATCACCTTACCGTCGGCGATACCGACCAGATCGGCGCCCAGTTCTCTGGCTTTGGTTTTGACTTCCTCTGCCGTCAGGGGCGTTTGAAATACGGCAACCATGGTCTAATTTTCCTCTGCTTGAGCGCGTTCCTTTTGCGCTTTTTTAAATTCCTGCATTTGACGGGCGACAATGCCCTTATAGCCTTCCGGACCCACCCAGCGGATATTCCAGTCATCGAGACCGGATACCGGATCGCCGTCCTTTCGCGCCTGTTTGAAGCCTTTGGCTTTTTCCACTTTCTCCGGCGTTTTCTCCGGGATTTGCTTTTGCGGCCCAGCTAGATAGGCGTGGTAGTCGTCACCAACCGGACAGACCGCCAGACAGCGCGGGCAATCGCCGAAAGACCCGACCACCCGCAGGAGACCCTGCCAGAAGCCGAAGACGTCCCGCGCCTTGATCAATTCCTTTTTCTCTTCCCGGCTGGCCAAAGTGAACTTCATAAAAAACGCCGTTGCCGTCATAAAGCCGAACTCCTGGGCCTCCAAGGCACAGTTGCGCTTGTCGATGCCGTAGTGAAGCACCGCATCGGTTGGGCAACTGTAGAGACAACGGGAACAACTTTCACCAATACAGACCTGCTCGGTCATGGGCTCGTCGGGCTCCAATTCCAACTCGGTCAGGATGCCGGTGAGGTAAATCCGGGGGCCGTACTCGGGCGTCAGGATATTGACCTCCAGCCCGAAGGTACCGAGCCCAGCCTCGATTCCCAGATGGCGGGTGCTTAACCTCCCGTAACTGGCCTTCTTCATGTTCCAGTCGGTTTCCTGGGCGGCGGTGACGAAGCTGGGATAACCCTCTTTTTCCAGATGATCGGCCAGTTGATAGGAAATCCTGTCCATGCGTCTGAGCACCAGCATGTCCATGTATTGAACCGGGATACCCGATTTTGCGCGGAACACGGCCACCGGCAGGTGATGGGCGATGACGATCACGCTTTTGCAGTAGGGCGACACCCGGTCGGGGGTCTGCGGGCAGGCGGGGTCGGGGGGAAAGGCGTTGAGGATTTTGGCCGACGCGATACCGACCAGATCAGCCCCCATTTCCTTGGCTATCCGTTTAACTTCCTGAGCGTCCAAGAACCGCCTCCCTTATGTGTTTGATTATTGGGAAGTAGATTAACGGGTCATTTGCGAAATGAAAATGCCCTTTGGGTTAACGAAATGGCATAAGTGATTTTCGGTAAGGCGTAGGTCGCCATCATTCCGTCATACGCGGGCTTGACGGAAGATGAGGGTTTTGCCCCTTGAGATCCAAAGGCGCGGAGATCGCAAAAATACGGCAAGCATGAAAATGTCCACCGCAATTCACTTCCAAGCAAATTCCGGTTGATCGTAGTGGGCGACCCTTTTGTCGTTTCCCCTTAAGGCCACTTCGCGGAACTGATAGAGTATAGCCGCCGTGGGGGCAAAGACGGAATCGTCCAAAGTCGGCAGGTGCGGGATGTATAACACAGGGTGATCGCCATCGGTTTGGCGCATGAATTGGGGAATGTCCGGGCTGTCCAAATCATCAAGGGGAATTCGGTAGTACTCCTCAACTTCGCTGGGATCCGGGCTAATGTTCATTGCACCGTCGCCCCAAAATACCACGGGGGTGATATTGAAGCCGGAGCGGGTGGGGTAGTCGTCAAGAGTGCCCAGGGCGGCATCCGGAGTAAGTTCGACGCCCAATTCTTCCTTCAGTTCGCGAAGCGCCGCCTCTATCACCGTTTCGTTTTCATTCAACCGGCCGCCGGGAAGTGCAAACTGCCCTTTGTGACGGTTGATATGCCGGGTGCGCAGGGTAAGCAGCACTACCGCACGATCGTCCTCTACATGCGTGTCGATCACGATGGCCACCGCCGCCGGACGCAGATGTTCATCCGAAATCCCGGTCCTGCTGAAAGCTGAAAAATTTGCGTCGATCTTCTGCCGCAATTCGTCAGTAAAGTTAAAGGTAGCCAATTGGTGACCCCTGGTTCGGAAACGCCGAATCAGCTGCCGCTGCGCGCCCGTTCCGCCTTGAGTTTGTCCCGCGACCAGCGGGGAAACAGGATTTTGCGTTGTGGTCCGCGATCGAGGACATATTCGAAAGCCCGGCGGTAAAATTTGGCAGGCAAATAGCCGGGAATGCGGAAAATCTCCTTGCCGTCTTCGCCGTAAAACAATGTGGTCGGTGTGAACTGGACAAGGACCCGCTCCGAGTATTTGCGTTCGTCGATGACCGAGCCGTCCATGTCGGTCACTTCTTTGTTGCCATACATATTGATTTGCAGCACGTCGAAATTCTTAGCGATGAAATTCGCCAGCCGTTTGTCGGCGAAGTTGACCTCGTGCAGACGCTTGCAGCTGCCGCATCCCTTTTGTTCGAAAATGACCACCAGACCCTTGCCCGCTTCGCGCGCTTCGGTAAGGTCGTCGCGCAGGTCGAGAAAGGACAAATTCTTGAACCAGGCTTGCGCGTGCAGACCGTCGTCACGTTTCGTGAACTCCGGCGCGGCGCCAACCGGCAAGGCGTAAACCAGCAGCACGGCGGCCACGAGAACCAAACACGATATTCGAAATAATTTCATTTCCGTACCTTCCTCAGATAACTGAACAGTCCAACATAATTATACCAGATTAACCCCCATTTCTTTGGCGATACGTTTTACTTCCTGAGCGTCCAAGAACCGCTTCCCTTATAAATTCCTTTGTTGGGAGGTAGACTAACCGGTCAATCGGGAAATGAAAATCATAATTGGGAAGAAATAAGCTTTCTAACCACTTTTCGATACCCCAATAAAGTCCGCCTTTAGCCACCAGGAGACTTGGCTAAAAACTAATCGAACTTAATTTCAAAGCTTTTAAAAATTGTCAAAGATAGAGGCCTAAGAATTTAATATTGATTTTAATTCTGCATCCATAATTTCACGCATGCGGAACTTTTGTATTTTACCCGTTACCGTCATAGGAAACTCATCGACGAATTTGATTAGGCGCGGCACTTTAAAGTGGGCCAGGCCGTGGCGGCAGAATTCCCGCAGTTCTTCTTCAGTCATTTTTTCACCTTGGTGGAATTGAACCCAGGCTGCAATTTCCTCGCCCAATTTTTCGTCCGGCACACCGAACACGGCGACCTGCGCAATTTTGGGATGGGTGAACAGGTAGGCCTCGATCTCTGCCGGGTAGATATTCTCACCACCGCGGATGATCATTTCCTTGAGACGCCCGGTTATTCGGACATAGCCATCCTTATCCATCGATCCGAGATCACCCGAATGAAGCCATCCTGCGTCGTCGACGGTCGCCGCCGTCGCCTCCGGATTGTTAAAGTAACCCGACATGACGTGATAACCGCGAAAGCAGACTTCGCCAATTTTTCCTAATGCCAACGTATTTTTGGTCTCGGGATCGACGATCTTCGCTTCCTGATGCGGCAGATTGGTGCCGACCGTTTCAGTCCGGCGTTCCAGACTGTCTTCGGCCCGGGTCAGGTGGGTGAGGGGGGAGGCTTCGGTTTGGCCGTAACCGATCAGTATTTCGCGGCAATGCATGTCGTTGATGACCCGCTTCATCAGTTCCGGCGGACAAGGTGCGCCGGCCATAATGCCGGTTCGCAAACTGGACAGGTCGAACTCAGCAAACCGGGGATGCTCCAACGCGCCGATAAACATCGTCGGCACGCCGTGCAAAGCCGTGCAGCGTTCTTCCGCCACCGCTTCCAGCACCGCCAACGGATCAAAATGCTCGGCCGGCACGACGATACAGGCGCCGACGGTGAGGCACAAAAGGTTCGAAAGCACCATACCGAAGCAATGGTAAAACGGCACCGGTACACACAAACGGTCGGCCGGTCCGAAATGCATCGCCAGGGCGGTAAAGTAGGCGTTGTTGAGAATATTGTGATGACTGAGTACAACCGCCTTCGGAAATCCGGTTGTTCCCGATGTATATTGAATGTTGATCGGATCATTGCAGTCGAGCGACGCGGTTGCCTCGTTCAAAACGTCCTCGGATACGGCGCTGCCGACTTCGAGAAACGCCTGCCATGACAAGAATCCCTTTTCAGGTACTTGGGTTTGTTCAGGCTTGATCGGATCGAAAAGTACAACCCGTCCTAAATAAGGGAAGACGTCCGAGCTCACGATGCCATCATGTTCTTTCAATTCCGGGATCAGCTCGACCAGCATTTCTGGATAATTGCTGTGGCTAAAAGATGGAATTGTGAAAAGTCCTTGCACTTCTGAAGACTGCAGCGCGTATTCCAGTTCGCGCGGGCGATAGGCGGGATTGATGTTGACCAGTACCGCGCCGATCCGGGCGGTCGCCATCTGGAGCACCAACCATTCGATATTGTCGGTCGACCAGACGCCGATTCGATCGCCGTGCCCGTAACCGAGCGCAAACAGCGATTTTGCTGCCCGATCAATCTCGCGGCTAAGATCTCGGTAGCTGAGCCGCCGATTCTGATGACGGCTAGTAATGGCGTCGTGGTTGGGAAATCGGGCGGCAATTTGAGAAAATCGTTCCGGTATGGTGACGCCCAAAAGCGGTTCCTCACCACCCCTATGGAAGTAGCTGAGCCCTGTCTCTGGTGTGCTCGCGTCAGTCATTTTTCCTTACCGGCCTCGTTGGCCAACCAATAGTCATCGACGCCCGCTTGAATCTCCGCCAACAGTTTTTCATTCCGCTCCGGTTCGAACAGATGGGCAAAGCGGCGCTGTCTCGAAAGATATTCCTCCACAGGGCGTCGGGAACCGGGATGAAATGTGTGAGTGATCCGGCCGTTCTCATACTCTTTGAGGGGCCAGATGCCGGTTTTAACCGCGAGCCGGCCGATCTCGATAGTGTCCTTCGGATCGTAGCCCCAACCCGTCGGGCAGGGCGCCAACGAAAGTATCAGACGGGGTCCTTTCAGCCCCTTGGCTTTTTCGATTTTCTTGGCCAGATCCAATGGTTCAGCGCCGACGACTGTGGCCACATAAGCCGGGCGGTTCGCCGCCCAGATCTCGAATAAATCCTTTTTGGTGCCGGGAAATCCGGCGGCTACGGCATCGGTTGCAGTGCGCGCGCCGTGCGGCGTTTCCGGCGAGGTCTGCTGGCCGGTATTGCCGTATCCTTCGTTATCGTAGCAAAGATAAATAAAATCGAGATTGCGGTCGATGGCGCCAGAAGTCGGCGACAATCCCATGCCGGAAGCGGCACCGTCACCGGTGAGGACAACGACCTGCAAATCCTCGTCTTCACCAATTTGATTTGTATCTTTAAGAATATCGAGAGCGTCCCGTACGCCCTGCGCGCCGGCAGGCGCTGAAGCCATTGAAGTATAAAGCCACGAACCGCGGAACGGCGTGAACGGATAGATGGACATCAGGGTCATGCAGCCGGCGGCGTTTACGAAGACCGTATCTTCACCCAGGATGTCATAGGCCTCTTTAAGCATTTCAAGGCCGCCGCAACCGGCGCACAAAGCTGTACCGGCACCGAGAAGGTGGGTTGACGGTAAATCCTTCATCCGTTGGAAGTGCCTTTCGGTCATTTTGACACCCCCTCGATCCTGCGTTGATTGTGGTCGGATCGCTCGACATGGGCGATAGCCTGCAACTTACGCATTTCCCTCAATTCCGGAGCGGTGTAGAGCAGGCGTGGCGGCGGCGCTTTGCCTTCCTTGACCGCCCGATTGGTTACGGCAACCATTTCATAAAATTCTTCGGGTTGGATATTCCGGCCGCCGAGCCCTCCAATGAAACTGGTGATGACAGACGGCGCATCTGGTTGACCGTAGAGCGCCGCTGAAATTTCGCTGCACAATATCCCGCCCATACCGACAGATAGATTCTGGTCGATTACGGCGATTCCTTTTTTACCGCCTAATGCCTCCTGCAAAGCGTTTTCCGGAAACGGCCGAAATAGCCGCGGGCGTACCAGGCCAACAGCATCGCCGCTGTCGCGAAGCCGGTCCACGGCTTCCTTGGCCTTGGTCGAAAAAGAACCCATCATGACAAAAACAATCTCGGCATCCTCGGTACGGTAATTTTCAATTACACCGTAACGACGGCCGAACCGTTCCCCGTATTCGGCTTCGACCACCTGGTAGGCGTCAAGTGCGCGGCGCGCGGCCAAATGGGTCTCGTAGCGGAAATAGGAATACGGCCCGCCGCCAAGTACGGCGACTGCCTGGCTGACCGGTTCTCCGGCGCGGAATTTGGTTTCCTGCGGATCGAATAGCGGCAGATAACCGTCGACCTCGGCAATGTTCGGCAAATCAACGGGCTCCCGCGTAAAGGACAGGTAAAAGCCGTCAAGGTTTACGATTACCGGCAGTCTTACATCGGTATGCTCCGCCAGTCGGTAGGCCATGATGACGCTATCGACGACTTCCTGACAGGTGGCGCAATGAATTTGTAAAAAGCCACTGTCACGCGCCGCCAAAATATCGTTGTGATCGGGTTCCAAGGTTACCGGCGACGCCAGCGCACGCGAAACATTGACGAGAACGAAGGGCGCGCGCCAACCGGCAACGGTGTAAAGCATCTCAAGACCATAGAGCAGGCCCTGACTGGAGGTGGCGGTGAAGGCACGGACACCGGTTGCCGCCGCCGCGCCGGCTGCGGTGATCATGCTGTGTTCTGAATCCATATTGACGATGCGCGCGGCCATTTCCGCGGTGCCGATCCATTTCGACAAGGTCTCGATAATTTCCGTTTGCGGCGTGATCGGAAATGCCGGTACGTAGTCGGCCCGCGCCAATCTGGCTCCCCAAGCCGCAGCGCCGTTACCGGTGAGAAGTTTACTGGACATTTCTATACCTCTTCCGCTGTTACGCCATCCCGTTCGGGTAGCACCGCGATGGCATGGGGTGGGCATTGCGCAGCACAGATCAGACATCCCTTGCAATGGTCGTAGTTGATTACAGGAAAGCCGTCCGGCCCAACTTCGATCGCGCTATCGGGACAGAACGAACTGCACACCCATGTGCATTTGTTACAATAATCCAATTCGATAATTGGCCGCATGGTTCGCCATAATCCGGTTCGAACCTGGATACTGGTGGCGCCGCCGTAAACTGCGGGCCCAGCCAAGCTGACACTATCGGCCGGTAGGTCTATCCATTGCGGTGGATCATAATTTTCGACAGATGGGGTGGCGCCTTCCGATACCGTTCCCTCAAACGGTGCCATCTGGTCGTACCCCTCCAACGCTCGTTCGATATTTTCGGCAATAACGTCTTCGTCAAATTCGTCGAGTTCTTCGCGGATTGCCCGGTCGAGCGACTGCCGTGAAATTTGACCGGTAAGCCGTGCCGCCGCGCCCGCACATACCGAGCCGATATAGGGAAGCTCGCTCCGGTCCGGATCCGTCGGCGCCGGTAAGATGCGAATCTGACAATTGATTTGCAATCTGTCCCGCCATTCGGCCTCATTGATGTCACTGTCAATGAGAATGACCGATCGATCTGCAACACCCTGCAAAACTCCGGCGGCGGGGATTGGTATCAAGGTGTCATCGGCTACGACAATCAAATCCGGTTTGAGAATTATGCCTCGTTCATTGATCGGCGTCCGGGCGGCTCGCACGGCTGAAGTTAAAGGCGCCCCCCGCCGCTCCGCGCCGTAGCGGGGAGAATCCTGTACTTCGAAGTTTTCGTGGAAAAAGGCGGTGCCCAGAATTCGGCCAGCGGTCTTCATACCTTGACCACCACGACCGTGAAATCTGATGCGAAACATGGTGTTCCTCCGACGCTTAGGCGAATTATCTATCGGTCAGAAAATCGACCACCGCCTCGTCGACATGGCGGTGCGAACGCGCTCCTCAGCCATTTCCTGCGCCGCCTCACGGGGTTGCTTCAAACCGGCCTCGGCCCGGTCGAGCATTTCTTCCGTATTGATACGGATTTTATCCCGAATAGTGTCAAACGCCGCCGATTGACTCGCCCCTTGATACTCCATGGCGGCGCAAATCACGCCGCCTGCATTGGCGATGAAGTCCGGCAGGCACAAAATATTTTGCTGATGGAGGTATAGCTCGGCAGATGCAGTAACCGGAATATTGGCGCCCTGCGCGATAATTTTCGTTTTGAGCCGTTTGACATTTTCGTCATGAATGACATCGGGCCGGGCCGCCGGCACCCATATGTCACTGGCAACATCAATAACTTCATCCCGGTCGATGGCTACGCCGCCGTCAAAGTCTGCGACGCTTTTGCCTTCCTTTTTTATTTGCCACAGGGCTTCTATATCCAGGCCATCGCCATTTTTAATAGCTCCCCGCGAATCACTGGCGGCAACAATTATGGCGCCGCTTTGAGCCATGAACCGGGCGCTATGGTAACCGACCGAACCATATCCCTGGATGACGACCCTGACGCCTTCCATCGCCATCCCCAGTTTTTTGAGCGCCACATCAATCGCGTGGTAGAGCCCCCAGCCGGTCGCGCCGAGCTCATCCAAGGGAATGCCGCCGACCTCGCGCGGCAATCCGACGGCGCGGCCAATTTCGTCCCGCACCCAGCCCATGCATTGTTCGTTGGTGCCCATATCGGGCCCGAAGATATAGTCGTTTTCGTCCTTTAACGCGCAAGCAAAGGCACGGATCATGGCTTCTTTCTGTTCAAGCGGCATTTTCGGATCACCTTGCAGGACCGACTTGCCGCCGCCATGCGCCAGACCGGCGGCAGCGTTCTTGAGCGTCATGGCGCGGGCCAACCGGTAACATTCCAGCGTGGTGACGTCAGTGGCCATGCGCAAACCGCCGATCGACGGACCGGCCGCCACGTTGTCGACCACCAGAACACCGTTTAAGTTTACGGCCGGATCGTGAACATGAATGACTTTGAGAGGACCCAGTTCGTCACCGAATCCAAAAATTTTTTTTATACTGGCGTCAGTGCCGGCGGAAGGTGAATCGGCATGCCCTTTCTCAGTTTGTGATTGCGTATCCATGACAGAAAACCCCAATTACCAACTGATATGATAGCCTACCCGAACAATGGAAAAATTTCATTGACGCGAGTCAATTCAAATCCGGTGAGACACCGTAACCTTTTGTAATAATGAATAATTTTGATTAACTTTAATAAAAATTGCGATGGGATTACTCGAGCTTAGCTGCGGCCAACCTAAGTTTTAATGCAATATTGTTTATCATTGTTTTCTTGTTCAAAAGATCGGGGAATGGAATTCTTTCAAGACAGTTCATGTGTCGATTGGCGCTTCCGATCATGGCCATGTAACCATCTATCGCACATTGGTAAATGCCGATAAAATTAGCAAAACGGTAACCTGCAATGGATGTCCGCCAAATTTTAAAAGCAGACATTGAGGCATGTACTGAAACAAAATTTATTTCTTACTCCTCAGAAACTAGTCATCGGGACACGTAACTAGTACATGTCACCAATCCGGTACTCCGCCCGTTCAACCAGATTTTTTCAAATGCTGTTGATGAGCCGGCAGGATTTTTCTGATGGCCATTTTGTTGAGGATGCCGTCGTCGGCCAGGCGGCTGGTTTCGTTGAGGTCCACCAGGACTTTGCCCATCACCGTCTCGCCGTAGTACCAATCGGCCAGTTCCTTGTCCGACGCGCGGCCGGGACGGGCGGTGGCGGCTTCGAAATAGTAGGCTTTAAGGTCGTCGATGGCCAAACCAACCATCTGGCTGATGGGCAGGTCGTCTCGCGGCGGCGGTGCGCCGGAATCTTTGGCGAAGGCGACGATGAAATCGGCCAGGTCATCAATGTCCACGTCGGATATACCGACCGTGGTTCGTCCCAATGTGTCCACGGACAGGTCGTACCACGACCTGAGCAATTCGATTTCCTGTTTGAGGGCGCTGACGGGATCGTCATCGGCATCAATGTCGGCGACGCCGCTGCCGAAATTAACCGGGCAAATCCAGCCCTCGATGTCTTCTTCGCCTCCGCTACCTGCGGGGGGCGGGTCGGGGAAATCCTCCAGGATGGGACCGTCGGTTCGTTCCAGAAGTTTCAATACATCTGAGAGCACCCGGCGCTGGAAGTCCGGCTCGTTGGGGGCGCCGAAGGGGCGGCCCAGTTCAAAGGAGCACCACAGCGCCCGCGGCGGCCGGATTTTTTCCGAATGTTCCCGCACCAGGCTGACTTGCGTGGTCACGATGCCCGCCCGTTCCAGATAATGCGCCAGTGCGCCCACGGCGCGCGTACAGGAAGGTCAGACCGGGCAGAGCACAACCGAGCAGACACCGTCCGCCTTCAATGTGTTGACGATTTCCCTGATATTCGGCTCCATATCTTCCGGCGGCGTCGCCCCCATGAAGGAATAGTGGAATTCGCCCACCGATCCGATAAAACCGTCCGCCGCCAGTTCCTTGAGCCGGTTGATGGGAAAGGCGACGTCGGCGTCCTTCATGAATCCCAGCCGGTCGAAATTGGTGGAGATGTGGCTCATCACCAAATCGCTGTCCGGCAGGTCCCGTGGGATTATGCGGAATTCCCCGCTGTCCTCCGAAAAGGGGCGGTCGCCGCGACGGTGCAGTCCGGCGGTGGAAATCAGCGAGATACGCCGTTCGTTAAGCGGCTTGCCCGCGACCAACGGCGTATCGGTGAATTCCGGCATGTCGCGGTTGCGGAATTCCTCCTCGAAGTCGTCGGGAAATTCGTCGATACGGACCATGTTCAGTCTTCCCATTCCTGTTTACCGTTCCACCAGCAATCTCTCATGTAAGCCACATAGTCCTTCGGATCGATAGCCGTTGACCGGGTAAATAAATTCATCACCGGATTGTCTTCGATGTCGATCTCCAAAGCGTCGGTGAACCGATTCCAAAAATTGAAAAATCCGCTGACCATGGAAATCTCGACGATCTGTGCTTCGTCATAATGTTTTTTGAGCTCCGTCATGGCGTCCTGGTGTTGCGGCGGTTGGCCAGGCGCGCCTTGATAGAGCTTGTCGGTCATCACTTCCGCCCAACGCATGGCGGCCTTTTCTTCGGGCGTGAAGCTATTCGAGTTCAAATAGTCGCCCTGTATTTCTTCAATCAGCTCGTCGCTGAAACCCAACGCCCGACCGAGCGTTACGTTGTGGCCTGTTCAATAGGCGCACCCGTTGAGGGTCGACGTCTTGAGGATGGTCAGGCATTTGGTGCGGACGGGCAGGTTGCCGGTAATTTCTTCCCTGAGCGACGAAACGATAAAACCGAAGATCGATTGAGCCAGCTTGGGCGTGTGAGATGCGACCCGAACCGCGTTGGCCACCCGGCCGAACATTTGAGTGGAATGATCGAACAGAACCTTTTGCTGTTCGTCAGCCTCTTCGTTGGTGGGAATGGGTAACAATGACATGTGAATTTACTCCTGTTTCTATTCGACTGCAGGCCAGATGCGGCGGCCGATACTGGGGCTGCCCGGGGCGTGGATGGTGGATTTGATGATCCGGTTGGTCCAGGCTCCCTCGTCGAGAGCCAGGGATTCGTGGTTCTGAAAATGCTCGTGCCGGTCTTCCAATGAGGTAAATTCGTACATTACCGAATGTTTGGCCCAGCCCATGATTGACACCAGTTTGCGCGAGGCGATGCAGCCTTTCATCCGGGTCATGGCCGGCAGGCGGTACTGCGCATACCAGGCGGCGAGATTGGCTTCCTCTTCGAGGGTTCTGATGCGGAAACTGCCCATTTGAATGGCCGGTCCCGGCGTCGTATCCGGTGCCCGCGTATCGAACTCGGGACCGTTAATGCGGGCTTCTTCGGTAAAGACACATATTCGCTCGTTGATGCGATTGGCCAACATCGTCAAGTTGTCGGGATTTACGGCGTCCACTTCTTCATAAATCGGCTTGAAAAACACATGCGGGGAGCCGGCGCCGACCAGGAGAACGTAATCCTGGCCGGCGGGAACCGCGTCGTCGGCGCGCGCCAGAATTTCGCTGATTTGGTCCATTTTTTTGCCGCCGCCGGTGACTTCGTAATGCGCCGCCCACATAATACCCGGCCGCTGAAGCACCTCCGGCAGGTAGGTATCGTGCAGCCAGGATAAATATTTGTCTTTGCTTTTCTCCGCCAGATCGTACCAGACGGCCCTGATGCCTTGATCCATATCCCTGTATCCAGTTGTTGCTTTCGACCTTTAAACAGATATATAAAGCTATACATCCCTTTTGACAATGTACTATCCAAAATGTACTGTACATACCAAATGGTGCGTTACTGTGTGAAATGATATGGCCGATTATAGTGAAATTTCCGAAATAGACGAAGCCGGGGCGGTAACTTTTCCCTCCCGTCCCGCGCAGAAAGTGATCGGCTATCTTTCCAATAAATGGAATGTGCTGGTTATCCGCCGTCTGTCCCGCCGCACCATGCGGTATTCGGAATTGCGGCGGGATATCGGCGATATTTCGCAAAAAATGTTGACCCAGACTTTGCGTCATCTGGAGCGGGTCGGCTTGGTCGAGCGCAAAGTCTATCCCGTGGTGCCGCCCAAGGTGGAGTACTCCCTGACCGAACTGGGCTGGACCTTGGTGGAGCCCATCGACGTATTGTGCAGTTGGGCGATTGAGAATATCGACGACGTGGAAGCGTCGATTGCCCGTTATGACCGCAGAGAAAAAAAGCAAGATAAGTAAATAAGGAGAAGAGTTTATGTCACGCATTGAAATGGTCGATCTCGATACCGAAGACCAGGAAATACAAAACTTATTCACGGCCGTTACCGCCATGTTAGGCCGGGTGCCCAATTCCTACCGGGTGCTGGCGCGCTCGCCCTTGGTCGCCAAGATGTTGGCGCCGTTCAATGCCGTGGTGCAGCGGGAAGGGGCGGGCAGCGTTCTCTCCACCAAGATAAAGGAAATGGTGGTGGTGAAAACCAGCCACCTCAACGGGTGCAAATACTGATTCGCTCATAACACGTCGCTTGGTCAAGCGGCAGGCATTACGGAAGAACAAATTCAAGCCATTGGGTCGGATGACTACATGGATTCCGAAGAGTTGTCGGCGCGGGAAAAAGCGGCGGTTCTATGGGCGGAGCACGTCACCAGAAACACCGCCCGCGATGAGAACGGCGTTTACGAAAAAGTGCGGGAACAGTTTGGAGAACAGGAAGTTGTCGACCTCACAATGATCGCCTGTTTCTTTAATTTTTTCAATAGATTAACAGATTCACTTAAAGTGCCAATTGAAATTCAATCTGAGGTCGATAAGATTAAATCATCGGTCAGTTTGGACCCGGACAAGGTTAAAAACTATCTGGAAATCACCCTCCAAGATTGGCCCGCGGAATTTCCCGCTCCAAACCCGGATAAATAAGTAAACTGTCCCCGGATTTCTCTATTTCGGGGACAGTTTACTTCATTCAAAAAGGCCGGTTATTTTTTGACCGATAGCGCCTGAATTTCGATTTCCACTTCGTCGGACACGGCCTTTAAAATAAAGGTCATGCCATAATCGGAGCGCTTGATTTTCCCTCTGGCGGTAAATCCGGCGAAGGTTTTTTTGTTGCGCGGATGGGCGGCCAATCGGTTGAAGGTGACTTCCAGGGTGACCGGTTTGGTGACGCCGAGCAATGTCAGGTTGCCCATCATTTTACCCGTTTTAGCGCCGGTTTTTTCAACCTTGGTGCTTTTGAACGTCATGTTGGGGAATTCTTTGGCGTTGAAAAAATCCGGCGACCGCAGGTGAGCGTCCCGTTTGGCAAAGCCGGTATTGATACTGGCGGTCGAAATCGTCGCTTCGACGCTGGAATTGGCCACATTTGCCTGATCGAAATTGATTGCGCCGTCAAACTTCTCAAACCACCCGGCAACCCGGGACCAACCGCCCCGGTTGACGCTGAACTTGATTTGCGTGTGGGGTTTGTCCAGGGCGAACATATCGCCAGCTTTTGCAGGCGCTTGCGAGCCCGTGAATACGAAAGCGGCGACGGCGAAAATTGCAAATAATAGACGTAATCTCATGATATCACCTCACGTTTTTTCATGGTTAGAGGGGCAATTCAAATGAGTCTCCGGCGATGGATAAGGCGATGGCGACAGCGACAGCAACCGGCGCAATGGCTACGACGCCGATGGCGATGGGGGACAGGGCTGAGGCTTCCTTTACCGGAACGCGCCTTGCAACGCTGGGCGCGAGAAATATCAGCAACAGAACTGCCAGCGCCAAGCGGCTGGCATCGGAAAATAAGGTGAGGGACGCCGCCAGGGCAAAAAGAGCGCCACCGCCGCCCAATAAAGCCCCATAGGCAAAGGGAAACCGGGCTCGCGGCCAGTTCCACAGGAGAAATCCACCCGTGGCGCCGGCCACCGCGCCGTACAATTGGGCAATCGAGCCGGATGCCCCTATCAAGGCGACCAAACTGGCGCCGATGGCGGATGCCAAAGTCAGGACTGAAGCGTCCGAACTTACTTTTTCGACGGTCTCCGACATACGTTCGAAGATGAAAATTCCGGCCAGCCATAAAAGGGCCAGTGGCACAGCCGTATCCATTGATAAATTGGTCAATTGCCGCCAACCCAGCCAACCGACAATTACCGCGGGCCAGATGACGGCAGCGAGTATTCGCAGAGACCGCCCACCCCGTAATAAATCGATCAAAAATCCGATCACCGATCCTGCCAGCACAATATAAGCAATTTTCTGACCCGAACTGCGGGGCGGGAAGGCGGGCCAGGTCAACAACAAGGCGTAGCCCACCAGAAAGGCTATACCGATAGAAGCGCCCGACGCCAATGAGCCCCGGCTTTTTCCCACGCAAAATCGAACGGCGCCGGTTAGTAAGATGGCCACAGCGATCGGGATAGCAACACCATTGATCAACGCTGCGGTCAGGATTTCATCCATTTTGTCGTTGGTCCCTGAAGCTCTTTAGCACAATATTTATTATAATTTTTGCAACGCCATGCGCCCAATTTCCGGTTATGATCGCATGTAACTTTGGAATTTAACAAGAAAATAGCGGTGTTATTTGCACGCAAATAACGGAGACGTGAATGAAATCGGTGCTACTGGGATTAACTGTATTAATTCATGCCGCAAATGCTATGGCAGGTGAAGTCGATGTGGTTGCCGTGAAGGCGAAATTGAACGCCAGCGGAAGCTACCGGTTCGACGTTACTTTGCGTCACGCGGATCAAGGGTGGGATCACTATGCCGATAAATGGGAAGTTTTGACCGTGGACGGTAAATTATTGGTGCGGCGGGTTCTATTGCATCCCCATGTCAATGAACAGCCGTTTACGCGGTCGCTTGGCGGTGTAAAAATTCCCAATGGAATTAACTCCGTCATTGTCCGTGGACACGACAAAATTCACGCTTCTGGTGGCATGGATATGAAAGTCAAGCTTCCCGGACGTTGACCGTTAGTCCTCGCCAGAAAATCGTTGGCCGATTTTTTAACGCCAGATGACATTTCATTGCCGATGGCCGCTATGTCCGCATGCAGCAATTTCAGTGACGGATGGTCGCCCGGCGAAATATTCGGTTCTAAAGAGAACCCAGTATCGGGATTCTCAGGAGCAGAATAAGTCAGGCAGACATGCCACCTGCTGGTCAAGGCTCCGGCGGCATTGAGGTCCGTCAAAAAGTCGTTGATCAGCCTCGGAAATGCGGTTGAACGGGCGTAAAACCAAACCCTGGGCAACTTGTGTAAGTTTCCCTGGGGGTCATCATGTCCTTCGCAAGACCAATAGGGCCGGCAAACGCCAAGGCAATTGAGCGCATAAACGATCGGCAGGATGGCGTCTTCGATAGGGAAGCCTTCCGGCTCCGATGACATGGCCTCGGGCAAATGCTTGCAGTCGGGTCGGCAATCGCAGCCACAGGATAGAGAGCCGGAACAGGAACATGGAAGGGTGCATCGCCGGCAAGGGCGCATCTTTGGCGGGACCGGATGGCTGACAAGTTTTCGGATGGCGTTCTGAGTTTGGAGCAGATAATCCTGATCTAATATTTCGCGCTGGAGTTTCATGAAAAATTTGTTTCACCTAATAATTTCTACCGACTCGATTTATCTGTTGCGCCGCTCCCTACAAACATTTCCCTTCTCTAAATTGTGAATTAATTCCAAATTACAACAAAAAATTTGTGGTGATTGGGCATATTTTTCACCGTGGGTAAAAATTTCTCTGAAATTTCTGCAAATAAATCCTTTCAATCAAAATTTCTCTAAATATTACAAGGCGTTAGATTTCTCGTACAACATGGCATTCTTTCTGCATGAAAATACGGCGTGACTATCTTTAGGCGGGAAGGAAAGAAAAGTGTTCTATCTGCGATTATCCGGCGAATTCAGCGCCATGCTGGGCCTGTTTGTGCTGGCCTATATCCTGATGCTGGTCAGCTAACCCGCCGGTTTGTCCAATTTGCGAATAAACAAAAAATATACTGCCAAGGCCAAAAAAGTGCCGGTCACCATGACGCTCGCCATGGGGATGGCTGTCTCGTTGGAAAACAAAGCGAGAAAGGCGGAACCGAGAGCCCCCAATAGATTTTGCAGGAATCCCTGGAGTGATGCCGCAGCGCCGGCGCGCCGTGCAAATGGGGATAGGGCTCCGGCTGCGGCGGGCGGTACCAACAGAGAAAACGACGCCATGATAAAAAACATGGGAACCATTACGGCCAAGGGATGATTCAGTCCGCCGACCGCCAGGCCGAACATGACGGCTGCGCCCAGGAATCCAAATAAAGCGCCGATAAAAATAAGCTTATTGATGCCAAGCCGATGGACGATCCGACCGCCCACTATGGAAGCTATAATAAAACCCGTTGTGACTGCCGAAAACATCAGTCCGAACGTCACCCGGCTCACGCCGAAACTGCCGATCAGGACGCTCGATGACGAATTGAGAAAAGCGACGAGAGCCAGCAGCATAAACCCTCCGCAAGCCACATAAGCTACAAAAACCCGGTTTTTAATGATATCGGCGAAGTTAACGAAAAGATCTACCGGATTGATGGCATTGTAATCCTTTTCAACCAACGTTTCGCGGAAGAAGAAAGTAAATAGAACCAGAATGAGGACGGCAAACGCCGCCATCATATAAAATGCAGATTGCCAGCCGAATTGGTCGACCAAAAAGCCACTCGTAGGCGAAGTAAACAGAGATATCGCACCGCCAATCATCAGCGTATAACTCAGCATTTTTCCCAGTTGCTCTCTTTCATAGACATCGCGGGCGGCGGCGGAGGCAACGATTCGGCCCGAAGCAAAGACCAATCCTTGCAGAAAACGCCAGATGATGATGGCCCAGATATTCGGCGCCCAAGCGCACCCCAGGGTGGATATCAGATATAGGCTGATGGCCAGCAGAATTATCGATTTTCGACCGAATCGATCGGAGACCGGACCCCAGAATATCTGGCCGAGAGCGTTACCGAAAAAAATCGCCGTCAGCGACAAACTGATCATGCCGTATTCCACCTGGAAATGATCCGCAATGGCCGTCGCCGCCGGTAGAAACGGATCGAGGGCCATCGGACCAACCGTTGTAAGCAGGCCCAGGAGCACCACGAGCAGGGCGAAGCTCTGTTTCCGGGAATTAGGCATCAGTGTCCATTTGTGCAGCGTAATTCTGGCAGAACGGCAATGGCGAACCGAAATTATCCGCCAGCCATCAAACACTACGCGTCGTTTGTCAGGTCTATAGGCTATAGCCGAGAATACGGCTTTCCGCCCGGTGATCAGACTTTACGATATGAGAGAGGGTGTGCAAGACGAATTTGTGAACGGCAACCAATCCGTCAAAAGGAAGGGCCCGGCGTGCACCGGGCCCTGTATTCAGAAAATTGGAGAGACGATATTTATCTCAAGCGGTATGCATGGGTTAAGTTAAACCGCTTGAATTTTCTGAATGAAAGTTTCGACCTCGTTTCTCAGGGAGGACGTCTGATTGTCTACCGTAGTTACCGCTTGTTTCATGTCGGTAGCGGCCGTGCCGGTGTCGTTGGCGGCGGACGACACCGTCACGATATTGCTGGTGACATCCTGGGTGCCTTGCGCCGCCTGTTCGACGTTGCGGGCAATTTCCTGAGTTGCCGCGCCTTGCTCTTCGACGGCGGAAGCAATGGAGGCCGATATCTCATTGACTTCACCGATGGTTTTGGTGATGCCCATGATGGCGTCCACGGAATCCTTGGTGGCCGACTGAATATCGCCGACTTGAGTGGCAATTTCTTCGGTGGCCTTGGCCGTTTGGTTGGCCAGATTGCCGACTTCCGAAGCCACCACCGCGAACCCTTTACCGGCTTCTCCGGCGCGGGCGGCTTCGATGGTGGCGTTCAAGGCCAACAGGTTGGTCTGGCTGGCGATATCGTTGATCAACTCGACAACGTCACCGACCTTTTGAGCCGCTGCCGCCAGTCCCTGGATCTTATCGTTGGTGACCTCGGAATCAGAGGCCGCCCGGGAGGCGATTTCAGAGGACTGTGCCACTTGCGAGGAAATCTCGGCAATGGATTTGGAAAGCTCTTCGGCCGCGGCAGATACGGTCTGCACGTTGGCTGAAGCCTGTTCCGCGGCGGCCGAGACGTTGGTGGCCTGTTCGCTGGTTACATTGGCGGTTTCGTTTAAGCTTTCAGAGGTGTCCTGCATGTTCGAAACGGCGCTGCCGACGGTTCCCAGCATTTGAGTGACGCTGTTGTCGAAGGATTCGGTAAGGGTGGCAATTTGGGCTGCCCGTTCCGCTTCGAGACGCGCCTTTTCTTCCTGCTCGGCAGCTTTCTGCTGCTCGGCTTCACGTTCGGCGGCGAGACGTTGCTTTTCGGCTTCGGCCTCTTGGCGCTCGTGTTCGGCTTCGGCTTCGCGCTCGGCGGCTTCGCGCTCCTGTTCTTCTTTCTGGCGCTTGGCTTCTGCCTGACGTTCTTCCTCTTCGCGTTGTTTATCGAGTTCACGCTGTTTTTCCGCGTCCTCTTCGAGACGAACGCGTTCGATGGCGTTTTCCTTGAAGACTTGGACGGCAGACGCCATTTCACCGATTTCATCACCGCGGCCTTGAGCCGGGATGACTGCTTCGAGATCGTTATCGGCGAGACGGGTCATGGAGTCGGTCATGCCGCGAACCGCCATGGCGATAGAGTTGCCCAAGAGGAAGGCGATACCCATACCAAAGATGACACCGATCAGACCAGTGATCAGCATTTCCAGTTCCGCCGTTTCGATGGTAGCATCGGTTTCATTACGGATGTGATGCTCCATTTTCAGGGCCTGCGATTGCAGCCATTCCGCATCTTTGGCCAGGATTTCACCGGCTTCTTTCATGTGGCCGTCAACTAGCGAGCGCAATTCCAACTCATCCTTGTGGATTTGGTCGAATGCGGCTTCATAGATTTTGGTCAGGGAGTAAACCTCTTTCTGAAGCTCCTTTTCGTGATCGGTGCGGACGGCCTTGCCGAGGGCGGCGATGGCCGTTTCCAGTTCACCGAACTCATGCAAGGTTTTATCCGAGAAGGATTCGTCCTTGCGGCCGATCAAAATGTTGGAATAGAGGCGCGCCAACAGGGCATGTTCGCGGGCGGTGCTGGCCAAAATGACGGCGTCGCTGTTACCCTCGGCGGCGGCTTCCTTGATGATGATATCAAGGTCTTCAATTATTTTGACGCCCGCCGGCTCCAGCTTATCGTGGATCAAGGCTTTGAACTCGTGCTCCAGCTCCTCGGCCTTGTGGAAGTCTTTTAGATAGACTTCGTATTCATGCTGCATGTGCTTGGCCCGTTTGAGCATTTCCGGTTCGTGCTTGAGATGCGCCAAGGCTTCTTCAAAAAGCGGCTCGATTTTCTTCGAGTACTCTTCAACCTTCTTGGCGTCGCTTTCGTGACCCAGATTGGCGTATTCCCGCGCATGTGATTTAAGTTTTAGAAATTCCATTTCGATATGCGCGATAACCGCGACTTCTTCGGTCGCTTTGTTCATTGCCTCGACTTCATGGCTAACGGTGACAAAACCGAAATAGCCGAAGCCGAAAATAGCCAGCATTAAAACCGTCGTGGCCGCAAAGCCGCTGAATATTTTAATCCTGACCGACAGGTTCTGGAAAAAGTTTCCTTGTTTCTTAATATCAGTAGTCATCTTTAAATCCTCGTTTTCGGCGAGGCCGGCAAATCAATTACCGGCTTCAACTAAATCTTTTTTCAAAATATCAACGGCTGCCCAGGAGGAAGCGGCGGTTCAGGTTCTGGGCCGGACGGGCGTTCATGGGGAACAGCGCCGAGAATTTTCTGGCCTGGGACTCGGAGGCTTCCACGGGTTCGTTAAAGACCGACCAGATCACCTTTTCGGAGCAAGGCGGCGTGGTCAGAGAGCCGTAATAACGGAGGTAGCTGCGGTTTTTGGGCAACAGATCCTGAGGCGATATTTTGGCCGATGAGGATTTTTTACCGGGTTTGGCCGGCATGTTTGCCCAGATCGGCGCCATCAATGCATTTGTCTGCCCGGGTTTGATGAATACGCCGAGGACAGCGAGAACGCCAGCGTCGGAAATATGGACAAAGTGGGCTTCCATTTCAAAGGGCTTGCCATCCAGCAGATGCTCGCTGGGATGATGAAAATGAAACTGCAACAGGTTGTACTGGACACCTTCTAGCATGATGGAGCTGCCCGGCAGCACATTGACTTGAATGGTGTGGCCGTTGTTGACGACTTCGAACGGCGTCGCTTTATAGCTGACGGTAATGTTGTTCAATTGGGCGCCAACGTAACCGTGTAAATCGATCGGTGACTGCTGGAGTCCGATACTGCAGGCTTTAAACGCCGGCGATAAATCGCCCCAATGGGACGGACCCGTATTGCCGCCGTATTCCCAATGAGGGGCGCTATGGCTTTTCGTCGATTTCGCGGGTTTGGCGTTGTGGCTTCCGCCATGACCGGCGGCGGCAACTTGTTTGTCGGAGGCGTTGGCTGTGGTGGTGAAAATTCCGGCAGCTATGATGGCCGCGGCTCCTGTTAATAATTTAATTTTATGCATTTGGTCTCTCCAGATTTATCAAATATCCATTTTTAAAAGCAAGAAAGGCCATTCGCGCCCAAGTTGCTCCGGTTGATAAATTCGTAGGTAGAGAGAAGTGTGGCCGGATTCTATTGTTATTGTATTTCGAGTTATTGCCGCCCGAGGGAAAGTGGATACGTTTGAAATCTACTGAAATTTTTTATCGAATTCGTGTTACGTATCCGGGAAAATGATTCACCAGGTTACAATAGTATTGCTACTTGGAATAGATATTCCTGAGATTTTTTCGGTAGAACTCCGGTAACCCCCAGTCCGCTGCACCACGCCGCATTTGATTTAAATAGTCCTCGCTGGGCAGCGGTTTGTAGCGATCCGATCGGGCGAAATAGGTGAAAGCACGAACCGGTTTTGCGGGAAAGTTCTCGGTGAATACGATACAGGGAGATCGGCGATAGCGGTTTTTTTGGCTGCCGTATTTTCGATATCCTTCAGCCCGGTCCAAGGACGCGATATCCCGCGACGCCGTAATTCTAAATACCACGCCCCAAACCTCCTGTTCCTTTGCGGGGACAATTCCGGCGGCGGCGCAACGGCGGCGCGGGGAGCGGATGGGGAAGGCGAGCGCATGGTCGGGCAGCTTCGCCACGGCGACAAAACGCGCCGATGGACATCGACGGCGTATTTGACTGGGGTCCATGTTGGAGCCGTAGGCGAAGTAGAGCATGAAGCTGATATTAGAACACTAGTCGGCTTTTTTCAGCAACCCGTTCACACATTGCTGACGGATTTTAAATTTGAGTACTTTTGTCGGCTTGGTAACGCCTGTTCTCGCACCGGTTACCGTATAGACGCGCCACACATAACCACCATTGAGTGAGGTGTTTATCCTTTTAAGCAGCCGTTTCTGATTTCTGGAATGTACCATTTGCCCACTCTGACCAATGGGAATGGGGTAGTCGTTATAGTAATTGACGACGGCATCCCGGACCCGTGGCAGCATCCTGCAAATGTAGGAAAAATATTTTCTGCCTGGGATGCCGAGAACGGTGGTGATGGGCGAATATCTCATCCCGTCGTCACCTTGTGTCCGGGCGGAAAACGACATCAATTCCAAATACACGATCTTTGGCTTTGCCGCTGCGCCAGGCGAATAACCGGCAATGGCGCCGGCCCATAGACCGGCACATAGAATTGAACCAATGAACGTCCGGACCACGCGCGGTGCGGACGATGGGGCAAATGGTTTCAACGAGTATGGTCCTTCAAGCTTAGTCGGTAATCACTTAGCTTCAATTGAAAGACATAAAGCAGTTGTGAAAATTTTTCTATGACTAAGATCACATTATGATCAATTCCAGATTTTGTCGGCCACTTCTACGATTAAGTTGAGTTTGGCCCGTTCAACGTCTTCGGTAACGGGATTACCAGCCACGGTACTGGCAAATCCGCATTGCGGGCTCAAGGCCAATTGATCCAGATCGATGGACCGGGCCGCTTGGTCGATGCGGGCGCTCAAATCGTCGACGGATTCCATCTCGGGGGACTTGCTGGATACCAATCCGAGAACGACGATTTTACTTTTGGGGACAAACCGCAAGGGCTCGAAATCACCGGCGCGGGGAGTGTCGTACTCTAGAAAAAAAGCGTCCACATCCAAATCGTTGAAAAATTTCTCGGCGAAGGTTTCATAGCCGCCTTCGGAAAGGAACTTGCCCTTGTAATTGCCGCGGCACATATGGACTGCCGCCGTGATCGAATCCGGCCGGTCTTTCAAGCAGTCGTTAAACAAATCGACATAGTCATTGATCAGTTGCTCCGGATCCATGCCGGTGGCTCTGACGCGTTCCTGGACGGCCGGGTCGCACAGCATGGGAATGGGAACGTCATCCAACTGCACATAAGTCGCGCCTTCATTCGCCAGGGCGGCAATCTCTTCCCGGAATACTTTCGCCAGGTCGGCGAAGAAATCTTGGTAATTACCGTAGACACCGTCCTCGATGCCTTTGTTCAGCCGCCAGAAGTGCATGGACGGGGGCGAGGGGAGCGTAACTTTCGGCGTTCCTTTGGTGTTGGCTTTGACAAACGCGAACTCGTCACCGGCGATGGATTGGGATCGCCCCACCGTGGAGGCTACGTGCGGCGCCGTAAATTCCTGTTGGTGGCCGTGGTCGTCATGAAAGGTAAACAGCGCTTCCCGGACTTCCAAGCCGTCGACCCGTTCCACAAACCGCGACCAATAGGAGGCCCGGCGAAATTCCCCATCGGTGATCGATCGAAGCCCAGCTTCCTCTTGAAGCTTGATAACGTCGATAATGGCCGCATCTTTAATGGCTCTGAATTCTTTGCCATCGATCTCACCGGCATGATGTCTCTTAAAGGCCTCGGTGATGGATTTAGGGCGTAACAGGCTGCCGACATGGTCGGCGCGGAAGGGTGGTTTCGAACGGCTGGTCATATTTTAATTCCCTGGAATAACGATAGAGTTCGTGTTTGCTGGCAGACTGTACAAATTTGAATAAGGCTCATATTCTTACCCAACTGTATTTATAGTTTAGAATAATTCAAACCAAAAAATGGAGGCACCCAAATGGGAGGGGACCGTAAAGAACAAACCCGTGCATCGTGGCTGGAAGCAATTGAAAAGCATAAACGGGATTCTGATGCGCCGGGTTCTGAAGACTATTGGTCTCCGTCGTTGGATTGCGCCAGCCGCGACGAACTGATCTCCATTCAGAATGACAAGCTTCAGGCCTTAACGCCTTTCCTCTATGAAAACAGCGAATTTTACCGCCGCCGGTTTGATCGGCTGAGTTTGGCGCCCACCGATATTCAAACTGTTGATGATCTCGGCAAGTGGCCCGTGGTCGATAAATCCGAGATGATGGAAGACGTCGTCGCCAACCCTCCCTACGGCACCTACAGCATGATGGACGAAGATCTCTGGACGAAGCGCGGCTGGATGCTTTTTTCCTCTTCCGGCTCGACCGGCGTGCCACGGGTGTTCCGCTATTCCCAAGTTGATCGGGAACTTTGGTCCTGGGCCAACGCCCGCGCCATTCATTCCTTCGGCATCCGCCCCCATGATTCCGTCTTCTTGTGCACGGGATACGGTCCGCATGTCTTTGCTTGGGGGGTCCAGTATGCCCTGGAAAAAATGAACGTGGCGGCCATACCCGGCGGCGGCATGGATTCCGCCATGCGGGCCATGATCGTCGAGCGGTTTAATCCGACTGTTATCTTGGGGACGCCTTCCTACGCCCTGCATCTGGGCCGCGTCATGGAGGAAAAGGGCATGGATCCGGCGAAAAGTTCGGTCCGAACCATCTTGGTCGGCGGCGAACCGGCCAGCGGTGTCGCCAATACACGAGAACGATTGGAAGATTTGTGGGGTGCCCGCCTGGTTGAATTTTATGGCTGCACGGAGGTGGCGCCCCATTGCGGCGGTTATTCCTGCCCGGCGTCGGATTCAGGTGACGGCCCGGTGACCACCCATTTGATGGAAGATATTCAAATTTGGGAACTGGTCGATGACGACAGCAAGGAAGCGGTTGGGGAAGGGGATAGGGGCCTTACCGTTTGCACCAGTCTCAATTCGGAAAGCTCTCCACAATTGAGATTCCTGGTAGGCGATTACACGACCTACACGACGGAAAAATGCGACTGCGGCCGCACTCATGTACGGGCGATCGGCGCATTTTCCGGCAGATCCGACGACTTGATCAATCTGCGCGGCATCAAAATGTATCCCGTCCAACTGGAAGAGGCGGTCCGCGCTGTCGAGGGCATTGGTGACGAGTACGAAATCCTAATCGAGACCAATAGCGAGGGATTGGACGTAATGACGGCCCGGGTGGAACACTCGGAAAACGTCGCCGATCAGGTGCAAGGTGAAATTCGCGCCCGTTGCGAGGTTCGGGTCGATGTGGAGGTTCTGACGCCGGGAACGCTGCCCAAAACCGAGTTCAAAGCGAAACGGGTGCGAGACGAACGTGATAAATAGTAAACTCGGATGGTTGATCACATTTATTTGATCACCTTTTTCTAATATACGATTCACCCTAAAAGTCCTTATTTTCTGCGGCTTTTTTGGAACGCTTGGTAATGGGTTCTGGGAATACAGAATACCATTCCTCAATCCTGTGACTGCCGTCACATATTTTCTTATGCAGTAGACGTATATAGGGATGGAATTTTCCGGAAATCATTTGGATTCCATTCTGGAAAATCGGGAGACATTTGGAATGCGATACGATTACATCTGGGACTCGAAAGCCAAGCTTTGGGTTGTGGTGGACACTTGGGAGGGAAATCGATCCATCTCGGTTCACTGGACAACCGGCGAAGCCGAAAAACAGGCGGCGTTGTATGAGGTTGGTCCCGAAATTTATCAAGCGCAAGCTGCGTAAATTGAAAAAGTCCCAATACCAAATTGGAGATCGCCATCCACTGGTGTGGATGGCGGTTTTCTTTTAGTCATCCTCGTGTATCGACGAAACGGGGCGCTTTGACACTGGCCTCGAATTCGTGGGCCAATGTTCCTGTTTCGAGAATCTCGATCGTCGGCCTGACCTCAAAGACCTCTCTCACTCTATTTTCAATTTCGCCGGAAACGATATCAGGATCACTCTCTTTTTTTACCTCTATGCCGACATAAAGCTCGTCATTGCCATCGGCGGCACGGGCTTCGACCTTGAAGTCGTTGACCTCAGCCATTTGAAACATGAAATCCTCAAATTCCGAATGATTGATATTGACGCCCCGGACTTTAAAAAAACCGACAGTGCGGCGGGCGTGACGCATGACCGGGAAAACGGAGAATTCACCTTCTATGCTTGAGTCGGTAATGCTGACGATATCGCCGGAACTCCACCGCAGGAAAGGGGTCGCCGTATTGATGAACAAGGGCGTAATCACCATCAATCCTTCCTCGCCATCCGGCACCGGTAGTCCGGTTTCCTCGTCGATGACTTCGAAAACGGCTTGATCGGTCCAGATGTGAAAGCCTTCATGGAGAGAACTATCGGCACCGAGAATACCGATTTCGGTCATGCCGAACAGGTCATTGACCTCGGCGCCCCAGGAGCGCTCCAGTTTTTCCCGTTTGGCTGTCGATAAGGGCTCCGCGCCGACCAGCACTTTGCGGATACCGCTGGTTGCCAAGTCGATCCCTTTTGCTTCGGCCAGATTTGCCAGGTGCAGGCCGTAGCTGGGCATGCCCATCCACATGGTCGGTTTCAGATTATTCATGAGGTCCAGTTGAACCTCTGACGGTGTGTTGGCGCCTGATCCCGCCCACATGACGCCGACCCCGCTCATATTGGCTGACCGCGACCACAATTGTCCCGCCGGATGGACGCCATACGGAAAAGATTGGTGGCAGAAGTCGCCGGACTCGGCGCCGATCACCGCCCAACAACGGCAAAGCTGGATGTAGGTGTAATACAGATCGGTAAAACTGCGGGGATAGAAAAGGGGAACGCCCGTTGCGCCACCCGACCGCCAGTATTCGGCAATTTCATGGGGTTCGGCGATGAGAAACTGATCGTTGAAGTTTTCGACGCCAATATCCCTCAACATTTCTTTATCGGTCAACGGAACTTTCGCCCATTCCATCGGGTCGTCGAGGTTATCGGGGTCGACATGATCGAGTTTACCGGCATAAAAGGGCGCCTTTTTGGCGTTAGCCAAAGCAATTTTTTTCCGTTCACTTTGAATTTGATGTATTTCTTTTTTGGATTTTGGAAGCCGGATATCGAGTTTTGCGAGGTTTTCAGATGTGGTCATTATTTTCTTTCTCAGGAGGTTGAGGCAGGCGCTCACTCAAAATTATTTTAATTCGGTCATTCGATTGTTGAAATCTAAAATTCCACAGTCAAATTTTCATTCTCAATGATTAAAGCTGAGATATTATGCAGATTCTATACATTTACGGGTAAATATTGTGCAATTGGCGTATATTTTTGTTCAATTTTCGCATTTTCCATAAATTTTCATATACAAAATCAAACAGGTTGGAGTAAGTTCAGAACAACAATAAATATATTGTTATGTTACAACTTTAATATCAGGACATTAGGGAGCTTCCTTATGAGACTAAAAACACTCTGGCTAGCGCCGGTGATCGGCGCTTTTGCCGTCTCCGCCGCCCAAGCAGCTGAGCCGATCAAAATCGGCTTCGTGACGACCTTGACCACGCCGGCTTCTATAATCGGCAGGCAAATGACAAATGCGGTGGCCATCGCCCTCGACCATATCGGACATAAAATGGGTGGCCGGGATGTAAAAGTCATAATTGAAGATGACGGTTTAAGCCCCAAAACGGGCAAGCAAAAAACCGACAAGCTTTTGAAAAAAGACAATGTCGATATCATGACCGGTTATATCTGGTCTCACGTATTGGCGGCCTCAGCGCCGGCCGTCCTTAAAGCTGGCAAGATATTTATCAGCGCCAATGCAGGGTATTCCGCCTATGCCGGAAAAAAATGCCACAAAAACTTTTTTAATATGTCCTGGGAAAACGGCGAAAACGCTCGGGCGATGGGCGCGTTACTACAAGAAGATAAAAGTATCAAAAAACTATATATCATGGCGCCCAATTACGCCGCTGGTAAGGACGTTGCCAGAGCGGCGGTCGATACTTTTAAGGGCGATGTGGTCGGCCGGGACATGACGCCCATGAAACATTCCGATTGGTCGGCTGAATTGGCCAAGGTCCGGGCGTCGGGCGCGGATGCTGTGTTCGTTTTCTATCCGGGCGCCTGGGGACCGAAATTTCTCACCCAGTATCAACAGGCGGGTATGTATGAGAAATATCCACTCTACAATGTTTTCACCATCGACAATATGACCTTGCCGCTATACCAAAAGGCCAAACTCAAAGGAATTTTGGGCAGCTATGGCACCGCTCAATACACCGCCGATATGGACAGTCCGCAAAACAAACGTTTTGTGGCCGATTTTAAAAAGAGAACGGGTAACTATCCGTCCTATTTTGCGGCGCAATCCTATGAAGCCATCATGCTGATCAAGTCCGGCGCCGATGCGGTTCGTGGTAATATGAAAGACACGGACGGTCTGCGTACCGCCATGGAAAAGGTCGATTTCCCGACATTGCGTGATAAATTCCGGTTTGGTAAGAACCACTATCCCATTCAGAATTACTATGCTCGCAAAGTTGTCGTCGATAAGGATGGCAAATGGGTAATGAAAACCGATAAATTGGCGTTGAAAGACCATGAAACGCCACATGCAAAAGACTGCAAGCTTTAATTCAAGCTGACATAAGGAATAAAAAAAAGGGCCGCCTCAACCGAGGTGGCCCAATTTTTTTACCTAGACCGTATTAAGCAGAATAATACATTTCGAACTCAGCCGGGTGGGTGGTGTGTTCGACGTACAGTACCTCTTCCATCTTCAAGTCGATGAAACCGTCGATAAGCTCGTCGTTAAACACGCCGCCGGCTTTCAGGAAGTCGCGGTCGGCATCGAGCGCTTCAAGGGCTTCGCGGAGCGAACCGCAGACCGTCGGCACGCCGGCTAACTCTTCCGGCGGCAGATCGTAGAGATCTTTGTCCATGGAATCGCCCGGATCGATCTTGTTTTGAATACCGTCAAGACCGGCCATCAGCATCGCCGAGAAGGCGAGATAGGTGTTGGCCATGGCGTCGGGGAAACGGATTTCAACGCGCTTTCCGTTGGGGCTCGCCGAATAGGGGATACGGCAGGAGGCCGAACGGTTGCGGGCCGAATAAGCCAATAGCACTGGCGCCTCAAAACCCGGGATCAGCCGCTTGTAGCTGTTGGTTGTCGGGTTCGAAAACGCGTTGATCGCTTTGGCGTGTTTGATGACGCCGCCAATGTAGTTCAGCGCGGTGTCCGAGAGGTCGGCGTAACCCGATCCGGCGAAAGCCGGCTTGCCGCCGTTCCAGATCGACTGGTGGGTATGCATGCCGGAGCCGTTGTCTTCGATGACCGGCTTGGGCATGAAGGTCGCGGTTTTGCCGTAAATGTGGGAAACCATCTGCACCACATACTTATAGGCCTGGATATTGTCGGCGCTGCTTACCAAAGTATCGAACTTAATGCCCAATTCGTTCTGGGAGGGCGCGACTTCGTGGTGATGTTTTTCCATGGAAACGCCCATATCCATCAGGGTCGACACCATTTCCGAACGCAAATCATGCATGCCGTCAACCGGCGGAACCGGAAAATAGCCGCCTTTGACCGGTGGCCGGTGACCGGTGTTGCCGTCCTGGAATTCACGGCCGGTATTGTAGGGGCCTTCTTCGTGGTCGATCTGGTAGAAGGTGTTGTCCATGGAGACATCGAAACGAACGTCGTCAAAGACGAAAAATTCGGGCTCCGGACCGAAATAGGCGGTGTCACCGATGCCCGTGCTTTTCAAATAGGCTTCGGCGCGCTTCGCAGTGGAGCGGGGATCGCGGGCGTACTGTTCACCGGTAATCGGATCGTGCACGTCGCAAATCAATATCATCGTCGGCTGAGCCGAGAAAGGATCCATGACCGCCGTCGTCGGATCGGGGATGAGTGCCATGTCGGATTCGTTGATGGCTTTCCAACCGGCGATGGACGAACCGTCGAAGAAAATTCCGTCCGAATAGGCATCTTCATCGATTGTGTCGGGCACCTGGGTCAAGTGCTGCCATTTTCCCCGCGGATCGGTGAACCGGAGGTCGATGTGGCGGACATCATTTTCTTCTACCGCTTTCGCGACGTCCTCTGGGGTTTTGCAATTGAGCGACATTTTGCTCTTCCTTTCTCGTTGATCAGATTAAATGTAGGATAATTTGAAAACCGGCCAAGATAAACTCAGGGCCAGTGTTAAAGATTAAATTGCTTCCGCGCCTTTCTCGCCGGTGCGAATGCGAATAGCTTCTTCAATTGAACTGATAAATATTTTGCCGTCACCAATACGCCCAGTATGCGCGGCTTTTTGAATAGCCTCGACGGCCGCTTCCATTTGGGAATCTTCCACCACCAGTTCTATTTTTACTTTGGGTAGGAAGTCGACAACGTACTCTGCTCCCCGATATAGTTCCGTATGGCCTTTCTGCCGGCCAAAACCTTTGGCCTCGACGACAGTGATGCCCTGTAGACCGACGTCTTGCAGCGCTTCCTTGATTTCATCGAGTTTGAAGGGTTTTATGATTGCTTCAATTTTCTTCATCAGGATCTATCTCTTTGTGACGTTTCGGCTATGGTTCTATTCCCGTATCCGCCTTTCTATCGCAGGACTCGTGCCAACTAAAGCAAATTGAACTTTTGCCTTATTTATCAGCCCGTTATACAGTGATACAGCAAGTAAAAATGTATTTAGCTCCGACAGAATGCCTAAATAAAAGGCAAATGCCTAAATACTCAGCGAAAAAGTGAACTAATATTGGGGAAGTCATGGAAATTAAAGACCGTATCGATTACAGCGCCATCGTTGACCGCAAACCTTTAACCCTTCCCGACGGTGGCCGGGTGATCGTCTGGCCGATCGTCAATCTCGAGGAATGGGTGCCGACCGAGCCGCTGCCCCGGCGTATTCTGACGCCGCCGGGCGACACGGTCCACGTGCCGGATATTCCCAATTGGTGCTGGTTTGAGTATGGCATGCGGATCGGTGTTTGGCGCATGTTGGATGTTCTGAAGGAATACAATGTGACGCCGACGGTCTCCATGAACGCCACCGTCGTCGATGTCTATCCCCGCGTGGCCGAAGCGGCCCTCGAAAACAATTGGGAGTTCATGGGGCACAGCTATATTCAAAAGCCCATGTATCTGCTGGAGGACGAGCGGACGGATATTCACAAGACCATGGAGAAATTGCAGGCCTTTTGCGGCTATAAACCCAGGGGCTGGATGGGGCCGGGGCTCACTCAAACCGATCAGACGCCTGAGCTTTTAGTCGAAGCCGGGTTCGAATATACGGCGGACTGGATATTGGATGATCAGCCGTGTGAGGTGCATACCGATAACGGGCCGCTCTATTCCATTCCCTATACGACCGAGTTGAACGATATTCCCATCATGCTGTTGCAGCATCACCAGTCCTCCATCCTTTATGACCGCACCATGGACTTTTTCGAAACCGTCTATGAGGAGGGCGCGGACAATGTGCGCATTATGGCCATCGCCGTTCATCCTTATATCCATGGCGTGCCTCACCGCATCAAATATTTCCGGCGGATATTTAAGGAACTTTCCGAAAAACCCGGCGTCGTTTTTATGACCGGTGCGGAAATTCTCGATTGGTATCTGGCACAGCAATAACAGTATTGAAATAGTGGTCTGTGGGAGCACGGGACATGACTAAGCCGACGGTTTTTATCTATACACCGGTGGATGAAAGTGGCGAGTCCCATCGTCGGTTAGAGAAAGCCGGGTGCGAACTCAAGCTTGGCTCCGCCTTTTGGCGTAATTTTGCGGCGGAAGATATCAATATCGCCGATGCGTTGGACGACAGCGTATGCGCCATGATGAGTGTGGCCAATCGTCAAAATCCTGTCACCCGCGATGTGTTGAAGGCGGCTAAAAACCTCAGGATTATCTCCAAATACACCATCGGCGTAGACGATATAGACGTCGAGGCGGCGACCGAACTGGGCGTATTGGTTACCCATTGTCCAACCGAAGCCAATTGGGGTGGAGTGGCCGAAACCACCATGTCAATGATGTTGGATATCCTCAAGAAAACCAGGGAACGGGACCGCCACGTGAAAGACGGTGGTTGGCGGCACGAAAGCCTGGAAGGCACCTATCTGGGCGCCCGCCAGGATGGGTATCCGGGGGTCACGGTGGGCATCGTCGGCTTGGGCCGGATTGGAACGCGGTTGGCGGATCTATTGGCGCCCTGGCGGGTGCGGGTCATCGCAACGGATCCCTATGTGGATATTGCCCAGTTTATTCGAGCCGGTGTGGAGCGGGTGGATCTGGATAGGCTCTTGCAGGAAGCCGATATTGTCACCCTGCATTGTAACCTTACCGACGAAACCCGGAACCTGATGGGCGAAGAGCAGTTCGCCATGATGAAAAAGACCGCCGTATTTATCAATACGGCGCGGGGGCCGGTCGTCGACGAGGAGGCGTTGGCCCTGGCGCTTGAAAAGGACATCATCGCCGCCGCCGCCATCGATGTTTTCGTGGTGGAGCCGGTACCCACTCAATCGCCGCTACTCGGCATGGGCAACAAGGTTTTGCTGTCGCCTCATGCGGTCGGCTACAACCGTGACAGTGGTCTAGAGCCATCGATCCCCTGGGCCACCAACGCCGTTTTGACCGCCTTTCGTGGTCAAATTCCCGAACACGTCTACAATAAGGAAGTCATCGATCTCTGGCTGGACCGGTTCGGTGGCGTCAGCCTGATTTAAGGAATCAGAAATTGGCGAAATCTTTTAAACTAGGTGTTGATGTTGGGGGGACATTTACTGACGTCAATTTGCTCGATCAAACGTCAGGAGAAATATTCAATCACAAGGTGCCGAGTACACCGCAAAATCCCTCACAGGCGGTTATCACCGGTATTGTCGAGTTACTGGATCGGATCGGCGCCGAACCAGCGGCGGTAGGGGACTTCGTCCACGGCACGACCATTGCACTGAACTCCATCATTCAACGAACAGGCGCCAAGGTGGCGCTGATTGTCAGTCCGGGCAACCGGGATGTCCTGGAAATTGCCCGCTTAGGGAAACCGAATATTTTCGATCTTCACAGCACCCTGCCGGATTCGTTGGTATCGCGCGGTCTGGTGTTTGAAGTCGATGGACAGGTGACGCCGCAAGGAGAAATCGTCGAAGAGACGTCCTCCGGCATAATAGAAAACGGATTGGCGGAATTGGCTAAGGCGGAAGTAGAAAGCGTGGCTGTCTGCCTGCTGCATGCCTATGCCAATCCGGCCAATGAGAGGTCCGTGAAAAAGCAATTGTCGTTGTCGAATTCGGATCTGCCGGTTTCCCTCTCAAGTGGATTGTGGCCCGAGATAAGAGAATATGAACGCGCCAGCGTGAGCGTCCTGAACGCCTATGTCCAACCGCTCATGAGCCGCTATTTGGATTCTCTGAGAGAGGAAAGCGATCAAATCGGTATGGCAGCGAAGATTTTCCTGACCCGTTCGAACGGTGGTGTCATGGCGGCCGATATTGCAGCAAAAGAGCCGGTGCATACGTTGCTGTCCGGTCCGGCCGCCGGTGTCGTCGGCGCCGCCCATGTGTCCGAATTCGCCGAGGTGGGAGAGGCCATCGCCCTGGATATCGGCGGCACCAGCGCCGAAGTCTCGGTCATCCGCAATGGCGAGCCTTCTCATTCCACCGAGGCATCGGTCGGCGATTTTCCGTGCATATTACCCTCGGTGGATGTGTTTTCCGTTGGGGCCGGCGGCGGTTCTATCGCCTGGTTCGATGATTTCGGCATGCTTAAGGTCGGCCCGCACAGTGCCGGTGCGGAACCGGGTCCGGCTTGCTACGGCCAGGGTGGCACGGAACCCACACTCACCGATGCCTATTTGACCTGCGGCCTCTTGAACCAGGACAATTTTATCGGCGGGTCGATGGTACTTCACCAAGATCGCGCCCAGGCCGCAATCAAAGGTCTCGCGGAAAAGATCGGTTTCAGCATCGATGCGGCAGCGGAGGCGGTGATCCGCATCGCCACATCCAACATGTCGACGGCGCTTTTGCCCTTGCTGACCAAACGCGGCATCGATCCCAGGGACTTTTCCCTGATTGCTTATGGTGGCGCCGGCGCGACCCATGCCTGCTTCCTTGCCGATGAAACCAATATTCCGCGGATAATCGTGCCGCCGTCGCCCGGCACGCTGTGCGCCCTGGGCGCCGCAGTGGCCGATTTAAAATCCGACTATATCCGGACGTTCCGCCGCCCCTTGGCCGAAGTCGGCGATCAAGAAATCGCCGACGCTTTCGAAGAACTGGAAAAAGAAGGAGCGGACTGGCTCGACCGTCAGGGTTCGAACATCGAGGCAACCGACGTCCAACGCTCAGCGGACGTGCGGTATGTCGGTCAGGCATTCGATATAGAAGTTGATTTAAATGACAACGAAGACTCCACCGAAGACATAAAGCGGCTTTTTCACCAAACGTATGAGGAGCTGTACAAGCGTTCCGACCCGGATCTTCCGGCGGAATTGATAAACCTAAGGCTTCGAACCGTTGGCAAGGTACCGAAACCGGCGCTTCCTGCTATTGCGGTATCCGACAGCGGACCGGGTCCGGCAGCCATTGCAACCCGCCGAATTTATCTTGCCGGCGTATGGCATGTTGCCGAAATTTATGATCGCGCCAATCTTTTGCCGGGGCATCGAATTTTCGGACCGGCTATTATTGAACAGTTCGATACGACAACTGTGGTAACGGCTGACTATGCCGCCGAAGTTAATCTCCACGGGATTTTGGTTTTGACCAAAAAGGATTCTTCATGACCACAGGGTTCAAGACCGATCCAGTTCAGTTGGAAATCCTGGTGCAACGATTTCGATCCATCGCCGAGGAGATGGCGTACGCGCTGAAACGAACGGGCTATACGGCTTTTGTCAATGAAACCGGCGATCTGGGCGTTGCACTGATTTCAAAGAACGGTGAAATATTCGGCTTCCCGAAAGCGATCGGGATCACCATGTTCGTCAGTCTCAATTATCTGACGGTGCTGAATGCCATCGATGATTTGGCAGACGGCGATATCGTCATCTTCAACGACCCCTATACCACCGGCGGCGTGGGGTCGCATCTGCCGGATATCAACATCTTTAAGCCGATCTTTTATGAAGGCGAACTGGTCTGTTACGCCTTCGCCTATGTTCATGCCACGGACATCGGCGGCAAAGTGGCCGGAAGTCTGTCGCCGTCAAGCTATGAAATTTATCAAGAGGGGCTGAGAATTCCGCCCATGAAACTCTATCGGGCCGGGCAGAAAAATCAGGATTTCCTTGAACTGTTTTTCGCCAATTGCCGGATTCCGGAAGACAATTGGGGCGATATCGGCGCCATGGTAACCGCGGTCAATATGGGCGAGCAAAGGATCAAGGAACTGGTTAATCGATATGGCCTTACCGAAACGTGGCAGGCGATTGATGACGCCTTGGATTATTCCGAAGCGCGCTCCCGCGCCGTCATCGAAAATATTCCCGACGGACGATACAGCTTTTCCGACTATCTGGAAGACGATGTGGTCACCGATATTCCCATCAAGGTAAAGGTCACCGTGATCATCGACGGCGGTACCATGCTGTTGGATTTCACCGGCACTGATGTTCAGGTCCGGGCGTCTTTCAATCTGTACAGCGAAGGCAAGCCGCACCCCTGGATGGTCTACAAAATCATGTTTCTGCTGCTGACCATGGATCACGAAATTCCGCTGAATGCCGGTCTGATGCGGCCGGTGGAGGTGGTGGTCCCGGAAGGCTCGATCCTTAACTGCACGTTCCCCGCCGCCATTGGCCTTAGAACCACGCTCGGCGTGCGCGTTCAGGACGCGCTCATGGGGGCATTGGCCCAGGCCATCCCGGAGGTGGTGCCGGCTGCGGGCGCAGGTTACGTGGCGCCCATTGTTTTCGCTGAACCCAATTTGGTGGCAGGCGGGTTAAAGGTCACCGTGGTCGAGCCCATGGTCGGCGGCACCGGCGCCACGGCGGATTCCGACGGCGTCAATGCCCGCGATGTGGTTGATCTCTCGAATTTAAGAAACAATCCCGCCGAAATTGTCGAGTCCATCGCGGCGGTGAAAATCAGGCGCTACGGATTGCGGGAGGATTCGGCGGGAGCCGGAAAGTTCCGGGGCGGCTGCGGCAAAGTTTTGGAATTTGAAATTCTCTCGCCCAATTGTATTGCCACGGCGCGCGGCATGGAACGTCACCGTTTCGCGCCATGGGGATTGCTGGGCGGTTTGTGTGGCGCCAAAGGCAAAGTCCTTTTGCGCGCCGCCGGCGCCGACGCGTTCGAGGATATCGGCAAGATTGATAGTTTGGCCCTGTCGTCCGGCGATGTCCTACAGGTCTATACTCCGGGAGGCGCCGGATACGGCAGCCCATTGGAACGCAACATTGAGTCGATCAAAAAGGATCTGGCCGATGGTATCATTTCCGCTGCCGCCGCAGAGCGGGACTATGGCGTCGTGCTCAATGGTGAGGGGATCGACAGGCGGGCCACGGTAGAAAACCGTCAAAAACTGCTAGTTGCGGAAACGGCAGAGGTCGAACTCTATCGGCTGGGCCCCGACCGCGAGGAATACGAACGCCTATGGTCGGACGAAATGTGGGATCGGTTTACGGATATTCTCTACGGCTTGCCGATCCCGTTTAGGGCGGACGTTCGCAATCAGCTATGGAGCCAAGTGGATAGAGCGGCACGAGACGGCGAGCGCGTGACGCCGGATATGCTCGAACAGTACTGGGAGCAGATAAAAGTGCGTTATCGCGATGCGTTGGGCCAGGCGGCGCGCGTGACACAAAACGGGTAGGGGAGCGGAAGATGACAGAAAATATTGAAACCTGGCCATCGGGTTGGCGGGCAAAGTTCGGCCTCATTATTCCGACGGAAAATACGGTCACGGAACCAGAGCTCAACGCCATGAAGCCGGAAGGCGTAACCGTCCATTTCACCCGCATGCCCATTCATTTCCATCCCGAGGAAGACGGCTTCAAAAGCCTGTTGGAGGATTTGGATGTGCGGCTGGTCGAACTCCGCTCCTGCGCTGTCGACATCGTCGCCTACAATTGCACCGTGGGGTCGATGGCCTGTCCGGCGGAAATATTGATCGACAAGTTGAAAAGCACGTCCGGTGCCGAAGCGGTATCGACGACCGGTTCCGTCATGGCGGCGTTCGCAACCCTCGGCGTCAAAAATATCTCTTTGGCAACACCGTATCCGGCAGAAGTGAATGCCCACGAGGCGGAATATTTCGGCGAACGCGGCATTGAGGTTGTGGCGATGGCGGGAATGGATTTTGGAGACGCGCCGGACCGGGGGCTAAAATTTGCCGCCGTGCCGCCTGATCAAATTTGTGACCATGTACGGTCCGTCGACCGGGACGAGGCCGATGCTGTCTTTATCAGCTGCGCAAATTTCGCCTCGGCGTCGGTGGTTCAGGAATTGGAAGAGGAATTGGACAAGCCGGTCATCACCAGCAACATTGCAACCTTTTGGGCCGGCCTCAGAGCCGCCGGCATCGACGATCCGATCACCGGATACGGTAGGCTTGTGGCAAATCATTGATCCACCGCCTCCTTCACTTTGGCTTCCCTTAGAGCGATGAAAATGCCGCAGGCGATGACGATGGCGATGCCGCTCCATGCAATGAGATTGGGGAAATCTCCGAACGCGACATACCCGGTCGCCGTCGCGACGATGATCGTGACATAAAAGAAGGGTGAAACCACAGCGGCAGGCGCGGATACGAACGCGTAAATCAACATCGCTTGACCGGTGGCGGCGAATGCCGACATGACCAGCAGCATCGCCCAATCGGTTGACTGTGGGGATATCCAATAAACCGGAAGTAAAGCGTTTAAGAGGCCGCCGCCGACCAGAGCCGTATAAAGTACAGTGAGCATTGGCGCGTCACGTTGAGCGAGCTTGCGGGTGGCAATTTGAAAAAATGCGAAGCCGACACCTGCCGCTAATCCGTAGGCTGTGCCGATCCGAATTTCCTGAAAGCCCGGCTGCACGACCAGTAGAATTCCGATAAAACCCACGATCACGGCAAGCCAGCGCCGCAATCCCACTTTTTCATTTAACAGCCATGGTGACAGGAGCGTGACGATTATCGGCGTAATAAAAGAGAGCGCGGTTGCATCCGCCAGGGGGATATCCTGAATAGCCAGATAAAACAGTCCGACGGTGCCGACACCAAGCATCCCTCGGAATATCTGCGAGATAAAACTAAAGGGCCTTAAGCCTTTCCAACCAAACCGCCAAATAAGGTACGGGGGCACCAGAACCAACAGCAGGCTGTATTGCGCCCAAAGAAGTTCAGCGACGGGATATATCGTGCTGAGATGTTTTGCGAAGCCGTCCTTCAGCGCGAATATGGTTGCCGCGCCAAGCATAAAAAATATGCCGCGGAGGTTTGAGGTGAGGGCGAGGGTCAAGGTATGCTCACTAAGTCAAGACGACTTAATTGGCCGTTTTAATTTCACCCATCGCGTTGTCGACGATGATCGGTGTATCGAACCAGGTTATTTCGGGGTCAACGCCGTAAAGCGTTCGGATGGCCTCGCGCCAGGGGCCGCCCTCGGCATAGACGGCTTCGGCCGCTTCTCTGGTTTCCCAGGTGTAGACACCGCCCCCGACGCCGCGATCCCCGTCAAAGAGAAAATTTTTGCGTATCAGGCCCGGCATGTTTTCAAATTTCGGCGCGACTTTGCCCATATTTTCAAAGATCTGTTCTTTGGTGGTATCGCCCGACACTTGAAATTGAACAATGGCTGTAATCATGAAACCCTACCTTTGTCGAACATATCTCTACCCGGAATCAATTCTGGTAAGCCGGGTTGATGACGATCAATTACTTTACACGCCAGACAAAAGATATTTCCCCAAAATAGCAAGCGCATTTCATTTCAGCCTACTATAGTCGAAAAATAAATTGGAGGCATTTGCGTGACGGGAATTCAGGAAATCACACAGCATTGGGTCAACGGGTCTCCTGCCATCGGCTACGATGAGGCCGGTGAGGGGCCGCCGGTGGTGTTTCTCCATGGCATCGGCGGCAATCGATCAAGCTGGACGGATCAGCAAGTGGCCGTGGCGGACATGTGCACAACCATCGCCTGGGATGCGCGGGGCTACGGTGCCTCGGACGACTACGAGGGGCCGCTGAATTTCAGTGATTTCAGCCGTGATCTGGCCCGGCTGCTGGATGCACGGGACATCGCCAAGGCGCATTTGGTCGGCCTTTCCATGGGCGCCCGCATTCTGATGGACTTTTTCCCCCGGTATAACGAGAGAGTGGCGACACTGACGCTCTGCGATTGTTTTTTCAGTTATGAAACGGCGTTAAGTCCCGAAAAGCAGAAGGAATTTATCGAATTGAGGCAAAATCCCTTGAAGGAGGGAAAATCGCCTGCCGACCTAGCGCCCGTTCTGATTAAATCACTGGTCGGCCCCAATTGCAGCCAGCAGGCCAAGGACAAGCTCTACCATAGTCTGGTGGAGATTCACGTCGAGTCGTATCTGAAAACCATCGAGGCGACGGTTACTTACGACGCCAGCGGCAGCCTTGCCGATTTCGATGTGCCCGTACAACTGATCTTCGGCGAGCATGACAAGCTTACGCCGCCGTCCATCGGCGATACCATGATGGAAAAAATTCCCAACGCCCGCATGGCGGTGATCGAGGACGCGGGCCATCTCAGTAACCTGGAACAGCCGGACGCCTTCAATCGCATCCTGCGCGAATTTCTGATTGAGCACCTGGAGTTAGCTTCTTTTCGTTAAAATTTCAGTTGCACCTAAGTATTTATTATTCAATACCAGAGTCTGACCAAACGATCCGAAGGGGGACGGGAATATGGAGTGGAATGCCATCGACTGGTTCGATCTGGTATTGCGCTGGTTCCACATCATGGCGGGCATATCCTGGATCGGCGGATCGCTCTATCTTCTATGGCTGGACCGGATTTTCGCCGATCCAGAACGGGCGGCGAAGGGTGAACGGGGCGAACCCTGGTTGATCGATCTGGCCGGATCATTGCTGGTGGACAAGCTTTTGCCCGGTCCCGGCGGTATGGCCAAGACCCATATCTGGTTCAAGCGTGAAACCTTGCTCACCTGGGTGAGCGGCGTGTTGCTTTTGGTGATGCTGGCTCATTTGCCCGGCGGCGGTCTCCTCGTCGATGCCGGCGGTCAACCCATGAACGCCACCCTTGGGGCGGGGATCATCATCGCGCTGCTGGTGGTGTCCTGGATCGTTTATGATTATTTGTGGCGGTCGCCGCAGAGCGAAAATTCGTTTTTGGCTGGACTTATTACCCCGGTATTTTTTGTCTTGCTGGTCTGGGGGCTGGCACAGATGTTCTCCGGCCGCGCGGTTTTTGTCCTGATGGGAGCGGTTCTCGGGTCGGTTATGATGGGCAATATCTGGTTTCGGCTTCTGCCCGCCTTGAAGGAAATGGCGGACGCCAGGGAAGAGGGAAGAACGGCCGACGAAAATATCTGTGGTCATGCCAGTGTGCGGTCGACCCATAACAGCTATTTGATCTTTCCCACCGTCGTGCTGATGCTCAGCAATCATTATCCGGTTATCTACAGTCATCACCTTAGTTGGGTTGTTTTGTCCATCCTGGTGGTGGCCTTCATCCTGGCGCGGCATCTGGTGGTGAGCGGGAAGGCTGGTATCTGGGCCTTGGTACTGGCGTTGGCCGGGCTCGGCGTTGCCGCCTTTATGGTATCGATAACGCCCTCTTCTCAGCCAACCGCCGGGACCAAGCCCGTATCCTTTACCGAGGTACGCGGCATCATCATCAAGCGGTGCCTGAGCTGTCATTCTACGGTGCCCTCGGACCGCACTTTCGGCCCCACGCCGGGCGGTATAAGCTTTGACCGGCCCGAGGATATCAAGCGCCACGCTCAAAAGATTAAAGCCAGCGCCGTGGAATCCCTCACCATGCCCAACCGGCGCGAAAGCGGCCACGAAAGCAATATGACCGCTGGCGAACGCAAACGGCTGGGCCAGTGGGTGGCGGACGGCGCGAAACTGGAGTAGGGACCATGGCGGAAAATACAATCAAGGTCGAAACGGTTGGTCACGCTCTTATCGAAATCCTCAGCGAACGAGGCGTGGACTGTGTGATCGGCAACGCCTTCACCTCGATCATCGACGGCCTCGCCAAGATGGAGGCAGACGGTAACTCCACGCTCCGCTCGGTGATGACGCCCCACGAGCAGACCGCCATCACCATGGCGCACGGCTATTACGCGGTGACCGGCAGGCCCCAGGCCGCAATCGTTTATTCCACCCCGGGCACCGCCAACGCGTTGAACGCCATCATCAATGCGTCCCGGGCCAACATTCCCATGCTGATCCTGGCCGCCCGGTCGGCCTTGACCGACGACACCAAATTGCCTGGCGCCAAGGACATTCACGTCCAATGGGCCCAGGAAAGCTTCGATCAGGCCAGCATGGTGCGGGAATTCGTCAAATGGGATTACGAGCTGCGCCATCCGGCCCAATTGGAAACGGTGGTCGACCGGGCGCTGGAAATCGCCCTCGAACAGCCGTGCGGCCCGGTCTATCTCACCTTGCCGCGGGACGTGATCGCCCAACCCCTGACCGAGATCACCATCACCTCACCATCCCGCCGCGAGTCCTCCAGCCGCCGCTTTCCCGACCCGGACCGGTTACAAGAGGCGGTGAAAATCCTGGCGGCGGCAAGGCGGCCTCTCATCGTCACCTCGGAACTGGGCCGGGACCCGGCTGCGGCGGAGAGCCTGGTAAAGCTCGCCGATGCCGGTGCCATCGAGGTGGTCGAGGCCAGCCCGGTCTATGCAAACTTTCCTGCCGACCACCCCTGCCACGCCGGGTACGTGTTCGGATCGCAGGTCCATCCCGGGATCGCCGAGGCCGACGCGCTGTTGGTGATCGAGTGCGACGTGCCGTGGTTTCCGGCGCGGGTTGATCTGCCCGCCGGAACCAAAGTCATTCACCTGGCTGCCGATCCTTTCTACAGCCGATATCCGTCCCATGATTTCCGGTGCGATGTGCCTCTTGCCGCCGATTCCGGGGTCACCTTGCCGCTACTGGCGGAACGCGTCGAACAAGGCACCAACAAAAAAGCGGTCAAGACCCGGCGGCAGACATTGGCCGACCGGCATACCGAAACGCGCGCCGAATGGGACAAAGCTGCACGCGATGAAGCGGGGAGGACACCCATCGGGTTTCAGTGGGCGTCAAAATGTGTCGCAGAGCTACAGGGGCCGGACACCATCCTGATGAACGAATATCCCTTGGACCTCCGGCACGCGCCGCCACCCGCGGCGGGAACTTATTTCGGGCCTTCCCATGCGGCTGGTCTCGGCTGGGGATTTGGCGCGGCGCTGGGGGCTAAACTGGGCGCACCAGAAAAAACCGTGATCGTTACCTTGGGGGACGGATCCTACATTTTCAACGTGCCGACCGCCTGCCATCAGGTGGCCAGCGCCGCCGGTCTGCCTTTGCTGATCATCGTTTTCAACAACGGCGTCTGGGATGAAGTCTCCAACAGCACCCGCAACGTCCACCCCGACGGCTCCGCCGTCTCTACCGACAACTTCCCCATGGTGAGCTTGGGACCGTCACCGAATTTCGAAGAAATCGTGCAAGCCTTTGGCGGCCACGGGGAGAGGGTTGAGCAGCCCGGGGATTTGCCCAGCGCATTGAAGCGATCACTCGACGTCGTCCAAAAGGAAAATCGTCAGGCGTTGGTGAATATTATCTGCCGACGTTGAATTTCTTGCGCTCAACTACTGCGTCAGCGGCACCCAGTCGCCGGAGCGGGCTTGGCCGGCGTTGGAATTTTTGCGCCAGGGCTTGATGTTGCTTGCCGGTTCTTCCTCTTGCCAGCGTTCGATATTGGTCTGGTCTGACTTGTTTTTACCCTTCCGTTTTTTCTTTTTATTTTTCTTTTTCTTCGGGAAGTCGAATTCATCGTCATCCGGCTTTTCTTCCCGGCGGAGGTCATCGACGAAATCGGCGGTCATGCGCCGGGCGACTTCGAGCAGTTTCGGGTGCTGCCAGACGGGACGGACCCAGTCGCTTTCGTTGACGTGCAAGGCCGCCGGATAGTAGATGTCGGAAAAGGGTCCAAGGGGAGCGTGCCGGGATGACGAATACAGCGGATGGCGCCCTGAGCGTAAGGTGACCAGCATGCATTCCTTCATGGGCGACATGCGGTGAATGGGGCTTTCGCGGTCCCATTCCAGGGCGTTCAGTCCCAATTCATATGCTTCGTCGGGATTGTCCCGGATAAACTTAAATACCGTCTTGCGGAACCGGCCCTCGAAATCCCGGAGACGGGTGACGGCCCGCCGGTCTTTGCAGCGCACCAGATCATAGGCATGGCGGACGCGGGCGGCCACATACCATCTCGTCGCCGACTCCTTGTCGTTTTTGTAGATGCGGTCGGACATGGCGTAGAGATAGACGGGCGGGAAAGTGTGCGCCCGATCCTCCAGCCAGGGTTCCAGTTCGCTTATAATCTTGGCGTTGGAGCGGCGGATGATTTGTACGCCGATGCTCCAATCCTCCGAGATAAGGCTTTCTTCGATGGCATCTTTAAGATATTCCACCTTGGCTTCCAAAGATCGGCTCATGGTCTTGCAGCCCGAAAGCGCCAATATCATCACGGCGGCCATACAAAAAAGCCCCAGTTTTCTGCCAAATAGTCCTACCATGGCCCATCTCCTTATCAGCGCCATTTAACCTCTGATATCCCTATGGCGGGGCTAGAGGCGGTTTTTCCGGGAGGTTGGGAATTTTTTATGCTAGATAGGCCGGAAAGCAGATAACAGGGGCGCACACGTGAAACCGACCAACACTGTTCTGGGCGACTACGGCACCACCATTTTCACCGTCATGTCGGCTTTGGCCATGGAGCATCAGGCTATCAATCTGGGGCAGGGCTTTCCCGATACGGACGGTCCGGCGGATATTTTGGAGGCCGCCGCCCAGGCCACCAATGACGGCCCCAACCAGTACCCGCCCATGATGGGCATCCCCGAACTGCGCCAGGCGGTGGCCCAGCATAACAAGCGGTTCTATGATCTGGATGTGGATTGGCAGTCCCAGGTGATGGTGACCTCGGGCGCGACGGAATCCATCGCCGCCGCCATTTTCGGCCTGATCAACCCGGGCGACGAGGCGGTGCTGATCGAGCCTTTGTACGACAGCTATCTGCCCATCCTGCGGCAGGCGGGCGGCGTGCCCAAGCTGGTGCGGGTGGAGCCGCCCAACTGGGAACTGCCCTTTGATCAGCTGGAGGCGGCTTTTTCCGACAACACCAAGCTGATCATGCTGAACTCGCCCATGAACCCGTCGGCCAAAGTTTTTTCCGAGGATGAACTGCGCTTCATCGCCAAACTGGTGGACAAGTACGACGCCTTCGCCATTTGCGACGAGGTCTACGAACATATCGTCTATGACGGCCGCCCTCATATTCCACTGATGACTTTGCCGGGCATGGCCGACCGCTGCATCCGCATCGGCTCTGCCGGCAAGACCTTTTCCATGACCGGCTGGAAGGTCGGCTATTCCACCGGCGCGCCGGACCTGATCGGAGCGGCGGCCAAGGCCCATCAGTTCCTCACCTTCACCACACCGCCAAACCTGCAAAAAGCGGTGGCCTATGGATTGGGCAAGGACGAGGATTACTTTCTGGGCCTGGGCGCCGAGATGCAGGCCAAGCGGGACCGGTTGGCCGAGGGCCTCGACAAGGTGGGGTTCGACGTTATGGATAGCCAGGGGACGTACTTTATAACCGTCGATATCCGCTCGGTCGGCTTTAACGGCGACGATGTGGAATTCTGCAAGCATTTGACCGTGGACGCCGGTGTGGCGGCGGTGCCGTTCAGCGCCTTCTACCAGGGCGGCGCCGCCAGCGGCATCGATCATTTCGCCCGTTTCTGTTACTGCAAACGGGACAGCCTGCTGGATGCGGCCATCGATAAACTGGGCAGCCATTTCGGCGGGATTTAGAGAAAAGTTCACCCTCACCCCGACCCTCTCCCGTCAAGGGAGAGGGAGGTGGTATTGAAGCAGCGCTGACTTATCTCAATCTCTTCCGTGATACGCGGGTCAAGCCCGCGTATGACGATGGAACGGATATTTAATTCCCTCCCCCCCTGCGGGGGAGGGTTAGGGTGGGGGGTCAGAATTTGAATCCTGGCAACAATCTTTCAAAAATCATCCGCCAGTAGGCGTCAGCCGAATAGAGGCGGCTGGCTTTTTCGTGGCCGCTGGCGGCGATCTCTGCCCGTTCGTCTTCGTGTTCCAGGTAATAGCGGCATTTGTCCACCAGTTCCCGCTCGTCGGCGTAGTCGGCGTAGTCTTTGCCCGGCGTGAACCAACGTTCCGTCTCCGGATTGCGCTGCTCCATCAGGAGGGCGCCGCACAAAGTGGCTTCGATGGTGCGGCCTTTGCAGTGGAAGGTGGGATCGTTGAGGATGGGCTGAGAGAAATTGAGGGCGATCTTGGAAGCCCTCAGAAAACCGGCATAGTCTTCTACAGACAGGTAATCCTCGCTCTGGCCGCCGGCCTGGGAAACGTTGATGCCGTTCTCTGCCAGCAGACCCAGATACAGTTTTCGTTCGGGATAGCGGGCGATGCTGCCGGCGAACCCCACATCGTAAGGGCGGGGCGTATCTGGCGGCGCGTTGTAATAGAGGCGGGGGTCCTGGGGCGTCCAGGTAGCGATGTACTTGGACGTATCGGGCGCTAGTTTCTCGAAGACCGAATAGCAATCCTGTACCACATTGGCGTCGACGGCATAGGCGTAGCTTTCGATCCAGTCGATGGCGTCCCGGTCGAACGTATCCCCATACATGGAGGCGATTTTAACGCCCAACTCGTCACGGATGGTCGCCAGGGTTTCAGCCTTGGGATTGACGTCGGTGCCCCGCACCATGGTGAGGAACAAAAGGTCCGGTTTTTCCTCCCGGCAGGTATCGATCAGCGCCTGGTCGCAGCGCTCATGGCTCAACAGCACCCATTCGTCGAAATGAAAGACGGCGGACTCCGCCAGCCCGGTGGTAAAAAGGGAGCCGATGAAATTGTGGTGGGCATTGGAGAGCGCGTGGGTGGGGTCGCACTCCGCCCATTTCTCCGTCACGAATAGTACTTTCGGTTTGGCCACGCGTTTCGCCCCGTGTGAATTCAGATTTAAAGCCAGCCTAATGGAACATAGCGCTTTTTAACATTGAGTAAAAAGCGGGAGTAAAAAGCGGGAGTAAAAAAACCATGTTATTCCCGACGCCCTACTTGACCTCAACCGGTGAGAAGTTTACTTAAGCTCCTCTTTATGGCGAATGTAGCTCAACTGGTTAGAGCACCGGCTTGTGGTGCCGGGGGTTGGGGGTTCGAGTCCCCTCATTCGCCCCATTTTTCCTTAAAAAACAATAACTTAGATATTTTTCGCTGATTTTGACGCCATATTTTTAGTGGGGGAAAAGTGGGGGAACTTTGTACGGGATTAAAAAAGCCAATGGAATCAATGACTCAACACCTAAAGCACCGGCTTACTTTTGCCGGGGGTTGGGGGGTATCTTAGGTTTTTCGGAAATTTCAAATTAGAGTCGGTTGTGAATCTGGCCCATTGGCTTTTTCTTCTCCATCAGGATCGTCCTTATTTTTTTCATCGCCAACCTGCGCCATATGCAATGGCGATCCAGGTTACCGTGCGAAGGCGTCTTATGTTTGTTCCGATAAGTTTTCGACACATTCTATGTTCACGTCCCTGTCGCAGTATCCAATACGCGATTTTGAACGAACGTGTATTGTGCCGGCCGCGTTATCAGGTGCGAAACAACATCAATGAACTTTGTGTCCCCTGTAGCAATGTTCTTCAGACTTTTGAGTATGCGGCGGCAAGGCGGTTTCGTATTTTAGATACTGAAATATTTTCTGTTTATATAAATCTCATCAACACCGATACAGTCGTAAAATTGAAAGTTTTTTTCTTTGAGAAAGTGAGAATAATTAAATTCATTCGTTTGATTGTTCTCTAAAGATAAAACTTTGATATCGAAAATATTAAAATCGATGCTGCTTAATAGGTCTAATTCTCCGCCCTCTATATCAATTGATAGATAATCAATAACTTTGCCCTGAGGAACAATTTCACTAAATATCGAAGTTTCGATGATACGTTTTTCAATTTTTGAATTGGGGTCGTTCTCTATTTCATTAAACGTTTCTGTATAAAAGTCTTTGTTCAGGCCACTCATTTGGGTATAGCCGTCTATCACCTCAATAAATTCTATGGTCTGTTTTTCATTCGATATTGCTTCGTTTACGCACTCGCAATTTCTGTTTTTCTTAAGTTCTTTGAATTGACGATTTGATGGCTCGACCGCGATGCCATCCCACCCCAATTTGGATTCAAAAAACAATGAGTTGCTTCCGGTCACACCGTCATAGGCGCCGATATCTACAAAGAATCCGTTTCCAAAACTATTTTTGAAAAAACAGTTAAATATAAATTTATCCTGGCCAGACTGAGATGAATAATGTTGATTCCAGCCAAAGAATTTCTCTAGTTTCCAGATTTTGTGCCTCAGCATACCTTTGGCACCGACATTTTCATTTTCGATGTCATTTGGTACCAGGTCTACGATTGATGTGAGAATATTGTGGGCGTTGATTTTACTTTCTAACCCCTGCGCCATTAACGTATCGGCATGAGAAATTACCTCTTCAATACTTTTGTCGGCAAATATGTCTAGATCAATTATTTCCATCAACTTCCCGTAATTCTATTTTGAACTATTGGGCGCAGAAAATTTTCTTCGAATTTAAAAGCCGGAAATATTTCTTGGTTTATTATTTTGAAATTATTGTTTTATCGACCTGCACGTCCCAATCGCAAGGTAATGATTTGAGAATATAAATTAAGTATTTTACCGCCATATCTCAATGCAAAAATCTATGGAATTGCCGTGGTGATAAAGTTGGGCCATCCACTTTCATCGGGAATTGTTACCGCGACAGTTTTGTCCGATTTCCGCGGGTAGATAGACGTTGTTTGAAAGGGTCAGGCCGCCTGCATTCGTGACGGCATGCAGTCGCTGCCCCCGGCTTGGGCCGGAGGCGGCGACTGAATTAATTGATCGGTTTGTTATTCTTCGACGGTCAGATTTTCTGCCGAAGTTTTGCCGTTTTGTCCGGGGGTTAGCTCATAGGAGACTTTTTGCCCTTCGGTAAGCGTGCTCAAACCGGCGCGCTCGACGGCGGAGATGTGGACGAAGGCGTCCTTGGAGCCATCTTCGGGCTCAATGAATCCATAGCCCTTGGTGGGGTTGAACCATTTTACAGTACCAGTAGTCATAGTTATTTCCTCTAACGAGAGTCTTAGTCGCACACCTCACACCATGTGACGGCATGCATGGGTTAACGCTCACATTGTCCGGGGATAACTAAACTAATCGGTGTACCGGTTATTCAGGTAACACAAAACAAATGCAACACGCAGACTGGATATTTAGAGTAAATCCAGACAATGTCAACGGGTTGCTCCCCGGCAATCAATTTGTTTTACGGCTGGGTTCCATCTTCGACATGATGGCGCGGCCGTAAAACGTCAAGAAATCGGCAGTCGCAGCTATGAATTAGCCGTCTTCATATTTGAAGGAAACGGCAATTTTAATGCGGTAGGCGGATACTTTCCCGTCCTGAATCTGGATATCCTGATCCACCACTTCGGCGATGCGCAGATCGCGCAAACTTTGTCCGGCGCGTTCGACGGCGGCGGCGGCGGCTTTCTCCCAGGACTCTGAACTTGATCCGACCAACTCGATGACTTTATAGACACTTTCCCCCATGATGACCTCCTATGGTGAAGAATAATTGTGGCTTGTTTTGTTTGGTAATTTTATTGTCAGCATAATTTACGGGTGCGTCTAGATTTTTTTTGAATCTGTCATTCACATATCAGCAAATATCGATTGAATCTTAGAGCTTAGGGGACCATAGGCAGCGATCCACTGGTCCCTAATTTTCCGTGGTTGGCCGTAATGCGGTTTGATTCGGAAATTGGGCTTGCGGAGGGCTGAATTGAGGCGTATATCCCGGCTCAAAACCCCAACGTTTCAGCGCTTTTTTTGAGCGACAAGCCGGAGATTCGACGGCGTTATATCGGCATGCTAGATATCGCCAAATGGCGTCGCCGAAAAATAATCCAGTGACGATTTAGATGGATGGTTCGTTACTGGGTGGAAGCAATGACTATGGCCTATATTGTATGTTAGTAAAATCTAATATAAACTTCCAGCCGGAAACAATAATACCGGTTTGTGCTGTATCCCCCACATAAGGCAGGAGCAAAAATTTATGTCGCCTGATAATGCAGACCTTTCGACCAAATCACAGGATTCAACATCAGGCGCATCTGAAACGGATATGGCGAACGCCATCAGGTTTCTTTCTGCCGACGCCATTCAAAAAGCCAATTCCGGCCATCCGGGTATGCCCATGGGCATGGCCGACGTAGCCACTGTCCTGTTTTCCCGCTTTCTGAAATTCGATGCGTCTCAGCCCGATTGGGCCGATCGGGACCGCTTCGTGCTGTCCGCCGGTCACGGTTCCATGCTGCTTTACTCTTTGCTCTACCTCACCGGTTACGAGGACATGACCATTGGGGAGATCGAAAATTTCCGTCAATTGGGCGCGAAAACGGCCGGCCACCCCGAATACGGCCACGCGGCGGGGATCGAAACCACCACCGGACCTTTGGGGCAGGGATTGACCATGGCGGTGGGCATGGCCTTAGGCGAGCGCATGATGAACGCCCGCTTCGGCGATGATCTTGTGGATCACTATACCTACGTGATTGCCGGCGACGGCTGCCTGATGGAAGGGGTCAGCCATGAAGCGATTTCCATGGCCGGTCATCTCAAGCTGGCTAAATTGATCGTGCTCTTCGACGATAACAGTATTTCGATCGACGGCGGCACCGATCTGACGGTGTCGGATGATCAGTTGGCCCGTTTTCAGGCCTGCGGCTGGGATGTCGCGGCCGTGGACGGCCATGATCCGAACGCGGTTGCCGCAGCCATCGAGGCGGCCCGGAAAACCAATGCGCCTTCCATGATTGCCTGCAAAACGGTGATCGGCTATGGCGCGCCCACGAAACAAGGTACGTCGGGTACCCATGGTGCGCCCCTTGGTGATGATGAGATTGCCGCCGCCCGGGAAAAACTGGGCTGGCCCCATGCGCCTTTTCAAGTGCCTGACGATGTGTTGTCGACCTGGCGGGCTGCCGGATCCAGGGGAGCGGAAGACCGTGAGGCATGGGAAGGCCGGTTAAGCGGCTCTCCGGACGGGGCCGCCTTTAAAGCCGCCGCCAATGGCGATCTACCCGCCGGCTGGCTCGATGCTCTTAACCAGCACAAACAGAAAGTTTCCGATGAACAGCCTAAGTGGGCGACCCGCAAGGCCTCCGGCGAAGCATTGGAAGTTCTCAATGCCGCCATACCGGAACTGCTCGGCGGATCGGCCGACCTAACCGGATCGGTCAATACCAAGACCAAAGACGCCGAGCCGGTGTCGGCCTCCAATTACGGCGGGCGGTACATGTATTACGGTGTCCGGGAATTCGGTATGGCGGCGGTGATGAACGGTCTGGCGCTGCACGGCGGGGTGATACCTTACGGCGGCACATTCCTGGTATTTGCCGACTATCTCAAAGGGGCGCTGCGTCTATCTGCTCTGATGGGCAAACGGGTAATTTACGTGCTTACCCATGATTCCATCGGCCTCGGCGAGGACGGTCCCACCCACCAGCCGGTGGAAACCGTGGCGTCGCTTCGGGCCATTCCCAATTTGACCGTGTATCGGCCGGCGGATGCCGTGGAGACGGCGGAAAGTTGGGCGCTGGCGTTGCAGGATAAGAACGCGCCTTCGGCCATCGTTTTGACGCGCCAGGGCGTGCCGACGGTTCGGACCGACCATACCGACGATAATTTGACGGCCAAGGGCGGCTATGTGTTGGCCGAACCGGACGGCGACCGGCAGGCCTCAATTCTGGCCACCGGTTCGGAAATCGAAATCGCCATGGCGGCGCGGGAGTCACTTCAGGCAGACGGTGTTCCCACGGCCGTGGTATCGATACCCAGCTGGGAATTGTTCGATGCCCAGGATGAAAGCTATCGCGCTGAGGTTCTGGGCGGCGGCGTCCGAGTGGCCGTTGAGGCGGCTGTTTCTCAAGGCTGGGAAAGGTATACCGGCGACAATGGCGGATTTGTCGGCATGTCCGGTTTTGGTGCTTCCGCGCCAGCCGGACAGCTTTATGAGCATTTTGGCATCACGGCGGCAGCGGTCGCAACAGCGGTCAAGGAACGTCTATAGGGAACGCCTTTAGGCATCGTAAATAACAGATGAGTTAAGAGGAAGAGAGCAATGGCACTGGTATCAATGCGGCAGCTTTTGGATCACGCAGCGGAAAACGACTACGGTGTTCCGGCTTTCAATATCAACAATATGGAGCAAATGCTGGCCATCATGGCGGCGGCGGATCAGACGGATTCGCCGGTCATTTTACAGGCCAGCCGGGGAGCACGGGCTTATGCCAATGATATCGTGCTGCGCCACTTGATCGAGGCGGCGGTGGAAATGTATCCCGATATTCCCATCTGCATGCATTTGGATCACGGCAACAATCAGGAGACCTGTCTGTCGGCCATGGCCAACGGTTTTTCCTCGGTAATGATGGACGGGTCCTTGGAAGAGGACGCCAAGACGCCATCCAGTTACGAATACAATGTCGAAACCACCCGGGACGTCGTCGATACCGCTCACATGATCGGCGTCTCCGTCGAAGGGGAACTGGGCTGCCTGGGCTCTCTGGAAACCGGGGAAGGCGAAAAGGAAGACGGCCACGGGTTCGAGGGTAAGCTCGATACCGACATGCTGGTAACCGACCCGGACGAGGCTGCTGATTTTGTCGCCAAGACCAAGGTGGATGCATTGGCCGTCGCCATTGGCACCTCCCATGGCGCCTACAAGTTCACCCGCAAGCCGACGGGGGATATCCTCGCCATGGATGTTGTGAAAAAAATTCACGAACGGCTTCCCAATACCCATCTGGTGATGCATGGCTCTTCCGCCGTACCGCAGGATTTGCAGGATATCATCAACGAATACGGCGGCGATATGCCGCAAACCTACGGCGTTCCCGTCGATGAAGTGGTCGAAGGTATCAAGAACGGTGTCCGCAAGGTGAATATCGATACCGACAACCGGATGGCCATTACCGGGCAATACCGCAAGGTCGCTCAGGAAAAGCAAGCCGAATTCGATCCTCGCAACTTCAACAAGCCGGCCATCGCTGCCATGACCGAGGTTTGCGTCGAACGCTATGAAAAATTCGGCACTGCCGGTAACGCCTCGAAAATCAAGGCGATACCCATGACCGATATGGCGGCCCGCTATAAATCGGGCGAACTGGACCCTAAGGTTAAATAGATCAGGACAAATCATATGCCCCGCGACGTCAAAATAGCTCCTTCCATATTATCCGCTGATTTTGCTCGTCTGGGCGAAGAGGTGAGGGCGGTCGATCAGGCGGGGGCCGACTACATCCACATCGATGTCATGGACGGACATTTTGTCCCCAACCTGACGTTCGGTCCGCCGGTTATAAAAGCCATCAGGTCCTACACCGATAAGCCGTTCGACGTGCATTTGATGATTTCGCCGGTGGCGCCCTACCTCGCCGATTTCGCCGAAGCGGGCGCGGATTATATTACCGTACATGCGGAGGCTGATATTCATCTCCACCGCAATCTCCAGGTGATCAGAGGATTGGGGAAAAAGGCGGGGGTATCGTTGAATCCTTCGACATCGGCCTCGGCGGTGGAATCGGTGCTCGACGATGTCGACATGATACTGGTGATGTCGGTCAACCCCGGCTTCGGCGGACAGTCCTTTATTGAATCGCAAATAGCGAAAATTAAAGAGATCAAGCAAATGATCGGTGACCGGCCCATTGAGCTTGAAGTCGATGGCGGCATCAAGGCCGACAACATTGCCGCCGCAGCAGAGGCCGGGGCCGACGTCTTCGTTGCCGGCAGCGCCGTCTTTTCGGGAGACGATTATCACGCAACCATAAACGCGTTACGGAATGCAGTTATTTAACATAATATAAACGTTAATTAATTAGACCCGTGGTCAAATCGTTGAAACGGGAAAAGAACCGAAATTTTAAAATGAACCTTTCAACAGACAAATTTCAGACCATTCAAAGCCGGATGAAGGATACTTTGTTTGGCAAATTCATGGGCCTGATAAAAATATTCAGCATCCACTATCTGTGGGACAAAAGGTGGTTTTTCATCGCCATGATTGTCGGCGGGATCATGTTGAACCTACCGCTTCCCGGCGACTTGAGTCACGACGGTCTGGTGGTTTTGACCATGTCGGTGGTGGCGACCATTCTGTTCGTGACCGAACCCATCCCATTGCCTGGTGTCGCCCTATTGATCATTTTGGGTCAGATATTTTTGTTGGGGCATGACTCTTCTTCGGTCGCGAAAACGTTATGGAATGATTCGGTGTTGTTCATTTTAGGGTCGTTGATGCTGGCGGTAGCGGTGGTCAAGCAAAAGCTCGACAAGCGTATTGCCTGGATCATCATACGCATTACCGGCACCAAAACGTCCCGCATCTGTTTTGGAATTTCAGCGGTCTCGGGGTTGCTGGCGTCGTTCATCGGCGAGCATACCGTGGCGGCAATGATGTTGCCGGTGGGTATTACTCTGGTCACGCTGACCTCGGATGATCCCAAAAAAGTCCGCAATCTAGCCGCCGTGCTGTTGTTTTCCATTGCTTATGGCTGCTCTGTGGCGGGAATTGGCACGCCCTCCGGCGGCGCCCGCAACGCGATCATGATCGGCTATTGGAAGGAATTTTTTTACGATCCCGGCAATCCGGAAAGCTACAAATTCATCATCGATTACGTACGCTGGATGATGTTCGCCTATCCGATGTTCCTCATCCAGTTGCCCTTTGTCACTTTGATCCTGCTTACCACGTTCAGACCGGAATACCGCGACCTGTCGCGGGCGGTGGTTCGGTTACGCAAGCAGGTCGAGGATGAAGGACCCATGGGTTATGGCGACTGGGTATCCATCGTCCTGTTTCTGGCAATTTTGTTTGGATGGGTTTTCGCCTCCGATAGCGTTGGCATGGGCACCATCGCCCTATTGGGCGCTACGGCATTTTTGGTCGCGGGCCTGGTGCGGTGGGAGGATATCAATTCCGGCGTCAACTGGGGTGTCGTATTGCTGTATGGCGCAGCTATTTCCCTTGGCGTCGAGATGAAGGATACAGGCGCTGCTATCTGGGTCGCAGAGCATTTTCTGGATGTCCTCAAGCCGCTTGGTACCAATGAAGGATTCGGCCTTTGGGTAGCTGTTTCCGCCCTGACCACGGCGGTTACCAACATGATGTCCAATGGTGCGGCGGTTGCCGTGCTAGGTCCTATCGTTCTAAAAATGGCCGTAGTCGCCCAGGAAAGCCCGATAATTATTGGATTTATAACGGCGATCTCGTCTGCGTTTGCTTATTTGACCGTGGTTGGAACTCCGGCCTGTACAATTGTCTATGCGTCTGGCTATCTTAAGACGACGGATTTTCTTGCCGTCGGCTGGAAAATGGCTTTAGCCTCGACCATTTTAATGTTGGCGGCTGCGTCAATTTATTGGCCTCTGTTGGGTGTATAGGGTTTAATAATAAGGAAAGATCAGAGCCCGCCGGGGACTTTGGGAGGAGTTGAATGGCCGATACCGATATCGACCTGGATTTGCTGCGTGAAGAGCGGCTAAAGAGATTCCGTATTTTGGTTTGTGTGGATGGTTCCGAAGAATCCTATCGGGGCCTGAACTATGCTGCGGAATGTGGCGCCGGCCGTGACGCGGATATCGTTCTTCTCTATGTCCGCCCGGTCGACCAAGGTCTGAGGACCGGTGGTCTACAGGTGCGCGTTGCCCGCGAAAATATGCTGAAATGGGGGCTGGAACTGCCCGGTATTCAGTATCTGAAAAAGGGTCTCGAGTTTCTGAAAAATTCCGGAAATTTGGCGGAAGATTGGGATGAAAGCATCACCCATACGGATATTGAAGGTGATCCTCTAGGGGACAATAAAATCGAGTATCGGAATCAAGACGGTAAGGTTATCGTTTTGAAACTCAAAACGGCGTCGACTGTTGCCGCCGGTATCCTCGATCAATACGAGTTGGGTCCGTATAACTTGATTATCATGGGGACATCCGGCCGTTGGGGCGGGTGGGCGAAAGCTTTTTGGGACCCAGCGGTCGCTGAAAAGGTAGCGTCGCACTCTCCTTGTTCCGTGTTGATCACGCGCGACCTCGAACGCGGTAAGGGGTTTTTGATGTGCACCGATGGTTCCGAACACTCCAAGGAAATGATCGTCAAGGCGGGGGAATTTTCCCTCCGCACCAATTCCAACGTGGCGGTCATGTCAGTGGCGCTGGACGTGGAAAGCGAAGATGAAGCCAAAAAAAATGTCGACGAAGCCGTCATCGCCTTAAATCGACTTGGCATCGAGCCCGCTGAAACATTCGTTCGGGTTGGCAATCCCATCGAAGAAATAATTAATGCCGGTTCGGATTATTCGATTATTGCCGTCGGCGACACCGGAAAAACCGGGCTAAAACGCTTCTTTATGGGCAGCGTTTCCTTCAAAGTGCTCGAACAGGCGAGAAATTCGGTCATGGTGGTCAGGTAGACCTAACACCCTTATTTCACCTGATTTTCCGCCTTAAAAAGAGCATAATCTTATTTGATAATTTCGTTAATCTTCAAATCGAAATTGGGGAGCTATTTGGAAATAAGACAGCTCGAACCAATTTTATGAATAATGCCCTAAACAAGAGAGAAAATAATGTTCAATCCACGGCGGATAACATTCCACGCATTGATTTTCGCATTTGCCTTGTCGTTCACTGCCTTTATCCCAGCTCAGGCCAAAGCTGCGAAATGTGATCCGCTACCGAATGTTGAATGGTGGAGCAAAAGCCACAAGAAAGTCATCAAATCGGTTAACAAGAAGTACAAAGGTAACTGGGATAAATACATTGCCCGCTGGCAACGCTACAAAAAAAATATGGTAAAAATACAATCGAAAAAAGGCGTTGCCGAAGTTAAATCGCGTGGCATCAAAATGCGCGGAAAAATATTGGATGATCACATCAAACAAATTGACCAGCGCTTGGCGGTTCTTGACTGCCTGAAAGCAAATGCTGTCGCGGCGAGAAAGTCGAAGTCAAAAAAGAAAAAGGTTAAGTCCAAAGGCAAGACTCAGCCCCAGGTTGCTTCGGTCACAGGGGATAAGCTGGATGTCGAGGTTGTCGCTTCCTGCGAAAAACAGGGAGTGTTGTTCAAAATTACCAATCTCGGAGAAAAATGGCCCCGGCTATCGACCATTAACATCTATCGAACGGATACCAAAGGCGTCCTTTCAAAGCGGCGTCTGCGGCTTGCCAGTTCTCAACAAGCGACTTTTCGGGTGAGGGGGAAAAAAGCGGAAGATGCCGGTGAAGTAGGGCTTTGGATAGAACCGTCCTGGTTCAACCGTAAGTTTAAGTACGATACGAAAATTAATTGCTCGTAATAGCTTCGTTCAATGCCCTTAAGTCTTCTTAGCACCAGTATGCCCGCGACATATTCCGTAAGACTTGTTGTTGCCAATATTTAAAGCTGATGCTAGTATTTTCCCTAGGGTGTTTGAGGGAATGGCCCGGTAATTATACAAAAAATCATAAAATTTTGAGCGAGTCGTTTTAACTAGAGCAGGCTTATAGAATGCCTATTTCCAATGAAGACCGGGATATGATCCATATCCTGCCGCTTTCGATGATCCCTCTGGAGGCGCCCGTTTTTCAGCACACCAGGATGATTAAAAACTCCCAGTTGGAGAGCGTCGTCGAAATATATAAAGGCGAGGATACGGGCAGCGGTCAGGTGCCGGTCGGCCAATTGCGGACGGTGTATCGCGATATCGGTTTTGAGGACGTTTCAATCCTGCAAAAACTTGCCGGGCTCCACAGTTACGACGTTTATAGTTTACGGCGCTTGTTGCGCGATTTGGAGATTGATGTTGATGATGAGGAAAGTTTGAAACTTTCCGATGAAAAGCAGCATGAATTAAATTCCTACATGCATTTATTCACCCGTCCTTTGATATTGCAGCTTTATGGCAAAGACAAAGTTGAAGTGAAATCAGGCGCCCAAATTCTCGATCTTTTTCAAAAATCAGACTCCAAGGACGTATTGAAAAATATCAAGATGTTCGCTCAGATGTTGCAGATACAAGTAGATGAAATACCGGGATTTCTCGCCGATTATGGCGATCTTTATATGTCCATATCCTATTATCGGCAGTGCTTAGAGAACATCGGCCCGATTTTTCAGGAATTCAATGCGATTATCGAAGAAATACAAAGCAATCGTCAATTGCAGCAAAATAAAGCGTTGATCGACAGTTGCACGCATGTACAGACCAAACTTCGTCGCATGGCGATGACCGTGATGACCAGGTTCCGCGACTTCGACAACGCTTCGAAGAGTATGTGGGGTGAGGTTAATCCTAATTCCTTTAACGGTTTGGGCAATAGTATCAGATCCAGCCAGACGGCGCTTGGCGGCGTGTTGTGTGCGTTATCGGTAAAAATGAATGCCTGGTCCAGCCGTTTTCCTCACCGCCAGGTCGGCGGTCCGATGAAATGGGCCGATTTTATCTCGACCGACATGCGTCAGGGATTGGAAGCTTTTTAAATCCCGTTTCCTAGAACACCAATTCGTCTTCTTCGCCGCCGCCGGCAATGACGATTTCGCCG
>CAZNLR010000006.1:30867-135457 GCA_964574215.1 uncultured Rhodospirillaceae bacterium | reverse complement strand
CGGGCTGTTTTGGGTCGCGGAAGTGTGCGGTTTATGTTCGAGTTAGAGGGGGTACGGAAAAGAGTTGGTTTCGGTACAAGTGGGAAACAACGAGGCGAATGGGAGTGGCGAAAATTCGATTTTGGTTATTGTTGATTTTTACAATAGTGATAATGCCGGTATTTGGTTCCCCTATTGCCTTGGCACAAACCAATTACGCAAAGGCTTTGAATGCGCTGAAAGAAGAGAAATTCGAAGAGGCCATTCGCCTATTTACCAAGATTTATGAATTCGAAGAGAACGCGCATGTAAAATCTATGGCTCTTCAATTTCGCGCCAAAGCGTTTGTTGGCTTAAACAAGCCCAAGGAAGCATTGAGAGATATCGAAGAGGCGATCAAAACTACTCCCAAAAAAGAGTTCAAAAATGTCTATCGATTAAGCAGAGGAATGATTTATCTGAACTTAGAATCGTATGGGGCAGCATTAGACGATTTCAACTATATGATTGAAGAATTTCCAAACTATCAGAAACATTCTTCCGCTTGGATGGCTTACACAAACCGAGGTCAAACATTTTTAAAATTGAAGGAATACCTTAACGCAGTAAAAGATTTAAAAGTCAGCTTAAAGATCATAAATGAAAGATTGAAACCTAGAGAAAGAAAGAAGCTTTTGGCGATAGATTATTTTTATCTAGGTGAAGCCTATGAAAATTTGGAGGACAAAAAAAAGGCAAAACTAGCTTTTCAAAGGGCAAGAATAAACGGTAGTGACAACCCTCTGCTTACCGATAAGATTGAAAAATATGGAATTGATGACAAGTACATGGATGTGCCGGGCTATGGACTGAAAGTAGTCTCCCGCACGAAACTTGCGAGGATTGAAGGTAAGCAAGTAGTTGTAGTTTCTGGAACAATCCAAAACACGACAGATGAGAAAAGGACTATTCCGGAACTGCTACTAAGTGTAAGGGGACCAAGCCATCAACAACTTTTGCAGAAAGCTGGAACACCAGACCTTCCGCATCTAAATCCGTCGCAAGAGACACAATTTAGATTTCAGATTGATGATATGCCCAAATTAGCGAGATACATTGAGGTAGAATTTGGTGATTTTTTCTCCTCACCAAACCCATAAATTTCAACAAAAATTCTAACCCATACCGAAACCCCTGGTTTTCCGTATAGGTATCTATGTGGCTACTCATTGGATCTCCGGATTAATCGGTCGGCGTAAATTTCATTTATCTCCCCGATGTGCGTCTCAATTTTTTTCAGGTCGATTTCCGCCAAGATGGTTTCTTTCCGGTCGGCCAGGCGATCAAGTTCGGACAATTCTTTGTCCAGAAAAGCACCGGCTTTCCGATCCTTTATCGTCCGTTTTTTCTCCAGCAATTTTGCCATCATGACGTGAAGCGATTTAACAACAAAAAAGGTGTGAAAAATTCTTTTTGCCAAAATATGATCGCTGCGCCAACGTTGACCCTTAAACTGGCCGTTGAGAACCCGTTGGCCCGCGCCGAAGCAGTCGAACTTTACACAGCCTGAAAATCCTTTCTCTGCCAGTTGATCATGTATCTTACAGGTATAATCCCCGGCCAGATTGGGGCAGGGCTCGCCTTCCTCTTTGGAAATGGCGAATTCACCGGATTGGGCGAACGGTGGTGCGACGCAACAAAGCGCCTGGCAATTTTTGCAATCCGGTTGAAGGTCGGCAGGTTTCATCCGTCCAACATAGCGTGAAACCGCAGTCGGCACAAAAAAAGGGCGGCTCCGGAAAGCCGCCCTGATTTTCTATACCGGAGAGCAATTAGCCCCAGATATCCTTGCTGATGCTTTTGTACCAGCCCCGGGTATAGTCGGCTTCCTGAGCACGGTATTTGGCATCGGCGCCAGAAGGACTCAAGCCGCCGGAACCTTTGATCTTGGTGATCTTGCCTTTGTCGAAACCATACACCATGGCAACCGAAATACCGTAGTCTTCGGCCACCAGGCTATAGCAGGTGTTCACAAATTTCGGCGTTCCCGGAGCCTTGCCGGCCAGCATGTTGGCGACCGCGGCGGCGCAGACTTTCGCCTGGGTCGATGCGGCGAAGCCGGATTTGGGCATCGGTGACGCCACACTGGCGTCGCCGACCACATGGACGCCCGGAACCAGTTTTGATTCAAACGTCATCTGGTCGACCGGGCACCAGCCGGTGCTATCGGCCAATCCGGAAACGTGGGCAATTTTTCCGGCCTTTTGCGCCGGAATAAAGTTGATCACGTCGCCTTTGTATTCACCAAAATCGGTGATCAGTTTTTTGGCTTTGACGTCAACTTTGCGTACCACACCGTCATTGTCGATATTGTGGTAGTCGATCATGCCGGGATACAACTTCGCCCAGCCTTCCTTGAACAATCCTTGTTTGGAGAATTTCTTCTTTGGATCAAGGACCACAATTTTCGATTTCGGTTTATGCTTCTTGAAATAGTTGGCGACCAGGCTGATCCGCTCACCGGGACCCGGCGGGCACCGGAACGGATTCACCGGTGGTGATATAATGAAGGTGCCGCCGTTGGGCATGGCTTCAAGCTGCTTCCTGAGCAGCACGGTCTGCGGTCCCGCTTTCCAGGCGTGGGGGATGATACCCGCCGAAGCCGCATCCAATCCTTCGATCCTGTCCCACCGGAAATCGATACCCGGCGAAACGATGCAGCGGTCATAAGACATTTCGCCGTTCTTCGCGAGGGAGACAATTTTCTTGGCGCCGTTGATATGGGTGACAAGGTCCTGCACCACGTTGACGCCCCGGCGTTTCAAAGCATCGAAACTGTGGGTGATGTATTCCATCTTGTTGATGCCGCCGATCACCGTATTGGAGAAGGGGCAGGTGGAGAACTGACTGGAAGGTTCGATCAACGTAACCGCAATCTTCGGGTTCATGCGTTTCAAGTACTTGGCCGCTGTGGCGCCGCCGAAACCGCCGCCGATAACCACGACATGAGCATTGCCGGTGGCGGCAAAAGCCGCTTTACCGGGAAGGGAGAGCGAGCCGAGCGCCGCGCTGACGCCAAGACCGGCATTAAAGGTTCTACGTGTAATTTTGGTCATTTTCTTATCCCTCCCGCTCACTTCTTCGAAAAGAAGTTGGCTATGGCTTTCAATTCCGCATCGCTAAAGCCTTTGGTGATCCGCATCATTACGGTCGATGGCTTCTTTCCGCTTCTGAAATCCATCATTTTATTGGATATGTAACTTGCTGATTTGCCGGCGATGGTCGGCATATCACCGGAGCTTTTACCGTCCGTGCCATGGCAGGAAAAACAGGTGTTAACCAGAACCTCGTCCGACGCCATCTGCGCTTGTGCGGGCTGATTGGCATAAGCCACGCCCAGAGCCGCCACTGAAGCAATGGCAATAATTTTCTTCAATTTCACTAGAACCTCCCTAACTAACTTTCGATGCCTCACTAAAATTATTCAGAGTCGGTTAGAGAATTCCCCCCAACTCCAATTCAATCAATTAAACACTAAGTCTAGTGTAAAATTAATTCAACAAAAAAATGGTGGAATTAATGATACAAATTCGCAATTAGAATTCAAGCAGCGGGTAGCGGCGCGGACACAATTTGCCGCAAGGCTAAATGGAGTTGGTCAATTCGTCTCTCAAAAGCCGGGTTCCCTCACCGAGCGCTTTTAGTTTATCTTCGGCCACCGCAACCGGCAGCGGGGCCAGGCCGCAATTGGTGCAGGCAACAATTTGCTCCGGCTTGGCATAAGCCAAAGCGGCGCGCAAAGTATTCGCCACCTGGTCCGGGGTTTCTATTTCGTTGCTTGCTACGTCGATGGCGCCCACCAGAATTTCCTTATCCTTCAACAGACCGATCATCGACAGCGGAACTTTAGATCCTGCGCATTCCAGGGAGACTTGGTCGATATTGCTGTTGTTTAAATGAGGGAAAAATTCTTCATATTGCCGCCATTCTTCACCCAGCGTGGCTTTCCAGTCGATATTTTCCTGAATGCCGTAACCGTAACAGATATGCACCGCCGTTTTGCAATTCAGTCCATCGATGGCGCGGTTCAGAGTATCGATTCCCCATTCTTTGACATCGTTCATAAAAGCATTGAAGGCGGGCTCATCGAACTGGATGACGTCAACTCCCGCCGCCTCCAGTTCCTTGGCCTCGTCGTTCAATAATTCGGCAAAAGCCATGGCCATCTCGGGGCGGCTTCCGTAATGAGCGTTGGCGATGGTATCGCAAATGGTCATCGGTCCCGGCAGGGTGATTTTGAGTTGGCGGTCGGTGTTGGCGCGGCAGAACTTAGCGTCATCCCCGTGGACCGATTTTTTTCTCTTTAAGGGTGCGGTGACAGTCGGAACCTGGGCGTCGTACCGGTTGTCGCGAATACCCATGGTGGTCATGAGAGTCCAGTCGATACCCTCGATTTCCTTGAGAAACCCGTGAACGAAATGCTCGCGGAACTGTTCGCCGTCACTGACGATATCAATCCCCGCATCTTCCTGGATTTTAATCCAATTGAGGGCGGATTTCCGTTTGCCTTGTTCCAGTTCTTCGCCCTCAAGTTGCCAGGCGGCCCACAATTTTTCCGGTTCCGCCAACCAGGATGGCTTGGGTAAACTGCCGGCGACCGTCGTCTGGATCATGATTTCCATCCTTGTTGAGAATTTGCCCGCTCTGCCACCATATCACACAAATTCATTTGCCGATTGACCCTGTATCGACAAATCTATACAAGCATCGGCGGGCCACGACCTCCCAACGGGTCGCAGCCTATCTGTAAGGATAGGAGTAAAACAGATGACAAATCCCGCTAAACCGGACGTGCGTCCGGCGAATCCTAATTTCTCTTCTGGTCCCTGCGCCAAACGACCCGGCTGGTCGCCATCGGTATTGAGCGATGCCGCTCTCGGCCGGTCTCATCGCGCCAAGCTGGGTAAGGCCAAGCTGCAAGAGGTTATTGATAAAACCCGTAAAATACTGGGCGTGCCCGAAGATTACCGCATCGCCATCGTCGCGGCGTCCGACACCGGCGCCGTTGAAATGGCGCTGTGGTCGCTGCTGGGCGCCCGCGGCGTTGATATGCTGCAATGGGAAAGTTTCGGCAAAGGCTGGGTCACCGACGTCACCAAACAATTGAAGCTGGACGATGTGCGCGTGCTGGAGGCCGGTTACGGCCAATTGCCCAATCTGTCCCAGGTCGATTTCACCCGAGACGTCGTTTTCACCTGGAACGGCACGACTTCCGGCGTGCGCGTGCCCAATGGTGACTGGATCGCATCCGACCGTGAAGGCTTGACCATCTGCGACGCCACCTCGGCCGCCTTTGCCATGAACCTGCCTTGGGAAAAATTGGATGTTACCACTTATTCCTGGCAGAAGGTGATGGGGGGCGAAGCCCAGCACGGTATTCTCATCCTGGGCCCGCGCGCCGTGGAACGCCTAGAAAGCTTCACACCGGACCGGCCCTTGCCGAAAATCTTCCGGCTCACATCGGGCGGCAAGTTGATCGAGGGCGTCTTCAAGGCGGCCACCATCAACACGCCTTCCATGCTGTGCGTTGAGGATGCCTTGGATGGCCTCAACTGGGCCGAGAGCATCGGCGGTCTCAAAAGTCTGATCGTCCGGTCCGAAGGCAATTTGGCGGCGCTGGCCCGCTGGGTGGAAAATTCAGAGGATGTGGATTTTTTGGCCGAGTCTCCCGATATCCGGTCCTGCACTTCCATCTGCCTGAAAATAACGGCGGCGTGGTTCCAGAAGCTCAGTGACGAAGACCAGGCGGCGGCGGTTAAAAAAATGGTTGCTCTCCTTGACGATGAAGGTGTCGCTTACGACATCAATTCCTACAAGGATGCGCCGGCAGGGCTCAGAATATGGGGTGGTGCGACGGTCGATACAACCGATCTCGAAGCGTTGACCCCCTGGGTCGATTGGGCGCTGGCGGCAACCGCCGCCGAGTACGCCGCTTAATTTATTTTATTTAAACGATAAAGTTAGGAGCGAACCAATGCCAAAGGTTCTTATTTCCGACAGCATGAGCCCGCGCGCCGAAGAAATATTCAAGGAACGCGGTCTCGACGTAGACGTTATCACCGGGATGGACCCGGAACAATTGAAATCCTGCATCGGCGACTATGACGGCTTGGCCGTCCGTTCGGCGACCAAGGCGACGGCGGAGATCATTGAAGCTGCCGACAACCTCAAAGTCATCGGTCGGGCGGGGATCGGGGTCGACAATATCGATATTCCGGCGGCGTCGGCCAAGGGGATCGTGGTCATGAATACGCCCTTCGGCAATTCCATCACCACCGCCGAACACGCTATCGCCATGATGTTCGCTTTGGCCCGGCAAATCCCCCTGGCCAGCGAATCCACCCACGACGGCAAGTGGGAGAAATCCCGCTTCATGGGCGTCGAACTGACGGCCAAGACCCTCGGCATCATCGGTTGCGGCAATATCGGCGCCATTGCCGCCGAACGGGCTTTAGGTCTGAAGATGAAAGTGATCGCCTACGATCCCTATCTGTCGCCGGAACGTGCCGCCGATCTCGGTATCGAGAAAGTGGAACTGGATGAGCTGTTTCCGCGCGCCGACTTTATCAGCCTGCACACGCCGCTGACCGATGCCACCCGCGGCATCATCGACAAAGACGCCTTTGCCAAAATGAAAGACGGCGTTCGCATTATCAACTGTGCCCGCGGTGGTCTCATTGTCGAAGCCGATCTCAAGGAAGCCATTGAAAGTGGCAAAGTCGCTGGTGCGGCTCTCGATGTGTTCGAAGAAGAGCCCGCCAAGGAAAACGCCTTGTTCGGGATGGAACAGGTTGTTGCGACGCCACATCTCGGCGCCTCCACTTCCGAGGCGCAGGTCAATGTCGCCATTCAAGTGGCCGAACAGTTGTCGGACTATTTATTGGACGGGACCGTTCAAAACGCCATCAACGTACCGTCGGTCAGCGCAGAAGACGCGCCTAAATTGTCACCGTACATGAAATTGGCTGAACAATTGGGCAGCTTTGCGGGACAAGCAACCTGGTCGGCCATTGACAAAGTCCAGATTGAATATTGCGGCCATGCCGCCGATCTCAATACCAAACCGCTGACCGCCATTGCTCTGCAAGGATTGTTATCGCCTCAATTGGATACAATCAACATGGTCAGTGCGCCCACCGTCGCCAAGGAGCGCAATATCGACGTCACGGAGGTCACCTGCGAGACTTTGGACGAATACCAAACCATGGTTACCCTGACGGTGACGACCCAAAATCAGACTCGCGCGATTTCGGGTACTCTTTCTCACGGTGACCGGCCACGGATTGTCGAAATCAAGGGTATTCCCATCGACGCTGAACTGGGCCCCCACATGCTGTTTATCACCAACGAGGACAAGCCGGGCATAATCGGCGCTCTTGGAACCACATTAGGTGAAGCCGGCATTAACATCGCGACGTTCAACCTTGGCCGCTCCGAGCCTGGTGCAGATGCCATCAGCCTGATCGAAACCGACGAGACCGTGCCCGACGAAATCGCCGAAAAAGTCCGCGCGCTGCCGCATATAATTAGAGCAATACCTCTCAGCTTTTAATTCGCCCGTTTTCCGAAAAGGGGACATTCACTTTTTTATCGGTGAATGTCCCCTTTTTTTTGTTTCACTTGTCCCCTTTTTTTTGTTTCACTTCGCATATCCTCTTGATTTTAAATCGGTCTCGCCGCACACTTCACACCAATAACCGATGCGTAATAAGTATCGGTACAGGGACCAAAACATAGAGCCAAAATATAGAGTAGGCCGCAAAGGCCAGGGAGGTAATATGGCGACCGTATCCATGACGGTAAACGGCAAGGCTGTCTCGGCCGAGGCTGATCCGGACACACTTCTTTCAGATTTTATCCGCGAAAATTTAAGCCTTACGGGCACCCATGTGGGCTGTGACACCAGCCAGTGCGGGGCGTGTGTGGTGATGTTGAACGGCGATTCGGTAAAGAGCTGCTCCATGCTGGCGGCCCAGGCCGAAGGCGCGGAGGTCACCACGGTGGAAGGCTTGGCGGTCAATGGGGAATTGCATCCCATGCAGGAGGCATTTCACCAAAATCATGCGTTGCAGTGCGGATTTTGCACACCGGGCATGATGATCAGCGCCATTGATCTGGTGAACAAAAATCCCGATCCCACGGAAGAGGAAATCCGCCGCGGTTTGGATGGCAATATCTGCCGCTGCACCGGCTATCACAATATCGTAAAGGCCGTAAAAGCCGCCGCCGCCGAGATGAAAGGATAATAAGATGCCAGACGGAAATTCGGGAACAGGAATTGGCGCGGCGTTACTCCGGAAAGAAGACCGCCGCTTTATCACGGGCAAAGGCAAATATACCGACGATATCAATCGTCCCGGTCAGACCTTCGCCTATTTTTTAAGGAGCAATGTCGCTCACGCCAACTTAAAATCGGTGGATACCAGTGCCGCGGAAAAGGCCGACGGCGTTGTCGCCGTCTTTACCGGCGCGGATTTGGAAGCCGCTGGTGTCGGTGGTCTGCCCTGCGGATGGGCGCTGACCTTCCAGAACGGTGACCCCATGGTGGAGCCGCCACATCCGGCGCTGGCCCAGGGTAGGGTCCGGCATGTGGGCGATCCCATCGTTATGGTTATTGCCGAGAGCAAGAAACAGGCGAAAGCTGCCTGTCATTTGGTCAATGTCGAATATGACCAACTACCCGCCGTCGTCGATATGATGGAGGCCATCAAGGGCGATGCGCTGGTCCACGACGATGCAGCCAACAACATTTGCTACGATTGGGCGATCGGCGACAAGGATGAGGTCGATAAAGTCTTTGACGGCGCCGATCACGTCACCAGCATTGATATCGTCAATAACCGGCTCATCCCAAATGCAATAGAACCACGGGTGGCCATCGGTGAGTTCGATGCTTCTTCGGGCGACTACACGCTCTATACGACCACCCAAAACCCGCATGTCATTCGTTTGCTGATGGGCGCGTTTGTTCTGCAAATTCCCGAACACAAGCTTCGGGTTGTCGCGCCCGATGTGGGCGGTGGGTTCGGCTCTAAAATTTTCCATTACGCCGAGGAAACGCTGGTCACTTGGGCGGCGGCGCAGATTGAACGTCCCATCAAGTGGACGGCGGAACGTTCCGAAAGCTTTATGTCCGACGCCCATGGCCGCGATCACATCACCAAGGCCGAACTGGCGCTGGACAAGGATGGTAAATTCCTGGGGCTGAGGGAGACCACCTACGCCAATATGGGCGGTTATCTGTCGACCTTTGCGCCGGCCATTCCCACCTATATGCATTCGGTTCTGATGGCCGGCGTTTACACCACGCCGATCATTTACTCGAACATCATCGCCGTCTTTACCAACACGGTGCCCGTCGACGCATATCGGGGCGCCGGCAGGCCGGAGGCGACCTATTGCCTCGAACGGTTGGTGGACCGGGCGGCCCGGGAAATGGGGATCGACCAGGTGGAAATCCGCCGTAAGAATTTTATCCCGTCGGACGCTTTCCCATACCAAACACCTGTGGCGCTCTGCTACGACTCGGGCAATTACGATGCCACCTTGGATACGGCGCTGAAAAACGCCGATGTAGGCGGTTTCGATAAACGTAAAGCGGCATCGGCGAAAGACGGTAAGCTGCGGGGCATCGGTTATTCCACTTATGTGGAAGCCTGCGGCGCCGCACCGTCGGCCATTGCCGGCGCGTTGGGCGCTCGGGCGGGACTATATGAATCCGCCAATATCCGGGTTCACCCGACGGGCAGTGTGTCCGTCTACACGGGCAGCCATTCCCACGGGCAGGGGCATGAAACCGCTTTTGCTCAACTGGTATCCGAAAAGCTCGGGGTCCATTCCGACGCCGTCGATATTATCCACGGCGATACGGCTCAGATACCGTTCGGCATGGGCACCTACGGGTCGCGTTCTTTGGCGGTCGGTGGAACGGCCATAGATAAGGCTCTGGATAAGATCGTCGATAAATCGCGCAAGATCGTCGCTCATATTCTCGAGGCGGGCGAAAGCGATATCGAGTTCGCCGACGGTAACTTTACAGTCGCCGGCACGGATAAGAGCATGGCTTTCGGTGAGGTCGCCCTGGCGGCTTACGTACCACACAACTATCCTCTGGAGACCTTGGAGCCAGGCTTGGAGGAATCGGCCTTTTACGATCCCACCAACTTTACCTATCCCGGTGGGTGCCACATCTGCGAGGTCGAAGTCGATCCCAATACCGGGGTTGTCGAAGTGGCCAGATTCACGGCGGTGGACGATCCCGGTACGGTCGTCAACCCGATGATCGTCGAAGGACAGGTCCACGGCGGCATTGCCCAGGGCATCGGACAAGCCTTGTTGGAAGGTTGCGTCTATGACGACAGTGGTCAGCTTATCACCGGTTCCTACATGGACTATACCATGCCCAGGGCCGACGATCTGCCGTCCTACGATGTCGCCACGGAATCGTCCGAATGCACGCACAATTCGTTGGGCGTGAAAGGGGTCGGCGAGGTTGGCGCTATCGGCTCGCCGCCGGCGGTGATCAACGCCATCATTGACGCCTTATCCGAACTTGGCGTTACCGACGTACCCATGCCGGCGACATCGCAGGCGGTATGGCGTGCCATTCAGGAAGCATCGTGAGGAGGACGAAACAATGACAAATTTTCACTATCTTCGCGCATCTCAACTCGATGAAGCCGCCGCCAAAGTAAAGGGAGCCCAGGATGGCGCCTTGATGGCCGGTGGTATGACCCTGCTTCCCGCCGTCAAGCTGGGATTGGCGTCGCCTTCGGATGTTGTCGATCTGTCCGGCATCGACGGGCTCAGCAGTGTCTCGATGGACGGCGACAATGTCGTCATTGGAGCCATGACCCGTCACGTCGATGTGGCTAACTCGGATGACGTCAATGGCAAGATCGAAGCTCTGGCCGACCTGGCCGACGGCATCGGCGATCGCCAGGTCCGCAACCGGGGTACCATCGGCGGCTCTATCGCCAACAACGATCCGGCTGCCGATTACCCGGCCGCCTGTTTGGCGTTGGGGGCGACGATCATAACCGATCAGCGGAGCATCTCGGCGGACGATTTCTTCACCGGACTGTTTTCGACAGCGTTGGGAGAGGGCGAGATTATCACGTCCGTCAGCTTCCCGGTTCCCGACAAGGCGGCTTATGTGAAGTTTCCCAATCCGGCCACTCGATACGCCCTGGTCGGCGTGTTCGTGGCATCGGGAAGTTCCGGCGTACGCGTTGCCGTTACCGGCGCAGGTCAAAACGGGGTGTTCCGTTCCGGGGAGTTGGAAGCTGCATTAGGCGGTAGTTTTTCCGCCGGAGCATTAGACGGCGTGGCAATTCCATCGAATGGATTGGCGACAGACATTCATGCCGCCGCCGATTACCGGGCCCATTTGATCGGTGTTATGGCCAAACGCGCCGTCGACGCTTGCGGTTAGGTGACCCTAACTAACTATTGATAACGCCGCCCCGCTTGACCGCGATTATGGACAGAAGGGGCGGCGTTTTCTATGCTCGGATAAATTCATAACAATAAGTTGAAAGTTCTCTTGATGGCTGAATTGCCCGATTCTGTTGATGATACATTGACGCTGCTGCGCCAAGGCGACTACCTCGCCAATCGGAGCCTGGCGACGGCCCTCTATCTTTCCCTCAGCCTCAATCGGCCGTTGTTCCTGGAAGGCGAAGCGGGTGTCGGCAAAACGGAAATCGCCAAAGTGCTTTCGGAAACTCTGGGCCGTCGTCTTCTGCGGCTGCAATGTTACGAGGGGCTTGACGTCACGACAGCGGTTTACGAATGGAACTATTCACGGCAGATGGTGGAAATCCGGCTGGCGGAAGCAACCGGAGAGCAGGATCGGAGTAAACTGGAAGCAGATATATTCAATGATAATTTTCTGATCAAGCGGCCGTTATTGCAGGCGCTTGAACCTGACGACGCCGGTGCGCCGGTTTTGCTGATCGACGAGCTAGACCGCACCGATGAGCCGTTTGAGGCTTATCTTCTGGAAATTCTGTCGGACTATCAGGTAACCATACCGGAACTCGGCACCATTACGGCCGATCAGCCACCACTGGTAATTATTACCTCCAACCGGACGCGGGAAATCCATGATGCCCTGAAACGACGGTGTTTCTACCATTGGGTCGACTATCCCAGCGCCGAAAGGGAACAGGAAATCCTGGCGGTCAAAGCGCCGGAAGCGGCAGCGAATCTGTCCGCCGAAGTGGTCTTGTTCGTTCAGCAATTGCGCAATGAGGATTTGTTCAAGGTGCCGGGGGTTGCCGAAACCATCGATTGGGCGCACGCGCTGACCCAATTGGATTGTTTGTCTCTGGACCCCACCACCATCAACGACACCCTGGGCACTTTGCTGAAGTACCAGGATGATATTGCAAAGATTGAAGGCAGCGAGGCCAATCGCATTCTCAACGAAGTAAAAATGGAATTGGCAACAGCCGGGAACTGATTCCAATGTCGAGCACCAAGGCAATTGACGCGGTCGGGGGACGGTTAAGCGAAAATATCATGCATTTTGGCCGGGTTCTGCGCCGCGCCGGATTGCCGGTAGGACCGGGACAGGTTTTGGATGCGCTGAGGGCTGTCGCCACCGTCGGCCTGGCCAACCGCCAGGACTTTTATTGGGCCATGCATTCGGTATTTGTCAAACACCGCACCCAGCGGGAGGTGTTCGATCAGGCCTTTCACATTTTCTGGCGAAATCCGGATATTCTGGAACGCATGATGCAGATGGTGCTGCCAGATATATCGAGCGGCGAGGCCGGTCCGGATTCGGAAGAACTTTCCCGCCGGGTCGCAGAAGCATTATCGCCGGGGGAAGGCGATGCCGAGCAAGAAAGAGACGAGGAAGAAATAGAGTTTGATGCTACCCTTACCTGGAGCGCCAACGAAGTTCTCAGCCAAAAGGACTTCGAAAAAATGTCGTCGGAGGAGATAAAGCAGGCCGTCGTTGCCATTCAACGCTTGCGCTTACCCATCATGGATGTTCCGACGCGGCGTTACCGCCCGTCTTCAACCGGGAATCGGGTCGATATGCGCCGGACGCTCAGAGCTGCTTTGCGGTCGGGTGGGGATATCATTCCTTTGGTAAAGCGTAAGCGCCGCTACCGCCATCCGCCCTTGGTTGTCATCTGCGACATTTCCGGCTCCATGGAGCGGTACTCCCGCATGTTCCTCCACTTCATGCACGCCATCACCAATGACCGGGACCGGGTGCACACCTTTCTGTTCGGCACCCGGTTGACAAATATAACCCGCCACTTGAGGCACAAAGACGTCGATGCCTCCTTGGCGAAGGTGGGTGAGGCGGTTGAGGATTGGTCGGGCGGTACCCGGATCGGCCACTGCCTGCATGATTTCAACCGCAATTGGTCGCGCCGGGTATTGAGCCAGGGCGCCGTTGTGCTGTTGATTTCCGATGGTCTCGACCGCGAGGAAGGGCACGGGCTGGCCGAGGAAATGGAACGGCTGCATAAATCCTGCCGCAACTTGATTTGGTTGAATCCCTTATTGCGTTATGACGGTTTTGAGCCCAAATCCGTCGGCATTCGCGCCATGCTTCCTCATGTGGACAAATTCAAGACCGTGCACAATCTGGATAGTCTGCGCGATCTAACGGAGTTGCTGAGTGAAAATTTGGATCACCCTGAACGGTCAGCCAGAAAATTATCGGTTGCGGCATGAATAAGAAATCGAATGAGACGGCTAAATCGGATTTTTCCAAAGCCGACAATGACCGTATTTTGGAAGTGCTGGAAAACATTCCCGATAGTTTTGCTATGTGGGACAAGGATTTAAAACTTGTCACCTTCAATCAGAAGTATCTCGATCTCCGCCCAGATTTGGCACATCTCCTAAAACCCGGATTGGACTACGAGGATTTAGTGTGGGCGCGGGCAAAAACGGGCCAACAGGCAGATGCGGTGGGCCGCGAAGCAGAATGGGTCGCCGAACGTATTGAGCTGATCAAACAAGCAGCAAGCGATTACGAGTTCCGGCTTGGTGATCAGTGGTATCAGATTTCTCAAAAAAAACTAAGTGACGGCAGCGTTGTCGCCTTTCAAAAAAATATTACGCTCCAAAGAGAACGTGAACATCAGCTGTCGGATAGTGAGGAAAAGTACCGCACACTGATCGAGTTCAGTCCCGATGCCGTCTATATCCATGACGGCAAAAAAATACTCTATGCCAATGAGGCGGCAATCGAAATTTTCGGCGCCCGGTCCGTCGATGACATTATTGGACGGGATGCTTTAGGTCACGTTCCACCGGGATTCAAGGATCACGTCAAAAAAAGAATACAGGGCATATTTGATACCGGTATTTCAGCCGGCCGCGTCCCTCAAGTGTATATCCAGTTTGATGGCAGCCGGATTGATGTAGAGGCGCAGGGCACCAGAATAAATTACAAGGGAGAGCAGGCTATACTGGTTATTGCCCGGGATATCAGCGCCCGGGTCGAAACGGAAAAAACGCTGAAAGAGGCGACCGATCATCTCGAGGCAATGGTCGAGGAAAGGACCAGTGAGTTGCAGCAGGAGGTTGACGATCGGCGGGCCGTCGAGCAAGCCCTTCGTATCAGCGAAAAAGTCACCCGTGCTTTATTAAACGCCTCCGATTATGCCGCCGTTCTAATCGATCCGACCGGTAGAATTCTCGAAGCGAATGATGCCGTATTCAAATGGTTTTCGGTAGAGCGGGGCCAGGGCATAGGCGCCAATGCCTACGAACTAATGATAAAATCCAACAAGATTCCGCAAGAACTGATTGAAGAACGCCGCGCCCGCTTGGCGGAAATCATCAAATCGGGAAAGCCGAAACAATCCATCGATCAAATCGGCAACCAGTATGTAGAGGTCAATTCCTATCCTGTGATCGACGAGGAACAGCGCGTCACTCATGTCGCCGTATTTATGAATGACATTACCGAACGAATCGAATCGGAGGACGAACTGAGGCGGGCCAAAGAAATCGCCGAATTGGCCAACCGGTCCAAGACTGAATTCCTGGCCAATATGAGTCACGAATTACGCTCGCCCCTTACCGCGATTTTGGGCTTCGCCGAAAGCATGCAGCAACAGATTTTCGGTCCGGTCGAGGTCCCAAAATACATGGAATATCTAGAAAATATCGTTAGTTCGGGCGAACATCTGCATGATCTGATCAACGATATTTTAGATGTGTCGGCAATTGAATCCGGCAACCTGAATTTAAATGAGGAAGTGGCCGATATTGAAGGCCTTATCGACGCGACGTTGAGAATGGTGAAACCGCGTGCAGATAGTGCTGGGATTATTTTGAACAGTTCCTTTGATATATCGCTGTCGGATGTTTCTTTGGATCTTCGTCGTATGAAACAAATTCTGGTCAACTTGCTGTCAAACGCCATTAAGTTTTCATCGGATGGTGACGAAGTCTCTTTAGCGGTAAATCGTACGGAAAAGGGGAGTTTGATTTTCGAAGTCGTCGATCATGGCATCGGTATGGATGAGGACGATATCGAACTGGCCCTGACAAAATTCGGTCAGGTAGAGAGCGATCTGGCTCGAAACTACGAAGGTTCGGGTCTCGGTCTGCCTCTTACCAACGGTTTGGTCGTGGCCCATGGCGGTACACTGACCATCAAAAGTAAACCGGGCGAAGGCACCGTGGTGACGGTCGAGTTTCCATCCCAACGTATCGTCGACTGAATTTTATTCAATTTGTTTGTTGGAAGAACATCCGGGCTGGTGCAATAATTCAAGTAAGGCTAAAACTAAGCTGTGGAAATTCTATAATAAAAATCCTACAGGGGGTTCACAATGAGTGCAGACGGCAATCAGACCTATGCAGATGTTTACGCCAGATCAATCAACGATCCGGAGGGGTTCTGGGGTGAAATCGCCGAAGGAATTCACTGGGAAAAAAAGTGGGATAAAGTTCTAGACGATTCCAATCCGCCTTTTTACCGCTGGTTCATGGGCGGTGAAATGAACACTTGCTACAACGCTCTGGACAGGCACGTCGAAGATGGACGTGCCGATCAACCGGCGCTGATTTACGACAGCCCGGTCACCGGAGGCACGGTAAAAAAATACACCTATCGTGAACTCAGGGATGAAGTCGCTAAATTTGCCGGCGTTTTGGCGGCGAACGGCGTCGCCAAAGGAGACCGGGTTATCGTTTATATGCCCATGGTGCCGGAAGCTGCTATCGCCATGCTGGCTTGCGCGCGGTTGGGGGCCGTTCACTCTGTGGTGTTTGGCGGGTTCGCTTCCAACGAATTGGCTGTCCGCATCGATGATGCAAAACCCAAGGCAATCGTAACGGCATCCTGTGGTATCGAAGTCGGACGGATCATTCCTTATATGCCCCTGTTGAACGACGCTATCGATCTTGCTTCGGAAAAACCGGACTCTGTTATCGTGCTGCAAAGGGAACAGGAAAAAGCAGAACTAACGGACGGCCGCGATGTCGACTGGGACGACGCCATGGCGACGGCGGAACCCCATGACTGCGTGACCGTCGCGGCAACGGATCCGCTTTACATTCTTTATACGTCGGGGACCACCGGCGTTCCCAAGGGGGTGGTGAGGGACAATGGCGGTCATGCCGTCGCCCTCAACTGGACGATGAAGACAATTTATAATGTCGATGTCGGAGATGTTTATTGGGCCGCCTCTGACGTCGGTTGGGTGGTTGGCCATTCCTATATGGTGTATGCACCGCTACTGAGTGGTTGCACGACCGTTTTTTATGAAGGCAAACCCGTCGGTACGCCCGACGCCGGTGCTTTCTGGCGGGTCATTTCGGAACATGGTGTCAAAGTAATGTTTACCGCCCCGACCGCCTTCAGGGCGATAAAAAAGGAAGATCCTGAAGGTCTGTTCCTCAAAGAATATGACCTGAGCAAATTCGAATATCTATTTTTAGCGGGCGAGCGCACTGATCCCGATACGCTGCATTGGGCAGAGGATAAAATCGGCGTGCCGGTGATCGATCATTGGTGGCAAACGGAAACCGGCTGGTCGATCGCGGCCAACTGCATGGGACTGGACGCTTTTCCCATTAAAGCAGGATCGCCCACGAAACCGGCGCCGGGTTGGGACCTTCAGGTGCTTGATGATGCCAATAACCAGGTTAAGGCGGGAGAGATTGGTGCGCTTTCGTGCAGACTGCCCTTGCCGCCGGGATCATTGCCGACTCTTTGGCAAGCCGACGACCGGTATGTCGAAAGCTATCTTGAAGAATACCCCGGCTTTTACAAGACCGCCGATGCGGGATTTATCGACGAGGACGGCTACGTCTTCGTTATGGCGCGGACCGACGATATAATCAATGTAGCCGGACATCGCCTATCCACCGGCGGTATGGAAGAAGTTTTGGCCAACCATCCGGATGTTGCCGAATGCGCAGTGATCGGCGTCGAGGATCAACTCAAGGGCCAGTTGCCGGTCGGATTTCTTGTGTTGAAAGCGGGTGTCGACCGTGCTTCGGATGACATTGTCGGTGAAGTGGTTCAAATGGTGCGGGATCAGATCGGCCCAGTGGCTGCTTTCAAACAGGCCGCCATCATTGAACGGCTGCCCAAAACGAGGTCGGGAAAGATTCTTCGCGGCACCATGCAGAGTATTGCCGATAACAATGAATACCGCATGCCGGCGACCATTGACGATCCTGTAATTTTAGATGAAATAGAAGTCGCCCTTGAGGGGTTGGGGCTTGCCGGTAAACGGGGTTAGTTCTCCAACGCGACGTTAATCATCGGTACAATGGCGTTGAATTGAACGCTGGTCGCGGTTTGCCGAATCTCTTCAAGCTCGTTGGCGACTTCCGCGTCGTGGCCGTTTTGTCCCCACTTGGCCAGAGCTCGGCCCCGGCGGATGAGCAGGTCCATCCAGGGCAGCCGCTCTTCTTCGGTATAGTCCTCGGCCGCCTGCGCATATTTAATGACGCCAGCCCAGTCACCGGCATTGAGACAAGCATCGATGGCGTCACGGTAAAACCATAAGTAATTGTGACTGACACATTGCTGCTTCAGAATTTCATCTGCCTCTGCAAGTGCCTGTTCTCTGGATTTAGGATCGTCAGTGACAACCGCCAGAGCGCCCAAGGTCATCGGGCCGGCAAACTTAATACCGGTATCCCGGCTCGTCTCTAAGGCTTCCTCTATCATATCCATCGCCTGACCTCGGTTGCCTTCCAAAGCCAGGATTTTTGACAGTACGTCTTGATTGACCGGTTCGAAACGCCGTGCGCCAATTTTTTTGGCGATACTCAGAGCCAACTCCAACTGCTCCTTAGCAGCATCGTTTTGGCCCATGTCGTAGAGAAATTTTCCAGCGCAACTGCCCCGGGCGATCAGTTCTGCCCTTAGGTTTCCAGCCTTATTAGCCATCTCGGCCGCGTCCAGGGAATCTTTCAGTCCTTCCTCCAGTCGGTTGAGATAAAGTTGCGTGTGGCCGCGCATGGGAAGGTTGGCGGCCTCGATGGATAAAAGGCCGTGCTGTTCGCTCAGACTGACGCATTCGGAAAAATGACCAAAGGCCGTCTTCATCCGCCCCCGCATATAGTAGGCGTCACCAAGGCCGCTCAGGGCCTGGGCTTCTTTTTCCGGTGAATTCGCGCGTTGGGCATTTTGCCGGGAAAGTTCATGTTGTTCCAAGCAGCCGTCAATATTACCCAGGGGAAAGAAAATATTGCCGCGTTGGTAATGTATAAGGGCCATAGCTTCCGGGTTATCAAATTTTTCGGCAATTGCTTGGGCCCGGTCCAGATAGTTTAATGCCTCGTCGTAGCGGTCTAGGATTCTAAGGCTGGCGATCAGTTCAGCCAGCAACGGCAATTCTTCATTGGCGCGGCCTTCAGATTCCTCCCACTGTTCCAACACATCCAGACCTTCGAGAAGATGTCCAATGGCCTCGGCGTTTGCCCATCTTTGGGTCGCCATTTTGCCGGCCTTGCGCCAATAGGGAACGGCATGTTCGGCGAGGGACGCTTCACTGTAATGATGAGCGACAACTTCCGGCTCCGTTTCCGTTTCATCGGGAAAATTCTTTTCCAGGGATTCGGCAACTGACTTGTGAAAACGCTGGCGAGTGGTTTTCAGGAGAGATTCATAGGCTGCATCCTGAACGAGAGCGTGTTTGAATTCGAAACTGACATTTGGCGCCATGCCGCTTTGCATAATCAATTCGGCGCCTACCAGTTCATTGAGCGCAGTTTTCAAAACGGCTGAATCGAGATTAGAAACCGAACTCAATAGACGTTCGCTAAACGATCTGCCGATCACAGAGGCGAGTTGCGCGACTTCCTTGACCGGTGCCAAGCGGTCCAACCGTGCCATCAACGAATCCTGAAGCGATTCCGGAATGGCCAAAGCGGTCAGGGAGCCGGTAAGGACATAGCGATCTTTTTCTTCTGCCAAAAGTTCGGACTCAAGGACGGTTTTGGTAAGTTCCTCCACGAACAACGGTATGCCGTCGGTTTTATCGATAATCTGTTGTTGAATTTCATCTGGTAGTAATTTGCCTCCTGCGACTTTCTCGATCAGAAGCATACTGTCCGTGCGGCTCATCTTATTCAGATTTAGGGTGGTCACGTGTGGATGGGCGTACCAACCGGGTTCGAATTCCGGACGTGCCGCCACGAGAAGAAAAAGTCGACACTGGCGTAGCTGATCGATGAGCAATCCGAGAAATTCTTCCGTGGACGGATCGATCCAGTGAGCGTCTTCCGCAATCATGAGAACAGGTGTTCGTTCAGATTGCGCATTCATCATTTCAAAAAGCGCTTCAAAAATTTTGGTTTTTCTTTCTTCGGGTGAACCCAGAGGCTGCGGATAAGGATTCTCCCCGGCGTTGAGTATAATGGGCGCAATCATGGGCGCGATTTCGGATTCGTTTAGATCCAAGTTCTTGAGAAAATTTTCGAGTTTCTCAACCTGTGTGTCGACAGTGTCCGAAGGCAAAATGCCAAGTACACGCCGCAAACAGTTGGTGAGAGGATAAAAGGCGCTATTGCCGTGGAAGGGTGAGCAGGAAAGCAAGATCACGCTTGGCTCGTCACCTTTTATGCGCTCTCGGAATTCCTCGGCAATGCGGGATTTTCCAACTCCCGCCTCACCGTAAATGATGGCCACTTGCTCCTCTTTTGCCATAGCCCGAGACCACCGGTTTACAAGTAAAGCGACTTCTTCTTCCCGGCCCACCAGTGCTGACACACCATCCTCAGCGGTTGCTTCGAAGCGGCTTGAAATTTCACTTTCCCCGAGCACTTGCCAAGCTTGCTCCGGTTCTTTGATGCCCTTCAACTGGTGACGGCCGATATCCAAGTAGTCGAAGAAACCGCCGGTCAACCGGTGGGTCCGATCACTGATGACCAAACAGTTTGGATCGGCAACGCCTTGAAGACGGGCAGCAAGGTTTGGCGTTACGCCCAGCACTGCATGTTCTTCGGACGCCCCTTCGCCAACGATATCCCCGGCGACCACCAGCCCCGTTGCGATGCCGACCCTGACCTGTAATTCAATATCGAATTCCTGAACCAAGCTGAGTGCCTTAATCGAATCGATAATGGCGAGGCCTGTTCTTACGCCGCGCTCGGGATCGTCTTCGTGGGCGCTAGGGTAGCCAAAGTAGATGAGAATACCGTCACCCATGTAACGGGCGATGTAACCGCCGTAGGTTTCGATCTCCTTGGCACAGGCATTCTGATAATCGCCGATAACTTTGCGTAAATCCTCGGGATCCAGTTTTTCTGAAAGGGCGGTAGAATCCGCGAGATCGCAAAACATAACCGTCAATTGGCGTCGTTCGGCTTCATTTTCCTGAGGTGTTTGCTCGGGTGTTTGCTCGAGTGTTTCTGGGGAAGCGGACTGTATGGACCCGGAGAGATCACCTCCACATTGTCCACAAAATTTATTATCCGAAGGGTTCTCCGAATGGCAGGAAGGGCAAAGCAACGGTAATTTGGCTCCGCACTGACCGCAAAATTTATTGCCTTCCATATTGTCATGCTGGCAATTCTGACATTTCATATCAGGGTTTTCTCGATGTCAGTTTCAATTTTATCAATCCGAAAAATACATCCGGACCGGTATATTGCCACCCTATATGGGAGTTGCAATTCAGGCAAAAGCCGATTTGCCAATTATATCCTTTAAACCAGGTAAATTCGTTGCTCGGTTGGCCAATGACGCCGACACCCGGCGCTTCTTTAAAGCAGGCGATCTCGAATATCTGACCGGCCGGATTGAACACCGTATGCTCGTGGTCATCGTTTCTTGCTATGCGCCAGCGTCCCCGGGTAATAATCTTGCCGCAATTTGCACAATAGAGTTCGTCATCCTCGGTAACGTCAGCTTCTCGTTCGGTATTTTCATCCGGGTTGATCTGCAGCACGCCTCACCCCATTGATCAGAAATTCCACCTTGTCGATTATTGTGCGACAAAACGGCAATCCAAACAAGAATCGGCCAAGCGAATGCCTAATCATTCGGTCCGGCTATTTGTCGACGTAGGGATTCTTGCCTTTGCGGACCAACAGTCGAATGGGAATGCCGGGGAGATCAAAATCCTCCCTCAGACCGTTGATCAGATAGCGCCGGTAGTCTTCCGGCAGGGCGACTCCTTTGCTGCAAAATACGACAAAGGTGGGCGGCCTGGTTTTGGCCTGGGTAATATAACGAATGCGTAGTCTTCTGCCACTGGTGATGGGCGGAGGATGTCTCTCGGTCATATGTTCGAGCCATTGATTTAGTTGACCGGTCGGCACGCGTCGGTTCCAAATTTCAAACACATCGAAAGCAGCGGGCAGGAGTTTGTCCAGCCCCTTTCCCGTGAGCGCTGATACGGTCAGAACAGGGAGGCCCCTGACTTGAGGAAGAGAGGTCTGGAGCCGGTCATTCAGTTTTTGGAGGGCCGCTTTGCGGTCCTTGACGTTATCCCATTTGTTGGCGGCGATGATCAGTACGCGGCCTTCTTCAATGACTTGGCGGGCAATGGTCAAATCCTGTTTTTCCAACATGTCATTGCTGTCCAGCACCAGGACGACAAGCTGGGCATATTGAATGGCCCGAAAAGAATCCATAGCTGACAGGCTTTCCACCTTTTCCGTTACTTTTCCTTTTCGCCTCAGCCCGGCCGTATCGATCAGTTTTAACTGGCGGCCTTGGTAACTCCATTCGACGGCAATGGCATCCCTCGTTATACCGGCTTCCGGCCCGGTCAGGAGACGGTCATCCCCGATCAGCCGGTTGATCAGCGTCGATTTTCCTACATTAGGACGTCCGACGATGGCCATTTGGATCGGGCCGGTATACTCCTCATCCTCCAAATCACCGTCAAACGGATCTCCAATTTCCTCCTGCCGGCTTTCCTCCAACGCATTGGCGTGAGGGCGCAAAGCATCGTAGAGTTCTCCCATGCCTTCACCATGCTCCGCGGAAATGGCGATGGGCTCGCCCAGGCCCAGGCTGAATGAATCGTACAAGCCCGCTTCGCCGGCCCGTCCCTCACATTTATTGGCGAGTAGAATGATGGGAATATTGCGGCTGCGGAGCCAATTGGCGAAGTGATCGTCCAACGGCGTCACCCCGGCCCGGGCGTCGATCATAAATAAGGCGACATCGGCATCTTCGACCGCCTTGTCCGTCTGTTCCCGCATCCGCCCTTCCAGGGTATCGTTGGAAGCGTCTTCGAAACCGGCGGTATCGAAAATATTGAAGGTTAAATCCGCAATGCTGCCCTCGCCGATCCTGCGGTCACGGGTGACCCCTGGCGTATCGTCAACGATGGCCAACCGTTTTCCGGCCAACCGGTTGAACAAAGTCGATTTGCCGACATTCGGCCGGCCCACTATGGCGATGGTGAGGCTCATTTTTAAAGCCGCAGTTTAGCTGTTAACGATAGGCGACGAGTTCCGCATCTTCGGACAGAAAATAAATAGAGTCCAAAGCTACAATGGGGCTGATCGCGACACCGTCAGGCATTTTGACCTTGCCCAGGATTTTTCCCGAATAGGGCGAAATCGACAAAGCTTCACCGGTCGATCCGGCGACGATCAATCGATCGCTGGCGAGCACCGGCCCGGTCCAGGTAATGCGGTTCTGTCTTTCGTCCGGGTCTTCCCAATGGGGAAGGGATGTTACCCAATGGACCCGACCGTTCAGGCGGCTCAAGGCAACCAGTTCCGAATTGTTGGTGATGGTGAACAGAAAGTCTCCGGCGATCCACGGGCTTTCAATGCCGCCGATCTGGCGTTCCCAAATTCGCCGTCCCGAGCGCAAGTTGATCGCCGTAAATTGCGCACTGTTGCCGATTGCGTAAACGACGCCGCGATCAATTATCGGGCGGCCCCGAATGGTCGACAAGGTTGCCGAAGCGCTCCCTCTCCTCGCGCCCGCCAGGGAATCGGCCCATAGTTCCTGCCCGTTCTCAATTTTCAAAGCCACAATCTCTCCCGAAGAGTAGGGAGCGACAACCACCCCGGCCTCGACCGCCGGGCTGCCGCCACCTAACAGATTGGTAGCTTCTTCAATGCCTGAATGCGACCAGAGGATTTGACCTGTATCGCCGTGCAGGGCGACCAATTTATTGGTGATGGTAATGACAAAAACGCGGTTTCCACGGGCTGTCGGCGCCGATCTCATGGGTGCTCCTACGGCCCGTCGCCATTTTATTTTACCGTCTTTTCCATTGACGGCCACCACTTGACCGAAACCCGTCGATGCGAAAATCTTGCCGTTTTCATAAGCGAGTCCGCCATTTATGTGGCCGTCGTCTTCTTCATCCGGGGTCAGATCGACCGACCACAGTTCATCGCCCGTTTTAGCATTGAAGGCGCTGACGACCGTTTCAGCGTCCATGGTGAAAATCTTGCCCTCAGCGAGTACGGGTTGGGCCATCAGGCGGTCTTCGTCATCGGTGCCGCTACCGATGGAGATATTCCAGCTTTCACGCATAGCGCCGGACACGCGGATATGGTGCATGGCGTGATTGGCATAACCGCCGGCCTGGGGCCATTCAGCATTTGGCGTGGGTGCCGGCAGCAAAATTTGTCTTTCCGATGCGGCAGCATCCGGCGCTAAGGTGCTTTCATGCACCAGAATGGATATCCGTTTTCCGGGAAGGGGTTTAGCCTCCCTTACGCCCAGAAAACTATCGCAGGCGCCCAAAACAAAAATCGAAAGAATGAGGAGGGAGAATTGTTTAATTCCGAACACTTTTTAGACTCCCTTTAACCACCGAGTATAGCTGACATTTCGGCCGCGCGCGCACGAATTCCGGACGGCGCTGTCGCATCGTCGGCCAGTTCTTTGTAAAGTTTCCCGGCTTTGCTCTTATCACCGGCTTTTTGGGCGGCTAATGCCGTTAGTTCCTTGGCACTGTGGCGCCAGGGATTGTCCGCCGCCATCAAACCGGTCAGGCTTGCCGAAAGCTGCGCCGGGTCGCCAATATCCAAATCATGCATGACCGACATAATCAACGCCAAATCGCGGTAAATCGACGGCACTGAAGAATCCTTGGATATCGCCCGATAGGCCTGTGCCGCTCCCTTGGCGTCGCCTTTTTTTGCCAGGATTGCGGCCTGATTGAAGCGCGACAAGATCGCATAGCCGGAACTGCCCTCGACCGCCAATTTCGCCAGGATACCGGTCGCTTCGTCCGGTTTGTCCGCTGATACGGCCTTGATGGCGGATGTAAACAACTGGCTGCTCTCGGTTCGGCGGTTCAAATCGTATGATTTCCATCCCTGGAAAGAAGCAACGGATAACACCAATACGACGGCTGCGCCGATCACAAAGTTACCGTACTTTTTCCAAAGCTTGGCATAGTGTTCGTGACGCAGTTCTTCGTCTATCTCTTTGAATAAATTGTCCTGTTCCGGATCTCTGTCCGCCATCCGTGTACCCTTAACAAATCAAATGCTGATAAAAATTGCCATAAACCATGCTAGGCGCCATATATTTCGCCTTGAAAACGGCGCTAAGATAGCCTGCCGTCCATGGGAAGGCAAACCCACATAAAACCGAATTTTACTTGAAAATCAATAGTTCCTGAGCATTAAAACCTGTAGACGCGCCAGTAAGCGACCGGGATGATCAATGGGCAGCCGACATCTGGCATTTAATACGGTCAACTCTGGCATGCAAAACGTCAGACCTGGACATTAAATTTGATAAATTTTGCGGTAATTCGAATTCAATCTCGAATAACCGGTCAGAAAACACTTCTTCGCTCAAATGCCGACGGCATTTTTCCGTGGCTATATCGTCAGATACTTCACCGTTCTCGACCGCTTTTTTTAACAACAGCCAGGACATCACGTTAACCACATGGGACACCAATCGTGAAGTCTCGGAAACAATGACCATTCTTTGATCGGGGTCTGGATAGTCTCGCTTAAAGGAATCGCAATTTTGCGCATAGTCGCGTGTATCTTTCAGCAACTCCATGGCGTCAACATAGGCTTTATCGATAAAAGGAAAGGAAATTGTCTGAGTTCGCATGGCAACCTCGTTTTTTTGTTTAGCTCGGCCCAGTTTTTCCGATGCCGAACCCAATACCTTTCCCCCCTTTTGTAACGTTAGCGTAACAGTTTATTTCAAAATATTGCAATAGTTAAAAATGATTCTAAATAAATAAAGAGCAATTGATTTTTCGGCCTTTGTTTTGACACCTTTATGATGTTGAATTAATGGACAAATTAGGGGTCACCATTAATCGTTCATTAAACTTGAATGAGGTATATAGGGAGCTAATTATCGCCGGTGGAATTTGGTAATGAACAGAAAATCCGGCGGATGGTGGAGAGAAGATTCGTGCGAGTTTTACCAATATTGTTGATTTGTATGCTGGCGACGGCCTGCTCGTTGGCCACGTCGGCACCCGGGATGACGCCGACTTTGCTCGGCATGGAAGGGGCCACGGTCATCGGCACCGGTAAATCGCTGACCGATCACTATGTCTCCTACACAACGGGTAAAAATTGCTCCACGTTGCGCAAAAAAACCGGCCGTACCTATTGTGAAGAGGATGAAATCACCGAACCGGAGGAAATTTATTGCTATAAATCTCTCGGCAAAGTGAATTGTTACTCCGTTCCCAGGCCTCATGGCGAGGACCAAAATACGGTCGGGCATATTGCCCCAGGCTCCGGGGCGCCCCGCTAATTTCCCAAGGTTGGGTCTAAGGACATGCGATTTTGGATAATCGCCATATGGAACAGCATCCCCCGTCGGTGGATGGTCGTTCTATCTCCTTTTGTCATTCTGATTGTCGTATTTTTGGGCTGGTTTTTGTTCGGTGGGCTGTTCATTGAGGCCCCGGACCCGAAAATCGTTCGTTATCAGGAAGAATTGGCAAATTTGCTACCAAAGGCTGAGCAAGGCGACCGGCGCGCGCAATATCGGGCGGGCGTAATCCTTCGGGACGGACTGGCCGGAGAAAAAAGGCCGAGAGCCGCAGCCCGATGGTTTGAAAAAGCGGCCAAAAGCGGCGGCGTCAATGCTCTCTATGCGCTCGGCCGCGCCAACGCGTTGGGGCAAGGGGTGCCGCAAAATTTCGGCCGGGCGGCGGAGTTGTATCGAACCGCCGCCGGATTGGGACGACACCTGGAAGCGCAATATGCATTGGCCGAACTCTATTTCCAGGGCAAGGGCGTTCAGCTGGACTTTAAGACGGCGGTTAGTTGGTACCGGAAGGCGGCGCTGAGAGGACATCCGGCGGCTCAGGCGGTCATGGCCTCGATGTTCGAAAAAGGTTGGGGTATCGAAAAAAGCAAGATCGAAGCATTTGTCTGGTACAGCTTAGCTGCTCAGCAATTAAAAAGAATGGCCCGTTACAAAACCGAAATCGATCCGGCGACGTCACTGCTGTCTTTGACGGCCAACATGAGCCGATTGGATCTGGAAAAGGCGCAAAAAAAACTGAAATCTTTACGCCGTCGTATCAATAAAAATAAACCTTAGCGGATTCGTTATTCAGTCGAATTCAAAGCCGGTCAGAAGGTAGGCTTCCATTTTACTGACGATACCGGGTGACGGTTGCCGACCGCCGGTGGACAGTTCTTCGCCGGTCCGTTTCCGGACAACCAATTCGATACCGCATTCGCCGATCGGCGTCAGGGTTTGATCAAAGCGGGGCAGCGTATATCGGAACCCTTCGTCCAGCTTCTGCAGTTTTACGATTTCCGCACTGCCGCCGAGTTCCCGAACCAGATCGAGCAGATTGATGGATTTCTGGCTCCAGGATTTTTCCTTGGCGATGGTGAAAGTGTGTTTGTGGTCACCGTTCCAGGTGCTGGGAAACTGCCCTTGTTCGTACATATCCTCGTCCGGGACGGTCACGACAAGATGGCCCCCTTCCTTGACGGCGTGAAACCAGTTTTTAAATCCTTCCGCCGGGACTTTGAGGTGTTCCAGGCAATGGCTGGAGTGAACGAAGTCGAAGCTCGCTTCTTCAATTCCTTCCAAAGTCTGGGCGTCGCCGTCCTCTTTGTCCCAAACCCGGACACCCTTCATGCGCGGAAACAGCTCCACATAAAGGCCGAGGGGGTCCGGGCCACCGCCGATATCCAAGCCGTTGCCCGAAAAATACCGATTGGTAAAGTTCGGCTCATGCAACCGCCGCATGATCGATTTGCTGCATTCTTTCATCCGGACTGCTCCTCAATCTAACTTTGCCTACTCGTCCGGCTCCTTCGCCGTAACCGTGGTGCCGTTCAAGGTGCAGGACGGCAAGGCCAGGTCGATCAGTTGCCGGGCGGTGAACTCGGGTGTTTTCAGCGTCATAGGGTCCTCGCCCGGATAAGCCTCAGCCCTCATGCCCGTTCTGGTTTTGCCGGGATTGAAAAGGTTGGCTTTAATATTGGTCTGTTTGATTTCTTCCGAATAGGTGCCGACCATCATTTCAAGCGCCGCTTTACTGACGGCATAAACGCCCCAATAAGCCCGATAGGAATGGGCGGCGGCGGACGTCAGAAAAATGGCGCGGCCCGCTTCCGATTCCCTTAGCAGCGGATCAAGGCTGCGAATAAGCCGCCAATTCGCCGTAACGTTCACGGTCATCACCTGGTCCCAGACTTGCGGGTCGACGTGATTGATCGGCCCCATGGTGCCAAGCAGCCCCGCATTAGCCAGCAAAATATCTAAGTGGCCAAATCGCTCGAACAGGGCTGCTCCCATTTGATCGATCTTATCGAATTCGGTCAGGTCCAGAGGTGTCAACGTCGCTGTGCCGCCAGCGGATTGAATTTCGTCGTCGACTTCTTCCAGCCCGCCTTGAGTGCGTGCGACTAAAATAACATGGGCGCCTTCAGCCGCGAATATTTTGGCCGCCGCCCGCCCGATACCGCGGGATGCGCCCGTGATCAATGCAATTTTACCGGCAAGTTTGCCCTCGGACATGACTAATCTTGTTCCGCCAGTAACGAAAGCTGTGCCGGAACCTCGCCGCCTTCGTGGTCGGTCAGCTCGATGGGATATTCACCCGAAAAACAGGCATCGCAATATTGCGGCTCCTCGGCGACGCGCTCAGCTTCACCGACGGCCCGGTACAGGCCATTCATGGAAATAAAGGAAAGGGTATCTGCGCCCATATGGCGGGCCATTTCATCGACACTCAAATTCGACGCCAGTAGCTTTTCGCGCTCCGGCGTATCGATGCCGTAGTAGCAGGAATGAGTGGTCGGAGGGCTGGAAATCCGCATATGAACTTCGGTGGCGCCGGCATCCCGCACCATGGTAACGATTTTTTCCGACGTCGTACCCCGGACAATTGAATCATCCACCAAGATCACCCTTTTTCCTTTGATTTCCCCAAGGTTGGCGTTGTGCTTCAATTTGACGCCCAGATGACGGATTTGATCGGTGGGTTCGATGAAGGTTCTGCCGACGTAATGGTTTCGGATGATGCCGAGTTCAAACGGGATTTTTGCCTCAGCAGCATATCCAATGGCGGCGGGAACGCCCGAATCGGGAACCGGAACGACAAGGTCGGCGTCGACGTGGCTTTCACGGGCAAGTTCCGCACCGATTTCCTTTCGTACTTGATAGACGTTGCGTCCTTCCACCATGCTGTCGGGTCGGGCGAAATAGATGTACTCAAAAATACAGAATTTCTGTTCTTGCTTGGTAAAGGGTTTGATACTGCGGACTCCGTCATTGTTGATGATGACGATTTCGCCGGGATCAACATCACGAACATATTCCGCTCCGATGATATCCAAGGCGCAGGTTTCCGAGCACAGGATATGGGTCCCATCGATATGGCCCAACACCAAGGGACGAACACCGATGGGGTCGCGGACACCGATCAATGAATCCTCGGTCATGGCAACCAAAGAATAGGCGCCTTTGACATGCCGCAACGCATCGATCATACGGTCGACGACCGTGGAGAACTGGCTGATGGCAATCAAGTGGATGATGATTTCCGTGTCCATGGTCGATTGGAAAATACATCCCCGTTCGACCAGCCGTTTTCGCAATTGATAGGCGTTGGTCAAATTGCCGTTATGGGCAATGGCCAGACCGCCAAATTCGAAATCGGCGAACAACGGCTGCACGTTCCGCAGCATGGTTTCGCCCGCCGTCGAGTAACGGTTGTGACCGATGGCCATGGAGCCGGTCAAGCGGCCAATAATTTCCTCGGTGTTAAAATTATCGCCGACCAGTCCCAACGAGCGGTGCGTGTGAAAATGTTCGCCATCGGTGGAAACCACGCCCGCGGCTTCCTGGCCCCGGTGCTGCAGGGCGTGAAGACCGAGAGCGGTATGGGCGGCGGCGTCCTGATGTCCGAACACGCCGAACACACCGCATTCTTCGTGGAAATGATCGTCATCAAATGGATTGGTGGTTAGCGTCATGATTCACTACTTTGACTGGCTGCCCTGGAGCAACCGCTCCATCGCTTTGCGCTCTTTAGTATCATATCCTTCACGGTCTTGAATGTCGGATTTTTTGTTGCGCGGGTTGAGCAATTGTTCATAGGCCTTTTTTTCAAGGTTATCGCGGGTTTCTCCCGTCAGTTTGTCTAAGGATTCCAGGCCTTCGACTTTGAAATCCTGGGGGAGAAACTGGTTCAACAGACCCGCTCCGGTGCGAATCAAGGGCAGGGATTTGGCTTCAACCATCCATTCGGGTGGTTTGTCTTTCCACATGTTTTCCGCGATAACGTATCCGCCGGTAATCAGCAGGGCCGCAGTCGCCAGCCCCGCCAGCATACCGAGCGAGCGGTCGAGGGCGTTGAGGCGGCTCCTTCTTACCCAGCCGCCGATAAAGGAACTCAGCAGAAACAGCACGATCAGGGTGACTAAAAACACCGCCCCGCCGGCAGCGAGGTCGGCAAAAAATTCGTTCTCTATGAAACGACGGCCGTAAGGTTGCGCGTAGGAAAATCCGAATATGGTGGCGATACCAGCGCCCAGCCAGGACAATATAAACAACCCGCCACGTACAAATCCCAGCAACAGACCAAACAAAGCGCCCAGCGCGAACATGGCAATTACGCCGATATCGAGAATATTCATGGGAAGATCTTCCATACGCTTCCCTTTATCCCTTGGCCACCGTTACAGGGCCGGCGGATCGGCTGAAATCGGCGTCTGAATTCAGTATGTTGAGAAGTTTATCCAAATGGTCGATCCTCACCACTTCCATGCCGGTTTCAGCTTGGCTTGCACTTTTTTTACCACCCTTGCCACGGCGGATTTCCGGCGTAAACGCCCGGGTAAACCCGAGTTTTGACGCTTCTTTTAGTCTGACATCCGCCTGCCCGACGGGACGGACCTCTCCGGACAGGCCGATTTCTCCGAATACCACGGTCTCCGGCGGGACGGGTACGCCGCTGACCGATGACACCAATGCCGCCGCAACCGCCAAATCTGCCGCCGGCTCGCTGATTCTCATACCGCCCGCAACATTGAGATAGACGTCTTGGCCGCCAATTGAAAGACCGCATCGCGCTTCCAGCACCGCCAAAATCATCGACAGCCGTCCGGCGTCCCAGCCGACCACTGCCCGGCGCGGTGTGCCGAACGCAGTGGGCGCGGTAAGCGCCTGAATTTCAACCAGCATGGGGCGGCTTCCTTCGATCCCGGCAAACACGCTGGCGCCGCTGACTTTTCCTTCGTGATCGGCCAGAAATATGGCCGACGGGTTGGGCACTTCGGCGAGGCCGCCATCGGTCATTTCGAACACGCCAATTTCGTCGGCGGGACCAAAGCGGTTCTTGACCGCCCGCATAATCCGGAACTGATGGCCCCGTTCGCCTTCGAAATACAAAACCGTATCCACCATATGTTCCAGCACCTTGGGTCCGGCGATCATGCCTTCCTTGGTGACATGGCCGACCAGAAAGAGGGCAAATCCCTTTCGTTTGGCCAGCCGAATCAGTTCTTGGGCCGAGGCGCGCACTTGGGAAACCGTCCCCGGCGCGGAATCAATGCTGTCGACGAACAGGGTCTGTACGGAATCAGCCACCACCACCGCCGGCGCATCCGTAACATCCAATGAGGCGACAATATCCCGGACATTGGTGGCAGCCGCAAGTTCCACGGAGGCGTCCGCCAAGCCAAGTCGTTCGGCCCGCATACGCACCTGGGCGGTGGCCTCCTCGCCAGATATATAGACGCATCGAAGGTCTTTCCCCAAAGAAGCCAAAGCCGCCGTGACTTGTAAGAGCAATGTGGACTTTCCGATGCCGGGATCACCGCCCACCAGCAGGGCCGAACCGGCCACCAGACCGCCGCCACAGACCCGGTCGAACTCGTTGATGCCGGTGCATAGGCGGGGCAGCGGTTTCTCTGAACCCTTGAGGCCGACGAATTCTATGTTCCGGCCTTTTTTGCCACCCAATCCTTTGGGCGCGCTTTCGTTCGTGGCCTCTTCCAAAATAGAATTCCAGGCGCCGCAGGCGTCGCACCGGCCACTCCATTTGGGGTGGCTGGCGCCGCATTCCTGGCAAACATAGGTTTTATTTGATCGGGCCATATCAGATAATCTTACCGTACGAGCTAGTCGCGGGCCGCAATTTGTATTGGTCCTTCGGAACTGCCGTGAATAAATTGCTCGATAAATGAATTGCCGGATTGGTTAATCTCATCCGTCGAACCGGACCATATTATCTTACCCTGGTAGATCATGGCTATTTTATCGGCAATTTTCCGCGCACTTTGCATGTCATGGGTGATGGTCAGGGCCGTGGCGCCGGTTTCCTGAACGCAATGAACGATCAGATCGTTGATGATGTCACCCATGATCGGATCCAGCCCGGTCGTCGGTTCATCGAAAAAGATAATTTCAGGATCGGTCGCAATGGCGCGCGCCAAACCGACCCGCTTTTTCATACCGCCTGACAACGACGCCGGGTACATCTCGCCAATATCCGGCGTAAGGCCGACCAGGGCAAGTTTGGCGATGGCGATTTCCTTGGCTTCAATTCGGCCCTTACCGCGAGCCATGAGGCCGAAAGCCACATTTTCCCAAACCGACTGGCTGTCAAACAGAGCAGCACCTTGGAACAGCATGCCGATCTTATCGTTCAGCCGGTCCCTTTGAACCGTGCTGGCGCCAATCACTTCTTCACCGTCAATGGTAATGGAACCGCGCTCCGGCGTCAGCACACCCAACAGGCATTTCAGCATCACCGATTTGCCGACGCCCGACCCGCCGATCACGACCACCGATTCACTGGTGCCGATATCCAGATCGAATCCATCCAGAACGACTTTCGGGCCAAACCGCTTATGCACATCTTGCATGCGGATTTTTGGAGTATCTATATTGCTTGCCGTCTCAGCCATTTGCCGCGAAGAAGATCTCCGTCAGGATGTAGTTGAAACACAGGATCAAGATGGATGCTGAAACAACCGCGTTGGTGGTTGCCTGACCCACGCCCTGGGCGCCGCCCTTGGAATGATAGCCGTGATAGCAGCCCATCAGCGTGATCAGAAATCCAAAAACGGCGGCTTTCACCAAACCGGAAAAGACATCCAGGAACTCAACGAAATCGTAGGTGTTCTGCAAGTAGTTGGAGGGATTGAAGCCCAACTTATAGACACTAACCAGATAACCACCCATGACGCCGATGACATCCGCCACGAAAACCAGGATCGGCATCATGGTAATACCGGCGATGAAACGTGGCGCCACTAAATATTTATAGGGGTTGGTGGAGAGTGTTGTCAGGGCGTCCACCTGTTCGGTGACCCGCATGGTGCCCATTTCGGCGGCGATCGAAGCGGCGATCCTGCCCGAAACCATAAGGCCCGCGAGAACCGGCCCCAGCTCCCGTGTGATCGACAGCACCACCACGTTAGGAATGGCGCTTTCCGCCGAGAAACGGGAGAAGCCGGTGAAGCTCTGCAAGGCCAGAACCATACCGGCGAAAACTGCGGTCAACCCTACAACGGGAAGCGAGAAATAGCCGATCTCGATCATTTGTTTGAGGACGATGCGTGGATAAAAAGGCGGGCGCACGCTGTGCATTAATGACGTGCCGGTGAAAATGATCAGGCGCCCGACCGTGCCTAAGAAGGCGAAAGTAACTTGGCCAATAGGTTGCAGGAAGTTCATGCTATGGATGCGCTCCCTCATTGCCACCGGTATAGACCCGCTGGTAGCGATCACCCAAATTGGTGAGAATTTCGTATTCGATGGTGCCTGCTTGATCAGCCAGCCGGTCAACCGGATTGTTGGAGCCGATTAGGTCGATCATGGCGCCAGGCAGCGCCACATTATCCGGGACGTCCGACACGTCGAAGGTCGTTAAGTCCATTGAAACCCGTCCCACAATTGGTACCTCATAATCGCCGATATAGGCCGTTCCCGAATTACTAAGCGACCGGGGAAAACCATCAGCGTAACCAACTGCGACGGTTGCGATTTTTCGGGGACCGGCAACTGTGTGTGTGGCACCATAGCCAACGGTCTGAGGGGTGTCAACGGAACGCACTTGCAGGATTTTTCCTTGTAAACGAACGACTTGGGCCATGGGATTGGGGGCGCCATTGACGGGCAGCGCGCCGTACAAAGCGATCCCGGCGCGAATGACATCGCCATGAAATTCCGGTTGCAGGAAATACCCGCAACTGGCGCCGAGGCTGGTTCTCTTACCGTCAAATTTATCGGAAAGAGAAGTAAATTTTTTCAATTGTTCCCGGTTTTTCGCATGGTCCGGTTCGTCGGAACAGGCCAGATGGCTAATCAAAATATCCAGCGCAATATCGTCCAGCAAACCAGGTGTATCTTCCAGTTTCAGGCGTTCCTCATCGTCCATACCGAGCCGGGCCATGCCGGTGTCGATATGGATATCGGCCGTCAACTTGTGTCCTTCGCTCCGGCAGAAATCGCTCCAAATTTCGATTTGTTCGAGGCTGTTTAATACCGGTATGAGATCGTTTTTTGTGAAAACGGGTGCTTGACCGGGCAGGGGGCCGTTTAAAACGTGAATGTCCCCGTTATTAATGATGTTGCGCAGGTCTATGCCTTCTTCGACGGTGGCGACGAAAAAAACCCGGCAACCGGCGTCCATCAGAACCGGCGCGACTTTGCCGACACCCAATCCATAGGCGTCCGCCTTTACAACGGCGGCAATTTCCGTGCTGTCAGACCGGCTTTGCAACAGCCGGTAATTACCGGCAATGGCGCCGAGGTCTATTGTGAGTACAGAGCTGTGTGGTTCCATCGGGCCATAGTATCAAAAGAATTGTGAAAATAATGTGGCCCGGCAAAAATCGCGTAATTCCGCTAGGCGGAAGCCCTGAAATTAATATCCGTCGGTATGTTGGGTATCCAAGTCGCCGAATCGGGTGAACATACCGTCGAAATACAATTTGGCGGTGCCGGTCGGCCCATGGCGTTGTTTGGCGATGATTAGTTCGGAAAGATGGCGTACATCCTGGATGCGTTCCTCCCACCGGGTCAGCCGTTCGGCGAATTTGTCCGGTCCTTCGTCCTGGCGTTGAGCCGGTTCCGCCCGTTCCAAATAGTAGGATTCCCGGTAAATAAAGGTAACGACATCGGCGTCCTGTTCGATGGTGCCGGATTCTCTGAGATCGGATAGTTGCGGCCGCTTGTCTTCCCGCTGCTCGACGGCCCGGGATAACTGAGAAAGCGCCAGAACGGGTACGTTCAGTTCCTTGGCCAGGGTTTTCAGGCCCCGGGTAATTTCGCCGATCTCCTGAACCCTATTGTCGGTCCGTTGGGAGCCTTCCATCAATTGCAGATAGTCGACGACGATCAATCCAAGGCCCTCGTTCCGCTTCAGGCGGCGGGCGCGGGTGCGCAGCATGCTGACGGACATGGCGGGCGTATCGTCGATGAAAATAGGCAAGCGGTGCAACTGCTGTGACGCCACCACCAGTTTGTCGAATTCCTCGTTGGACAAGGTGCCCCGCCGCATTTTGTCAGACGCGATTTCCGTCTGCTCGGACAGTATCCGCGCCGCCAACTGTTCTGCCGACATTTCCAGGGAGAAAAAACCGACCACGGCGCCATCGGTCACTTTTTCCGATCCGTCGGGCTGGGTTTCCACCTTGTAATCGTAAGCCGCGTTAAAAGCTATGTTGGTTGCCAGCGCGGTTTTACCCATGGAAGGCCGTCCGGCCAGAATGATCAAGTCCGACGGGTGCAGCCCGCCGAGCAATCCATCAATATCGCGCAATCCCGTCGACACACCGCTAAGTTTACCGTCCCTCTTATGGGCCGCTTCGGCCATTTCGATGGCGGTGATAATGGAGGCTTTGAATTCCTGAAAACCGCCTTCGATTTCACCCGTTGTCGCCAGATCGTACAGCTGTTGTTCAGCGTTTTCGATCTGGTGCATGGCGTCGTCTTCGACTTCGGGCGTATAAGCCCGGTTGACGACCTGTTCACCCAAATCGATGAGTTGCCGTTTCAGGTGCAGATCGTAAATGGTCCGGCCGTATTCACCGGCATTGATGACATTGACCATGGAGGCCGCAATCTCAGCCAGATAGCGGGTGCCACCCACATCGGCGATGGAGCCGTCCTGTTCGAAAAAGGTTTTCAAGGTGATAGGGTCGGCGATCTGGCCCCGCTCGATCAACTTCGACGTGGCTTCATATATGCGTCCGTGAATCGGATCGGCAAAATGTTCCGAGCGCAGATAACCCGAGACCCTGTCGTAGGCGTTGTTATTGGCGAAGATTGCACCCAGTAGGGCTTTTTCGGCTTCAAAATTATGAGGCGGGGAGCGGAAGGAAGGTAGACTTTGTTCGCCTTCTTCCAAAGACTGTAAATTTGCCGGATTTTGAATTGCCGTTGCCATGGGCAGAAACGTACTCTCTCCCGCCAATCCTGAGAAGGCCGAAAGGATTCACAGCCCTGTTTAACCTGGGGATAACTCCGCTAATTGATACTTAAGCGGCCCGATTATCATTAATGCCGGGCTTTCGGGTATTTTGCTTGTCGCCCAACAGATAGTCTCGGGTTACCGGAACGGAACCGCGTTTCTTCGTCATCTGAACTTGGAACACGGTCAGATCCAGATACCGGAAGGCGACTTCGCTGGCGGCAAGGTAATATTCCCACATCCGACAGAACTGCTCGTCATATATTTCCTTCACTCTGTCCCGGTTGGCTTGAAAACGGACTTGCCAATGTTTCAAGGTCTCGGCGTAATGGAGCCCGAGAAATTCGATATCGGTAATGATGAGCTCGGATTTCTCAACTGACGGAACGATTTCCGATAGAGATGGAATGTAACCGCCCGGGAAAATGTAGCGCCTGATCCAGGTGTCCGTTTCCATGGGCTCGCCGCTGCGGCCGATGGTGTGCAGCAACGCCACCCCGCGATCGGACAGGCAATCCCGGAATTTTTCGAAATAGTTATCGAAATGTTTCAGACCGACATGTTCGAACATGCCCACCGAGACGATACGGTCGAAGGTTCCAGTTTGCAGCCTGTAGTCCCGCAAATGAAATTGGGAAAGTTCGTCCAGACCTTCCCGTTTTGCCCGTTCGTTGGATACTTTCAGTTGTTCCTCCGAAAGCGTAATGCCAGTAACGTTTGAACCGAAATTCTTAGCCAGGAATAATCCCATGCCGCCCCAGCCGGAGCCGACATCCAATACGCTCTGACCTGGCTCCAATAATAATTTCGAAGCGATGTGGGCTTTCTTGTTTTCTTGGGCCTGTTCCAAACTATCCTCAGGATTGTCGAAATAGGCGCAGGAGTATTGCCGGTCCTCGTCCAGGAACAGTTTGTAAAGTTCACCGGAAAGATCGTAATGGTGGGCGGCATTCCGCCGCGATTTGTGAATTGGATTGTAATGTTCAAACCGGCGAAACAGGTTTTTGGATTTATTGATTATTCTATGAAATTTGGTTTCGCCGATTATTTCGATATTGCGGGCGAGAATTTCCAGAAATTCGTAAATGGTGCCGTTTTCGATAACGTACCGCCCGTTCATATAACCGTTCCCCAGGGCCATGCTGGGCGACAAGGCAAACCAGGTCGAAAATTTCTCATCTTTGAATCGAACGGTGACGGAAGGACCGTCTACACCTTTAAACCAATAAGACACACCGTCCGCGTCTATAACCTCAAGGGCGCCGAGTTTTATGACTTGGCGAAGAAGGGACTGTAATAAATACATCTTTCCTCCCCAGCGGTCTTAAAATAACCGCTAATTTCATGCCGCAAAAACCGCTATGCGGTCGATTGACTCCTGATCATTTGTTCAAACGTGATGGAATATTATATACCATATTGCGCTTAAAACGTGAAGGCCCACGTCGCATTTCTATGCGCTAATATAAGGTAATAAAAAAAGCGCGCCGTTGGGCGCGCTTTTCGAAATTCGATCATTTCAAACCGATAGTTAGGATTTTTCCTCTTCTTGATCCTCGCTGTCGGTGTCCTCGGAAGGGGCTTCCTCGGCCTCTTCTCCGGCGTCCGCCTGACTTTCATCCTGGTTGTCTTCGGAAGCCTCTTCGCCGGCTTCTTCGGCGTCTTCGCCGCTCTCCGCTTCGGGGGCGGCAGCTTCCACATCAGGAGCCGCCACTTCCTCTTCTTCAGTTTTGACGACGGCTTCACCGGTCCGTTCCTGAATTTCCGCTTCTTCTTCGGACCGTGCCACATTGGCCGTGATCGTCACCGAGACTTCCGGGTGCAGAGAAATACGGACTTCATGGAGACCCACAGTCTTGATGGGTTTGTCTAGGCTGACTTGGTTGCGGGTGACGGTAAATCCGGCATCGGTGACGCCATTGGCGATGTCCCGGGCGTTTACCGAACCGTAGAGTTGTCCAGCGTCTCCCGCTTGACGCACCATCGAAATGAACAGGCCGGCAAGCTTTTCGCTCACAGCTTCCGCCTCTTTCTTATGTTCCAGGTTTTGCGTTTCCAATTGGGCGCGCTGGCCTTCAAAATACTCTTTGTTGGCTTTGGTCGCCGTCACGGCCTTTTTTTCCGGCAGCAGAAAATTGCGGGCGTAGCCGGGTTTGACGCTGACAACGTCACCCATCTGACCCAGCTTCTCAATGCGCTCCAAAAGAATTATTTCCATCTAACTAAAACCTTCTCTTTGCATTTTGGTCCGCCGTTAGATTATCAACGGGTGGGGACCTATATCTTACGTTTAAGCTCGTCTGTCGGCTGAAATCCGCTTACCCGCTGCCAATTCAGCGGTTGAATCAATCATTCGCCGGTAACGTGAAAATTTTTTACCACCGCCCATGCCACCGCAAAGGAATTCATAAGCGTTTAAGGGACGGGAACCTACTATTATTTATAGCCAGTAGCAACCCGAAAGGCCGATATTCTGTAACCTGCCGATTGCCGGTTTAATCATCCTCCTGTGGGGGCGTTAAAGGCGGCGAAAACTTGTTTCTCAAATTGATCCAAGGTTCAAAAAATCCAAGCCCGGCCACGGCCAGCGCAGGCCAGCCCAGGAACGTCAGCATAAAATAAAATATCGTCAGTCCCATAACCGGCAGCGTCAGACGGTGCGCCAGTACGTGCACGATGCCGAGACCGATCAGGAAAAACGGCATGACAAGAATCATGGTCAGATTGCGGGCGGTATATTCCGTGTCGCCGGAGCCGACCAGAGCCACGCATGCCGTTGCGATCATTGCCCAGTACAACCATTCGGGCGCCTGCAGTCGACCGTAAGCCGGTGTCGGGCGCAAATTGTTGCTGGTTTTAGCCAAAATCGTTTGAGCGATCACCGAGTTGACGATCACCATCAGAAACCACGATCCAATGGTCAAGGCCGGGAAAAGCGGAACTATTCTGTCTACCAGTAGCGTTTTATTGCCGGGAGCGCTGAATTGGAACCTCATATCCAAAATGGTGTTCAGATAACCTTTGATCGCGCCGGTAAATCCGCCGTCGTGATTGATATGAGCAACGGCGGCGGCGAATACCATGGCGGCACCGATGGCAGCGAGTATCGCCATCAGATGCCCAATCGGAAACCATGCCGTCTTGCCATCCTTAGTTTGCCACTGCCGAAGCGCAAAGCGGACGATCACCCAGGACGGTAAAGCGATGGAAAGCCCGTAAAGTAAACCTTGAAGAGGACTGGAAATCAGAATTACGGCGACGATTCCCGTTAAGGCTCCCACCAAAGCGCTGGCCGGACCGGCGCTTAGCCCCACGATAAGGATTGGCAACAGCGCAAAGTAGGCGAGCAGAAAGCCGCCAAAACCAGCGCCGAAAAGGATCGATACGGAAAGGGTGGCGCTGGCGAAACCGGCGCCTGCCGCAATAATGATATCCCTATTCATCCAGCAGTACTTTCAAGGCCACAGCCGGCCCGCCCGGTTATTCGGCACCGGGCGATACGATGATAAATACGGTCCAACAGATGCTTGGCCAATGCGCCCTTTTGCGGCGTCCGTTTGGTATGGTCTATTGTGAGACGTACGGCAAAAGAGCCAGGAAACGCGCCCGTTTGATCGCCCGGGCCAATTCCCGCTGTTTCTTGGCTGACACAGCCGTAATGCGGCTGGGCACGATCTTGCCACGCTCGGATATAAAGCGGGACAGGGTTTTGGTGTCTTTGTAATCGATTTTCGGCGCGTTGGATCCCGAAAACGGACAGGTTTTGCGACGCCGGAAAAAGGGGCGTTTTCCACCGCCACCGCCACCACCGCGCGGACGATCGGATCCTGAGCCTTGACGATTTTCTGAATAGCTCATTTTTCTTCTCCTTCCTGCTCGGTCTCGCTGTCGGCGGTTTCATCCGAGGCGTCTACGGCGGGAGCCTCTTCAGGTTCCTCTTTTGCCGCTTCCTCAGGTGCGCTGTCTTCAGTCTTCTCTTCAGATTTCTCTTCAGATTTCTCTTCTCTTTTTGCTTCAAAAGAAGCGCTGTCATCCCGGCGTGGACGTCGTTCGTCACGGCTCGACCGGTTTTGCATCTGTACGGATTCGCCTTCTTCAAGCTCATCCACCTTGATGGTCAGATAGCGGAGAATATCTTCATTGAGCCTCATATGGCGTTCCATTTCGGAAATGGCGCCGGAGGGGCCGTCAATGTTGAAAAGGATATAATGTCCTTTACGGTTTTTTTTGATTTTGTAGGCGAGGCTTTTAATGCCCCAATTTTCCTGTTTGGTGACTTTGCCGCCGTTATCATTGACAACGGATTGAAAATTTTCGGCTAAGGCTTCGACTTGCTGCGCGGAGATATCCTGGCGCGCAACGAAAACGCTTTCGTAGTAAGGCATATTTAGCTCCTTTCGGCTTTTCTCAACCCCGCAGGAACCGCGTTAATTCCCAGGGAGCATAGCCAGACAAATACCCCAACAATATCGGTATATTTACTGGCAAGGATATGTAGGGCGCGCACTATACACATTAAGTATGGTGACGCAAGCGGGTTGGTTCGTACGCGGGCTAGTCCGCCGGGTAATGTTTGAACGTATTGGCCGCCGACGGAAAATCGTCGAGTTTTAACTGTGCTCTGATATCCGCCGTCAACTTCAACACCATGGGATCGACCGGAATGCCGCAGCCGTTGGCAATGCGGTCATTTTTGGAAAAATTCGCGGCCACGGCGGCTGCACCGGAAACTGCGGCTGGTCCCAAGGCCTCGGCCAGGGCATTGCGCGCTCTATCCAGCGCGGCACGGTCGGGACCGATCAAGGCTTCCGAATAGGCCAGCAACAAATTGCCAGCCGGCACGCCACTCTCAACTTCCGGCCGTATCAGGGCTTCCAGATTGTAGTCCAGATTGCTGTCTCGTCCACTCTCACGGAGGAACCGGGCATGACCGGAAGTTCAGTAAAAGCATTCATTGAGGGCAGATATTCTCCCGGCAACGACCTCCGCCTGCGCGCGGGAGAGACCGTCGTGATGCTGGTAATTCGGTTCCATGATGTGGCGCAGGGGCAGATATTGGACTTCCTCCATTTCGAGGTGCAGGCGAACTTCATCAGGCACCAAACTCATGCCACGGATAATGAAGGGTTTGGGCTGGCCGTCATAGAGTTCGGCGGCTTCGTCACCCCCCTCCGGCGGGTTCGGAATGGTGGGGGCCCAGGCTTCCTCCTGCACCGCCGCTTCCGGCCGTTCTCTTGTAGGTTCACCGGGTTGAGCCGGGGGCAGGGGGCGCAAGGGCACGCCGATTCCACGGGCGAAAATATCCAAATCGGTGATGCGGGCAACGAGACCGACAATTTCCACATATTCGGCGTCACTCAATCCGCCGGCCCGGGCCTCGTCGTAAAGGGCTTCATCGACATCTTTGGGTGAAACGGCCAAACGCTGCACCACCCGGCGCGCGATTTCAGGCAATTGAACGTCTGAGACTGCAAGAGCCTTTTCGGGCGCTTGCAACAAACTTGCTTCAATACCGGCGTTCCGGGCTTCGGCGGCAATAGCAAGACGCTGAGCGCCGGTTCCCCAGGTTCCCGGCGCGCCGAACTGTTCCAACTGCTTTTCGTGGACTGACTCTATGTCCTCGCGAACCGGATAGGAAGAATCTGCATAAAGTGTCATGGGAAAATCTCTAAATATTGTGGAAGCGATACCGTAGCGAAATACAATCTTTCGGGAAAGCATCTAAATGACAATAGTATTAGTTCCCGTTCCACGGCTTGACACCATACGATCAGGCGTTATCACTCCTTCATCAGGACAGTGAGCAGGTGAAATATGACACGAGCATTCGTTTTTCCCGGGCAGGGGTCTCAATCCGTCGGCATGGGACAGGAATTGGCCGGAGCTTTTCCCGAAGCCAAGCATTTATTCGAGGAAGTGGATGATGCGCTCGACCAGCATTTGACCAAGTTGATGTTTGACGGACCGGAGGAAGATTTAACCCTTACGGAAAACGCTCAACCGGCATTGATGGCGGTTAGTCTTGCTATTATGCGGGTGCTGGAAACCGAAGGCGGTCTCAATTTGGCCGAGGCGGGCAAATATGTTGCCGGTCATTCACTGGGAGAATATTCGGCTCTGACGGCAGCCAAAACCTTCAGTGTCGCTGATGCGGCCAAAGTGCTCAAAGCCCGCGGCAAGGCGATGCAGGAAGCCGTGCCGGTGGGCGAGGGGGCGATGGCGGCGTTGATGGGTGTGGAATTCGACGTGGCCGAGGAAATTGCCGCCCAAGCTTCCGAGGCCGGAATCTGCACGGCGGCCAATGACAACGCGCCGGGACAAATCGTTATCAGCGGCGCCACGGCGGCAATCGAAAAAGCGGTGGATATCGCGGCGGAAAAAGGCGCCAAACGTTGTGTTATCCTGCCGGTAAGCGCGCCTTTCCATTGCGCCATGATGGCGCCGGCCGCGGAGGTTATGGCCGATGTGCTGGCCGGAACCCGGATTGATCGTCCGGTCGTGCCGGTGGTCGCCAATGTGACAGCTGCCCAAGAAGACATGCCCGATGAAATTCGCCGGTTGTTGGTGGAGCAGGTGACGTCACGGGTCAGGTGGCGCGAATCGGTCATTTATATGAAGGAAAACGGCATCGATACTTTGGTCGAAGTGGGTGCGGGCAAGGTTCTTACCGGTCTGGCGCGGCGGATAGACCGTGATATGACGGGTGTATCCATTCAGTCACCGGAAGATATCGAAGAGTTTTTAAAAACGGTTTAAGGTATTTATCTAGGATAAGCACATGTTCGATTTATCGGGAAAAAAAGCTTTAGTGACGGGCGCATCAGGCGGCATCGGCGGGGCAATCGCCAAAGGCCTCCATCAACAGGGGGCTGCCGTGACCTTGACCGGAACGCGCACCGATGCCTTGGATTCTCTGGCGAGCGAGCTGGCAGAAAACGTTTACGTAGTGCCCTGTGACCTGTCGGACGCCGATGGCGCGGCGCAACTTGTGGATGACGCCTCCAAGGCGATGGAAGGCCTCGATATATTGGTCAACAACGCCGGTCTCACGCGTGATAACTTGGCTATGAGGATGAAAGACGAGGATTGGCAAACTGTTCTCGATGTCAATCTGACGGCGGGTTTCCGGCTGGCCCGCGCCAGTCTGCGCGGTATGATGAAGCAGCGCTGGGGACGCATTATCGGTATAACTTCCGTCGTCGGCGTTATGGGCAATTCCGGCCAGGCGAATTACGCCGCTTCCAAAGCCGGCATGATCGGCATGTCGAAGTCCTTGGCCGCAGAAGTCGCTTCCAGGGGGATTACCGTCAATTGCGTGGCCCCCGGTTTTATCGTTACTCCCATGACCGATGAACTGAGCGACGACCAAAAGGACGCTTTGCTCGGAAATATACCTTCGGGGCGCCTGGGTGACGTCGGGGACATTGCCGCCGGCGTCGTCTATCTGGCGAGCCAAGAGGCCGGTTACGTCACGGGGCAGACCTTGCACGTAAATGGCGGAATGGCGATGATTTAGGGGTGAATTCGCCTTTCAACACTCCGATGAATTTGACCTGTTTCCGGTGCTGGTCAAGCAATTCAAAGTATGTTAGGAAACGCCCGAAATTCGATTCTACGAAGAAGAATTTAGTTGATCGCCAATTGGCGGTGTTAATTCAATCTATTTAAGTTGAGGAAATAAAAATGAGCGATGTAGCCGACCGCGTAAAAGGTATTATTGTCGAACATCTCGGTGTTGACGCCGACAAAGTCACCGATACCGCCAGTTTTATCGATGATCTGGGCGCCGACAGCCTCGATACCGTTGAACTCGTCATGGCCTTTGAAGAAGAATTCGGATGCGAAATTCCCGATGATGCGGCCGAAAAAATTCTCACGGTAAAAGACGCCGTCGATTTCCTGTCCTCCCAGGACTGATAAATCTGACATATTAATCTATCCGCCTGTCATTACTTTAACTTGGGCGGATAATCACTGACTGTTGTAGCCGGAGTTTTGCCGTCAATCCCATGAGACGCGTGGTAATAACAGGTATTGGTTTGGTTTCTCCGCTCGCATGCGGCACCGACCTGACATGGAACCGTCTGATCGAAGGAAAATCGGGTATCGGCCAGACTACTGGCTTCGATGTTTCCGATATCCCGTCTAAAATAGCTGGCCAAGTCCCGCGTGAAGAGGGCGTCGAAGGCAGTTTTATCGCCGATGATTGGATTTCGCCGAAAGAGCAGCGGCGGATGGACGACTTCATTCAGTTCGGTCTGACGGCAACTGATTTGGCCATCGAGGATGCTGGTTGGACGCCGGAAAACGAGGAAAGCCTGGAACGCACCGGTGTACTCATCGGTTCCGGCATCGGCGGCCTGCCCGAAATCGAGAAAGGCGCCGCGACGATCAGTGAAGGCAAGGTGCGGCGTCTCAGTCCGTTTTTCATTCCGGCCAGTTTGATCAATCTGACCTCCGGTCAGGTGGCGATTAAGTACGGTTTTAAGGGACCGAACCATGCCGTTGTGACCGCTTGTTCTTCGGGCGCCCACGCCATCGGCGATGCCGCCCGTATCATTATGTGGGAAGACGCCGATGTAATGATTGCCGGCGGCACCGAAGCGGCCGTTTGCCGGCTCGGCGTTGCCGGGTTCGCCCAAGCAAGGGCGCTCTCGACCGGTTTCAACGACACACCGGAGAAAGCCTCCCGGCCGTGGGATAAAGACCGGGACGGATTTGTGATCGGCGAGGGGGCGGGTATTGTCGTCCTGGAGGAGCTCGAACACGCCAAACAACGAGGCGCGAAAATTTACGCCGAGGTCATCGGTTACGGCATGTCGGGGGACGCTCATCATATTACGGCGCCGGCAGAAGACGGTAACGGCGGCTTCCGATCCATGACGGCGGCGCTCAACCGGGCCAAGCTGAACCCCGAAGATATCGATTACGTCAACGCCCACGGCACATCCACACCGCTGGGTGATGAAATCGAATTGGGGGCCGTTAAAAGATTGTTCGGGGATGCGGCTTACGACATGGCCATGTCGTCGACCAAATCCTCCATCGGGCATTTGCTCGGCGCCGCAGGCGCGGTCGAAGCGATTTTCGCCACTTTGGCGATCAAAAACGGTATCGTTCCGCCGACACTGAATTTGGACAACCCGTCTGAAGGTTGCGATCTGAATCTGGTCCCCCATGCGGCACAGGAACATAAAGTCAGGGCGGCGCTTTCCAATTCGTTTGGTTTCGGTGGCACCAATGCGAGCTTGGTGCTAGCGGAAGTTTCGTAAGGAAATATGGGACGTATTCTGCGTTGGCTGTTTGGTCTCACGATTCTATTCTTGTTGGCTGCCGGTAGCGTCGGCGTTTGGGGCTATACGGAATATATCTCCCAAGGCTCTTTAAAATCTGAAATCGCGGTGGTGGTTCCCCGGGGCGTCGGCGTTAATCGCATCGCCAATCTGCTGGCCCGCAATCAGATCATTTCCCAACCTATAATTTTTGTCATTGTCGCGCGGACGGTGGCCGCCGACAAGGCGCTTCGGGCTGGAGAGTTCATGTTTCCGGCAAATGTCAGCCCCCGCGAGGTGCTGGCGATTTTACAGACCGGCGAAACGGTGGTCCGGCGGCTGACGGTCGCCGAGGGGCTCAGCACGTCTGAAATACTCGAACGTCTGAGTAAGACCGAAGGCCTTTCCGGCGCCGTGACGGCGCGTCCCGGTGAGGGCGAACTGCTTCCCGAAACTTATCATTTTTCCTATGGCGACAATCGCAACAACATTGTTCTCCGTATGCGTCAGGCGATGGCCAGGGCAATCCGGGAACTGTGGCCGCGTCGGGCGGCTAATTTACCCATTCACACAGAAGAAGAGGCTTTGATCCTCGCCTCCATCGTCGAAAAGGAGACCGGCCGGGCCGATGAGCGAGCCAGGGTCGCCGGCGTCTTCGTCAACCGCCTGAGGAAAGCCATGCGGCTGCAATCGGACCCGACGGTGATCTATGGACTGACCAACGGCAGTGCGCCGCTGGGCAGGAAACTGTCTCGCAAAGATCTTGCTCAGGCAAATCCCTATAACACCTATGTTATTAGCGGATTACCGCCCGGGCCCATCAGCAATCCCGGCCGCGCCGCCATCGAAGCCGTCTTAAATCCCGCCGATACGGGAGAGCTTTATTTCGTGGCCGACGGCGCCGGCGGTCATGCCTTCGCCCGGACACTTGAAGAGCACAATAAGAATGTCTCCAACTGGCGGAAATTAATGCGGGCGCGTAAGAATTAGTTGAGTATGATTTCCCAATTGGTTGGCCGTATTTCCCGTCGCCGCTACCCTGTTTCATCGTGTAATTGGTCGAACATTTTGTAGATAACCGATTCTTCCTTTTGAATTCTTTGGGTCAAAACATTCACGAAATTTGAAAAGTCCGCTTCAAATTCGTCATCGGCGCCAATTTTCTCTTCATACTTATCGAAAAATGCAAGCGCCGCCTCTGCGACGCCCACTAAATTCTCGCCGAAAAAATCCAGGGCGTCAGCCAGGATAGGGTCATCTTGGGCGGCGTCAAAGAGTACTGGATAGAGATGTTCATCTTCACGGGCCAAGTGTGAAAGGAGCCCGGTTTTTGCCGCTACCAGGGCCGTATGCCCTTTTTCCGTATTGACTCCGAGATTGCTGACATTGACCAGCATTTTGTGGATATTAGCGTGTTCGGCCTTCAGGGCTTGCACCAGTTCCGACATTTCAACATCCTAGCCCCTGCAATTGTATCTTCGTTCTGTAATTACACTAAAGTGGAAATAGCGATGCCTCAATATCGTATGTCCACATTCAGGAAATGAAGTTTTCGAACCAGCCATAAAAATTACCGCTTGGTTCGGCACAATGTAGCCAGGTTACTCCTTATCCGGCAGGTTGCTGAAAAAGCGTTCGGTGAGGACGGCAGGAAGGGTGGTCACCAGCCGGAGCATGAAATACATGGGGAAGGGGAAGGCGATCAGTCCCTTGTTGCGGGCGAGGCCTTTGGCGATGATGCGGGCGGCCTTGGGCGCTTCCATGAACATGGGCATGCTAAACTGGTTGCTGTCGGTGATCCGGCTCCGCACGAATCCCGGGCAGATGACCGAGACGCCGACATCGTCCCGCTGCATGCGTCCCCGCAAGGCCTCGCCCCAGGATTTGACCCACGCTTTGCTGGCGCTGTAAGCGGGGCCGCTCGGCAATCCGCGGAACGCCGCCAGCGATGCCATTAGGGCAATCTGGCCCGATTTCCGTTGCGCCATGCGGGGAAGTAGGGGCTCCACCGTATTCGCCACACCGCCGATATTGATCTCTCTGATCAGACGCTTCTGTTCCTCGGAGTCCGGTACGCCTGACGTCTCGGTGGAAACGCCGGCATTGGCAATCACCAGGTCGAGCGGGTGGGCGTTATCCACCTGACCGATCCAGTCCGCCATTTCGGTAGCATTTCGGACATCAATAATTCTCGCCTCTGCCAATGCGCCCATCGACCGGCATTTTTCGGCCACGCCTTCCAGGCGATCTTTGTCGCGGCCGGTTAGATGCAACCGCACGCCGTCGGCGGCGTAATGCAGCGCCAGCGCTTCGCCGATGCCGCTGGAAGCACCGGTAATGAGGATCGACTTGTAAATTCTGCCGGTCATGGAAAGGGTTTAGCAGAATGGACGACGAATTCAAAATTTGGTTATTTGGAACGCAGAAAGCGGTCAATCAACTTCTCGCTTTCCGTATACGGATCGGAACCGCCATTCAAAATGGCGTCAACGGATTCCTCAATCGTCGATCCATTGTCGAGGAAAGATTGGCAGTTGTCGATAAGCGAAGCGTGAATCATTTCGACGATTTCAATGCCGATTTTGTCCCGGGCTTTTGTTCGGGCATTATTTTCATCGGAAGATTGCTCATGTTGCCGGTGCTGCTCAATGGCTTCCAACAATTCAGGGATACCTTTACCGCGGGTCGCTTCGACCAGTAAAATCGGCGGTTTCCATTGATTGTCGTCGTACTTCGCCGCATTCAGTTCCAGCATTGCGGTCAGGTGATTGACGGCCCGCTCGGCGCCATCCAGGTCGGCCTTGTTGACGACGAATATGTCCGCAATCTCCATGACGCCGGCTTTGATGGCCTGAATGTCGTCGCCCATTCCCGGCGGCATAGCGACGATGGTGGTATCGGCGCAGCCCACAATATCCACTTCATCCTGTCCGACACCGACCGTCTCGACGAGGATGTAATCTTTACCCATGGCGTCCATCACGTTGATGGCGCCTTTGGTCGACCGGCTGAGACCGCCGAACGCGCCCCTGGTTGCCATCGACCGAATGAAAACGTCTTTGTCCGTGGCATGTCGCTGCATTCTGATGCGGTCACCAAGAATGGCGCCACCGGTAAATGGGCTGGTGGGATCGATGCTAAGCACGCCGAGCGTTTTTTCATCCTCGCGTAGATGGCCGATCAATTGATCGACGATGGTGCTTTTTCCCGCGCCCGGTGAGCCGGTAATGCCCACCACATAGCCGTTGCCAGTGCGTGTGTACAAGTCTTTTAAAATTGATCTGACACCGGCATCGCCATCGTCGATATCACGGATGAGACGTGATGCGGTGCGGACCTCGCCGGCAATTATTTTCTTAGCGATCTCGTGCATGGGACGGTGTCGTGTCAGCCCGTACTATATCAGCGTAAAGAAAAACAAAACCCTGTCGCGGGGCGCTTCGACTACTTTCAAGGCGACCTCCGCACCCACTTCCACCTTCGTATGATCGGTATCCACCAGAGCGCTGATGATTCTCACGTCGTTGTCGAAGTCGATCAGGGCGAAGACCAAGGGTGACTCGAATCCCGGCGGTACGCCGGCTTCCTGTACGGTGAAAGCGTAAATCGTACCGGTGGGCGGAAAGTCAACCCACTCCATATTGTCCGACATACATTCATTGCAGACGATTTTCGGTGGCCAGGCGATTTGGCCACAATCCTGGCATTGGGTTGTGGTCAGGCGGTTCTCGCGCAGATGATCATAAAAGGGATAAACCCTATTTTGATCCTCGGTCTGCTGCGGTACGGGATCACAGACATAGACATTGTGATCGATCACATAATCCAGGTTGCTTTTAGCGTTCATTGTCAATGGCTTCCGTAAATTAGGATATGGTGTTCGCCGAGGCCGCTTAAATTATGCCCCAGAAAGATATCGGCATCTTCGACCTGCCGGTCGCCGGCTTCGCCCCGCAACTGGATATAGGCTTCATGGGCCTGACGTATGCCGGTGGCGCCGAAGGGATGGCCGCAGGCGATCAGGCCGCCGCTGGGATTGACCACGACATCGCCGCCGAAGGTGGCCCCGCCGTCCTCGACGAAAGCGCCGCCTTCGCCCTTTTTGCAGAAACCGAGTTCTTCATATTCGACGATCTCGGATATCGTGAAACAATCATGGATTTCGGCGACGTCGACATCGGACGGGCTGATACCGGCCATTTCATAGGCGCGGCCGGCTGCATATTCCAACGAAGGCCAGGTCGACCAGTCTTTCGGATAATTTGCCCAGGGATAGCCGTCATTAATCTGGGCGGTGCCGCGGATATATATGGGATTGTCGCACAATTCCTTGGCGCGTTCTTCCGAACAGACAATGGCGCCGGCGGCGCCGTCGGTGTTGGTGGAACAATCGTAGAGCTTGATGGGATTGGATATCATCCTGGAACTCATAACTTTATCCAGGGTCGCGCCTTTCTGATGGTGGGCTTTGGGGTTGTTCAAGGAGTGATTGTGATTTTTCACCGAGACGTGAGCGATCTGTTCTTCCGTGGTGTTGAACTTCTGCATATGGGCCTGAGCCACCATGGCGAACAGGGGTGGCGGCGTGATGCCGTAACAGCTTTCCCATTCGCGGTCCGACCCGGCCATGGCGTTGAGGAAAATTTCACCGTGGGACGGCACCATGATCTTTTCGACGCCGAGTACCATGACCATATCGGTCATGCCGGACTTGATAATTGAATAAGCCGTACGAATGGCCGAGGTACCGCTACCGCACTGGTTTTCCACCCGGACGTGGAAGTCGGTCGGCCGCACGCCGCACCACTCGGCCGCCAGAGGGGCGGGGTGGCCTTGGAAGGCGGATCGTTCGGGGTACACGGTCGAGAGAATGAAGGATTTGATATCTTTCGGCGTTATCCGTTCATTGCTGTCGAACGTTGCCTTCGCCGCTTCCGATATCAGGTCGCGAAAAGTTGCTTTCCTGGCGCCGAACTTGGTAGTGCCGGCGGCGACGATTGCCACTCTCGTCTCGCTCATCGTTTTCTCCTATCCGAAAAAGGATGCCTTACTTGGCGTCTCACCGCTTTACACGAGTCTACTGCATTCCTTTTGCGCGAGTCTATATTTGCTCTTGGTATTTGATGTTTGATTAGATACCATACAATATCGTATGGTCAAGAAAGTTTATTTTTATCTGCTCTGGATTGTGACATTTATTCGAGACAAGATTTAAGTTGAGGCTGACATCTATGGCGAAATATAGGATTAACCGTTGGGCGCGATAAAAAAATCCAACCGGAAAAAACGCCGAAACCTGACCAAGGAAGATTGGCTTAAAGAAGGTATGCGGGCACTGGGGGAAAAGGGGATCGAATCCATTCGGGTCGAGAATCTGTGTGAGCGCCAGAATGTTACCAGGGGCAGCTTCTACTGGCACTTCGCCGACAGGGAGGAATTCCTTAACGGCATCTTGTCCCATTGGATGGAACGGGAGACCTACGGCATTATCCACCGGGTGGAAAAAATCGGCGGTAATCCTTATCAAAAGATGGAAAATTTATTTGCAGAAGCCAATTCAGGCAAGGTTGATTTCAGCGCCGAACTGGCCATTCGACTGTGGGCGAGATCAGACAAAGACGTCGCCCGTCTGGTGGAGCAGGTCGATGAGGATCGTTTTGTTTATATGGTCGACCGGTTTTTGGAGATTGGTCTGTCCCGTACCGACGCCACTCAGCGTTCCTTCTTACTGTATTCGTTGATATTCGGAGAAGCCATGATCCGTCGGAAGGAGGGGCCGGCTCATCGTCAAAAACGCCAGTGGGCTTGTTTTCGGCAAGCCTTTGAGGGCGTCGATCTGACTCATTTGGCCCAGGATGAATAAGGATGAGTGACATATATTTTTACGGAACGTCTTTAACCCGGCAAGTCATATGCGGCGTGTTACGCCAAGCTTGACCCATAATTTTAACAACCATACATTATTGTATTGTATTTTGAGAAAGAGATCAGGAAGGTAATTTTGGACTATTCACGTTTCGAACTGGATTTTGAAGACCGGACCTTATCGGCCTTGTTGAACCTTCGGGCCCAAGAGCTCGGCGACCAAACTTACGTCAAGTTTCGCGACAAGTCCGTGACCTATGCGGAAATGAACGATACTTCCAATCGGATGGCGAATTCGCTGGCCGGTCTGGGCATTCAGCAAGGCGACAAAGTGTGCTTGCTGATGAAGAATTCTTTGGAATTCATCTACGCCTGGTACGGGCTGGCAAAGCTCGGCGCCGTGATGGTTCCCGTAAACCCCAATCTAAAGGGAAACCTGCTGCGCCATATCGTCACCAACTCGGAAGCGACGGTCCTGTTTATCGACAACGACCTGATCGAACGCATCAAGATGATCGAGGATGAGATCAGTAACGTTACCAAGATGATCCGGGTCGAGGAAAATCCGGAGGTGGAGAGCACGGACAGTTTCGCGGCCATTGATATTCTGGAATTCGATACCCTGCTGACCGGTTCTTCCGACCAGCCCGAGAACAAAGTCCATCCCACCGATGCCATGTCCATCCTCTATACGTCGGGGACGACGGGTCCTTCCAAGGGCGCCATGTTGAGTCAGCATTATTATTACGACAATGCCCTGATGGCGATCCATTTCCAGAATCATACGGAAGGCGATGTGCTGTTTTCGTGTCTCCCCATGTTCCATGCCAATGCCCAGCTGACCTCTTGCTATACGGCTCTCCTGACCAAGGGGACGTTCGTCATGAGCAAACTTTTCAGCCTCTCGACCTTTATGGACGAAATCGCCGAATGCCAGGCGACTCACACCAACGTTATGGGATCAATCTTGATCCTGCTGATGAAACAGGCGCCCAGTCCCGAGGATAAAAACAACTCTCTCAGGGTGATTAATTCCGTACCCCTGATCCCCGAAGCACTGGAATTCGAGAAGCGGTTCGGCGTCAAGCTGGTCAGCATGTTCGGCGCCACCGAGACCGCCATCTGTATGGCGTCGCCATTCGATGAGGAAACCAAGCCCGATTCCTGCGGCAAGGCGCTGCCCCATTTCGACTGCCGCATCGTCGACGACAACGATTTAGAAGTACCCCGTGGCACCAAGGGCGAAATCATCGTCCGGGGCACGGTACCTTATGTACAGATGGCGGGGTACTACAACATGCCTGAAGCGACCTTAGCGGCTTTCCGCAATCTCTGGTATCATACGGGGGATTTCGGCATCCAGGACGAAGACGGATATTTTTACTTCGTCGACCGCAAGAAGGACGCCATCAGGCGGCGGGGCGAAAACATTTCGTCCTACGAAGTGGAGGAAGTGGTCAATTCCCATCCCAGCGTCCTGGAATCAGCGGCGGTGGCCGTCAAGGACGAGGTGATGACCGAGGATGAAGTTAAGATCTTCGTCATTTTAAAAGACGGTGAATCCCTGAGCGCCGAAGATCTGATTTTGTACAGCAAGGACCGGATGGCCTATTTCATGGTTCCCAGATACGTGGAGTTCGTTGACGAGTTCCCCAAGACGCCCAACCAGAAGGTGCAGAAATTTGCCCTTCGCGATATGGGCAACACCGATGCCACCTGGGACCGGGAAGCGGCCGGCATCAAAATCGAACGTTAGAGGGGGCGAACGCCGTCATCATGCGGCAAAACCTGCGAGGATATTATGTTTGATAAAGAATATTTGGAGCGTTTGAAAAAATCCCGGGCCCATTGGGAGACAGAAGTTCTCAATGGCAAGGAAAACGGATCGAATGACAATGACTCCGAACATTTCACGGATTCACGGATACCCGTTAAATCTCTCTACACGCCGTTGGATCTGGAGGAATCCGGGTTTGACTATCTGGAGGATTTGGGGTTCCCGGGTGAATTTCCCTTTGCCCGCGGGCTCGACCCGGCCGGATATCGGAACGAACACTGGATGATGATGCAATACAGCGGTTTTGCATCCGCCGAAGAGACCAACAAACGCTTTAAGTTCGTGCTCGAGCAGGGGGCCTCTTCGTTATCCATCGCGCTCGATCTGCCGACCCACAAAGGTTTGGATTCCGATGATCCCTTGGCCGAAGGCGAAGTGGGCAAGACCGGCGTTCCCATCGACTCGTTGCAGGATATGGAGATCATTTTTGACGGCGTGCCGTTGGACATGGCCAGAATGTTCGTCTGCGTCGGCATGTCGACAGGACCGATTATCCTCAGCCTGTTCCTGGCGCTGGCCGAAAAGAAGGGTATCGATCCCAATTCCTTCGGCCTGTTCCTGACCAACGAGGCCTTGATGGAGTTCGTCTGCCGCGGCACTCAGTTCACCACGCCCGCCGGACATCACAAACTATCGTCGGACGTGATCGAATACATCACCCGCAACCATCCCGGCTATTCGCCCATGCAGTTGTGCGGTTACCACACGCGGGAAGCCGGCGCCAACGCCATCCAGGAGCTGGCTTTTCCGCTGGCCATCGCCATTACTTATATCGAGGAAATGGAAAAGCGGGGTTTCACCATCGATGATTTCGCGGGCAAGTTTTCCTGGTTCTTTTCCTCAACCCTGGACCTTTTCGAAGAAGCCGCCAAATTCCGGGCTTTCAGGAAGGTATGGGCCAAGGTCGCCAAAGAACGTTTCGGCGCCAAAAATCCCGACACCTGGAACGCCAAGATCATGATCTATACCGGCGGCAGCAACCTGACCCGGCAACAGCCCTTAATTAATATCGTACGCACCACCATCCAGGCATTGGGCGGTGTTTTGGGCGGCGTGCAGTGGGCCAATCTGTCGTCCTTTGATGAAGCCTATCAAACGCCGACGGAGCAGGGCGCTACCATAGCGCTCCGCACGCAGCAAATCCTCGCCCACGAGACCGGTGTCACCAGTACGCCCGATCCGCTGGCAGGTTCCTATTACGTCGAAACCCTGACCAAGAAGATCGAGAACGAAGTTTTCGACTATCTGGGTAAAATCGAGGAGATGGGTGGCGCCATCAAGGCCATTGATAAGGGTTTCTACCAGCAGGAAATCAATGAAAACGCCTATCGTCAGCATCAGGAGTTGGAGAACGACGAAAAGGTCAAAGTCGGCCTGAATAAATTTACCACCGATGAAAAAGTGGACGTGGCTCCGTTGAAATACGATCCGGAGTCGGAAGAGCGTATCGTTGCAAGGCTCAAGAAACTCAAAGCCGATCGTGACAACGACGCCGTCAAAGAAAAGGTCGAGGCGCTGCGTGTCGCCACCGAAGCCGGTGAAAACGTCATCCCCTATATTCTTGGGGCCATTAAAGTCTATGCCACAGTCGGCGAAATCGGCGCCGTCTTCCGGGATGTTTACGGCGCTTATACCGAAGACAAAATGTATCTATAGGAACAGGAAAACATGGTAGCTAAATCGAGAATTGTCATTGCCAAAGTGGGGCTGGACGGCCACGACCGGGGCGCCAAGCTGGTGGCTAAGATCCTAGCGGATGCCGGTTTCGAAGTCATTTATACCGGCAAATTTCAGACCGCCGAACAAATCGTTGCCACCGCCATCCAGGAAAGCGCCGACGCCATCGGCATCAGTATCCTGTCCGGGTCCCACAATACCCAGTTCAAGAAAGTGATGACGCTTCTCGAAGAAGAAAAAGCCGAGGATATCGCCGTCTTCGGCGGTGGCGTTGCGCACGATGATGATATCGAGACCCTAAAGGAAATGGGCGTCCAAGAATTTTTCACCCCCGGCACCAATGCCTCGGAAATTATCGAATTCGCTCAGGGATTACAGCATTAAACAGTTGCCGACTGGCTACCACTTTCTGCTTCACCCCCGCCCGACGCCTGCATAAAGCCATTTAGAAAGGCGACTTTGCGGTCTACATGATTCTGAATGTGTTCCAGCTGCTTGTCATCGAGATGCCGGTATTTACCGGACAGATTCAGATATTCTTCGACGGGCAACGGGTTGTCGGGGGAGCGGGTAAAACTCAGGCCCCGATCCGGCGTATAATCCCAAAGCGTGGCGAAATTCGTTTCAATGGCTTTGCGGCAAACCTCGTTGGTTGATGCGGATGGGAAACGCCAGCCCGTGGGGCACGGCGAATACACATGCAGATAGGCTAGGCCGCGTTTAGCGGCATCCTCGGCCTTCTGAAGTTTTTCGTAGTAATCGTCCATGAAAGCGAGCGACGCCGTCGCAACGTACTCGCAATTATGCATCATCATTATGACCGGCATGTTTTTGGCGTCCTGGGTCTTGCCTTGCAACTCGTCGCCGACCGGCGTGGTTGACGTCCAGGAGCCGAAGGACGTGCTGCCGGACCGCTGCATGCCCGTGTTCATGTAGCCTTCATTGTCGACGCAGATGAACAGCATCTGCTCGCCCCGTTCGGCGGCGCCCGACAGGGACTGAAAGCCGACATCGACGGTGCCGCCGTCGCCGGCCAACGCCACCATGGTGACATCCCGGCCAATGCGGTTGTAATACCGCTTGGCGCCCGCCAGCATGGACGCGGTGTTGGTCAACAGCGGATGCATAACGGGAAATTTCGAGCCCGTTGTGCCGTTGTAGCCGACCGTTCCCATACCGGCGATACAGCCCGGCGGCGTCGCCACCACGACATTGGAGCCCAGTTTACGCATGGTATGGCGGATCAGGAGTTCCGAATTGCACCCCTGGCAGGCGGCCAGTCCCGGCACGAACAAGTCTTCCAGTTCGCCGTACTTATTATAGATTTCCGCTGAATTGTTGAATTCAAGCGCGCCGGTGGGGCATGATTTAACACAGGCCGGATCGCCGTCGCACATATCGCATTTCATTACGTGGCCTTCGGCGGCGTTATAGGTGATGCCGCCATAGGCGCAACCGACCGTGCACAGCAGGCAATCGACGCAAAGATCAGCGTCCCATGGCACCAGACCGGTTTCGTGATCTTTGGTCAGTGATCCCGACGGACAATTGAGGACACATTTTGGATCACCGCATTGACGGCACATAGCCAGTTCAAAGCTGTCGTTGGCGGCAACGCTCGGAACGATTTTAATGCGTGAATGTACAACGTTTTCCGTACCTGATTTGGTCTCGGCGCAGACCGTCATGCAATCGCCGCAGCCGTCGCATTTGTCCTGGTGAAAAGCAATTGTGTTGTGACCAATGCCCAAGAGTTTGTCCTTTCTCTATATTTACTGCTTAGCGCCAGATCCGCGACATCAAATCGCGGCCTGTATTGGCTGGGTTGTTCAAAAACTCGTCCTTCACGTCACTCAGATCGGTGCGCAGGAGAACCAGCTGCCACATGACGCCGGGATCGAAATCCGTATTTATGCCCGAAATACCCAGCAGATGCCCGTCGCCGATGAGGATTTTCTGGTAAAACATCTCGTCATCATTGACGGTCAGCGAAACTTCCGTTCCGTCAGGAAGGGCGCTTTCGTCGCTGACGCCGACCGAGACGGCCTGATTGCCGAAGAAGCCGTAGGTGTTCAGGGGGACGCCGCCGGGGTAGGGATTGATGGCCGGATCGTCGATCATTGCCATGCCGGCGATGCGCCCTTGCTCAACCGCCGCCGGGAGAATTCCCCCGAGAGATTTCTCCCCGTTGTAAAAATTCAAAGCCTGGGCAACGTCTCCGGCGGCCCAGATATTGGCCACATTGGTTGCCATGCAGTCGTCCACGAGGATGCCTTGATCGGTTTCTACGGGGCTTCCTTCAAGATAATCGATGGAGGGCGCAACGCCGGTGCAGACCAGCAGCAGATCGGCGCTGATTTCATCACCGCTATCCAGGCTTACTTTGCTGCCATTGCCGTCCCGCGCCGCACCGATGACCGTGTCGCCGATCCGCATGGCAACGCCGTTATCGGCAAAGGTCTGCTCGATTATTTTGGCCGCCTGCTGGTCGAAATATCCCGGCAACACCTGTGGACGCATTTCGACGATGGTGACCTGAATGCCCGCCTTGATCAGATTTTCGGCGGCATGCATGCCGATCAGCCCGCCGCCCAATACGACAGCTGTTTTCGCGCTGCTTAAGGCTGAGTTCAGATCGACCGCGTCATCCATGGTGCGCAGCACGTGATAGGTGGTGTCGGACAGTCCGGGTACCGGAGGAATTGCAGGGGACGCGCCGGTGGCCAGCAACAGCTTTTCGTACTGCCATTCCTGTCCGTTTTGCAAGGTGACTTTGTTATTGTTTGCGTCCAAGGCGCTCAATCCGGCGCCGCTGACAAAATTCACTTTATTCTTGGCGAAAAACTCGTCATCGCGCAGCTGCACTTTCTCCGGTTTTGATTGCCCCGACACGATATAAGGAAGAACCGTCGGCGAATAGGGTAGCCGCTCGTCCTTGGTGATCAAAGTGAGGCTGCCGTCCGTATCCAGCATGCGGATTGAATTGAGGGCGGAAAGAGCCGCGTGAGAACTGCCGGCGATAAGGTATTTTGTTTGTTCCATCGTATTACTTTCCGTCTACTCGTTCTCGTTTAGCCAGACTGGCCCCTCAGTCATCTCTCCCGCGAGCTGTTTTCCGGTCGCTTCGATCACGCGGGCGAAATGAACGCCGGTGATGTCCGATCCGGCCAGGCCTCCAATAAAGCTGATGGCGGGAATTCTCTCTTCCAACCTATAAAGCGCCGCCTGGATTTCCTGGTAAACCGGTCCACAATTCCAGGCGAAACTGACGGAACGATCCACGACGCCGACAGCCTTAACCTTGGTGAGAGCCTTCTCCAACGCTTCCATGGGAAAGGGGCGGAATGTTTTCACCCTGATCAGTCCGACCTTTTCACCCTGTTCACGGGCCACGTCGACGGCGTCTTTACCGGCGCCCGACATACTGCCGATGGTGACGATGGCGTAGTCGGCGTCGTCCAGACGGTACTCCTCGATCAAGGGCGAATAGCTGCGGCCGAATTTACTCTCCCATTCCTCATGGGTTTCCGTTATGACGCGGAGCGCATTCTGCATGCCGGCGCAATGACCCTTGCGGTAGCGCACGAACGTTCCCGGTCCACCCGGGCCCTCTCCGCCGGTCAAAGGATCGACCGACATGGGACGGTCGGGGTCCAGGGCAACGTGCCAGTTGGTATCCTTATCGCCGAGGAAATCGTCCACCATATCCTGTTCCGGCAGAACCACCTTGGTGACACCATAGGACAGGTAGTTGCCGTCGTGACAGATATTGACCGGCAGCATGACGTCCCTGTTTTCGGCGATACGGAAGGCCATGATTAGCGTATCCAGGACCTCCTGCACGCTCTCGCAGTAAATCTGAATCCAACCGGCTTCGCGCAGCATCATGGCGTCCTGTTGACCACCCCAGACGCTTTGCGGCGTCAAGCCGTCGCGCGTGACCATGGACATGACGATCGGCAGGCGCATGCCGGGAGTCCGGACATAGGGTTCGAACATGAAATAGAGGCCGGGGCCGCAGGTTGCCGTGTAAGTCCGTGCGCCGGCTAGACAGGCGCCGTGCAATACTGACATGACGCTGTGTTCGCCCTCGACGTCCATCAAATCGGCGTCGATTTTGCCGTCGGCGATAAATTGCGAGACATATTCAACCAAGGAAGATTGGGGCGTGATGGGATAGACCGCCACCATATCGGGCCTGGCCAGGGACACGGCCCAAGCGGCGGCTTCGTTGCCGTCACAGACGATGGTTCTCGGTTCATTGGGGAGGGGTGTATCGGGCATAATCAGTCTCCCACTTCCAGGACCATGGTGATGGCGTTTTGCGGACATTCCGTCGCGCAAATGCCGCAGCCTTTACAGGAATCATAGGTGATATCGAACCAGGCGGGCATTTCGACGATGCACTGGACCGGGCATTGCAGCCAGCAGGTGGCGCATTTTACGCATTTGTCGCGGTTGACGACGGGGCGTTCCGACCGCCAATCGCCGGGCAACATGGTGATCAGCGTCGTGCCGATGGGGCAAAGGTCGTCCGGTATCGTCGCTTGATCAAATCTGGGGCGGGCTTGTTTCAGCATGATTTCTTACTTCAGTTGATCTGGTGAACGGTGGTTTCGTTGAAGCCGCGTTCGATGGCCTGCAAATTCTGGTCGAGCCCGGCATCGCGGAAGTTCGCCGTCTCCAACCCGTCTTTAAGCGAATCGAGGGATACCATGCCCGAGGTTTTGGCGAAGGCGCCCAGCATGATCGAATTGGTGATCGGCTTCTTGAAAATATCGAGGGCAATGCCGAAGGCGTCGCAAAGTCCCAGCTTGGCGACGTTGTCCGGAATTTCCAACTCATCCGGTCCCTTTTTGGTCGCCTGCACCCAGGTGCCGCCTTCTTGAAAACCTTTAAAAATATCGACTGCCCGGGAGACGGTGGGGTCGATGCAAATGATATTGTCGGGATGATAGATATTGGTGACGGTTCTGATTTCCTTGTCGTCAACACGGAGGAAAGCGGTTACCGGCGCGCCTCTGCGCTCGAAGCCGAAAGACGGTATGGCGAGCGCATACTGGCCTTCTTCAATAATCGCTTTGGCCAATATTTTCGACGCCATGACGGTGCCTTGTCCGCCACGGCCGTGAATACGTATTTCCTGGATGATCCCCTCCCTCATCTGGGATGTTACTAAATCATATGCCTTTATGTTCACATTGAAACATAAAATTAACTGCACATGGTTGATTTAGATCAATGAATGGCCTATCCAGGGCAAACAATATTTTCGACCAGTGTTAGATTGTATGCTGCTTGGTTCGAAGATAGATAGAATTTGGTAACCTTTGGTAACCTATTGTATTTACATGGCAAAAAAAACAAAAATTTCGAGCATGACCGGTTTCGCCAGGGCGTCCGGTGGGAACGGAACCTATAGCTGGAACTGGGAAGCCAAAAGCGTTAACGGCAAGGGTCTCGATGTCCGGTGCCGGTTGCCTCAGGGGTCGGAGGAACTGGAGATCGAAGCGCGCAAACGGACCGGTAAGTACTTCAAGCGCGGCAATATAAATTTGGCGCTCACCGTGCAGGAAACCGATAAAAAGACCCAATTTCAGGTCAATCGGATTTTGCTCGACCAACTGGTGGAAACGGCGACGGAAATTCAAACCAAATCCGGTCAGATCGGACCACCCAGTTTGGATGGCCTTTTGTCCGTCCGCGGGGTTATCGAAACCGTGGAGGATGAAGACGATGAAACCGCCAAAGCCGAGCGGAACGTCAAAATCCTGGAGGATTTGATTGTATTGCTCGATGGCTTGAAAAGCGGGCGCGCCGAGGAAGGGGAACGAATCGGTCAGGTGTTGAACGATCAATTGATCCGGATCGAATCCCTTTGTGGCGACGCTGAGCGATTGGCGGAGATGCAACCGGAAACGCTTAAGGAAAAATTGCGGGCTCAGATTGCAGAATTACTGGAAAATATACCGGCGCTGCCTGAGGAAAGACTGGCCCAGGAAGCGGCCGTTCTGATGACCAAGGCCGACGTTCGCGAAGAACTTGACCGTCTTAAGGCGCATTTGGATGCCGCCCGTCAATTGATGGGCGACGGCGGGGTAATCGGCCGCAAGCTCGACTTTCTGTGCCAGGAATTTAACCGGGAGGCCAACACCATTTGCTCCAAAGCGGCTGACGTTGACTTATCCCGCATCGGGTTGGATTTAAAGGCGGTCATTGAGCAATTCAGAGAGCAGGTGCAAAACATTGAGTGATAACGGGGGAATCAAACCTTTTTCGCGACGGGGGTTGATGCTGGTGCTTTCTTCTCCTTCCGGCGCCGGTAAGACCACCATTTCCCGCGAGTTGCTGGAACTGGACGACAATCTGATGATGTCGATCTCGGCCACCACCCGCCCGATACGGTCCGGTGAAGTCGAAGGCACCGACTATTTCTTTCTCGACGAAACCGAGTTCGGCAATATGATTGAACAGGGCGAACTGCTGGAGCACGCCAAGGTATTCAGTAATTTCTACGGCACGCCCAGGAAACCCGTCGAGGACGCCTTGGCGGCAGGGACAGATGTGTTGTTCGATATCGATTGGCAGGGCACGCAACAGCTTTACGACAACGACAGTACACGGGACGATTTGGTCAGCGTATTCGTATTACCGCCCAACACGGAAGAACTGGAAGTTAGACTACGCAAAAGAGCCCGGGATCCCGAAGAAGTTGTCCGCGAACGAATGTCGAAAGCCGCCGACGAAATGAGCCATTACCGGGAATACAATTACGTTATCGTCAATAACGATATTAACGATAGCGTTGCCGAGGTTCAGTCGATCCTTGCCGCGGAAAGGCACCGGATCGCCCGTCAGATCGGGCTTCATGATTTTGTACAGGATTTACGCGGCCTGACGGACTAGCCGTCGCTTTTTACGGTCTCATAGGCCCGCGCTAATTTGCAGAACTCCTCGACTGATAAATCTTCCGCCCGGGCCGTGGGATCAATACCGATGGCGGGGATATTTAATCCAAGCGATTTCAATGACGACCTGAGCATTTTCCGGCGCTGGCCAAAAGCGGCTGCCGTCACCGTTTCCAGACTTTGCCATGTGGCTTCAGCGAGAGGTGCTGAACGCGGCGTAAAAGTTACGACGCTGGAGGTGACCTTGGGCGGCGGTGTAAAAGCTTTTTTGTCCACATTGAAGGCCAGGTTGGCGTCCCATAGCCACTGGGTCATAATACTTAGCCGGCCGTAGGCCTTTCTTGAGGGCCGGGCGACCAGGCGTTCGGCAACTTCCTTTTGGAACATTAAGGTCATACCGGCGATGTCAGAGGCCTGCGGGAGCCACTTCAAAAGCAGCGCTGTAGAAATATTATAGGGCAGATTGGCGATAATTTTTCGAGGCGGTGGACATATGGACGACACCTCTGCCGCCATTGCGTCCGCCGCGATCACGGTAAGCCGGTCAGGAAAATACTCCGACAATTCTTCCAAAGCATTCAGGCATCTCTCGTCTTTTTCAACCGCAATGACCTGCGCCGGACTCTCCGTCAACAAAGATCGCGTCAGACCACCGGGACCCGGCCCTATTTCGATGACGGAAAGGCCTGTCAAATCTCCTGCCGCCCTTACGATCTTGGCGGTAAGGTTGCCGTCCAACAGAAAATGTTGGCCCAGCGATTTCTTTGCGCCGAGGTCGTGGCGGGCGATGACATCGCGGAGTGGGGGAAGTTTCGGTGGACTGACAGTATCGGATGAAAGCGTCATTCGGTGGCCCCGGCCACAATTTCCGAACGTCGACGATTTTCAGACAGTTCGGCCGCCATTTTTATGGCGGAAACCAGGCTCCGCTCGTCGGCACTACCGGTTCCTGCTATATCCAAGGCGGTTCCATGATCCGGCGATGTGCGGATAAATGGCAGACCGAGTGTGACATTTACGGCTTTCTCGAAGGCAATAGTCTTAATAGGGATCAATACTTGATCGTGATACATGCCAAGGACCGCATCGTATTTCTCCCGCGCTGCGGGATGAAAGAGAGTGTCGGGTGGATAGGGACCGGTCACCCGAATTCCGGAATTTTTTAATTTTTCGATGGCGGGTTCGATGACGGTTTTCTCTTCACCGCCCATTTTACCCCCTTCTCCGGCATGGGGGTTCAGGGCCGCGATTGCAAGATGAGGATTTTCAATACCGAAATCCTTCGTTAAAGACGAACAGGTAATCGAAGCTGTCTCAATGATCAAATCAGGGGAAAGTAGTTTCATCGCCTCCCGCAGGCCGACATGCTTCGTCACCGGCACCACTCGAAAATCATCGGTAGCCAGCATCATAACCGGCTCGGATTCTACACCGGCTAATGCCGCTAGAAATTCAGTGTGCCCGGGATACTTGAAACCGATGTCATATAAACTGGATTTGTGGATTGGATTGGTGACCACGGCATTCGCTGCCCCTGATTGTATAAGATCAACTGATCGTTCCACGGCCTCTTTAACGGCGCTGCCATTGTCGGGGTCCAACCGTCCCGGCACACTTTCTTTCGGCAACTCCACAGGCAACACCGGCAGGGAAGATTGGTAGGTTGAGGCGACTTGATCCGGCGAGTCGATGGTCGCCACGGATAACTCAAACCCCAATTTTCCCGCTAGATTTTCCAGACGTCTCGGTGAATCAAGCATAAAAAAGGGAGGCAGGCTTTGGCGATGATTGAGCCACGCTTTTAGCGCTAATTCGCCTCCGATTCCCGCTGGGTCTCCCATCGTCACGACAATTGGGAGCCGGGAATCGTTCATCGGCGAATATCCACGAAGGCGGATCGTCGTAGATCGCGTAAAAGCCGCCGTGCAAAAAGGGATGCCTTTTTTTCCAGTAGATCTTGCTCGATTTTTTGCCGGACCGCCTGATTCGAATTGTCCCCGCTTTTACTGCATGCCATCAAGACCACATAACCTGCCGGGGTTCGAATTGGCTTGCTCGCCTTGCCGACTTCATTTGATAAAACGGCATTGCGCAAGTTTTCCGGCAGGGCAGATGCTTTTATATTGGATAGGCGTCCCGATTGTTTCGCTCCCTTTTCCTTGCCGATCCGATCCATGTCCTGGCAATTCGATGCAGAGGATGAAATAGAATTCGCCAAGCTTTCCTGCGCTGAAATCTCGCCGGGTGAAGCATTGGCGCGGAGCGGGAGAAATATCTGCTGGAGAGTTACCGAAATATCCGGCGGCGGCAGTCCTTGGGCGATTCGTTTATTTCGTAGTACTAAAATATAGAAACCATCCGCGCCTCTCAAAGGCGGCGACAGTTTGCCAGGGGTCATTTTGGTTATGACTTTGGCGAGTTGTTCATCAAGTTGATCGGTTCGAATCCAACCAAGACCTCCTCCCGTTGCGGCCGACGCGCTTTGGGAAAACGAACGTGCAACGGCTGGAAAATCAGCCCCTTTGCTAATTTGGCCGTGTAACCTGTTGGCAAGTTGTTGAACATCCCCGACGCTCTTACCGGAATCGAAAGGAAGAAAAATTTCGCCCACAAGATATTCCGGTTTTCCTTTATTGGCTTCGATCAGGGAAATCTGTTCATCCACGGCGTCATCGCCGATTTTAGAACCGGATAACACCCGGCGCAGAATAACCTTGCGCCAGGCTAAATCGGTTTCAATTTGCTGATTAAAATTTCGCCAATCGATGCCGGCACTAAAGAAAACTTTCCGCATTTCGCCTTTTTGTAACTTGTTGCGCTGTTCGATAAGGCGGATGGAGTTTTTCAGTTCGGCATCTGAAATTTTGATATTTGCCCTTTTGGCCTCTTGGGCTTGAAGTTTTTCATCGATCAATTTTCGCAATATTTGCGGTTTTATCCGGGCGACAACTTGCTTGTTATTCGCCAGTTTCGAGGAAAAAATAGTGAACTTGATACGTGAGTTAACATCCAGCGCCGAAATGATGTCGTCATTGACGATGGCAGCGATGCCCTGAGCGGAGGTCACTCCCTGGGCACAGGCAGGAGCTGGCAAAATTGCATGAGACAGCAAAATAATGCTCAGCAATCCTGATTTCAGTTTTCCAGAGCTTGAGAACAAGCCGTTGTCTGCTTTATTTTGTCTCATCGCAGGAAAAAAATATACCTTATCAACCGCCCGAACTCGATATACCGGTTTGGACATCGCCCAGAGTCTTAAATGTCAATTTTAGCAGAAATGTGTCATTGGGCTTGATGTCCCGATCTTCATAGAATTCCCGTCTGATTGAGGCGCTGAAAACGAAACATTCACATTCATAAGTAAAATTTAGACCGAAGTTCCTCATTTCCTTATTGCTGGCGTCGTACCGACCGGAAATGCTACTGCTCCACATACGATCCAATTTAGCTGTGATATTACCGGATAATTCTTCACGACCGGAGAATTCAGAACCCACTTGCCGATCAAAAAATACGTAATCGGCGGAAACGCGCAAAGCCGGGGGGCCCGCGATCATTCGAATTTCATTTCTTTTCGGTGACAGGTCGCTTTTGTCGATTCTCGTCCTGTACATCAAATCAATGTTTTTGCCAGGAGAGATGCCGACGCGACCTACAAAATCGGAAAAATGATCTTCTAGGCCCGAGCCTTCTGCAAACGTATCATCCTTTTTGAGGCGGTAACTTTGACCGACGAAGGCGGTCGTGCTGCCGCCCTTTGCGCCATAAAGTCCCCATTTTAGCCCGTAATTCGCTCTGGGGCCGCCCTCGATGCGGTCCAGCCCCGAGAAGCGGTTTGAACTGAATAAATTGGTTTCATCGAATTCCAATTCGATACTATCTTCATTGGGGATATCGGATGGGTTGCCGCCATAGGGGCTGACGATGACGGAAGCTAGCGGTTCTATCACCTGACTGACCGTACCATGTTGTCGTGCCATAGGAAGGTGCCATTCCACTTTGGCTTCAGGAATTATACGGCCGACGAAGCCACTGTCGGTCCCACTTTGGCCGGGGACTGTCATGTTGGTCCGATGATATAAATCGCCACGTGCAGACACAGTGAAATTAGTAACATCTCCTAGCCGACCGATATGAGGTAATTGCCAACCGCCGCCAACAGACAATCTTCGCGTATCCGATCCGTCGGTTCTTGTCAGTGCAAGAGTCTGCACATTGAGATTTGTTTGGGCACCCCAGCGGCCAGGCGCGCTCAATCGGCTGTACTCAATCATTGGGAGTACAATCGGAGTTTGTCCGGGATTGTCATTGACGCTTAAACCCTGAAAGGCAAAGGCGTCAAATGAGAGAAAATTCCTTTTACTGAATCCTTCTGCGAACAGGCGGGAAGTCAATGTACCTTGCGAATTAAAGCCGTATCGCCTTAAATAAGTGTCATCTGCAGCACGTTTTAAATCAAGACCCCAACGCCATTTGTCATCAACATCGAAGCGCCCACTAGCATCTATATGACCCCTGAATTCATTGTCAGCATTGTAAGTAATGCTCCCGATTCCTTTGGTTTCACCTTTAATAAGACGTTGCCGGTATTCACCGGCCAAAACGACGCGTTGCTTCGAGGTAATGGTTGGAGTGAACGTGAAATCCTTACTGGGAGAAATAGCAAAGAAGTACGGCGTAGAGGCGGATGTGCCCAAAAAAGTCGAACCACCCACACTCGGTGTCAGGAATCCGCTTTTTCTTTTTACCGTCGGATCCGGGTGAGAAAAATATGGAGTGTAAATTACTGGATTACCGGCAATTTCCAACCAGGCATCGGAATATTCAATTATCTGGTTCGGTTTGTCGTGGATAATCCTTTTGGCTTTAACCTGCCAAAGAGGTGGGGCTTTTTTGTCCTTCTGACCGCAACTTTCACACGGCGAATAGACAGCATTGCGCATTTCAAGGATGGTGCCGCCTGAACGCCGTGCACCCGCCGCCGCAATTCGGGCGTTGTCGGAAAGACGGACCCTCAACTGCTTGATAATTCCATCCTTGAAATCGCTGGTGATTTCGATGAATTCCGCAAATAGGACCTCACCCGTCGGTTCCAGTAAACTGACATTGCCGGATGCGGAAACAATATTTTGACCTTGGTTGTAGCTGATCGTATCTGCTAATAGAATTCTCTCGCCTCGCGAAACTTCAACGTTACCGGACGCTTTTGTTATACCCAGTTCGCGGTCATGGGAGACCTCATCGGCCGTAAACAGTAAGGGCTCCCCTTCTGGCGCCAATTTTTGTCCATAAGAAATTCCAGCAAATAGAATAGCCGCTAAGAAGCTCAACACCAAAAGGGTAAAAATATTTCGCATTGCCTTCATCGGGTTACCCGTCCTCCAAATGGAACACCATGGCAAGACCCAATAGTGTACAGACGCCTGAAGGAGTCCATGCCGCCAACGCTACCGGGATGCTTTCCCTTAATCCCAAGGCGAATACGACGTCAGAAAAGAAAAAGAGCAGAAAACCCGTCATAATGCCGCCGGTTATAACAATCGTCGCACTTCCCCGCCTCGATTGCCGCAAGGTAAAAGTGGCGGCAATAAGTACCATGGCGCACAAAAGCAGGGGAGCCGCCAGAAGCGAATGCCAATATAGCTTATGGCGCAAGGCTGAAAATCCGGCTCGTTCCATGTTTGCGATAAAGTCCGGCAGGTCCCAGAAAGAAGTTGTTTCCGGAGGAGAAAAATTTTCATGAATATTGTTCAATGTAATATCTGTCTCTACCCAGTGTTCTTTTTTAAATATTGCAGGTTCGTCTTCTTGGTGAATCCACACGTTTTTTAGATGCCAAAATCCGTCTTCCAATTCGCCGGTCTTGGCGCCAATACGCGAATTAAATTTATCGGCTCCTTGATAAACGAAAATTGTGACGTCGGACAGCTTGATCTCGTTTTTTACCAATGAAATTTTGGGCGAATGAATAACCGACTGGTTGTTGCCACTTGCCTGACGCAACCACAACCCCGATTGGCTCACGGCCAACAAAGTTGACCGGCCTTTCAACAGCGTTGCGTTCAGACGATCATATTTTGTCAACATCGCTGAAGCCAGCGGATTAAATGCGGATATTTTTAACAAACCCAGCAGGAAAGCGACCAGAAGGACGGGTAAAAGAAATTGCCAGGCTGACACGCCGGCCGCGCGGGTAACGACGAGTTCGCTGCTCCGGGTCAGGCGCCAAAATGCCATCATTCCGCCGAACAGGACGGCAAAAGGAAATACCTGTTGTCCCATGAACGGGAGTTTTAACAAGCCCATTTGGAACACCATACCGACGCCGACATTGTCGTGGCTGGCCGCGCGACGCAAGAGTTCTACAGTGTCGAAAAGATATATTATGCCCAAGAATACGGCAAAAACAGCGCAAAAGCTGTAGAGAAAATTGCGTCCGATATAAAATGTCAAAGTGTGCGATATTCTCATAATTTAATCCACTACGCCCGTCCGGCGCTGACGGCGTCTTTTTTAGAAAATAATTTGAAACTCACACGTGGTTGAATGACAAGTAAAAGCAGTAAGATCAAAGACGGCAAAATGGCTTCGACATAAAGCAATGGAATAAGGCTCAGTTTCTTGGCTCCTAAATTTATCAATCCCAACCCGACTATCTGGAAGCCAATGAAAGCGACCGACGCCAAAAGAATTCGTTTTAATTGCCCCTGCCTTGAAAAGTCGCCCAATAGCAGGCAGGCGAGCGCGAGCAAAATATAAGCAATCACGTTCAAGGGTGTCGACAGCCGCTGATGTCCCTCAACCTTAAATTTACCAAAGTCCTTTGGATTGCCGACGTCCTTCTTTTTGAGGGCCATCAATTCACCAACCATGCGCTCGCGGGCTTCTCTGTATCGCTTTTCGGGTTTGGGGGTGACGCCACCCAGATCGAAACTATAACGATCGAAATATAAGGATGATAACTTATTGGTTTTCTTATCTATTTCCTGCCTGATCCCTTCGAACATCACCACGCGTGCGCCCGTCGGGGTTTTGATCATCGCGCCACGCTCGGCGATATAGGTAACCGGCTTATTCTTTTTTCGCGTGTCGTGAGCCAAGAGGCCTTTAAGTTCTGCTTCTCCGGATCTTTCGCGCACGAAGATGGTGAAATTCTTGGAAGCGGTGTTGAAAACCCCTTCTTTAAGCAGGATATGGCTGAGGCTATAGCGAATATCCCACTGCATATCACGGAATTTCTGATAGGACTTGGGCGTAACATAAAGGGTTAGCATGTAGCCGAAAAGTGTCGCCAGGAATGCTAAGATCAGTGCCGGGCGGGCCAATGCCATGGGGCTTAAACCGGCGGCCCGCATAACAACCAGTTCCCGGTCGGAATTAAGTCGGCTGTAGACGAACAGAGTGGCGATAAATAGTGAAAACGGAATGATGTGCACTAGAAAATTTGGAATTTGCAGCATCGTTAAACTGACAAACAGCTTCAACGACAAGCCGCGGTTTACGATCGATTCGACAGCTCTAACTGAAACAAATAGCCATATCACGCCCGTCATAACGAAACCTACCAGTGCGGTGGCGACGATAAGTTGGCGCATGAGGTATTTGTTTAATCTGCTCATCGAACTAACCGGTGTCTATGAGACCTTTTGTAGGGCAAAATATATACTTATTTCAATAATTAACACGAATTTTCGTAAATTTTAGATTAAGTTCTCATCGTTTCCAAATTCGGCTAAATGTCATTATTATTGCAGCCACAATCTAAAACTGAGATTCTTCGATGGAAACAACGGAATCGCTCCCAAATTTTACCAGATCCCTCAAATAGCCGGATCCGCTTAGCAATTGATCGGCAAAATAACGGGCTGATTGAATTTTTCCACCTAAAAATGATGTGTCGGCATTATCATGGTCCAATTGCTCTGATGCAAGAATTGCCGACTTTGCCTGCAACCATCCGGCAGTAACGTTACCAAATAGTGTCAAAAAGGACTTTGCGCCGGCGCCTAGCATATCAGGATTGTTGCCGGAGAAAGTTGATATCCAGTCGCCTGCGTCCTTCAAGGCATCCAGTCCGAAGGTCAATTGCCGGCCAATGGCATTTAAATTCTCTTGAGGATTTGCGTTTAGCTCATCCGTCAAATTCCGCATTTCTCTGATAAAATTATTCAGACACTCGCCCTGGTCCCGGATGACTTTCCGGCCCACGAGATCGTTGGCCTGGATGCCGTTGGTGCCTTCATAAATGGCTGTAATCCGAGCATCACGAAAATATTGAGTGACCCCAGTTTCTTCAATATAGCCAACACCGCCATGAACCTGAATGGCCGTATCGGCGACATCAATGCCCGTGTCGGACACCCAGGCTTTGGCGATCGGCGTCAGAAGTTCCACTCGCGACATCATCCGTTTCCGAGTTTCCGGATCAGGCGATTTTTTAGCCGTATCGAGGCAGTAGGCGGTATATAGGAGAATGGCCCGGCTTGCTTCCGCCTTCGATTTCATATCCAGCAGCATCCGTTTGACGTCGGGATGGTTGATGATCGGCACCGGTTTGGTATCCGGTCCCTTGCTGCGAGAACCCTGAATTCTTTCGCGTGCATAGGCGAGGGAATGTTGATAGGCCCGTTCGGCGATGCCCACGCCCTGAACGCCGACCAAGATCCGGGTCAGGTTCATCATGGTAAACATGCAGGCAAGTCCTTGATTTTCCTCACCAATTAAATATCCGATGGCGCCGTCATTATCGCCGTAGGACATAACGCAGGTGGGGCTGCCCCGCAGCCCCAGCTTGTGTTCGAGGGAAACTGCCTGAAGATCGTTTGGCTCGGATAAATCGCCGTTTTTATCCACTAATATTTTCGGCACCAAAAATAGAGAGATGCCTCTGCTGCCGGCAGGTGCATCAGGGGTTCGCGCCAAAACAAGATGAACGATATTCTCGGTCAAATCGTGATCGCCGCCGGTAATGAATATTTTCTGTCCGGTCAGACGGTAATGATCCCCCTCTTTGACGGCCTTGGTCCTTAACAGCCCCAAATCCGATCCAGCTTGCGGTTCCGTCAAATTCATGGTCGTCGCCCAATCGCCGGATACGATTTTCGGTAGGTAAATTGACTTCTGATCGTCGCTGCCATGAGCGTTTAAAAGTTCGTAGGCCGATTGACTGAGCAGGGTCGTCATACAAAATGACATTGACGCGCCGCACCATATTTCGAAGGCGGCGGTGGAAATTGTAATCGGCAGTCCTTGGCCGCCGAATTCGGGCGCCAAAGACATACCCAGCCAACCGGCCTCCTTCATATGATTGTAAGCGTCGATATAACCGTCCGGCGTGCTGACGATGCCGTTTTCGAAGGTGCAACCCTGTTGATCGGCAGTTTGATTGAGTGGCGCCAAGACCTGCTTGGCAAATTTTCCTGCTTCCTCGAGCACCGCATCGGCGATTTCCAGGCCAGCGTCCTCATAACCCGGCAACGCAGATATTTCGCCAATATCCGCTATCGCGTTGAAACAAAAGCGTAAATCTTTAATTGGAGGAACAAACTCGGTCATACCGGACGCACCATCTCGATATCAATGGGTTAATTGGTTTGCGGTCAACGTTGACGCGTAAAGTGGCAACTTAAATTGCCGCCAGGTCTCAGTAAATATCTATGTTTTCAAGAATTACGCACCAAATTGCGCAAATGCCGGCCTTTTTCAAACTATTACAATTTGACACATTTTAATTCATCTTTGACATCATACGGAAATGTTTATGGGGTAGTATCATTACTGTTCCAAATAGGAACCCGATCATCCCCCGTGATCGGAGGTACCAGGCGCAAGGCCGGTATCAGAGGTTCGTCGAATTTCCTCCCGAGTTTGATGAACCACTCCCAGACGTGAAGCCTCCCTGTAAAACTCGCCGGCCCCTTGGGGCCGGTTTCTTTTTGTGGAGAAAGGATAACGTTTCGGTACCGCTTAGGTGGTTGGTAGGGATACGATGAACGTACTTCCTTTACCGACTTCGCTTTCAACTGAAATCGTGCCATCGTGGGCGGTGACGATTTTTTTCACAATCGCCAGGCCCAGACCGCTGCTCTTTTCTCCGCCGGTCGGTTTATTGCTGAGTTTTTGAAACGTGCCGAACATTTTGTCCAGGTCGTCCGGAGGTATCCCCGGTCCCTGATCGGCAACGGAAAAGATGATCTGGTCGCCATTGGTATCTGCAGTCACCATTATTTTCGTGCCCGCTTCGGAAAACTTAACGGCATTGGTAATCAGATTGTCGATTACCTGACACATGCGGTCGTTGTCGAACTCGATTTCCGGCAAATCACTCAGCTCGCATGCCATTTCGATATTTTTCTTCTCCGACAGCATGGTCAAAAAGGTGACCCGCTGCTGCAGGAGTTCAGCAATGTCGCCCTTCACTTTGTCCAAACTGAGTCGCCCGCTTTCGATCGCCGAAACGTCCAACAGATCACTCAGCAGCTTCAGCATGTTGCCGCTGACTTCATTGATAATGCCGATAAATTCTGCACGTTCGGCATCGCCCATGTTGGAACTCGACAGCATCAGATCGCTATAGCCGCTGATAATGCTGCATGGGCTACGCAGATCATGGGCCGCAATGCCTAGAAATCTGTTTTTCAATTCGTTGAGTTCCAGCAGTTCCAATTGCTGGCGGTCGCTCATTTTAACCAGCCGCCGGGTCTGTTTGAGAAGCCGATTATACCCTTTGAACAGGCCCTCGAAGCTTTCGCGTAGATCATCGGCGCCCAAGTCGCTATCCCCAAGGGCCTTGGAGGCGCTTTCCAAAAGCGCCGATTCTTTTTCGAATAACGAGTCGTTTGACATTATTTTTTTCAGTCAGAATATGCCGGTGATTTCGGTGTCAGTGTTTTCTATTTGTTACCATTTTTCAACCGGTTGATGGCATTTTGCATCGTTTCGATGGCTTGGGGCAAAGTTTCTTCATCCAGTTTATCCATATCAAGAAACAATTTCATGCCATCATTTTCCGCGCGTAAAAAACGGCTCTGTTCGTCGACGTTTTTGAAAATGCCAATTAATTTGTAGGGATTAATCTTGCGGTGAATGCCCTTGACGCTTATGGGCTCGCCTTTTTCGGCATCAACGTAGTCTTTTACCATGGCATACCCGCATAGTAGGCCGTCGGCCACAGATCAACACGGCCCTTGGTCAGCCGTCTGATATTTTTGTCGTCACTGCCGCTTTGCATAACGTCGAGATTTTTAAAACCCTTATTGGACAGCATTTCATGTGTAGCGACATTTTTGGTAACGCCGATTTTCGCGACTTTTTTGGCGTCTTCAAGTGAGCCGATCATTACTTTGCTGCCGGTTTTTCTAAAAAAGACGATCTCCAGTTTCGCCAGCGGACCGACCCATTTGTATTTTTTTTCCCGAGCGGGGGTTCGGGCGGTGGAAAAAAGCGCACTGTTTTTCCGCTTAGCCAGCAGCTTGAGAGCGCGGCTCCACGGCAGTACTTTGATGGCGTCGTTATTGCCGATACGTTTTTGAATGGCCTGAACGATTTCGATTGAAATTCCGGTGATTTTCTTTTTGTCGCCTTTACCCTCGTAGAATTGATATGGCGCGAATTCCTCGGTCATTAATCGAACAGAATTATCTGCGTGAGCCTGATAGGAGAACAGAAGGGCCACAGAGGCCAACAGTAATTTCCTCATATCGAATATCTCCCCGTATTTTGTTTAAGGTACTCTAACTCAAGCAAAATTAGGAGTATAGCTAATTTCCACGGACTGACCGGCAAGACAGCGGTCGCAACCGCTTGTCGCGAAATGACCGCGGAAAGACATTGAAAATAAAAGAAACCGATGTTTATCGGGTGATCGGCTATTTGACCTAGATGACCTTCCCCGGATTCATGAGATTGTCCGGGTCAAGGGCCTGTTTGATTGTCCGCATAAGGTCGAGTTTCGTCTCGTCGGCGTAGTGGGCCAGTTCTTCCCGCTTGATCAGGCCGATACCGTGTTCGGCGCTGATGCTGCCGCCCATGTCGACCACCAAATCATGGACCATGCGGTTGAAGTCCTCCCACATTTCAATAAAGGCGGCTTTGTCGGCGTCAACGGGCTGGGTCAGGTTGAAATGGATATTACCGTCGCCGATATGGCCAAAGGCGCAGACGCGGATACCGGGCAAATGGTCTTCCACCAGCCGGGAGGCCTCGGCGATAAATTCAATCGTCTTGGAGACGGGCACCGATACGTCGTGCTTGATGCTGCCGCCTTCTTTGGTCTGCGCTTCGGGAATATCCTCCCTGATCTTCCAGAGTTCCTTGGATTGCGCGTCGCTTTCGGCGAAGACGGCGTCGACGACAACTTCCTCCTCGAAGGCACTTTCCAGAACGGATTCGATTTCTCCCCTCAGATCGTCGTTGGCACGGGGCGAAGTCAATTCGATTAGCGCGTAGCATACGTGCGGCGCATCGAATGGATCAATGACACCGGGAACGTGTTTGACGCCCAACTCTATGCCGATGCGGGGGATCAGTTCGAACGCGGTCAGCCGGTCGCCGCAAATGGCGCGTGTTCGGCCGAAGAGATCAAGGATTTTAACGCTATCGGGCAAGGCCGCCATGACGGTCATGGTGGTTTGGGGCGCCGGGTAAAGTTTCAGCACCGCCTTGGTTATGACGCCAAGAGTTCCCTCGGCGCCGATAAAAAGCTGTTTGAGGTCGTAACCGGTATTGTCCTTGCGCAGCGCGTTGAGACCGTTCCAGATTTCTCCCGACGGCAGCACCACTTCCAGACCCAGAATCAGCTCCCGCGTATTACCGTAGCGGAGCACATTCGATCCGCCGGCGTTGGTGGCGATATTGCCGCCGATCCGGCAACTGCCTTCCGCGCCAAGGGTGAGGGGAAACAGGCAGTTATGATCGTCTGCGGCATTTTGAATTTCGGCCAGGATGACGCCGGCTTCGACCGTCATGGTGTGGTTGAGGTCGTCAATTTCGATGATCTTGTTCATCCGGTCGGTTGCAATAACAACACCACCGTCAGCGACGCCGCCGCCAACCAATCCGGTGTTGCCGCCGACGGGCACAATGGGGATAGAATTCTCCGCGCAGACCTTGACCACCAGGGAGGTCTCCTCGGTTGACGCCGGGCGGACAACGAGATCGCATTGGCTTTCCAATAGCCCCCTTTCTTCATGGAGGTAGGGGGCCTTGTCGGATTCATCGGCAATAACACCGTTCAGCCCGACGATGTCGGTGAACGTAGCAATGATGTTTTCTGATATAGCCATGACCGGAGCTCGAATTATAAAAAGGGCCGCTTTTTCTAATCTAGCGGGCGGCCCGGCGCAACCGGTCATTGATGGCCCGGCCGAGACCTTCGTCCGGGATCGGCATGACCGCAATGGTGCCGCTTTCCGGCTGGTCCAGTTCATGCAACATGGAGAACAGATTGGCAGCCGCTTCGATCAAATCGCCGGAAGGGCTGAGATTGAGGGAATCGCCCGGCGCGTCGCCGCCGAACGCCAACAGGGTTTCGCCTTCTTCCGCTGCGGTCGCATTCAATCGGATGGGGGCGTTGGGCGCATAGTGCTGGCTGAGCATGCCGGGGGATTTGATGTTACCGTCCTCACTGGCTAATTCCAGTGGGCCGAGAACCGACTTAAGGTCGTCAACATCTATGCCGCCCGGACGCAACACAGTCGGCCTATCGGCGGTCAAATCGATGACGGTTGATTCCAAGCCGACCCGGCACGGACCGCCGTCCAAAATCAGGTCGACATTCGAGCCCAACGATTTTTCAACATGTGTGGCCATGGTCGGGCTGATTTTGCCGGACCTATTGGCGCTGGGTGCGGCAATGGGCAAACCCGATTCCGCCAACAATTTCTGGGCTATGGGATGGTCCGGTACACGCACGGCGACGGTTTCTAGGCCGGCGCTGACCAGCAGGGAAACAGCACTGTCCTCACCCCGGCGAAGAATAAAAGTAAGCGCCCCCGGCCAGAACCGGTCGGCCAGTAATTGCGCCCGGTCGGTCCATTGGACAATTTCCTGCGCCGCCGCGACGTTGGGAACATGAACGATCAGGGGATTGAAATCGGGTCGGTCTTTGGCGGCAAATATTTTGGCGACGGCTTGATCGTCGGTAGCGTCCGCACCCAATCCGTAAACCGTTTCGGTAGGGAAGGCGACGAGACCGCCGGAACGAAGCAACGCCGCGCCCTCCCGGATGGCCGTATCGTCGGCTTCCTTAATCACACTAGCGGCCCTTGGCGATAAAATGAGGGTTCCGGATGTTGTCCTTGCCATAGACCAATGGTTCGCCTTCCAGGGTTTTCACACTGCCCCCGGCGGCGGATAGTATGGCATGGGCCGCGGCGGTATCCCATTCGGAGGTGCCCGCCAAACGGGGATAAAGATCAGCCTTCCCGGCGGCGATCAGGCAGAACTTGATGGAACTACCCGAATTGATCTCCTCTTTGACACTATAATCTTTGAGAAACTCGTCTTCGCCTTCCCGGTGGGATCGGCTGGAAACGACAACGATACCGTCATCTGCCGGTATTCTTGCCTCAATTCTAACTTTGCCGCTGCCGCTTTCGCGCATAAAGGCGCCGCCGGGCCCGCCCCAATAGGCGTCGTCCTTGGCGGGCGCATAGACGACACCCATTAACGGGGAGCCGTTCTCGATCAGGCCGATATTGACGGTGAATTCCCCCCGCCGTTTGACGAACTCCTTGGTGCCGTCCAGAGCATCCACCAGCCAAAACAACCCGCCACTGATATCCGGGCGCTTTCCGGCGGTATAGGCTTCCTCACCGATGGCCGGAATACCCGGCGCTAGGCGCGCCAACCCTTCGAGGATAATCTCTTCGGCTTTTTCGTCGGCCTCGGTGACCGGCGATTTATCTTCTTTGGCGCGGACTTCAAATTCGGAATTATAGATTTCCATAATCGCCAGGCCGGCCTTTACGGCCAAGGACAGAAGCTGGTCAAAAAATTCGTCGTTGATTTCGGGTTTCAAAAAATTATTCCTTCGTTTTTACTATTATTCATGGGGGTGGAGGTGTTTTGCCGGTTCCATACTGCCGATCAAAATGAAAGCGATCTGGCAGGGTTCATCCGACCGGTTGGCCCAGCCGTGCCACGTGCCCCGCTGCACCATGACGTCGCCCGCTTTCATAACGATTTCGTCCCCATCGTCCAGCACCATAATGCATTCGCCGGACATGCAAATGGCGTAATCGATGGTGTCCGTGCGATGCATATAGGCATCCTTACCCGGCAACAGTTCCAATATGCGGAAAACCGACCCTCGTACGGGCGGTTCGATGTCAAGGGTCCTTTCCGCCGGGTCCTCATCGCCGTCGACTTCCGCCGGTGAATCGTCGGTGACCCAAATCAAAGTTTGATAGTTGCCCGATCTGAGTTGGCTGACATTGGTCATTACCTTGTCGTCGCCGATGACGGCGCGACCATCCTCATCGTGGGCGGTGACGATGCGGCGCACATTCAGTGTCATTTTTTGTTCCCCGAATTAGATTTGTCAAAGAGAGGGAGGCTTTAGCAAATAATCACCTATACCGCCACTTAAACAGTGGTTTTATTTCCCCGAATTCTGGTGATATGGTCCGGCCAGATTAAAGAAATGGACCATCAATTATGAGTGACAGTAAACCAGCCGGTTGGCCTGCCAACATCCGCCCGGAAAAAACCCAGGACTGGGACGCGTTCAAGAAAAGTGACGCCGAAGCCGGTATTCAGGTCAATGACGACTTCCAGCGCTTTGAACAACGCAACGATATGTTTTGCCGGTCCCAGTGGGATGAGGGAATCGCCACCAAGGCGGCCAACGAATTTTGGCGGGGACACCGCAAACCAAATTTCCGCAAAGGCGACGGGTTTCGTCAGCGCGATTTTGCTCTTCGAAACGCATCCTGGGTGATGGCGTCTTCCATCATGGAGCGGGGTTTTTCCGACGGTATCCGGGAAGGATTTACGGATGATATCAAGGAATTTCATCCGCCTGACCCGAACAAAGTGGAAATCGATTCCGTCGAGGATACGACCCGCGAAATAAAGCAGGTGGCGAAATATTTCGGTGCGGATCTGGTGGGAATTACGGAATACGACGAACGCTGGGTCTATACGTCAAAATTCAATGTCCGGACCAAGGAGGAAGCGCCGGTGGAACTGCCCGAGGGCCTGACCAGCGTCATTATGGTCGGCCATGCGATGGAGTACGACATCATCAAGTCAATGCCCTCGGCGCTGGCCAGCACGGCAGTGGGAAAGGGCTATTCCACCGAGGCCGCCATCGTCATGCATATCGCTCAATATATCCGAAACCTGGGCTATGAAGCGGTCGGTTCCATGAACGATACGTCGCTTACCATTCCCCAGGCAATCAAGGCGGGGTTGGGAGAATACGGCCGGCACAATATGCTGATTACCAAGGAATTCGGGCCACGGGTGCGCATCTCCAAAATTTTCACCAATATGCCCCTTAATCACGACCAACCGATTAAATTCGGTGTGACGGAGTTTTGCGAGGTCTGCCGGCGTTGTTACGACGCCTGTCCGGTCAGTGCAATTACCGACGGTCCGCCGACCGATACCGGTCACAACAAATCGAATGTGGATGGCGTCATTAAATGGACCACCAATTGCGAGAAATGTTTCGGCTATTGGACGGCGCTTCGGACCGACTGCGCCATTTGTATGAGGACCTGTCCCTATAACAAGGATTTTACCAAGTGGTATATGCGCGCCGCTCGCTGGCTTGCCGGGACGCCGCTTAGACGGTTGATGCTCTGGCTCGATATTAGACTCGGTTATGGCGAACGGGATACGCCGCAAAAATGGTGGTCGGGGGACTACCGGAATCTTAAGAAATAAGTGATCCGTTAAGCTGAGACCGGACAAACCATTCCCATGAATAAAACTCTTCTCGCCAATTTTGCCGCCGCGTTTGCCTCTCTCAGCGCCGGCGTTTCCATCGTCGCCACCCGTTTCGTTATTGGCGAAACCGATCCCATATCCCTGGCGTTTTTCAGATACTTCATCGGCGCGGTGTGTTTGCTGCCGTTTTTGGTCATGGGGCTGCGCCGCGTGCCCATTCAAACCAAACATTTCCTGCCGGTGATCTTATTGGGAATTGTGCTCTACACTTATTTCCCCTGGGGATTTACGGCGTCGCTGAAATATACGACGGCGGCTTATGCCGCCATTGCTCTCGCCACCATGCCTATTCTTACGTTGCTGATCGCCTTCATAATGAAAAAGGAAGCGTTGACCGGTGCAAAATTCTTTAGCGTATTCTTGGCGTTCGTCGGCGTGGTCATCACTGTCAGCGATTCTTTGATTGGTAACGGCTCCTCCGAAAGCCATCTGCTCGGCATATCAATCATGCTGTCGGCGGCGGTGGCGGCGGCTATTTATTCCGTTTTCGCCAAGCCGTTTCTCATCGCCTATGGAACGACCTTATTCACGGCTCTGGGCATGACCATCGGCATGATAGCTCTATCACCAATGGCCTATGGAGAGGGCGCGTTGACGGGCCTTCCCGAGTTCAGCTTTTTCGGATGGGTGGCGGTATTATTTTTGGGTGTTATCGGTGGCGCGTTGCAGTTCACCTTGTATACCTGGGCGTTAAGCTGGCTGACGCCCACGCGCGTCGCCATCTATATAACCCTTAACCCCATCTCGGCGATTTTTCTGGCGTGGCCGCTGCTGGGCGAGCCGGTCACCATAGAGGCGATTGCGGGTCTGGTGCTTGTTCTGTCCGGCATTTTTCTGGTCAATTTCGCCCGGCAAAAAGAAGCGGCGGGCTAGTCGATTTTCCCCGGCTAGTCCATTTTCCAAAGGGGGTCATCCGCCGGCAGGTCCTTTGAATAAACGCTTTCCGTGACATAACGCCAGGCCTTGATGGTGGGGGACCAATAGTCCTCGGGATAGCCCGCCTTGCGTTTCAGTTGATTGAAGAACTTCTGAGGTTCTTTTAACGATTCCCAGACAACGGGCAGGAACACGCCTCGCTTTTTTTTGTCCTGTAGAACCACACCGTCAATGCCGGGGCGAAGCTGTCCGACCAAATCCTCCTCGTTCTTGAACGTCATCGGAACCTGGGGACTGAGGACGGAAATCGACATGGTGATATCGTGATCCCTGAGTTCCTGTTCCGTCAGAACCTTAAACCGGTTGTCCTGAAAGGCCGCCTTGCAGGCATTTTCGGCGACGTCGGTAATCAAGGGCCGCCAGGCCTGGATAGACCCGATACACCCCCTGAGCTTGCCGTCTTTATCCAGCGACACGAAGCACGCGCCGTCTCTCTTCAATGCAGGAGCGAATTCTTTCATATCAACCCTTAGGGGTCCGGATTTGCTGAGGTGATTTTGAATGGCCTTGGCGGCGAATCGCAAAAGGGTCTCACCATGCTGGTCCAGGATTTCACGGGTTTCGGCGCCGAAATCAACTTCGGTCGACGCCGCTTTACCGTCTCCTTCGGTAAGCAGCCAGGAACCATACCCGACGACTTTATCCTTGGAGCCTGCCGTGTCACCTGAATTGCAGATATGGGCTGTCTGAACCTTGAGCCCTTTTTCCCGGGCAACCACCATCAAACCTCTGATGGAATGCCGGCCGCAAGCCTGCTCATCGCCCAATGCCTCTGAGTCCAAGCGCTCGATCGCTTGACACGTACGCCCATCAATGTTGCGCGCCTGATCATAGGTTAGGTAATGACTAAGGTCCGAGCTGATAACGATGAGGGTTTCCGGCCCGCCCCACAAAACATCAAGAACCTCGGCGACTTCCTGAGGAGATGCCTGACCGACGATGAGCGGCACAATGGAGAAATCGTCCAGTGTCGATTGCAGGAAGGGCAGGTGGACTTCCAAACTATGGTCCTGGACATGGGTGTCATCAAATATTTTCACCTGTTTAAGGCCGATGATGCTGGCGACTGCATCCATATCCAACGGAACGTCGCCCAGCGGCGTGGCGAAGGCTTCGGTACCCGGTAATGCCAGTCCGCGCACCGCCACCCGGTGGCAGGGACCCAACAGAATCACCCGTTTAATCGTCGCATGCGATGGGCGTATGGTGTTGTACGCCGCCGCCGCCGTCAGGCCCGAATAGACGTATCCGGCATGGGGGGCGATGATGGCTTTGGGAACGGTGTCACCGGCGCCCGGAATTTTGGCTTTCGCTTCCGACAGATAAAACCCGACCGACGCTTCCAGCTCTTTGGCGTTGCTGGGATAAAACATGCCGGCGACCGCCGGCGGGCGGATTTTCTGCGTCTCTGAATGCGGTGCCAAAGCCATGGCGTGTTTCCTTTTTAACGACTATCATTCTAAGGGAGAGTTGGTTGGGAGAACAGAGCGAATATGCCTCCGGAAATAATCGCGGATCTGGAAAACGGTTGCCATGCCAATGCGGTGGCCGGACGCTACTGGCACAAGCTGGACGATGGCCGCATCCAGTGCGATCTCTGCCCCCGATTTTGCAAGCTCAAGGACGGCCAGCGGGGACTGTGTTTCGTCCGCGCCCGCCAGGAGGATCAGATTGTACTCACGACATACGGCCGATCGTCGGGCTTCTGTATCGATCCCGTCGAGAAAAAGCCCCTCAATCATTTTCTGCCGGGCACGCCGATCCTTTCCTTCGGCACCGCCGGGTGTAACCTGACCTGCAAGTTCTGCCAGAATTACGACATCTCAAAATCCAGGGAGATGGACCGGTTGGCCGATCAGGCGAGCCCCGAAATGATCGCCGAGGCGGCGCGTCAGACCGGCTGCCGGAGCGTCGCCTTTACCTACAACGATCCGGTGATTTTCCTGGAATACGCCGTCGATGTGGCCGAGGCCTGCCATGAGCGGGGAATCAAGACAGTGGCGGTAACGGCGGGCTATATCTGCGAAGAACCGCGCGCCGAATTCTACCGCCACATGGATGCGGCCAACGTGGACCTTAAGGCCTTTACCGATGAATTCTATATGGAGCTGTGTTCGGCCCATCTGGAAAACGTTCTCGATACTTTGATGTACCTGAAACACGAAACCGAGGTTTGGTTCGAAATAACGACCCTGCTGATTCCCGGCGAAAACGACGGCGATAACGAACTCAACGAGGAGTGCGCCTGGATCATGGAAAATTTGGGTCCCGATGTACCGCTGCATTTTTCCGCCTTTCATCCCGATTGGAAAATGCGGGACAAGCCCAACACGCCGGCGGCAAGTTTGAAGCGTGCCCAGAAAATAGCCCGGGATCATGGTATCCGCTATGTTTATCTGGGCAACATTCACGATTTCGACGGATCCAGCACCTATTGCCACAATTGCGGCGAAACCCTGATCGGCCGGGATTGGTACGAACTGTCCACCTGGCGGCTAGGCGATGACGGTAGGTGTTTAACCTGCGGGGCCCAATGTGCCGGAGTTTTCGATGGGCCGCCGGGAAACTGGGGCCGGAAGCGCCAACCCATCCGCCTGACCCGTTAATTGGTTAATTTATCGACTGTCGATAAATTAAGGAAGTTATGAACAGGTGTGAATTAATCGACAGTCGTTAAATTAACCTTTTCCCGGCTCTTAGTGACGTGCTAAAGGTGGCGCGAACTTTTTGAAAAATTGTCGGAAATTTCAATGTTGAAAAAGTGGCTGATGTTCGCCGCCAAACTTGCCGTATCTGTCTTCCTGATATGGCTGATTGCTGCAAATTTCGAAATCGGAGACTCCGCGGACCGATTTACGCGGATCGACTTTCGGTATGTATTGGCAGCCTTTATCGTGTTCTTGATATTGCTGGTGAATAATACGGCGCGGTGGCATGTTGTGTTGTCGGCAATTCACGTTGACCTGAAATTTTTTGCCGCCATGAAAATTTTATATATCGGTTATTTCTTTAACCAGACCTTGCCCTCGGCGGTCGGCGGCGATGCGGTACGCATGTATTTGACCCGGAAAGAAGGCGCCAGCCTGCAAGGCGCCATCAACGGCGTTATGCTGGAGCGGGTGGCCACGGTTTCGGGCTTGATCTTGCTGGTCGTCGCTACCCAGCCTTTATTGCTTGCCCGTATCGGCGACAATCCCGCCAAGTTCGTTTTTCCCGCCATGGCGGCGCTGGCCGTTATTGGCATCTGTATTTTGATGTTGCTCGACCGTTTCCCCGAGCGCTTCAGACAATGGAAAATTGTTCGCGGCTTTGCCCACCTGGCAACGGATACGAAAAAACTGTTTCTGTCGCCTTTGCAGGCTTTAAAGGCGATCGGTTTGGGCGTGACCGGTAATATTATGGTTGCTCTGATGGCCTATTTCTGCGCCCTGTCTCTGGGCGTTCAGGTATCGATACTGGATTGCCTGGTGCTCATTCCGCCAGTTATACTCATTATGACCTTGCCGATATCCATTGCCGGCTGGGGGGTCCGCGAGGGGGCGATGGTGGCGGCGTTTGCATTCGTCGGCGTAACCGAAGGGGACGCCTTTGTCATGTCGATCATGTTCGGGTTGGTCAATATTTGTTCCAGTCTGCCGGGCGGATTGGTCTGGTTGATCGGGGGTAACCGCCGCAAGGATATTACGGAAGAAATGCCGATTGCCTCATAGTTAAATACCATGAATGAGGATGTTATGAGTGAAACTCTGAAAAACGAACCGCCGCGACTGGACCTGGACAACCAGCCCAAAAGCGAAGGCCCTTACAAAAATATGGGTGAAATTCATCTTCCCAAGGACGAGGCTTGTGGCTTCGATATTCTGGACAATTTTGAGCGCTTCAATCAGGCCAATGACATCTATACCCGCGGCCAGTGGGATTCCCGCATCCGTTCGGAAAAAGTGCTCAACTGGTTCCGGGGAATGTTCACACCGGGCTTGGGCGCCAAGAAAAGCGACGGTTATACGGTCAAGGACTTCGCCCTAAGGAACGCCGGCTGGATGTCAACCAACATCATCATTCAACGGACCCGCAAGGACGACCGCGCCGACGGTTTTCTGGATTGCATCGAAGAATTCGCGCCCCCTTACAAAGAGAAATTCGATGTCGAGTCGCCCAAGGAAATGGCCGAGGAAATCAAACACGTTTGCAAGATTTTCGGGGCCGATGCGGCGGGAATAACGGCTTACGATCCACGCTGGCACTACACCAACAGCTTTTCAGCCAAAATGCTGGCGGAGAAGGATTACGGCATTCCTGACGATCTGCCCAATGTCATCGTCGTATTGACGGAGATGAGCTATGAATCCGTCAGAGCCTACCCGTCGGCCACCGCCGGAGTTGCTGTCGGCAATGGCTATTCCCACGATTGCAACATGACCCTAACCATCGCTTCCTATATTCAAAATCTTGGTTACCGGGCGGTGGCAACGGTGAACGATACGTCCCAAGGCATTCCCTACGCCATCCAGGCGGGGCTGGGTGAATACGCCAGAAGCGGCCTTTTGATCCATCCCGAATTCGGTCCCCGGACACGCATCGGGCGCATCCACACCGATCTGCCGCTGGACCATGACGAACCCATTAATTTCGGCGTCCGCGATTTCTGCGAAGTGTGCAACCGGTGTTCGGACAACTGCCCACCCGGCGCCATTCCCGAAGGACCACCCCAGGAAGAAATTATCTCTCAGTCCAATATCGTCGGTATCCGCAAATGGACGGTCGAAGCGGAAAAATGTTTTAAATTCTGGGTCAACCAGGGAACCGAATGCGGCGTCTGTATGCGCATCTGCCCTTATAACAAGGGCCGGGAAACGGCGCTGGCGCGGCTCTATTACGATTTGTGGAAGAAGCTCGCCAATTCTCCATTACGCAAATTGGCCCTGTGGCTGGATATCAAACTGGGTTACGGCAAACGCCTGAAACCGAAAGATTGGTGGGCGCAGCGCAGACTCTAAATAACCAAAACGCAATCAGGGAATATCTTTTTGAAAAGAGGATCACATGAAAATCTCCTTCGCTAAACCTGCACTGCCCGCTACCGGGGTCGTCGTCGTTTCGGCAACTGCCGGCGGTAAGCTTTCCGCCAGTGGACAGAAGCTGGATAAAAAAACCAGCGGTGCTTTGACCCGCGCCATTAAAGCCAGCCGTTTCGAAGGCAATAAGGCTCATAATCTCAACGTTATGGCGCCGGCGGGCACCAGGCTTGACCGGGTTTTGATCGTCGGGCTTGGTAAGGCGAAGGACGTCACCGAACTGGAAATGCAGAATTTGGGTGGCCGTATCTACGCCAACACGCGCCGGGTTAAGAAGGGCAGTGTTACTGTCGCTGTGGATGCCGTCGCCGACGCCAAGATGAATGTGCAGGAGATGGCGGCTCAGATCGCCTATGGCGCCCGGCTCCGGTCATATCGTTTCGACAAATACAAAACCAAACAAAAGGAAAGTGAAAAACCGAGCCTCAAATCGATCACCTTGCAATGTTCGGGATTCGCTAAGGCGAAGAGCCGGTTTACCGGTCTCAATAAGATCGCCGACGGCGTATTCTTCACCCGCGATCTGGTGTCCGAGCCTGCCAACGTTATCTATCCGGACAGCTTGGCCAAGCAGGCGAAAAGTTTGGAAAAACTCGGGATCAAAGTCGAAATGTTGACCGAAGCACGGATGCGCAAGCTGGGTATGGGCGCCCTGTTGGGGGTCGGCCAGGGCAGTGAGCGGGAATCACGCATGGTTGTCATGCAATGGAACGGCGGACCCAAGAAAACCGCCGCCAAGGGAAAAGGCAAACCCAAATCCAAATCGGACGGCCCGATTGCCTTCGTCGGCAAAGGTGTGACCTTCGATACCGGCGGCATATCGATCAAGCCTTCCGCCGGAATGGAGGATATGAAATGGGATATGGGCGGCGCCGGGGTCGTCATCGGGCTGATGAAAGCGCTGGCCGGACGTAAGGCCAAGGTCAATGCCGTCGGCGTTGTCGGCCTGGTGGAAAATATGCCGTCGGGATCGGCCCAACGGCCCGGCGATATCGTCACGTCCATGTCAGGGCAGACCATCGAGGTCCTCAATACCGACGCCGAGGGACGCCTGGTTCTGGCCGATGCGCTCTGGTATTGCAACGAAAGGTTCAAGCCGAAACTCATGGTCAATCTGGCGACCTTGACCGGCGCGATTATCGTTTCCTTGGCCGATCAATATGCCGGGCTGTTTTCCAACAACGACCGGCTGGCGGAAAGGCTGGCCAAAGCCGGTGCCGATGTGAAAGAGGAATTGTGGCGTATGCCGCTGTCGCCAGCTTTCGATAAAATGATCAATTCAGAAGCCGCCGATATGAAAAATATTGGTGGCCGTGGTGGCGGCAGTACGACAGCGGCTCAGTTCCTGCAACGGTTTGTCGGTAAAACGCCGTGGGCGCATCTCGATATCGCTGGTGTTACCTGGTCGAAAAAGGACGCGCCGACGGTTCCCAAAGGCGGCACCGCTTTCGGCGTACGCCTGCTGGACCGGCTGGTATCGAACCACTACGAAAGCAAGTAGCTAATCGATCTCGTAGATGATGGTCAGCCGGGCGGTGATGGACATCTCACCTTTGGCCACAGGAACCGATTCCGACGCCATCATTCGGGCAGCGGGATACGGGACCGGGCCGGGACGGCTGATTGATCCTTCGCGGATTTCCAGAATATCCCCGAGTTCAATATTGGCGGCTTTGGCGATGGTTTTCGCCCGACTGTAGGCATTTTTGACGGCCCGTGCCCGCGCTTCATTTTGGTGAGTTTCAGAATCGCCGATGCCGAAACTGATGCCACTCAAACGATTGGCGCCGTCCCGCGCCAGAGTGTCGAGGAATCTGCCGAGCTTCGATAGTTCCCTAACCTTGATAGAGACCGCGTTGGATACTTCGTAGCCGACAATGGGGCGCGTGCGGTTGTGTTCCCGCTTGCCGTAGACCGGGTTGACGCGGAAAGAACTGGTTTGAATATCCCGCTCTTCGACACCGAAATCCCGGGCCAGTTTATGCAGTTTCGCCATGATGGCATTGTTTTTCGACAAGGCCGCTTCGGTGGTAGCGTCACGGGTAGTCGCTCCGGCGCGAACGTTCGCAATATCGGGTTTGACCTGAACCGTGCCGACGCCTTGGACCGTGATGGTTCGGAGCGGCGATTTTGCCTCAGATGAAAAAACATAAGTGGGAAGAAAAACCAGTGCTAGAAATAGGGTGAACGTGCGAACCAAAACGGCCTCCTAACCAATTCCATTTAACTATTTCGTGCCAACCTAAAGCGCAATTAAGGCAGTATTTTGACACAGGCCAGCCCACTGCTTAAAGTCCGCTTTGGGGATCATATGACCGATATCGCTTTTTATCACCTGCAAAGATCAAATTTGGAAATGGCGCTGCCGACGCTTCTCGGCAAGACCCTGAAAGCGGGCAAACGCGCCATCGTCAGGGCCGGTTCGCAGGAGCGGGTGGATATGCTCGACAATGTCCTCTGGTCATCTGAGCCCAACGGCTGGTTGCCTCACGGTTCGGCCAAGGACGGAGAGGCCGACCGGCAGCCGATCTGGTTGACGACCGACGAGGAAAACCCCAACGGAGCTACCTTTTTGTTTTTAACCGACGGCGTGGAAGTGGCGGATTTTGATGCTTATGAACGCTGTTTCGATCTCTTTGACGGAAACGACGATGCGTCGGTCAAGGCGGCGAGGGACAGATGGAAAATCCTTAAAGAGGCCGGCCACAACTTGACCTACTGGCAGCAGAATGACCGGGGAAAATGGGAAGAGAAGGGGTAATATATCTGACGTCTAGGCGTCGCTATATGGCCAGGGAGAAGTGAGCCCCGAAATTGACTTCGTCCTAGGCCGGGCAGGCGCCTCATCGCTGTCGCCGATGTAGATGGCTTGAGCTGCCGGGCGGGCGATTATCCGTTGCCACCAATCGTCAATATTGGGATGACTACCTGGCTCAAGCAGGCCCGGTCTGATCTCTCTAATGCGATGGACAATGGCCATGATACTGATATCGGCCAGCGAAAAGTCGTCCCCGGCCAGCATCGGGGTTTCGGTCAAAGCCTCTTCTATTCGATCAACTCCCCACGCCATTTTCAGTTCCGTTGCTTCCAGTTCTTCCGGTGAGAATCCTTCATTGGCGAAATGCCGCCACCGTTCGCGGCGGTCGGGAACGGGAATATGGGCGATCAAGGTATCGATATCCTCGGCCGGCAAATTCTGAACCGGTGCTGATAAGAATGCCATATAAGAGACATTCATTACCGCCAGATGAATATCGTCGGCGGTCCAGGTCCAAAACCGCATGCGGGCGCGGGCTTTGGTGTCATCCGGCTTCAAAGCCGGCCCGGGAAAAGTTTCGTCGATATACTCGTTGATCACCAAAGCGTTGATGATTGGTTCGCCATCGTGGACCAGGGTCGGCACAACGCCGTTGGGGTTGAGTTTCAAATAGACGGGATTGAGATTCTCGTAATCCCAAAGTTCAATATACCTGCTTTCGTAGTCCACCCCTTTTTCCCGGAGACACATGCGGACCTGCTTTGAACACGTGCTTCTTCCGGAATGATAGAGAGTGAGCAAAAAATCAGCCGTCTTTAGCTGCCGGGCTTGAGGCTTTTCCAGACATCCTGGGTGGTGTTGGAATTCAGGATATCATGCTGGTTGCCGAGGCAGCCCCGCAGGTGAGGGGTCCGTTCCACTCGCAGCTTTTCACGGCAGGTATTCAAAGCGCGGGTCACCAACCGAGCGGTCTCTGGCTTGCCAGCCAAGGAATTATTGCCCAAAACCTGTTTTTTCACTTTTGCAATATCTTTGGCATTGCCGGGATTACGACCCGGCAACCGGTTGACCATTTGGTTCAATATTCTTGTGGCGTTTAAATTCGCGCTGTCTCGATCGATAGCCTGTTCAGCCCGAGCGCGCAGATGGCCGGTGTAGTCGCTGATTTCCCGCGCGGAAAGAGGATTGGGATCGCCGGCAATTGGAACCGGTACGGCAGACGCTAAAGGCTCAATTGCCAAAGAGGCGTGAGTACCCTCATCAGCGAATGAGTCGACCAATACCTCGGGTAAACTAATGGATACGGAGGAGTACACGCGGAGTGATTTAAGTTGGATTTTATCGGTGATCTTAATTGATTTGGACCTTCCGTCTTTACCGGTCATCACCAGATTTATGGCGGAGTTCTCGGTCACACGGTAGAGCGTTCCCGAATCCGGTGCCGGGCGGTGTTCCTGCAAACAGACCGCCGAAATTTCCGCCGAGCAGACGCCGTCGGAGCAGCTGAGCGGTACCGGCGATTTGGTCGCTACCAATCCTAAAATTTGAGGTGCGGAGTTACAGGGAGATGGAATTGCAGCGGCAAATACGGCTAGGGCGGATACAGTGATCGATAGCAGGCGCATCGGTATCTCCTTATGTGCTAAGGGGTCGTTTCCGGTAAGCGGCTATAATCCATTTTAATCGAAAATCGATAAAACGGGAAAGGGATTAAACTGATATGTTGTCATTGAATATAAGAGGAATTTGATATTCATTTTTCCCGAAATTTGCTAGAATCCCGGTTGCTATGAGGCACATCATTTCGATTATTGCTCTGGTGGTATTGCTCGCTCCTTTGGGTGCGCGCGCCGACACGGCTGAATTGGACGGAATGCTCCGGGATCACACGTTTACCTACGTGGACAAAAAGACCGGTATTGAGCACTTCATATACTTCGGTCGGTTCGGTAATAATTATGACGAATACTTTCCCTGCAAATTCGTTGATGGCATTTGGTGGATCACCAAAGACGGCGAACTCTGTCTGGAAGACCGGGTGAACAAATCAAGGCGCAATGCCGAAACCTGTTTCAAGCCGCAGATAAAAGGCCAACAGGTTTCTTTTTTGAACAGCGCAGGTAATCTGGCCTATCAGGCGAAAATCGTCAAAGGCAATGCCTTGCCGCTTGGGTGAAAAGTCTACTGATCCTCGCGCGTGCCGTGAGTTACCGAAATCATCATTAGAAATCCGGGAGCATGTTTCATGGTCACTAACGTTGGCGACATTAATCGAAGCCTCCTCAGTGAAGAAAGCCGCGCCAGTTTTACCGAAAATGAAAAAACGGTTATTGCCGCTTTTGAAGAAGGCTTCATCGGCGGTAGCGAGGCTTTTTTCGAACAAAAAGTTTCCGAGAGTTATATCCAGCATGCGGTGGGAGTCGGACAAGGCCGCCAGGGCATCCGGGAGATGGCTAAGAAAAAATATTGGTCGCGGAAAAACAAAGTCGAATTTGTCCCCATTCATGTAATTTCCGAAGGCGATCTGGTGGTTATTCACCGCCTGATGCGGATATACGGTGACAATGGCGAGATATCCGAAGTCGGTGCCGGGGTCGATATTTTCCGCTGCGATGATCAGCACCGGCTGGCGGAACATTGGCACGTTCTGGAACCCCAGACGCCGGACTATGATCCTAACGCCCTCACTGTTAGCGGTTGATCAATCGAAAACATAAGGCGTCTTCCACGCCAATCTCTTGGGCGTGACGCCTTGCTCGATCGCCAAGGCAGCCGCGTAGCCGGCGATTTCTCCCGTTTGGATAGACCAGGGGAAGTTTCGCATGACCATGAAAATGGTCTCGTAGGAGAAAGATAAAGAGGCGCCGGTCAGCAGCATATTGTCGATTTTTTTAGGCAGAAAGCACCGGTAGGGAACCTCAAACGTATGACGTTTATACTGATCCCAGAAAAAAGGTTTGGTCATGGGCTCGGTGACGGCGTCTGGGAACGATCTTCCTGTGGTGGCGTCTTCGAGCGTGAAAACGTACTCTCCGATGGGATGGCGGCCGTCTCGGACCCCCACATAACGCCCGACATCGGTAACCAATGATTTTTCGAAACCAGGTACGTATTTTTTCAGAAATGCTGCCTCGGCGTCGATGAAGGCGCGGAGCTCGGTCTTGGCGCGCGCCTCTTCATCGGCGGTTTCGTCCATGTGCAGAGCCCACTCGTAGGGCACGTTCTGCCAAAAAATGTAGGTACCGTGGGTCTTAATCGGGCTGAAGTCCAACGTCGGATGGCCGATATAGTAATCACCGTAAACACCCGAGCCCGACATGCGGGGGCGGTAAAGCTCTGACGGCAGGTCGCCCGCCGCCAGCGCTTTCTCGATAAGTTTGGTGAGAGAAGGGTCGTCGGCATCTTTTTGGTAGGCGACGATTTTCGAGAAGTCGATACCTTCCATAATCCATAACAGCCCGCCGGGGATGGGTCTGTCCTCTCCGTCCCAATCGGCTGTGGGCGGCTGGGGGCCACCGCCCTGGACGAATGGTGCGCCAGACCGTGCCACCAATTCCGCTGTGCCGGTGCCGTCGATAAAGATGTTCCCTTTGATGGCCTGAACGCCGCCATCGGTCTCGACGATCACGGAGTCAATGATACCGCCGCTGTCAATTGACACACCGGCGAAAGACGTTCCGTACATAGCCTGCACGCCCGCTTCCTCCAGCATATCCACCATGACGCGCCCGGCGCCTTCCGGGTCAAAGCTGCTGCGGGTAAAGTCCGACCCCGGTTTCATCAGTTTTTCATAGTGGGAGAGGGGATTGCCCGCCCAACCGGGATGGCTTTCCTCGGTCGCGGTATAGATAACGCCCACTGCGCCGAACCGCTCCATCAATTCGGTATGAATACCACCGACGCCTGTGTCGGCGGCCCCTTGCAGGCCTGAAGTGTGAATGCCGCCGGGCATGTCGAACTTCTCGACGAGAACAACGCTTACACCCATGCGCGAGGCTTTCAATGCTGCGGCGAAGCCGCCGGGACCAGCCCCAGCCACAACCACGTCCGCTTCCGCCGCTACCGGAATATTCTGCGCCTCGATGTTAATCTTGTCCTTGATAGCCGTACCCGCCATGTGCTTCTCTTTCGGCATTGCCATGTCACGCCGATATATTTTGGGGTGGATATACAGTCATTGCAAATTTCAATTCAAAAAAGAAGAGTACATAAATTTGAGCAGCGAGACAGTTGAAGGGCGGGGACGGCGGAAAATCGGTGAGTCGGTTTTGCGCAAAGAGGATGACCGGTATATCCAGGGGCAGGGTGAATTTTCCGACGATATCAACAAGCCTGATCAGTGCTATGCCGTGTTTGTCAGAAGCATTCTGGCCCATGCGTATATCAAGCATATCGACGTTGCGCCGGCCTTGAATTCCCCGGGCGTAATCGCCGCCTACACTGGCCGGGATTTCAGAGACGATGGTTGCGGGCCGATCTTCCACAAGGCCATCGAAGCCAATCCGATCGATTACCGGAAGCCCTCGTTCGACGACAATGATCCGGTGGCGTTGAGCCTCAATCAATGGCCGTTGCCGTTCGACAAGGTGCGCCATATAGGCGAGCCCGTGGCGGTGGTTGTCGGAGAAACCATCGAAGCGGCGGAATTGGGGGCGGAACTGGTCGCGCAGGACCTTGAACAAATCGACGCCGTTGTCGACGTCTTCCAGGCGGCGGCACCCGATGCACCCTTGGTCGACGAAGATGCGCCGGGAAATGTGTGTATTCACCATTTCGGCGGTGATGTGGAAAAAACAGACCGGGCATTGGGCGATTCTTCGATTACCGTTGAGGGCGAGTTCGTCGTGCCCCGAGTCGCCACCGGCCAGCTAGAACCCCGGTCCGGTATTGCCGAATACGATGCGGACGCGGACCGCTACATCGTCACGGCCGGCAGCCAGGGTGTTTACCGTTATCGTTTAATGATTGCCGGTGCTCTAAAGGTCGACATGGATAAGGTGCGTGTCATCTGCCCCGACACCGGCGGCGGGTTCGGGTCCCGCGGGCATACCGGGCCCGAATGCGTGGTGCTTCCTTGGGTGGCGAAAAAACTAGGGCGCCCCGTTAAATGGACCAACAGCCGGAGCGAAAGTTTCGTCAGCGACTGGCAGGGGCGGGACATGGTGTTGAAAGGCCGCTTGGGCCTGGACGATAACGGCAGGATTACCGGATATCAGCTTCTGGTCCAATGCAATATCGGCGCTTATACCATCTGCTATGCTCCACCCGCCAATGCGTCCCGGATATTAACGACAGTCTATGATATTCCGGCGGCCAGCATGGAAATCTGCGCCTATATGACCAATACGTTGCCGGTTCTGCCGTACCGTGCCGCCGGGCGGCCGGAAATGACCTATGCCTTGGAAAGGCTGATCGATCTGGCGGCGAGTAAGGCGGGGGTCGACCGCTATGAGCTGCGGCGCAAAAACCTGGTCACCGCTGACGCCATGCCCTTCACCAATCCGGTGGGCATGACCTATGACGTGGGGGACTTCCCCCGCGCGCTGGACAGGGTGGCGGAACTTGCGGACTGGCAGGGTTTCAAAGAACGGCGGAGGGAAACGGCATCCCGGGGCATGTTGCGGGGCATCAGTATCGTGCCTTTTGTGGAGACGCCCGTCGGCGCACCCTTCGATTCGGCGCGGCTGGAAATCGCCGCCGACGGCACGGCTACGATTTTTGCCGGTACCCAGGTCCACGGGCAGGGTCACGAAACCACCTACGCCCAGGTGGTCAGCGATTTGTTGGGCGTGCCGTTCGAAAATATCAGCCTGGCACGGGGCGACAGCGATGAACTCCCCATTGGGGGTGGTACTCATTCCGACCGGTCCATGCGTATGATCGGTACGCTGCTCCATCAGATTTCGGGGGAGATCATCGAGAAAACGGCGCCCGTCGCGGCAGAATTGCTGCAATCGGAGCCTGCCCAGATCGCCTTTGCCGATGGGCGCTTTACCGTTACCGATTCCGACCAGGAAGTGGATTTTATGGATGTGGCCGCCGCCTACTGTGAATTCCAGGGCAACGGTGGCGTCCTAAAGGCCGACGCCAGGATGGAAGGGCGGATCAAGGCGTTCCCTTATGGGGCATCGGCGGCGGAGGTCGAAATCGATCCCGAGACCGGCGAAATGGTGATCCTACAATACTGTCTGGTGGATGATTGCGGCCAGCCGGTCAATCCCATGATTGTACACGGGCAGGTTCACGGCGGCATCGTTCAGGGCGCCGGGCAGGCGATCGGGGAACTGGCCTATTACGATCCCGATTCCGGACAAATGCTGGCGGGGTCCTTCATGGACTATATGATGCCGAAGGCCGATCAGTTTCCCTTCTTCAAGGTAGATTCCTTCGATGTACCCACCAAAGGCAATCCCTTGGGCGTCAAGGCGGGGGGTGAGGCGGGCACGGTGCCGGCGCTGGCGGTTGTCGGCAATGCGGTCATGGATGCCCTCTCGGACGTCTTGTCAGAGCGAGGTTTGGATCATTTCGACATGCCCTTCACCGCGGCCCGCATCTGGCAGGAAGCGCTGTCGAGATAATAACCTGAAATCAGGCCGAACCGATCCCCGCCCAGGCGAAGCCGCCGACGGCCAGGAACAAGACCCATTGAAACAGCTTGTACAGCGCACCCGGCAGTCCTGATGTTGCCGCCACGGCGAAATGCACCACCGCCCACAGGGCGAATTGGACGGCGAGATAGGCAATCAGCAAATTCACCGCAGTTCCGCTGGTGCCGGTGAAGCCAGCGTAAAGCAAGGCAATGGGCGGTAGCACCAGGGTCGCCGTCGACATGTGCCAAACGAATTCCATCACCCGTTTGGCTGTCGGATCGAAGTCGGTCTCCAGCATGGGTACAAAAAACTGTTTGCGGCCGATGGTGCTGTGGCCCACCAGAATAAAGGCTGCCAACAAGCCGGAAATAATCAAATAGATATTCATGTCGCCCCCCTAACTCAAACTAAGTACTCGTCACGTTTTCGAACACCGTCGAGTTGGGCTGACCGCCGGCGAAGCCTTTGATTTTTTCCGCGAACTCACCGAAGAATGGCTGACTTTGAAGGTGTTTGAGAGTCTCTTCCTCGTCCCATTGACCGATGTGAACTCGCCCACCGCCGTCTTTTCGAACATTGACTTGATAGCTAAACCGCCCCTTCAACCGGTCGTCGCTATTGATCTGGCCGATGAACTCGTCGATGGCCGCCCGCCAGGCCGCTTCATCACCGGAAAAATCGTATTGGATCACGATGCCGAACATATTTTGTCTCCTAATTATTAGCGCCACGCTTGAAACGAAACGAGTATAAAGCGCTCTGAGATAATGATAAAATTTATTTTTATCATATCGATATATTGATATAATCAATATCTATGGACTTAAATCTTTACCCCGTTTTTATCGAGATCATGCGGCATGGCTCGGTGTCCAAGGCCGCCGACGTTCTTGGCCTTACGCAGCCGGCCACCAGCAACGCGCTGTCACGGCTGCGCGCCCAGCTGGGTGATCCCCTGTTTGTGCGCACTCGCAATGGCATGCTGCCCACCCATTTCGCCCGCGAAATATTACCCGGGATCGAACGGTCGGTGGACGCGTTAAAGGATTTACAGGGCGACCGGCCGGTTGATCTGCCGGAAATTAGCACTCTCGAAAAGCACTTCACGATCGTTATGTCCGATCTGGAGGAGACGCTGTTCCTGCCGGACCTGGTAGAGAATTTGGCCTCGGTTGCGCCGGGTATCTCCATAGAGGTTCGGCAATTCCAACGGGATCAATTGCAGCAGGATTTGGAAACGGGGCGCACTGACTTTGTCTTGGCCCACCTAAGTGCACCGTTCAAGAATGTCGTATCCCGGCCGTTGTCGCCCCAGGAGTTTGTTTGCCTCGCCCGCACGAATCATCCCGGACTAAAGCGTAAGATGTCGCTCGAAGACTATACGTCGCTAGGCCATATACTGGTCGCGCCCGATCGAGGCGATAACCGGGGGGTGGTCGACACACAATTGAAGGAGATGGGTGAAAAGAGGAAGGTCGTTTGCAGCGTACCCCATTTCCTTTCGGCCTGCGTTCTCGCCGCCAGGTCTGATCACCTTCTGACGGTGCCGCGTCTGCTGGGAGAAAAAATTGCCGAGAACCTGTCCCTAAAAATCTACAACCTGCCGTTTGCCATGCCGGGTTTTACAATCGGTTTCCACTGGCACTGGACCCGCGACAGCGAACCGGAGCACCAGACTTTTCGGAACTATGTCTTGGAGTTGTTCGGGTAGGTCGGGTCAAAGGTCCAGGATTTTCTTTTCCATGGTCCGCCGCCACAAGGTATCCAAGTCGCGGTCGAAAAGGATTTCCCGGTTGCCGGGCGCAATCGACCAGTCCTTGCGGGCCAGTTCGTTCTCCAATTGGCCCGACCCCCAACCGGCGTAGCCGAAAAACAAAATCGATCTTTTCGGGCCGGCCTCGTCGGTCAAAGACTTCAGAACCTCAGGATTGCTGGTCACAGCAATGCCATGGCCCTGGCAGATTTGAAACTCCTTGCCGAAATTTTCATGATGAAGAAGAAAGGCGGACTGCAATTCCACCGGCCCGCCGAGCCGGACACGAAAATCGCCCTTTACGTCGGCCAAGTCGATACCGAACGCGTCGAGAACTTTTTTCGCCGGTAATTTATCCACGGGCCGGTTGAGGATTAATCCGAAGGCGCCGGTGCTGTCGTGGCTGCATAAAAAAATTACTGTCTCGGTAAAGCGGGGATCGCGCATCCGTGGATTGGCGACGAGTATCTGACCCTGTTGAAAATTTTCCGCCGCTTTCCCCGATTGGCCGGGAAGCGTATCCGGCAGCAGGTAAAACAGCGCAAACCAAGCGATCAGTTGAAGTGTTCTCATAGCGACTGCTATGTGCGGCAGCCCAATCATCTGCCCGCCTCCTTGTACTTAATTACCCGGTGTCGGTCACTTAACCCGACCAAGACAGCCACAGCTCCGCAGGACCTCTGAAGGTGAAATTCGGGTAGAAGCTGAAAGATTGATCCTTAACAAGGTCCAAGGAAGGAACGCGTTCCACCAAGGTCTCGAGCGCTATTGTAGCCTCAAGAATGGCCAACCGGTTGCCGAGACAAAAATGAATGCCGCGGCCGAATGAAATGTGGGCATTGGCGTTTTCCCTGTAAATATCGAAGTTCTCCGGATTTTCGAACAGTTCCTCATCGTGGTTGGCCGAGGCCAGAGAAAGGAAAATCTCGGTGCCGGCCGGTATCTGATAGCCGGCGATTTCGGTGTCCTGGGTGGCGATGCGGCGCCAGCTCGTTTGCGGGGAGTCGATACGCAGCACTTCATCCACGGCATGGGGGATTAATCCGGGATCTTTGCAGATATCCTCCCATTGGCTGCGATTGGTAAAGAGGTTAATCAGGCTGTTGCTGAGAAGATTGGTGACTATTTCGTGGCCGGCGAACGAGAGGCCGTACACAACCGATTCAATTTCCTCATATTTGAGGTCGTCGGGGTCGGCTTTATGAGCCGCCAGCATCTCGGAAGTAAAATCGTCGGCCGGTTCATCGTGCCGCAATTTGACAAATGCGGTGCAGTACCGCCAATAGGCCAACATGTTTTCGGCGATTTCCACCTGCTCTTCGTCCGTTGCCTTGCCCCAGGTGAAGGCCAGCCGATTGGTTGTCCAATCCTTGACTTTCTCATCGTCCGATTCGGGAAAGCCGATGAAGCGAAAAATCGTCTCGCCGGGGAGGGGATGACCGACGGCTTTTACGAAATTAACCGGCGGTGTTTCGGTAAGCATTGCGTCGATCAAGGTTTCGCAACGCCGGCGGACGTAAGGTTCAAGTATCTTAATCCGTCGCCCCGAAAAGCCCTCGTGAGCGTGTTTTCGAACGCGGGTGTGATCCGGTGGCGTCCCATTAGACAACACGGGCAGCGGATTATAGTCATCCGCATCGAGTATTTCCTTCGCGGCGTCGCAAATCGGCGTGACGGGATACTGTACATTTACCGAGGAAAAAATTTCGGGATTTTTAAATACCTCCGAAACATCATCCATACGCGTAAGGACAAGATAACCCAACTCTTCCGAAAAAAAGGCGGGCGTGTCGTTGCGGCGTTCCTTCAACACAGCATAGGGATTTTCGAGATAGGTCTCTTCGAAGGGCGAGAATGAGTGGTCGACCGGACATCCCTGCGGAGCGGCAGCGTTCCTAGAACGGCTTTTGTAGTAAGCGGAATCAACCATTGGCGTCACTCCTTCAAACAGGCGGGTTTAAAAATTGTAATTACCGGAATTTCGCAGAGCAAGTGATTTCAAATTTTATTTGCAATTCAATATTTGTTTCAAGAGCCGTGCCTCTCAATAAATTCATGCGAACGGAGACCGATGTGCGTTAACGCTGAGTTTGTCGAGCAGCAGCATCAAATTGTCTTTTTCCTGGTCCGAGAAACCCGCCAATGTCCAAGCCAGATGTTTTCGAACAATGGGCAAAATTTGGTTGAATACCTGCAATCCCTGTTTGGTGAGAAAAACCAGAGTTGCCCGTTGGTCTTCTTTTGCTTGCGAGCGCCGAACCAGTCCCTTCTCTTCCATTGAACCTATGACTCTGCTTAAAGCAGAGCGCTCAGAAATGACTATTTTGGCAAGTTCGCTCACACTTAACCCATCAAGTTCCTGAAGCTGCGCCAGGGCTCTCCATTCTAGAGGAATTAGATTATACGGTTTGAGGGCTGCGGAAAGATTGGCGAAATTTTGCCGTTGAATTTGTCCAATGTAATACAGCGGATACTCGGCAAAGCGGAATTCTTCCTTGGACTCGGGATCGAGGCTGGTGAGTTTGGGTTTCGCTTTTTTTTCTATTTTCATGAGACCACCAATTTATCTATTGAACTCTTAACCACAATCGTGCCATATTCTCAATAATACGTGAAAATACACGTGTAAATCAAATAAAAATAATATAGCGAGGGAAAATTGTGAAAGTTGTCATGCTTGGCACCGGTGCCGCTATTCCGGATGCGGACCGCAATGATTCAGGTATCGTTATCAATGTGCGGGACAATTGGTACATGTTCGATTGTGGTGCCGGCGCGACGCAGCAGATGGTGCGGGGTCATATGGATCCGACTCTCGTCGACGTCGTGTTCCTGTCCCACCTCCACTACGACCACATTGCCGATTTCCCCTATTTTATGATCGCCACCTGGATGTGCGACAGGGAAACGGTGCCGACTGTCGTCGGTCCGGAAGGTACCAAGCATTTCGTCGATCACTTGCTCGAAGACGGTGCCTACACCAAGGATATCGAAGCCCGGGCCCAATATCCCCATCGCGCTAAGAATATTCACGCCATCAGACCGAAGGTTCTAGAATGCGAACCGGGGCTGGTTTTCGAGGACGACGTCGTCAAGGTAACGGCCTGCTATGTGGAACACATTCCGCGGGAAATTTCCCCTTGTTTTGGCCTCAGGATGGATACGATTGATGGTCAGTCAGTCTCATTTAGTGGAGACACGGCGCCATGTGACGCATTTGTAGAGCTTTCAAAAGATGTCGATTTGATGATCCATGAATGCACCTTTCCAGAAAGCGCCCTTGAATTTCGCAGTAAGGCCGGCGTTGGTACGTGGTCGCATACCAGTCCAATTGAACTTGGCAAGTTAGCTAGTCGGGCCAATGCAAAAAGTCTTGTCGCGACCCATTTCGGCCACTTCGATACGACCAATCCGGTCACCAAGAAACTCATGGCAATACATATGCCCGAAGACATAATTGGACCGGATCTGATGGAAGAGGTGGTGGTCGATATACGTAAAAACTATGAAGGACCGTTACGCTTGGCCCATGATTTGATGAGGATAGATATGTAGTAATTACGATAACATCTGTCATTTGACCAACGTTTGCCCAAATTTAGCCAAATATTTTTTTTATCTTTACATGTGGGATTTGCTGCAAACTGTAATTGCGGCTATTCTCGAAGTTAACCAAGAATAATTTTAGCAACCTGGAGGATAAGTTTAATGAAACGAGTATTAGCCTTAAGCGCCGCTGCACTACTTGCGTTAAATACCGCAAATATTGCGAAAGCGCAGAACATAACATTGACCAGCGCCGCGGCTCAGCCGGGCGGTGGCTCCGACGTATCTGCCAAATTTCTGGCCGAAGTTGCCGCTGCGAATAAAATTGCGACCATTCAAGTGCAGGTTGGCCAAGTTTTGACCAAAACCATGGTTCAGGTTGCTCAGGGTAAAACGGATATCACGGCTTCTGCATTCATTTTGAATTTCTTGATGTCTCGCGGCTTGGGTCCCTATTCAGGTCTTGGCAAAGAAAAGGGTAAAGTTTTGGCTGGTAACTTGCAGCTGCTTTTCCCCTTCCATTTAGCGCACTTTATTTTGGTCTCTTTTCAAACCTCGGGTATCGACAGCTACGCCAAGCTTAAAGGCAAAACCGTGCATAACGGCCCGCCCCGTGGTGGCGCTCTGGTAACGGCTCGAAATGTTATCCGCTTGAGTTCCGGTGGTTTGGCCGAAGGTAAAGGCTATGTTGGAAAGCAGATTGCCTGGGGACAAGCCAATTCGATTTTCTTAAACCGGACTGTCGACGCGACCGTTCGACCGGCCACTAATCCAGCCTCCTGGATTCCGATATTTTTGGCGGCAGGTAAAATTAATATCGTTTCCGTTCCGAAGAAATTATTCGAAGGAAAGGCGTGGTCAAAATATTCCAAAGCACCCGGCAACGTTCCGGTTCTATTTCCGGTCAGCGATCTCGCCCACTACGGCCCAAACGCCCGCGTGATTTCTGACGATAATATGTTCCGGTCGGTGGCGAATGCCGGCGGCGCCATGGTCCATAAAAAAATGGACAAAAAGCTGGTTAAAGCCTTAACGGCCGCCTTTATTAAAGGAATACCCGATTTATACAGAAAAACAGCATTTGCGAAAACTTCTCAATTTGGCAATGTCGACGATAAGAATTTTAACTACTGTAAAGCCGGGATTAAGTTCCATCCTGGCGCTGCCGAAGCCTGGGAAGAAGCCGGGCACAAAATTATTGCTTGCGCTAAGCCGTAGCGATTCGATCAGCTAAAAGATCGTTTAAAGAGCTGGAGAGACAAATCCTCTCCGGCTCTTTTGACTATCACGACACTTTCAATACGGTATCGATTAGTCAGAATTTACTTAGACTTAACATGCCTTTGGAAAATTACTAGGTCTCGCATAAGCAATGTCACAATCGCAAACACATGAAAATTTTGGATGGATGCAGCCCGCCGCTTTTGCGCTGGCTTTTGTCCTTGTCCTGATGGGTATGGCGAATAATTTGCCAAATATTCCTGGCTTGTTGGACGCCATACGATCGATTCCCGGCCTAGCCGAATTGCCGCGCATCAGCAAATACAACTCCGAATTTTTTTTCCCGCTGACATTTGCGTTGATGATGGTGATCGCTTTGATGACGTCGTCATTTGCGAAAGACTGGCAAAATGAATCACGGGCAAAATTCGCACTCGGAATTTTGCTTGATGTTTTGTTGCTTGTAATGGTCCTTTCAATGGCCGTTGTTTATCTGATTGAAAACGAGCAAGTGTGTTTGATTGACACTATTAACGGCGACCGGGCCCGTATGATGGCGGAGAATGCCGCCCGTGCCAAAGAATATATGGAAATTTTCGGAACCCCACCCGATGAAGATTTTCCAGACTGTCAGACCAATCTGGGCCCCTGGATATTGCCGTTCCTTTTAATGGCGGTCAGTGTGTTTTTTGTTTACATCATTAAAGTCTGGGGTTTTCCCATCGTTGCCGTTGCCATCGTTATCGCCGTTTATACCGTCGTGTCCGCCGCTGCATGGTATTTTGATTGGACGGACAACAAATATTTAACGACTTCAATTGGCACACTGACTGACGGGGTGCGCAGTTATACGACGGGCGTCGTCGGCGCCCGCAATGCAATCATCTTGGAATCCAACGGCATTCTAGGACAGTTTCTGAATATTACCGTCAACGTCGTGTTTCCGTATGTCGTGCTGGGGTCTCTATTCGGTGCGTCGGCCGGCGGGCGCTCGCTCATCAAGATGGCCGTGGTGATTACGCGGAAGCTGCGCGGTGGTCCCGCCCATGCCGCCATTGTCGGGTCGGCAACATTTGGGACAATCTCAGGCGGTCCGGTGGTCAATGTATTAGGCACCGGCACCCTGACCATTCCAATGATGATAAAAACCGGTTTCAAGCCCACCTTCGCCGGCGGGGTCGAGGCTGCCGCATCAAGTGGCGGACAAATTATGCCGCCTGTCATGGGCATCGCTGCGTTCGTTTTAGCGGCTCTGTCGACCGTGCCTTACTCGGATGTTATCGTCGCCGCCTTCATTCCGGCTGTCGCCTATTTCTTCAGTCTGTTTTTGATGGTTATTTTTGAATCCCGGCGCATGAAGATCGAAGCGGTCCGGGAGCTTTCGGAAGAACAGAAACTGGTTCGCGAGGACTATAAAAACCTGATCATGATTGCCGGGCCGATCCTGGTTATATTGATTTTATTGCTGAGCACAAAAGATGGCGTGGGAACCGGTTTTTCGGCATTCATTTTTGGTTATGATAAAGCTTCCGGCGAAGCCATGCCTTGGTTGCTCAAAGTCTATCAAAATGCCGCCGGCAGCCCGGGTTCCGCTGGTTTCTGGGCGGTATTCGTCCTCGTCATTTTGTTGTTTCTCGATCCTGAAATTCGGCGGCAGCCGCGAAAAGTAATCGCCGCCCTGTCGGATGCCGGTATAACGATTGCCGAATTATTCCTACTATTGGTCGCCGTGGCGGTCATCGACGTCTGCATAAGTTTCACCAATTTTACTGGCATCCTGACCATTGATATTTTGAATTGGCTCAAATCGATTTCCACATTTTCCATGTTCGGATACGAATTTACCCTTGGCGGGTCTTTATATTTGATGCTGGCGCTTTTCATGGCCATGGTGGCGACAATTCTACTCGGCATGGGCATGCCGACGTTACCGGCCTACGTAAACGTCATTTTGATCATCGGTCCTTTGTTGGCGGCGTTGGGTACGTCGCTCTTTACGGCGCATATGTTTGTATTTTACTTCGCTGTCGCCTCGGCCATTACACCACCCGTTGCAATCGCCGCTTTTGCGGCGTCAACCATTTCCAAAGCAGAACCCTTGGCAACGGGATTTTCAGCAGTTCGCGCCGGCATTGTCATGTTTACTATTCCGTTCGTCTTTTCCTTTTATCCGGAAATTCTCCTGATCGAGCAGGCGCAAGTAGCCCAATCGTTGGAAGGCGGGGTCAGCGCCGAAAAATCTTATTTACCGGGCTACGACGGTACCGTGGACTTGGCAGCTCTAAGTTGGCTGCTGTTCAAACTGATCGTTGTACTTTATCTCGTTGCCAGCGCCCTCAGCCGTTATGACAAATCCGGCCTGTCGGTTTTCAGTATCGGGCTGAGATTGGTTTTAGCCGTGTTGATACTGCTTAAGATTCCCGTGATTGCCACGTCGGCGCTTATTGCTTCCGGCCTGTATCTGGCGTTCCACCATTTGGGGGGCTCTCGGTTTGAGCGGCCGGCGCCATCGTCTTAAAAAATTCTGACTATTCTTCTGTCGGCACGGTGAGTACCTTACCGGCTTTGCGCTCGCGCCGCGCGATGTAAATGACGGACGAGGCCACAACGAGGCCACCGATAATGACGAACTCGTTGGGAATATCGCCAAAAAAGACAAAGCCAAACAGGGCCGCCCACAAGAGGCGCAGGAAAGCCACCGGCTCGATCGCGCCGATATCGGCAATACGTAAGGCCCAGGCCGAGGAATAGTGGTTGAGTATTGTCGTAATCGAGATGAGCACCAGCCACAAAAGCTGTTCCCCGTTGGGCCATTCCCAATAATAGAGCGCCAGGGGGCAGGAAAAGATCGAGACCCAGACGGCCTGCCAGATCACCAGGGTTTCCGGATTGTCCCGTGTTGCAATGGTTTTGCCGATCAACCGGGTCGACGCAAAGCACATGGCGACGAAAATCAAGGCGATGACGCCGGGGGTGATGGGCGCGTAGCCGGGCCGGATGATGATCATGGCGCCGATAAAACCAACCCCAAGGGCGATCCAGCGCCTGGCATGCGCCTTTTCACCGAATAACAGAATGGCGCCTAAGACGGCGTAAAGCTGGCTGGTGAAACCGACCGAGGCCACCAGATCAAGGGGCACCCGGGGCAGGGCCCAGAACCATCCCAGCAATGCCAGGGTAAACAGAAATCCATTTGCCATCTGCACGATGTGACGGGACGGTTTGATGTTGGATAGGCCCTTCAGCTTGGCCAAGATGGGAAACAGAATGATGGCCATAATAACGGCCCGGAGGAAGGTGGTCTCGAACGGGTGCATGCTGGCGCCCAGTTTTTTGCCGATCACCCCGTTGGTCATCAGAAGAACAGTGGATACCACCGCCAGACAAATCCCTAGAAAATTCCCTGATTGCCTGCCGACCCGATCAGCCACGGAACCCGACAGACGATTGAAATACTGATTCATTCGCCCTCTATACGGGGAAAATTCTACATACTCAACATATCGGGCGGGAAGACCACGGCGATGGCTTCCTGGGGACAATCCTGGCGGCAGGAACCGCAATGCCAGCACTCCTGAGGCCGCGGTAGATAGGGCGATTTTTTTTGCGGATTGCTTTCTGTGCCGAGACGGTAGGGATTGATCTTGTGCATCTCGTTGGAGCCTTCTGCGACGGGCATCAGTTTGGGCCGATGCATGTAGATCACGTCGCCCGGGCAGATATTGTCGCAGGTGCCGCAGCCGTCGCATTTATCCAGATCGAATATAACCGGCATAATCTGTTCTCCTTTAATTCGATTTATAGACAACGGGCTCGAAACCGCAGTCGATGTTGGAGCCGTTTTTCCGCACCACTACCAGGCCG
>CAZNLR010000006.1:0-30857 GCA_964574215.1 uncultured Rhodospirillaceae bacterium | reverse complement strand
TTTCCGGATAGTCGAGCCGGTAGTGATACGGTTTGTTGCGGCTTTCCGTCCGGTAGAGCGCGGCATTGATCATAATCTTGCCTACTGAATGCAGATTGCGGGTTTCGTTGGCCCGCATCAGATCATGCTTGTCCTCGACCTTGATTTCATCGAGGCTGGCTTCCAGCTTATTCAATTTCCGAAGGCCGGTTTTCAGTCCCAGTTCGGTCCGCATGGGTCCCACATGTTCGGCCATGATCTTACGGATGGTGCCTTCGATCTGCTCGTAGGGATATCCGGTCTCCCGGTGCAGGGGCGCCAGGAATTTGTCAGCCATTTCCCCCAGCGTCGCTTTGCTGGGCGTGTCTGCGAATCTCTCATTGAGTGCCGATATGGCGGCCGATTTACCGGATTTATAGCCGCCCGTAATAGCGCCGTGGACGCAACGGTTATGGTCGGCGGAATCGCCGCAGGCGAAAAGTCCGTCGACCGTGGCCGCCCCGTCACCGTCAATCTTAACGCCGGAGCCGGTCACTTCGGTCGGACCCGCCTGCATGCCTTCCGATACCATGACCTCGACCGGCTCTTTGGCCAGATCTTCGCCCCGTTGTTCGAAATATTCCGGCAGCGTATCCTTGTCATAGCCGAGCGTGGTTTTCAGGTGCGCCATATCCTCTTCAGTAAGCTCGCGGCAATCGATATAGACGGGGCCACGGCCGTTACGGACCTCATGCAGCGTGTTGAACACCACATCGTAGCGGGGCGCCTTGTTACCCGAAGGATGGTTCTCCTCCATGTAATAGTCGCCGAGGCTGTTCATAAAGCGCCCACCCATGCCAACCAGGGCGTTGAAACCCGGCGCCGAGAAGCCCTTGGGCAGCACGGTCATGCGCATATATTCCATGTTGGTGAGCGCCGCCCCGGCATTGAGGGCCATCATCTGGCCATCGCCTGTGTTGTAGGGGCAGAGCCAGGTATTGAAGGGATTGAGCCGTGGATTTTCATAAAGCCGGTTGGTATTGCCGGTGGCGATGATGGTCGCCTTGGCATGGAATACATAGACGTCGCCGGTACGGTTCTGGAAGCCCATGGCGCCGACCACGCGGCCGTCCTTGGTCAAGAGGTCGACGGTCATGATGCGGTTGAAAACTTTACAGCCGGATTTGCGTACGGCAGCGCCCAATTTCGGCTTCAATAATTTGCCGTTGAAATTGATCCACAGCGGCCCGGGCTGGCCCATGGAGGCCGTCCGATAAAAGGAACCGTCGGGCTGGGTCAAAGGGTTGCCGATCTTGGCCATGCGTTCGATGGCCGGCTGCAATTCGGCGCAATAAAGGGATTCCAAATGGGACAAATGATTGGTGCCCTTGCCGATCTTTTCAACATACTCCAGGAAGGCGTCCGCCGTATCCCATTCGGGATCGGTGTTGAGGTAGGCCAGGAAATGGTCGACCCCGCCGCCGATATCGCCGGACCGGTCGATGTTGCTGCCCTTTTCGACGACGATGACGTCGGCGCCCAGATCGGCGGCGCCCATGGCGGCGTTGGTGCCGGCAAGACCGCCGCCCAATACCAAAACATCGGTGGAAAATTCTCTGATTTTCATAATATTACCCCTCCCAATTAATCGCAGTGATTACTGTTGAATTTCCAGGCTTTGGCTGAGCCGAGCCGCTTCCTTGGCCAACTGCTCAACGACGATCTGATGGTGGACGCCTTTCATTCGATCCTGGATGGCGGCGATGCTGAGCCCGCCCACCGGGTCGCCGCCCGGGCCGATGACGGCAACACCGACGCCGACCGACGCCGGCGCCCGTCCTTTGACCAGGGCGTATCCCTGCTTCCGGGTGCTGGCCACTTGTTCCAAGAGTTTATCCTTACCCAAAGCCCGGCATTCGCTGTCATTAGCGATGTTCTGATCGACAATCTGTTGCAGATGATCGTCGGGCAGGGCGGACAGAACCGCTAGACCCGAAGCGCCCAGGCCCAACGGCCGCCGGTCGCCCGGTTTGAGAATCAGGGTCTGAATGGGGTAGGCGCCCACTTGGCGAAAAACGCATACCAATTCGGCGCCCGACCGTTGCACCAGATAGACCGTATCACCGATGCGCTCGGCCAGAACTTCGGCGACGGGGCGTCCCTGATCGAGGAAGCGGTCGTGACTGGCGGCCAGGGACGCCAGGGCGATCAGTTCGGGCCCGATGCGGTAGCGGCGTTTATCGGGGTCCCGATCGATCCAACCCTCGCCCTCCAGGGATTTGAGGAAACGGTGGACGGTGCCTTTGTTGAGATCGGTCGCCGCCGCCACATCGGCCAGTCTGGCCCAGCGGTCGGACTGTTCGGCGTTGACCACCGCCTTTAAAATCCGGATCGCCCGGCTCGCACTCTGAACCGTATCCCCATTAGCCATCGCGGTTTTGCTCCTGTTAAACTTGCAATCATTCAAACAGGTTCATTATACGGAACATTATTGACTAGTATACTGGGAAAATATCTAATATTCATAAAAAGTATCGTATATCGCAACAACTATCTTAGGTATGCTCCATCAGTCCGTCATACGCGGGCTTGACCCGCGCATCCATTTTACTAACGGCAATGCTTTGTGGATACGCGGATCAAGTCCGCGTATGACATGGAGGTGTTTAATACCTAGGGGACACGTAACAAGTACATGTCTCCAATATCCCGAATTTCAATGACGGCTCCTGGCCGAAGCTATCCCCGCCGTTCCGGCATTCCGTCGTCGGGGGCGATGATGCGGGTGTGGTAGTCTTCCAGGCGCTCCCGGAGGAGAGGGTCGAAGGGGGTCGGTTTGCCGGTATTGGCGTCGATCCAGACCTGGACAGCGGAGGCGCGGACCCTGATATCGCCGTCCACCATACCGATATAGCGGAGCGTCAGAGAGGTGTTGCCCAGCTTTTCCAAGATAACGGCGATTTCCAGTTCGTCGCCTAACCGGCAAGGTTTGATGAACTGGCATTCCAAATGGACCGTCGGTTGGCCCACCCGTTGTTCGATCACCAAATCGGCAAATATCAGACCCAGCCCATGGGTAAACCATTCCTCGGTGGCGGCATGAAAGCATTCGAAATAACGGGGGTAGAACACATAGCCAAACGGGTCGGCATGGGAAAACCGGAATTTGTAGTGAAAGCAAAAAGGTTCGGTGGACGTTTTGTCATATGAAATGGCTTTATTTGGCATAAATTTTCTTTTCCGGTTGGGTGGTTATCAGTTCTTCAGACCCGGCATGACGAAGCCAATATCTTTGAGCTCTGCCGCCAGCGAAGTTTTCTGTTCTTCGGTCAAGGCGACCAGGGGCGGTCGGACTGTGGCCCAAGCGGGATCTGCGCCATAGTGTGCGACCGCCGCTTTGAGGGCCGGGATCATGGGATAGCGGTGAAACGTGTCGCGTACCTCATCCAAATTTTTCTGTTTGATGTCGGCATGCTCTCCTTGCCACTCGTCGAAAAGGCCGTAAATGGCCGCCGGGTTGACGTTGGCCGTCGCCGAGATGCAGCCGGCACCGCCATTTCGCATGTTGGCCAGCAAAAAACTTTCCGACCCGGCGAAGACCCGGAAATCGTCCCATTGCCGGTCCAGCATGGCTTTGGTGTTGTCCCAATTGCCTGAACTGTCTTTGATGCCCGCAATGGTATCGGGAAAGTTTGCAACCAAACGCTCGATCAGTTCAAGGGTGATCGGCACGTTCGACATCTGGGGAATGTGGTAGAGGTAAATTTTCAACCGCCCATCGCCCACTTTATCGATGATCCGGGCATAACTGTCATAAAGACCGTCATCGCTGACGCCTTTGTAATAAAACGGCGGCAGCATCAGAGTGCCGCCACAGCCCAGTTCAACTGCTTTTTGTGAGAGTTTGACGCTATCGGACAGGGCGCAGCAGCCGGTGCCGGGCATCATTCGGCCGGGGTCGATGCCGGCTTCCACCAGCCGGTCCAATAACTCGATCTTTTCATCCACAGAGAGGGAGTTGGCCTCGCTGTTGGTTCCGAACACAGCCAGTCCGACGTTCTGGGAGAGCAGCCACTTGCAATGACGGATCAACCGGTCCGCATCGGGCGACAAATCATCATTAAAGGGCGTTACCACGGGTGACAGGACGCCGGAAAGCCGATCATCACGCGTTCCGGCATCATTCATGGTTTCGGTCTCCAGTGGGGAATGAATAAGAGTAACAACTCTTAACGACTTCCGGTTATTCAATCAATGAATGTCTAGGCATCGTCCCAAATGGCGTCGGCGGATTCCACCAGCCGGGCGATTTTTCTCTTCTGGTCGTCCTGGGTGACCACCTGACCGCTGCCGGGCGCACTGGAGAATCCGCATTGGGGTGAAAGGCAAAGCTGATCGTGAGAAGCATATTCGGCCGCCTCGTCGACGCGGCGTCTGAGGTCATCCACTTCCTCCAATACGGCTGTCTTGGTGCTCATCAGGCCTAGGACGACCTTTTTGTCTTTAGGCAGATGGCGGAGAGGCTGGAAATCACCCGCCCGGTCTGTGTCATATTCAAGGAAAAAGGCATCCACATTAATTTCGTTGAACAGCACTTCGGCGATCGGCTCATAGCCGCCGGAAGCCATCCAATTTCCCTTCATGTTGCCCCGGCAGAGATGCATGGTCACGGTCATGTTGTCGGGTCGGTCGGAAATGGCCGCATTGATGAGATCGGCGTAACGTTTGGTCAATTGTTCAGGGTTTTCGCCCCTGTCGACGACAAATTTGCGCGCCGTTTCGTCACAGTTACAGGGCATGGCCGTATCGTCCAATTGCAGATAGGTGCAGCCGAGCCCGGCCAAAGCCTCCACTTCGTCCCGGTAGATATTTATCAGATCGGCGAAATAATCCTCGACCTCATCATAGGGGCCGCCCTCGATGGTGTCCGGCCCCAAGAAGTAATGCATGACCGGCGGTGAGGGGATGGTGATCTTCGGGGTCTCTTTTACATGATCTTTAATATAGCGGAAATCGTCGGCGACAACGGCTTTGGTGCGGCGCAACTTCTGTTTGGCGTAGGGCGACAGATCGGCGCCTACCACGCCATCTTCGTTTTTGAATGTCAGGTTACCGTGGCGCAAATCGTAACCTTCCACCGCGTCAATGAAACCGGCGGACCAGCCGCGGCGGCGGAATTCACCGTCGGTGACGGCTTTTAGCCCCAGACTTTCCTGCAGTTCGATGGCGGTATCGATGGCTTTGTCCTGATGTTCGGTGAACGTGTTGATGTCGATCATGCCGCCTTTGAAATCCCGGGCCGATTGAATCAGGTCTTCCGGCCGCAAAAGGCTGCCCACATGGTCTGCTCTGAAAGGAGGTTTATTCGACATCTGTAGTCCCCGTAAAGTTGCAAATTATAATTAAATTAACCTAGCGGGGAGGGGTTTGGGAATCAAGCGTCTCCTTGTCGATTATCTATTGATTCCAAAGCGTCATGGGCTTCGAGCCATGAAGCTTCTGCCTGGGCGAGGTCCTGCTTGAAGCGGCCGAGCTCCTTTTGCGTTCCGGCAATGGTCTCGGCGGGACCGCTGTAAGTCTCGGGGTCGGACAACTTCTTTTCCGCCTTTTTGATCTTCGCAGACAATCTTTCCATCAGCTTTTCAGATTCTTTGACCTGTTTACGCAAATGCGCCGTCCTGGCCCGTTCCTCGGCCCGTGCGCGCCGCTGATCCTTCTTATTCTCGGATTTGCCCGGCGCTGACTGCTCATTACCGATACCGTTCGGCTTTTTGGTTTTTCGTTCAGCCAGCAGCCGGCGCTCGTAGTCGCCGAGATCGCCCTCGAAGACCTGACACGTGCCGCCCTCCACCAACCACAAACGGTCGGCCACCAGATTGATCAAATGCGGATCGTGACTGACCAGGATAACGGCGCCTTCATATGCGTTGAGCGCCTCCACCAGAGCTTCGCGGGCGTCCACGTCGAGATGGTTGGTCGGCTCATCCAGCAGCATGATGTGAGGGTTGCCAAGGCTCATCAGGGCGAATAGCAGCCGCGCTTTCTCCCCGCCTGACAGATTGGCGACTTTGGTATTGGCCTTTTCCTGGGAAAACCCAAATCGTCCCAGATGGGCCCGCAGACGGGTCTCCGGTTCCATAGGGAGAAGGGCGTTTAAGTGGTCGAAGGGCGATTGCCCAGGCGTGAGTTCGTCCGTCTGGTGCTGAGCAAAATATCCGATTTCCAGTTTCTTCGACTTAACCAGTTTGCCGATCTCCGGTTTCAGCCGGTCGGCCAGCAGTTTGATCATGGTGGACTTGCCGTTGCCGTTGGCGCCGATCAGCGCGATGCGGTCGTCCATATCGATCCGCAGGTCCAAGTCCTTCAATACGTGAACGCCGGGTTCGTAACCGACAGCACATTCTTTTAGTGCCACCAAGGGCGGCGACAGGGGCGGCGGATTGGGGAATTCGAAGGAAATGGTTTTCTCCTCGACCACGCTGGCGATGGGCTCCATTTTTTCCAGCATCTTCAACCGGCTTTGCGCCTGGCGCGCCTTGGTCGCTTTATATCGAAACCGGTCGACAAAGGCCTGGATGCGCCGCCGTTCCGCTTTTTGCCGGGTCTGCATCTTGGCCTGCAACTCCAGCCTTTCCCGGCGGGTTCTTTCGAAGCGGTCGTAGCCGCCGCTATACCGGTTCAGTTTGCCCTTCTCCAGATGAACGATTTCATCGACCGCCCGGTTCAGAAGGGTCCGCTCGTGACTGATGATAATCAGCGTACCGGACCATTTGCCGAGAAAGTTTTCCAGCCATAGAACGGCCTCGAGATCAAGGTGGTTGGTCGGCTCATCGAGGAGCAGGATGTCCGGTTCGGAGAACAACGTCGCCGCCAGGGCGACCCGCATGCGCCAGCCGCCGGAGAAATCGCTGCAAGGCCTTTGCTGGGCTTCATCATCGAAACCGAGACCGGCCAATATGGCGGCGGCCCGGGATGGCGCGCTTTCCGCCCTGATATCGGCCAGCCTTGTATGTATGTCGGCAATACGATGGGGATCGGTGGCGGTTTCGGCCTCGGCCAGCAAATCGCTGCGTTCCTGGTCGGCCGCCAAAACGGTTTCGACGAGTGACTGCGGACCACTGGGCGCTTCCTGGGCGACGGTGCCCAGCTTGGCCCGCCGTGAAACGGAAATAGCGCCGGCATCCGGTGAAAGTTCGCCGAGAATCAATCGGAACAAGGTCGTCTTGCCGGATCCGTTGCGGCCCACCAAACCGATTTTTTGCCCGTCGGAAATGGCCACCGTCGCCTGTTCGAACAGGATACGTGCGCCGATCCGGAAGGTAATGTCGTTTATGTGAAGCATGGTGGCCGGTGATAGCATGGCCCTTGGGATTGGGAAAGGTATGGGCGAGCCGAGAGAAAGCGCAATTTTCAATCATTAAAATCGGCAAAGAATAGGTTGCCAGTTTCCGGTGATCCGTATATAAGGCGGCGGTTTTCCGGGATTTGCCCGGATGAAATTCGGTTCGCGCCGAAAACAAGAACGATCCCTTAAATAACAGACGAGGTTCGAGGCCATGGCCATCGAACGGACTTTATCCATAATCAAACCCGATGCGACCCGCCGCAATTTGACCGGACAAATTAACGCCCGTTTCGAAGATGCGGGACTTCATATCGTCGCGCAAAAGCGCATTCAATTAACCCTCGAACAAGCCCAAGGATTTTACGCCGTCCACAATGAACGGGCTTTTTTCGACGATCTCTGCAACTTCATGATATCCGGTCCGGTTGTCGCCCAAGTCCTAGAGGGCGAGGACGCTATCGCCAAAAACCGGGAAGTCATGGGGGCAACCAATCCAGCCAACGCCGATGAAGGCACGATCCGCAAGGATTTTGCCGAAAGTATCGAGGCGAACTCGGTGCACGGTTCCGACGCACCGGACACGGCGGCTTGGGAAATATCCTATTTCTTCGCTCAGATCGAGATCGCGGGCTAAATAGTTTTATATAGACGGATTTATGATGGCGCCGGCCGGTTGGCCGGCGTCATTTATTTTGACCCTTTTTCCAATTACTTCAACCCGGCCCTCGGCAATCATTCGGACGGCTTGCGGGTAAATCAGGTGCTCCTGCTCCAGGACCCGCGCCGCCAGCGTATCCGGCGTATCGCCGTCGAGAATGGGAACGGCCGCCTGGATGATGATCGGCCCGTCATCCATCGCCGGGCGAACGAAATGGATGGTGCAGCCGGAAAACCGCACCCCTTCCTCCAACGCCCTTTCATGGGTATGCAGACCTTTGAATGAGGGCAAAAGAGATGGATGGATATTGATCAGGTGATCCCGCCATTTGCCAACAAAGCTATCGGTTAATATCCGCATGAACCCGGCCAGGCAAATGAGTTCTATGTCTGCGGCAACCAGAGCCAGGTGAAGGGCGTCCTCAAAAGATTCCCGGTCGGTGTAGTCTTTGTGGTCGATCACCTGGGTGGCGATTCCTGCCTGGGCGGCGCGTTCCAGGCCTAAGACGTCCGGAACATTTGAAATGACGGTGACGATCTGGGCCGGAAAACCGCCCGCCTGCTGGGCGTCGATGAGGGACTGCAGGTTGCTGCCCCGGCCCGAAATCAAAACGCCGACCTTCATCAGCGCCAGGCCTCTACCGCGCCGACGATATTGACCGGCGTTTCGTCTTCTTCGCGGCTGACCACTTCGCCAATGGGGGTTACCGTTTCGCCATGTTCCCGCAGGACGTCGGCAACATTCGCGGCGTCGTCCGGCGAGGCAACCACCACCATACCGATACCGCAGTTGAAGGTGCGGGCCATTTCCGATGCCGCCACACCGCCGGTTTTCGAAAGCCAAGTGAATACAGGGGGCAAGTCCCACGACCTGGCGTAGATATCGGCGCCCAAACCAGCCGGTAAAATCCGCGGGACGTTTTCGATCAGGCCGCCGCCGGTGATATGGGCCAGTGCTTTGACGCCGCCGCGCCTGATCGCCGCCAGGCAGCTTTTAACATAAATGCGGGTAGGGTCGAGCAAAGCATGACCCAAAGTTCGTTCCGGGTCGAACGGTGCCCGCGAATTCAAATCGAAGCCTTGCCGGTCGACGACGTGCCGAACCAAAGAAAAGCCGTTGGAATGCAGACCGTTTGACGCCAATCCCAGGATAACGTCGCGGGTCTCGATATTTTGCTGCGGCAACAGTGTGCCTCTCTCGGCGGCACCGATGCTGAAACCGGCCAGGTCATAGTCGCCCGGGGCGTACATGCCCGGCATCTCTGCCGTTTCGCCGCCGATCAGGGCGCAACCCGCTCGGCGGCAGCCTTCGGCGATACCTTTGACCACATTGGCGGCAACGTGGCTTTCCAGCTTGCCGGTGGCGAAATAATCCAGAAAGAAAAGAGGTTCGGCTCCTTGAACGACAATATCGTTGACGCACATGGCGACCAGATCGATCCCCACTGTCTCGTGGCTTTCTGCTACGTGGGCAATTTTCAGCTTGGTGCCGACGCCGTCGGTGGCGGCAATCAACACCGGATCGTCGAAGCCCGCTGCCTTAAGATCGAAAAGGCCGCCAAAGCCGCCTAAACCGCCGGTCACACCGGGCCGATCCGTTGATTTCGCCAGCGGTTTGATGGTCTCGACCAGGGCGTCTCCGGCGTCTATGTCGACCCCCGCATCCTTATAGGAAAGCCCCTTATTATCAGGATCATTTGTATTGGCGTTTGAAATCCTATTGTCCCCCGATTGACCGGACCATATTTGCCGCTAAATTAGAATTATAAACGGCAAGAACATACTCGATCCGGGGCGGTTTGCAATGATCGTGAACAACGAAACTCCAGTGTGGCGACTGGATATACATCTAATTGGCGGCATGGCTGGCTTTGTCCGGGAGAGCCTGCCGAACGCGATCGTTCGTCATACCGTCGTTGCGCTGATAGCTGCGCTTCTGCTGATCACCCAGATTCCACGAATCGCCTCGGCCCAATCCACCCGTATCCAAGCCGACAGCGTCTTCACCATCGTCGATATTCATGTCGACAAAACGGCAGGAAATGCTTCGATTGCCCGTAAGCAGGCCTTGGCTGAAGGAGAAAGACTAGCGTTCAACAAGCTTCTCAGAATTTTGACCCTGAGACGGGACCATCAGCGTTTACCAAAATTAACTGGTGAGGAGATTTCCGGATATGTCCAGGATTTTGCCGTTGCCAACGAGAAGAACTCAGCGGTGCGCTATTTAGCCGATTTAACCTATCGATTTAAAGCTAACGAAATACGCGGACTTTTAAGGGATTTTGAGATCGAATTTGCGGAAACCCGCAGCAAGCCGGTCTTAATGTTGCCGGTTTATCAAGTAGCAGGGGCGGTTTCCTTGTGGGATGAACCGAACCCATGGCGGTCGGCTTGGAGTGACCGCTTGAAATTCGAAGGATTGGTTCCTTTGGTTTTCGCCAAGGGTGATTTGACTGATATTTCCCTGATCGGCGCCGAGCTTGCCGTCAAGGGGGATGAACAGCGATTGAAAGCGATTGCCAAACGTTACGGCGTCTCCACGGTCATGGTGGCTCAAGGGGCACTGGTGTCGACGGCGAAGGGCCTGCCCGGGCTTCGAATGACGGTGGACCGGTATGGTCTTGGCGAAAAGAAGCGAGCCGTTAGCGCCGATATTGTTACGCAATCCGGTGAAGGAATCGACGACCTGCTGCTGCGGGGCGCCACTGATATTGCTCATCGCATCGAGGATCAATGGAAGACCGACAATCTCCTGCAATTCGAACAGGTTGCGGTGCTGGCGGCCACTTTGCCCATTGCCAGTTTGAAAGATTGGGTGGAAGCAAAAAATCGGCTTGCCAAGGTGGCCGTTATCAGCCGGGCGGACCTGGTGCTGCTGTCGCGCAACGAGGTGCGCCTTAACGTTCATTATATTGGGGACCCAAATCAGTTGACCTTGGCCTTGGCTCAGGCTGATATATCCCTGGTGGAGGAAGAGGGAAATTGGGTTTTACGCTTGATGCAGGCTCAAAAAAGGGCAACGAGGGTTAAATAGCGAATTTAACAACGGGGGAAGGGTAGTCGTTGAGTAAAGAAGAAGTACGCCTGAATATTCCAAATTTGATCAGTTTGGCGCGTATAATCTGCGTGCCGATCATGGTGTGGCTGATTATGAACGGTGAAATGCTGGCCGCTTTTTGGGTCTTCGTTGCTGCCGGTATCAGCGACGCCCTCGACGGATTTATCGCCAAGAAATTCAATCTGGAAACCGAATTGGGCGGTTTTCTCGACCCGCTCGCCGACAAAGCTCTGCTGGTAGGCGTGTTCGTCACTTTGGGGCAGGCCGGGTATATCGAATCCTGGCTGGTTATCATGGTCGTGTTCAGAGACGCCCTCATTCTTTGCGGTGCTTTTCTATATCAGTTGCTTTATCAGAATTTGGTGATGCAGCCGCTTATGTCCAGCAAGATCAATACCACGGCCCAGTTCGTGTACGCGGCGGTGGTTCTGGGAATGATGGGATTTGGCATCGAAGACGGAATTATTCTCTATTCGCTGTTTATTGCGGTCGTCGGAACCACCATTTGGTCGGGCGCCAGCTACGTGATTATCTGGGGACGCAGGGCTGTCGCCATGGAACCCGGTGAATGAGCCGGGAGCGGCAAGTCTGGATCTGGTTGGCCGTATTTGCCGGTGCGGCCGCCATCATTTTTTTTGTCAGTGACGTTTTGTTGCCCTTTATCGCCGGCATGGCCGTTGCGTATTTCGTCGATCCCCTTGCCGATAAACTGGAGGAGTGGGGCTGTTCCCGCCTGATCGCCACGACCATTATTACCGTATGTTTTTTCTCTATCGTGGTGGCGATGTTTATCCTTATCGTACCATTGCTGCAGAATCAGGTTGTCGGGTTTTTCCATAAGGTTCCTGACTTGATTGAAGCCGCGACAAGTTGGCTCGCGCCGGTTCAGGAGAAACTCGAATCACGGATTTCGGCTGAGAAGATTGAAGAACTGCGCAACGCGTCAAAGTCGTTTGGCACGACGGCGGTTAAATGGCTGGTGAACCTTCTGGCAGGACTCTGGCAAGGCGGTTTGGCCTTGTTCAACGCGGTGTCTCTTATTTTGGTCACGCCCATCGTCAGTTTTTATCTGCTGAGGGATTGGGACAGGATTATCGCCAAAATTGACAGTTGGCTGCCGCGTCAATCGGCGTCGGCGATTCGGTCGGTAATGAAAGATATCGACGTAACCATTGCCGGATTTGTCAGAGGGCAGGGGACGGTCTGTCTTTTTCTGGCGGTGTTTTACGGTATCGGCCTGACCGTCGTCGGCTTGGATTTCGGTCTGCTGGTTGGCGTTGCGACCGGTCTGATCTCATTCATTCCCTATTTCGGCATGCTGGTGGGGATGGTAACGGCGGTCGCCATCGCCGTTTTCCAGTTCGGGAATATTGTTGAAGTCGTTTTGGTGTTGGTCGTTTTCGGATTGGGTCAAGGCATCGAATCGATGTTCCTGACGCCCAAATTGGTGGGTGACAAAGTCGGATTGCATGCCGTGTGGGTGATTTTTGCGCTGATGGTCGGTGGCGCAACATTCGGTTTCACGGGCGTGCTGCTGGCTGTGCCCGTGGCGGCCACGATCGGTGTTCTGGTGCGGTTTTTTCTTTCACAATATCTGGATAGCCCGCTTTATTCCGGAGGCGACGATTCCTCTTGAATTCATCCGAACAGCTCCCTTTGGAATTCGAACACCGGCCGTCGTTGGGCGGTGAAGATTTTCTAATCGCACCATGCAATTCAGAGGCGGTCACGTGGCTGGATAAATGGCCCGATTGGCCGGCGCCGGCTCTGGTGATATACGGTCCGCCGGGTTGCGGTAAAACCCATCTAGCCCATGTGTTCATGGCGAGTTCTGGCGCCGTGCCGCTGACGCCGGCATTGGTCGAGGATGCCGGATTGCCCCGGCTTCTCTCGTCGGTAAACAATTGCGTTTTTGAAGACGCCGACAGCGAATTGGACGAGGAATCATTATTCCATCTGTACAACGCTCTTTCCTCCGCCGGCGGCCATATCCTGCTGACGGCGACCCGGCCGCCGGGATTGTGGAATATCGAGCTCGCCGATTTGGAATCACGCCTGAAAGCGGCGCCGGCAATCGAGATCGGCCTACCTGACGATAATTTGATCCGGGCCGTTCTGGCCAAGCTGTTTTCCGACCGTCAACTCCGTGTCGAGGAAGGAGTCGTCGATTATTTAGCGGTTCGCATGGAACGGTCGCTGGATGCGGCCCGGCGGACCGTGGCGACCATCGACCAAAAGGCACTGGTGGCCAAGCGCAACATCACCTTACCATTGGTCCGCCGAGTCCTAGAAGAAAACTAGGTTCTTTTGGATGGTCGTTTTTTTTGATTTTTAGAAATGTAGGCCGACGCTTTGGAAACGACCATCGGTTTCGAGAAGTAATAGCCTTGCGCGAAATCGCAACCTAGTTTTCTCAGTTGTTCGAGGTCCTCCCGGGTCTCAACGCCTTCCGCCACGGTGCTTAGTTTTAAATTGTGAGCCAGGGCAATAATGGTTTTCCTGGGATTCGCCCATAGATATGACAAACGACCGGTCGACTTTCAACGCGTCAATGGGAAAGCGGTGAAGGTGGCTGAGGGAGGAGTAGCCGGTACCGAAATCGTCGACATGGAGCTTTACGCCCATTTTACGCAACTGCAGCAGGCGATTGGTGACCTCGTGAGGATTTTCCATAATCGCGCTCTCGGTGATTTCGACCTTGAGGTGGCGACCATCAAGTTGGGTTTCAGCGAGAATATCCTCTATATCCTGAATAAGATCGGGGTCGCTGAACTGCTCCGGCGATATGTTGACGCTGACCGTTAGATCGCTTTTCGGATGCCGCTTCACCCACTTGCGCATCTGGCGGCAGGCATCTTGCAGGACCCATTTCCCAATTGGGATGATCAATTTGGTTTCCTCGGCGATGGGAATAAAATCGCCCGGTGGAACTTGACCGTTGGTGGGATGTCGCCAGCGAATTAAGGCCTCAAAGCCCGATAGCTTTTCAGTATCAGCATCGACAACCGGCTGGTAAACCATGAAAAATTCTTCGTTTTCTATCGCCCGCCTTAAATCCGTTTCCAATTCGAGCTTGGATACGGCTCTAACATGCATGCCTTTCTCAAACACGATATGCCGCGCCCGGCCCTCACTTTTCGCTTGATACATGGCGATGTCGGCGTCGCGGATCATTTCCTCGGGGTGGCCGTAGCCCAGTGAACTAAAGGCGATACCTATGCTGGCGTTGGAGACGATCTTCCGGTCGGCGATAAGAAAAGGCTCGGCGAGGGATTTATTTATACGGCGGGCGATCTCTTCGGCGGTCTCTTCGGCGTCCAAGTCGGTCAATAGAATGGCGAATTCATCGCCGCCCAAGCGCGCCACCGTATCGACCCCACGGGTGCATTCCTTAAGACGGTGACCGATCTCGATCAGAATCTGATCACCAAAAGAATGGCCCAGACTGTCATTGATTAATTTGAAGCGGTCGAAATCGAGGAATAACACCGCGAACAGCTCCCGCGCGTTACGTGCGGTTCTAGATATTGACTGCGTCAAACGGTCGGTGAACAGGGCGCGGTTGGGCAAGCCGGTCAACGTGTCGTGAAGAGCGTCCTTGAGCAGCTGGTGCTGGGCCCGCTTGTTTTCGGTAATGTCGCTGAGCGAGCCTGCAATGCGGATCGCTTCGCCACTAGTATCGCGTACGGCCAGGCCGCGGGCCAGCATCCATCGATAGGAGCCGTCATGGTGGAGCAACCGGTGCTCGCAGGAGAAATAAGTCGATTCATTGTTAAGGTGATTGTCCAGCGCAACCCGGAAGATATCCTTGTCTTCATCGTGAATGCGATCAAGCCAGGCTTCGAACCGGTCCTCCATCATTTCTTCATTCAAGCCGAGCATGGATTTCCAGCGAGCCGACAAATACAATTTATCGGTTGCCAATTCCAAATCCCATATGCCGTCGTTCGAGCCTTTGACGGCCAGTTCAAACCGGTACTCGCTTTCCCGAATGGCTTCTTCCGCCTCGGTTCGTTCGACAGCCACTCCGAGGACATAAGCGACTGATTCTATGAAGCTGATGTCATCGAGAGAATAATCCCGGACTTCCTTGGTATGAATTTCCAATATCCCGAAAGGGTGATCGCGGCCAAGGATCGGAGCAGCGACACTATGCAGAATGCCTTCTTCACCCCTTATTCCTTTCATCCGTTTGACCTGTTTAGGCGTGCGGATGATATGGTTGGTTTTTCCGGTTTTCAGGATTTTGTCGATAAAGGAATTTTTGGTAAGGCGTGAACGAAATTTACCAACCACTCCGGGTTTCCAACCTACTCCCGATCTGATGATGAATTCCTTTTCCCCGGGCAGAAGTTCGCGCACATCGACAAAAGCGACTTTCAAGGTATGGGCGATCAGTCTGACCGCGTCGTCAAATAAATTATCCAGGTCCGCCGCCATGAGGGCGCGCTGACCCAGTTCGGCGACCGCGGATTGGTGGCGCATACGTTTGTCGATATCGAATTCGGAATTTTTTTGCGCTGTTATATCCGTTTGAATACCGAGGAAATAACTGACCCGGTCATCTTCGCCCAAGACCGGGTTTAACCGGAAATCGAACCAACGCCCGTCATCCGTTTGATCGTGGTTTCCCAAGGTGACACTCGTCGTTTCCTTGCTATTCATTCCCCGATTTAACTTGTCAAAAATAATTTTGTGCTCGGGTTTTTGGAAAATAGATTTAAAGGATTCACCTAGAATTTGTTCCTGCTTCCGGCCTTTCGGCGGTACAAAAGCAGAGTTCATAAAGACAACGGGATTATTGGGTAAATTCGGATTGGTGATAATCACCCCCGAATCCATCGCCGATATCGCCACCGCCATTTGAGCGTTTCTTTGGGCGTCGCGCAGGGCATCGATTTCGTTCAGCTTGACGCGGCTGATATCGGTTACGGTGATTGCGGTAAGTTCGGCTTCCATTAAACGGGAAGAGATCTGTGCCCAACTACCATCGAAAAATTGAATTTCCCGTTCAATGTTTTTTTTACGTCTCCGGGACACGCCTTTTTTTCGCCTGTCCTTGTGTCTTCCGGCTTCAAACAGGTTTCCCTTGGTATCCGGATCGGCGCTTATAATCCTTGTCCTTAAATGTCCGGACAGGGCAAAAAGCGAAGCCCCCGGTTTCACCAGATCCGGTTTTGATTTAAACAGGTCTTTGAAACTGTCGTTGCAGGTCAGCAATCTGCCCCGTTTGTCGGCCAGTGCAAATCCGTTTCCCAGTCCCTGCAGGATATCCAACAAGGGAAGGTAGGTGGCGGTGACTTTCGCCTGTTTTTCGAATTCTTTGGTGACGTCCAAGCCGGTGCCGGTGTAGCCCAAATATTTGTGGCGATTGCCGAAAGCGGGAATGCCACTGATACGAATAGATAAAATTCCGTTTTCCAACGTATTTATCGGCAGCTCGACGTTACGGAAGCCTTGTTTCTTCTGAACACGGTTTTTATATCGATTGATCTGATTTGCGCTTGCGGCGCCGGCGTCAAAAATGGAAGCAGTTATTTCTTCGAAGGTTCGTCCCAAAAAAATTTCGGGATCACAATCGGTGAGTTTCTCAAAATTGTCTGATAAGGCGGTCAGCGCGCCGCCTGCATCCGTTTCCCAACGCCAGTGATTGATACCATTGGCCGCGTTTTTTTCAGCTTTCGCACGGTCATTCGAGCGAGCCGATGCGCGGGAACGACCACTTTTACCCGGTCGGCCTTTGCCGCCGACTTTTTTGGCGCCCGATCCGGTTTTATTTCGATTTGGATGGTTTTTATCCATATCCCGGTATCAAATTCTAATTATGGTCGATCTATTTATTTGATCGTCAAATAAAATGATTCCATTCCTTAATATACTAGGTAGGACAAAAAATTAGAAGCAAGCTGTCAACTATACCGAGCTATCAGCCATTTTATCTTCGGAAAGGTCTTTTGGCCGGACGAAATTTATCAAGCGCGTATTCGATTCGGTAAAGCCGGACCAATTTGGTGACTCGATCTCCAATTGCGCGATTGCCGCCGTCGGGTATTTAAAGTTTACCTGCTGCCATAGCTCGGGGTTGCCGTCGCGGCCATATTTCAAGGTAAATTCCTCCAAACCCGGATTATGGGCGACCACCATTGCCGAATTGTACCGGTCATCCACGCGATGGATGAAGTCGGCCAAAGTGTCGGAACTAGCCAAATACAAATTGTCTTCGTACTGAACGGAGTAGCCGTCTTTGACAAAATATCCGCAGGTTTCCACCGCCCGCTTGGCCGCGGAACAAAGAATTAGGTCGGGATGAATGTTGTTTTCCTGCAAATAAGTGGCCATGCGTCCGGCATTGCGGTGTCCCCGTTTATTGAGAGGGCGATCAAAATCGTCCAGTTCCGGGTCATCCCATTCCGATTTTGCATGCCTCAGGAGGTACAAGATTTTCATAGGGTCTTAAAATAGTGAAGGAAACGATTAAGTCCAGACACATGCGTGATCCATAATGTCATTTGTACTAATATCCAATTGGCGCTATTTATCCACGACTTAGATAATATTACATAACTTTTTTGATAGATTTCCTTATTTGGAAATGATTATGAACAAACCGGCGGAAAATATAATTGCAGCCTTGGACAGAAGTTCCCGGGATCGATTCCTTAACAGGGAATTGTCCTGGTTGGCGTTCAATGCGCGCGTGTTGGAGGAAGCGGCCAACACCGGACATCCGCTGTTGGAAAGGCTCAATTTCCTTTCCATTTCCGCGTCCAATCTGGACGAATTTTATATGGTCAGGCTGGCTGGTCTGAAGGGGCATGTCGACGCGGGCGTCACCTCTAAAAGCGAAGACGGGCTGACCCCGGTGCGGCAAATGGAGGCAATCCGGGAACGGGCGACTGATATTATGTCAGATCAGCAAAGTTGCTGGCGGCAACTGAAAAAGGAATTGTCCGCAGCCGATATAAAAATCGTCGATGCCGATGAATTGAAACCCGGTGAAGAATCCTGGCTGGAAGAATATTTTTCCGACCAGGTGTTCCCCATTTTGACGCCCTTGGCCATTGATCCGGCCCATCCGTTTCCATTTATCCCCAACTTGGGATTTTCCATGGTGCTTCAGATCAAGCGGTTTTCCGATGGCCAAAACCTCAGGGCGTTAATCCCCCTGCCGCAAATGTTGGTTCGTTTCGTCACCCTGCCGTCCAACAATGAAGGGGAGGGCGTCCGTCTGATTGCCCAGGAAAATATTATCAGTCTGTTCCTGCATAAATTATTTCCTGACTTCGAAATCGAACAGGCCGCTTGGTTTAGGATAATCCGCGATACCGAGATGGAGATCGACGAAGAAGCCGAAGACTTGATGCGGACATTCCAGTCGGCGCTCAAGCAACGCATTCACGGCTCGATCATCCGATTGTCGGTAAACCATGATATTTCGGAAAGTCTGTGTCAGATGCTGGTGGAGGAAATCGGCGTCGATCCCAAAGACATTGTTCGCCACGACGGATTGCTGGGACTATCGGACACTGGGGAATTTTTTGACCTCGATCGGCCGGATTTGAAATTTGCGCCCTTTAACGCCCGCTTCCCCGAGCGGGTCCGGGAACTCGGCGGCGATTGCTTCGAAGCCATCCGCAAAAAGGATTTCGTCGTTCATCACCCCTATGAGAGTTTTGATGTCGTTGTCCAGTTTATCCGCCAGGCGGCGCGGGATCCCAATGTGGTGGCGGTCAAGCAGACGCTTTACCGGACCAGCAACGATTCCCCCACCGTGGCCGCGCTGATCGAGGCCGCCGAAGCCGGTAAATCGGTAACGGCCATGGTCGAATTGAAAGCCCGGTTCGACGAGGAGGCCAACATCAAGTGGGCGCGCGATCTGGAACGGGCCGGCGCCAACGTGGTGTTTGGTTTCATCGATAAAAAGACCCATGCCAAGATAAGTCTTGTGGTGCGGCGGGAAGGCACCAAGCTGCGGTCTTATGCCCATTTCGGAACGGGAAATTACCATCCGGTAACGGCGAAGATTTATACCGATCTATCCTACTTTACCTGCGATCCGGCACTTTGCCGTGACGCGGCGCAGGTATTCAATTTTATGACCGGTTATACGGAACCCAAGAATCTGGAAAAGCTGGCGATTTCGCCGCTCACGCTGCGTGACAGGCTGATGGCACTGATCGGTGACGAAATCGAACATGCCAAGGCGGGCCGTCCGGCCACCATCTGGGTAAAACTGAATTCTCTGGTCGATCCGAATATTATCGATGCACTGTATGACGCCTCGGCCGCCGGCGTACAGATCGACTTGGTGATACGCGGCATATGCTGCCTGCGCCCGGGCGTACCCGGAATATCGGAAAACATCAGGGTCAAAAGTATCATCGGCCGTTTTCTTGAACATTCGCGGATCATCGTTTTCGGCGGTGGCCACGATTTGCCGTCACCGGAAGCCAAGGTTTTCTTCTCGTCGGCCGATTGGATGCCCAGGAATCTTAATTGGCGGGTGGAGGTCATGGTGCCCGTTGACAACCAGACCGTCCACCAGCAACTCATGGAGCAGGTCATGGTCGCCAATCTGATGGATGTGGTGCAGAGTTGGCAGATGAACAGTGACGGCAGTTATTCCCGTTTGACCTGTGACAAGGACAGTTTCAGCGCCCATACCTACTTTATGACCAATCCAAGTCTTTCCGGGCGCGGCAGTGCCTTGGAAACCCATCGACCGGAAATGCCGAAACTGGTGTCATCCCAATATGAAATTTAGCCGTATTTGATTTAACCAAATGGACTGGCAGACTGTTACCTGGTAATGGACGAAAAAATTTCTCCCTTCGTTGCCCGCATCGTCGAAGCCGACGCCGATGCGCTGCCTTCCAACGGGCGCATCGGTATCGTCGATATCGGCTCCAACACCGTCCGCTTGGTGGTGTTTGACGCACCGGCCCGGCTGCCCGTACCGGTGTTCAACGAAAGGGTGTCCTGCCGACTTGGCAAAGGCTTGGGTAAATTCGGCAAACTCAATCCCAAGGGCGTCGAACTGGCGTTCAGGTCGCTAAAGCGCTTCACCAGCCTGGCCAGGGAAATGCAGGTCGAGAGCTTTGTCATGCTGGCCACCGCAGCGGTGCGGGAAGCCGAAGACGGCGAGCAATTCGCCAAGGAAGTCGAAAGCCGGTTCGGGTATCCGGTGCAGATTTTAGACGGTACCGCCGAGGCGTGTCTTGGCGCTACGGGTATTTTGGGCGGCTCGCCCGATGCCGACGGCTTGTTCGGTGACCTGGGCGGCGGTAGCCTCGATCTGGTGGCTTTGGATCGTGGAGACTTCGGCGCCAACGCGACCGTGCCGTTGGGGCATTTGCGGGTATCGGAGGATTCGGGCAAGAGTACAACGAAAGCCAAATCGCTGGTCGATCGTCATCTTAAAAAACTGGATTGGCTGGCGGACATCGAGGACCGCACCCTGTACGCCGTCGGCGGCGCCTGGCGGGCCCTGGCGCGCATCTACATTGAACAGAATAAGTACCCGCTGCACGTTCTCGACAATTTCACGGTCGAGGGCAAGGCGGCCCGTGAACTGACCAAAGTGATTTCCGGCCTCAGTCCGCGGTCTCTGGAAACCATGTCGGGGGTCGCCCGCCGCCGCGCCGACACGCTGCCTTATGCCGCGCTGGTTATGAACCGGCTGATTAAAAGGGCGAATCCAAAGGAAGTGGTTTTTTCCGGCTATGGACTCCGTGAAGGCCAGTTTTTCGAAATGTTGCCGGAGAAAATGAAAAAGCAGGACCCGCTGATCAGCGCCTGCGAAGGCTTCGCCAAAAGAAGCGGACGATTTTCAGTTCATGGATCGGAAATCGTCGATTGGGTGGCGCCCCTTTTTCCCGGAGCGACGCCGGCGGACCACCGGGTCTGCCATGCGACGGCGCTGCTCAGCGATATCGGCTGGACCGAACATCCCGACTACCGCGCTTTGCACGCTTTCATCCGCATTTTGAGATTGCCCATAGCCGGTGTGTCGCACCGGGACCGTATCCTGCTCGCCCTCTCGGTATTCGTCCGCTACAACGGCAAGCGCAAACAGTACGAAGTCAAACAGGTCCGTAATCTGCTGGATGAGAACGACCAGCATTTCGCCGCCATCCTGGGGTTGGCGCTCCGGCTGGCCCATACCCTGTCCGGCGGCGTGCCGGGAATTTTGCCAAAAAGCCATCTCGAACTGACCGGCCGAAAATTAACGTTGCATCTGGGGGAGGCCGGGCAAGTCCTATTGGGAGAAGCGGTGGAAAAACTGTTCTATGAACTGGCCGAAACCCTGGGAATTGAAGGGGCAATCAATTAAAAAAGCGCCCGAAACAATGAGCGCTTTCTTAATTTAAAATTACAAATCTGCAAAAATCAGTCGTCAAACACGAAAACCATATCTTCACCGGGCGCGCCCTTGTGGCAGGCAATGCAGCCGGTTTCCATACCCTTGGCGACGCGGCCGACCAGCATGGCGCCCTTCGGGTTTTTGTCGATCGAGCCGTCTTTTTTATACTTGGCCCAAAACCAATCGAGGTTATCCGGGTCGTAGCCTTTTTCCCGCTTGAACATCACCGTGACAGCGGACAGATGCTTGGCCCGGTTTTCCTCCACTGCCTCGACGCCCACACCCTTGGGGCCGTAATTGCGTTTGATGACCAAACGGCCTTTTCGTCCATCGATGACCACTCTGGCATCGAGGGATTCCAGGACGAAACCATGAGGTTCGGTTCCTTCGTAAGGTTTGACGCGAATTTGATTTTTGCCGACGAGATCGGCTTTTTCCATAGCGGCCCACAGTTTTTTGGCAAAAGCAGCGCTTTTCGGCCCGCCAAAGGGCGGTTCCGCCGCCTGCGACAGGTTGTGAGAAAATGCGAAGAGAGCACCTGCCGCCCAGACTACGGGCAACACAAATTTACTAATTTTCATAAATAGTCCCCTTATGGATTGAGAGTTATTGAATTGAATTACCGGACGTCCGGTGATCAATTCATTGCAAACGAAGCCGTCACGGTAAAATCACGTCTTATAAAAAGGGCGTGAGAAGTGCGTGAGCGGAATTTCAATTGGGGGATATGTCTGTTCATAATTTTCGAATTATAGCCTCGACCAAACGTCTTCACGAAACCACTGTTATTCGGTAACGTTGAAATCGGTTTCATCCCGGTAGGCGGAGGTTACGGATTTGACGGCCGGACAAAAAGATTTTCCCGCGGCGACCGCCCATGACGATATTGAAGAACTCTTCGAGGATATTTTCATGGTGCACGGGTCGGTGCCTTTTGCGCCAGGCGTATTGATCAATCGCAATATGTTCATTCTGCGCCAGGGACAGGAGCTGACGGTCATCAGTTCCATTAGGCTATCGCCCGAGGGCGAGGCGGCGCTGGATGCGCTGGGCACCGTTAAGCATGTCATCCGGCTGGGCGACTTTCACGGCCGGGACGATCCTTACTACGTCGACCGTTACGGCGCCGAGTTCTGGCGGCAATCGACGGCGCAAACTTATCCGGAACCGCAAGCGACGCATGTATTGGAGGAAGGTGTCGAATTACCGGTGGACGACGCCGAGTTGTTCGTATTTCAGGAAACCAAATTACCGGAATGCGCCATTCTTTTGAAACGTCACGGCGGTATCCTGTTCACTTCCGACAGCTTGCAGCATCACCGGGACTACAGCTTTTGCACCTGGCCGGCCAAGATCATGATGCGGCTTGCCGGATTCAAACTGACCACCATCGTGGGGCCGCCCTGGAAAAAGATGATGACGAAAAAGGGAGGTGGGTCTCTGCGGCTCGATTTCGAGCGGCTGGTGGGACTGGAGTTCGACCACCATGTGGGCGCGCACGGTCGTTTCTGCCGAGGCAACGCCACGGAACTGGTTCATCGGGCCGTGGACAAGGCCTTTCCCAGTAAATAATCAAATTAATTGGCCGGACGGATATCGGCGTAAGAGCAGAGCCCGAACCAATTTTCAACATTTCGGATTAGGTGGCGGTCTCCCACGAGGGAGATTTTTTCATCCCGTATTGCCGTTTTCAGATTCCGGTCGCCTTCCCATACCTCCACCATCGTTCGAAGATCCGACGATATGTAGAGATCGACATCTTTGCCGTGATCATCGGTGCATAAATCGACGTCGTTGCCTTCGAGAATAAGCCACCAGCTTTTATATTTTTCGAGATTGGTAAAGGAGAAGCAAAGGACGGTTTCGCCATCGGGCAAACTAGCCGTATCGATCCGGCGTTGGATGTCCCACATGAGCAATTCCACATCCAATTCGTCGTCTGTCATTTGACCACGCGCCCAGCGCATCCCCCAAATCGCCAATCCATCGACCACGGGCTCCAGTTCGCGGCCCATGGCCGTCAGGCGGTATTCATGGCCTTTCATGCCGGACTGCCGCCGTTTGATGATGACGCCTTTTTCCTCGAGCAATTTTAATCGCTTGTTCAAAACCGTCGGTGAAATACGCGACATGGAACGCTGAAAGTCATTGAACCGGTAGGTGCCGAGTAACAGTTCCCGCAGGATCAGCATGGTCCATTTGTCACCGATAATCTCGGTGGCCTTGGAGACCGGGCAGAATTGTCCATAGCTGGTCATGGTGTCTTCCCCTAACTACATTATTAGTAGTTCAATACTACACCTGGCGCAGTATTTTTGAAAAGGGGTTCCCGTCTAGTTTTCCTTCCGCCGACGAATGGTCGCCGGTTCAGTTGAAACTCAGTTTTGGGCGGAGTTAGGAAAGATGGAAAGCCTGGTCTATATCGCGAACTGTATGTACTTGTTGTCCTATTTCATGAACGACATGTTGCGTCTGCGGTTACTGACCGTGGCAGCGGCGTGCTGCTTGGTCGCTTATTTTTACTTCCGTCCGGAACCCATGATGACCATTATCGGCTGGAATTTATTCTTCGTGGCCTTGAACATTTTTCAGATCAGTTGCCTGGTGCGGAAACGGCGGCAGGAGAAAAAAGATATGAATGATGTTGAAGAAGGGATCGGTGTTTTCGCAATCGGCTGAGCCGGGCTAATCTTCCTCGAACTCCACCAGTTCCAATTGCTGGTTTTCGACCACCAGCGCAAGCTTACCATTGCGGAGAAGAATTGCATCGTTACCAAATATTTGTTGGCGCCAGCCATGGAGTGCGGCCACGTCGGCCTTTTCACCATAGGCGGCGATTTTTTCCACATCTTCACTGTTGGCCACCAGCTTCTGCGCGACTTCATGCTCCTCACATTTCAATTTGAGAAGCACCTTTAAGATATCGGTCACCGGACCAATACCCCGCGGCAGGTGAGGTTTGCGAGGGACCAGGGGGCAATCAGCCTCGGGCACGGCGAGACCGGCCGCGACGGCTTTGAGCAGCGCCTTGCCGGCCGACCCTTCGGCCATCCGGTTACCCAATCCCCTGGTGCGCGACAGCTCCTGGACGGACTTGGGCGCGTGGTGGGCGATTTCGATCAACGCTTCGTCACGTAGAATACGATTACGGGGGATGTCTTTTCTTTGCGCTTCCTCTTCGCGCCAGGCGGCGACTTCGCGCAGGATTGCCAAAAATCTGGGCTTGGGCGCCCGTGATTTAACCCGCCGCCAGGCTTCGCGCGGCGGAAACTGGTATACCTTTTCGTCGGTAAGTTTGGCCAACTCCTCTTCCAGCCAACTGCGTCGGCCGTTCTTACCCAGGCTTTGAGAGAGCTTTTCGTAGATCGTCCTGAGATGAGTGACGTCGGCGAGGGCATATTCGATCTGACGGTCGGTCAGAGGCCGGTGGGCCCAATCGGTAAAACGCGACGATTTGTCGATTGTCGCGCCGGCGAGCTTTTTGACCAATGTTTCATAGCCGACCGACTCACCGAAACCGCAAACCATAGCCGCTACCTGTGAATCGAAAAGGGGCGCCGGCAATTTTCCCATCAGGTGGTAAAAGATTTCCAGATCCTGGCGCGCGGCGTGGAAGACTTTCAGCACCTTCTCATTGGCCATCAAATCGAGGAGGGGCGACAGATTGATATCTTCGGCCATGGCGTCCACCGCCAAGGCTTCGTCTTCGCTGGCCATCTGGATGACGCAAAGCCGGGGGTAATAAGTCTTCTCCCGCATAAACTCGGTGTCGACGGTAATAAAGGCCGATTTTTCGAGACGGGAGCAAAAAGCCGCTAGCGATTCAGTATCGGTAATGACGGACATGGCGGCTGTCATACACAATTTTTTCCGGTTCTGAAAGACTTGGAACGATACGAAGAATTTGACCTAATTTTTGTAATCGCATTCTCGCTTTATGTTGTGCATCGGGATCGTCGCTATTATTCTCGAAATTACCCGTTGAATGATAATTTTCGGCCTCCTTCCGCCGGTGGCCGGAGGAAATCAGCGGAAGCTTAAAGAGGTTAAAAAAGTGGATGCCAGCCCCAACTCAAACGGCATTTTTCACAGCGTTTGTCCGCACGACTGCCCTGATTCCTGCAGTATTTTGTCGACCGTTAAAAACGGCAGATTGGTGAAGGTGGCGGGAAATCCGGACCATCCCGTGACCCAAGGTTTTCTGTGCCGCAAATTTAAAGATGCGGCAAAATGGGTTTACGCGGAAGACCGCCTTCTGAATCCGATGAAACGCGTCGGTAAAAAAGGATCGGGCGAATTTGCGGAAATCTCCTGGGACGAAGCCCTGGCGGAGATAACGAATCGCTGGATGGAAGTTATCGATGAAAGCGGAACTCAATCGATACTGCCTTTTTTCGGTTCCGGCACCGAAGGACTGGTGCACGGTCATGTTGCGGGACGCCGGTTTTTTAACCGGCTCGGTTCCTTGCAATTGGAACGGACCATCTGCACCAAGGCTGGCCGGTTGGGCTATCAGTACACCATGGGCACCTCGGCCGGCGCCGATCCGACGGCAATCGATAACTGCGATTTGATCGTGGACTGGGGACTGAATTCGGCCTCGACCAATATTCATCAGCAGCAATTCCTGAGCAAGGCGCGACGCAACGGCGCCAAGTATGCCGTCGTCAATCCGGTAGCGGTGGCCGGCGCCGAGAAGGCGGAATATTTTTTGCGCCCCCGGCCCGGTACCGACGCGGCGCTCGCCTTGGCGATGATGCAGGTGATTATCGAGGAAGGCCTATGGCATAAGGACTTCGTCGAAAGCCGGACCTACGGTTTCGAAGAACTCGAGGCGCACCTTCAGAACTACAAGCCGGAATTGGTTGAAGACGTTACCGGAATCTCGGGGGCGGATATCCGTTCCTTCGCCCGGGTCTATGGCGAACATTCGCGCTCGTTTATCTATGTGGGGCCCGGATGCCAGCGCCACAGCAACGGCGGCATGTTGCTGAGGACGCTCGCCTGCCTGCCGGCGCTGACGGGCGCCTGGCGGCACGACGGGTGCGGCATTTATTTTCCCACCAGCACGTGTTTCCCCGCCGATTTTTCCCGCCTGGAAGGCGACGAACTCCGCCCCAACCCGGCTGCCAAATACAATATGTTGGCGTTGGGGGACAAGCTCGCCGACCCGGATATCAAAAGCCTCTATGTGTTTAACGGCAATCCGGCCGCCGTTCTATACAACCAGAACTTTGTGCGGAGCGGCTTGGCGCGCGAAGACCTGTTCTCGGTGGTGCATGAAAAGTTCCTCACCGATACGGCCCGTTACGCCGATATCGTCCTGCCCGCGACCACCCAGTTCGAACAAAGGGACGTTCATTTTTCCTATTATCACTACGGCCTGTATTTAAATGAACAGGCCATCGATCCGGTGGGGGAAAGCCGGTCGAACTTGGCGGTCTTTACCCATCTGGCGCAAAGAATGGGTTTTGACGACGGCTGTTTTTCCGAAAGCGAGGATGACATTATCGAACGGATATTGGCCAATCCGGCGCCTGCCGTCGCCGGGATCGACTTGGCCGGACTGTACCGCGACGGCTGGACGCCGGCGGCATCGGACCCGGTGCACGAAGACTTCAAAAATCTCAAGTATCCGACGCCTTCGGGCAGGATCGAGTTTTATTCGAATACAATGGCGGATGACGGGTTCGAACCGCTTCCCACCTATCAGCCGCCCCAGGAAAGTCCGGATGGTTCGCCCGAATTATTTGAAAGGCATCCCATGCAGTTATTGACGCCGTCCGGTCATTCTTTCCACAACGCCAGCTACGGTCAGGATACGGGTATTGGAACTTTTGAAGATAAGCCCACGATTCTGGTCCATCCAAATGACGCTGCGTCCAAAAGTATTTCGACGGGTGACCCGGTTCGGATTTTTAACGACAGGGGTGATTGCCGTCTGTGGGCCGTCGTCACGAAAGGGGTAAAAGAAGGCGTTCTCTCGGCCGCCGGACAATGGTGGAGCCGACACTATCCTGACGGCGGCAACGCCAACCACACGACGCCGGATTTCCTGGCCGACCTGGGGGGCGGTTCCGCTTTCAACAGCAACTTGGTCCAGATCGAGAGGGTATCGGATGCTTAACGCGGCCAAACCAATCCCGCCCGAATTTCTGCTGCACCGGGGCGTCGGCATGGTCGAATTTTTCGATCTGCCGGAAGCGGAGATGGAAGATCTGCAGCCGTTGATTGACCGGTTTTCAGCCGAAGGACGGGACCGGTTCAGTTTTCATGCACCGGTGACCCGGCCGCCGGAATTTTCCTATTCCGGGGTTACTTGTTTCTTTTTGAGCGAGGATCAAAAGCTCAGGGAACTTTCCTTCGAATTGCTGAGCGCTACCGTCGACGCCGCCAAATTGTGGGGGGCTGACTATGTGGTTACCCATTTGACTTACGGACCCGCCGACAGCAAGGATTCGTCAGTAGCCGATGCCTTGGCCGTCGAGGCCTGTCGGCGGATTGCTGAAATGAGCGCCCATGCGGAAGTCCCGATCGATCTTGAATTCGCCGCCTATACCGATAGTTTTCATGATCCGGCACGGTTTACCGAAATCGTTGACGGCCACGCCGAACTCGGAGTCTGTATTGACATCGGCCATGTCTCTATCGGCGCGGATTTGCGTGGGCGAGATTTCCTTGACGACTTAGACGCCCTTCTGCCCAAGACGCGGTCGGCGCATTTGTGGAACACGCTGGGGGCTGAACATACGGCGCAAAATCATCATACGCCGCTTCATCCGTCACAGAAACCTGAGGACGGATGGATTGATATTGAAGGCGTTCTTGACAAATTGTTGATCCAGGACAATTTCATGGACTTGGTCTTCGAATATCCTGTAAATCAAGTAACTGAAGAGATTCAGGCGGGCTACGATTGGGTGACATCGATCGCGGGCCGCTATAAGTAATGTTTAGGAGGGGGGAATGAATGAATTCAGAGTGTTGCTGATCAATTGCAACACCATGCTGGATACATTGGTTACAGCCGGGATCGGCATATTGTCGGCCAGCCTCAAGGAAGCGGACGTCGACGTAAAGCTGTTCGACACCACTTTTTACCGCACCGCAGAGCAAACCGGCGATGAGGCCCGGGCCAAGGCGCTGCAAGTCAAGCAGACCAGTTTCGAAGATTTAGGCATTGTTCCAGAGACGGAAGACGTTATCGACGCTTTCGTCAATGAGGTTGCCTCCTATCAGCCCCATTTAATCGGCCTTTCCAGCATCGAGGTCACGCATCCTCTCGGCATCCGATTGCTGGACGCGGTTAAAAATTCCGGCATACCGACCGTGGTCGGTGGGCCTTACGCCACCTTCGCTCCCGATATTGTCATTCGCACCGGCAGTGTGGACATGGTCTGCATCGGGGAAGGGGAAGAGCCATTGGTCGAGCTTTGCCAAACCATGAGAGAAGGCGGTGACATTACCAAAATCGCCAACTTGTGGGTCAAGCAGGCCAATGAGATTCACAAAAACCCGGTTAGGAAGCCCGTCGCCCTCGACAAGCTGCCCAAACAGGATTGGTCCGTTTACGACGAGCGGCGTTTTTGGAAACCCATGGGCGGCAAGATATCCGTCACCGGGACCTTCGAGATGAACCGGGGCTGCCCCTATACGTGCACCTTCTGCATAAATTCCGGGTTCGATAAGCTTTATGGAGATTTGGGCGGTTACTACCGGGAACAGGATATCGAGCGTCTGGTCGATGAGATGGCGGAGAAAAAAGAGGAATTTAATCTGGCCTACGTCTATCTGGTGGCCGAAAGTTTCCTGACAACCACCTTGAACCGGGTCGAGAATTTTGCGCGGCTTTACAAGGAAAAAGTCGGATTACCGTTCTGGGTCGAAGCTCGGCCGGAATCCGTTACGCCCGATAAGATCGGGCTCTTGAAAGAAATGGGCTGTGAAGGAATCAGCGTCGGTGTTGAAAGCGGCAACGTCGAATTACGGGAAAAGCTGCTGGGCCGTAAGATCGCCGACGAAACCATCATTAAGGCTTTCGACCTGCTGCGGGAAAGCGACATACGGGTCAGCGCCAACAATATCATCGGCTTTCCGACGGAAACGCGGGAGATGATATTCGACACCATTCGGCTCGACCGCAGGATCGATCCTGATGGCGTGATGGTAAGCTTCTTCAGTCCTTATAAAGGGGCGACCCTTCGGGATATCTGTCAGGATTTGGGATACCTCAAAGACGAGGATATCGCCCTCGATTACCGGCTGGGGCCGACCATGGACATGCCGCAGATGAGCGCCATGGAACTCTCCGGTCTTCATCGTACCTTTCCGCTCTATGTCAAGTTTCCCGAGGAAGAATGGGACGGCATCCGGTTGGCGGAACAAGTCACGCCAGAGGGCGAGGCCGCGTTCAAAGAATATTCCGAGCGCTACGTTGATCAATTTATGAGTTGAGCGGAAATCGAGGACTGATGGCATGGCGAACGTTGCCTTCCTAGGATTGGGAAACATGGGCTACGCAATGGCCAAGCGATTGATCGACGCTGGTCATAACGTTACCGTCTATAACCGCACTGCGCCGAAGGCCCAACAATTGACAGACGCCGGTGCCCATCAAGAAACATCGCCTGCCGCTGCCGTCGCCGATGCCGAATTCATCATCTCCATGGTTAGCGACGACGGTGCCTCGCGGGCGGTGTGGCTGGGCCCGGAAGGTGTGCTCGAGGGCAATCCTAATCCAAGAGCCGTCGCCATCGAAAGTTCAACACTGTCTTTGGAATGGGTGCTGGAACTGAACGACGCCGTCACCAGGGCGGGCTACCGGTATCTGGATTGTCCGGTTACCGGCGGGCCGGACGGCGCGGCAGCCGGAACCCTGATGCTGTTGCTGGGCGGTGAGCAATCAACCATTGAGGCGTCAGCTGACGTAACGTCCGCCTACAGCAACCGAAGCATAGTTTTCGGACCGGTCGGCGCCGGCACTTCATATAAATTAATGGTGAACTTAATGGGGGCCGTGCAGGGAGCAGCGTTGGCGGAAGGCTTGGCCATGGCGGAAAAGGCGGAACTTGATTTAGCTTCCGTGGCGGAAGCCCTGACGTCCGGCGCGGTGGCCAGCCCCCATGTTAAATATCTGACCGCGCGCATGGTGTCGGGCAACCACGACGATGTCTATTTTTCGGCGGGATTGCGCCACAAGGATGCGGCTTACGGCGTTAAAATGGGTGAAGCTTTGGGGGCGGAATTATCGGTGTCGAAAGCCGCGCTGGAAATATACCGAAAAGCCATCGATATTGGGCTGGCGGACAAGAATTCCAGTATAATATTTGATCTTCTTAAAAAATAATAATTCTAACTCTTATATAAGTGTTGCCGAAAACATCCGCCTCGGCGTAACATGTTACCCTCAATAGAAAAATTAAAGGGGCTGACATAGATAAGGAATTTTCTTTATGAATGTCAGATGGTTAGCAAGA
>CAZNLR010000005.1:0-149003 GCA_964574215.1 uncultured Rhodospirillaceae bacterium | reverse complement strand
GCCCAGCGGTGGTTTCAACCACAATTTCGACGATGCGCTTTTTTTGCGACCAGGATAAGTAGGCGAATTCGCCGGTGGAGCCGAGCGGGGTTAGGCCGTGAACACCGTCCTTGATCAAGTCGTCGCACAAACGGGCCAGCACATCGTCCTTGACCGCGCCCTCTTCATTCACCGGCGACACCAGATAGGGAAATACGCCCTTGAAATCATTATGGTCTTCGCTCATGCGGTTGGCCTCTCCGTCGATCGGTTCATTTTACTCCTCAGTATAAAAAAAGAACGAGAAATATCCATCCATAGCGGTTATTAAAGAGTGCTATGAGTATTCAGGTTACACATGCCATCACCATCGCAGATGAAGAAATCGAAGAGAAATTCATCCGTGCGCCGGGACCGGGCGGCCAGAACGTCAACAAAGTGGAAACAGCGGTGCAATTGCGCTTCGATGCCGCCAACTGCCTGGCGCTCTCCCGGTCCGTGTTTCTCCGGCTTAAGAAAATTGCCGGTCAGAAGATGACCAAGGAAGGCGTTGTCGTCCTAACCGCCAGCCGGTTTCGTGGCCAGGACCGCAATCGCAAGGACGCGCTGGACCGTCTGATCACGATGATCCGCCAAGCCGCCATCCCGCCCAAACCCCGCCGCAAAACCAAACCGAGCCGGGCCGCCAAGCAAAAACGCCTGGAAGGCAAGCGCCAGCGGAGTGATGTAAAAAAGAAACGCGGTAAAGTAAGCCGGGACGACTGATTACTCCGCCGCCGGCTGGTCCCTTTCCAGCTGGTCGGTGAGCCAGGCTTCGACCACTTGCTGCAGGCTTTCATAAGGCTGATAGCCGACCGTCAAATAAGCGTAGCCGTGCCGGTCGTTGACCACCACTGTGGGAAAACCGGAAACGCCCAGCCGCTGGGCCATCTGGAAATCCAGCATGGTTTTCTGTTGCATGGCGTCGGAGGGAAACTGGCCGGCGAAGATGTCCTTATCGAGCCCGAATTCGGCCGCCAGATCGATCAGTACGTCGTCCTGGGTGACGTCGTCGTTCTTGTCGTAAAAGGCGGTCTGCAAATGGGTGAAGAAGTTGAGGGCCTCGGCATTGCCCACCATATCCCGGGCGGTGACGGCGGCCCGGCAGGCGGCTTCGGTATTGTAGACGAAACCTTCTTTCTCGATGATTCCGAAGGTGAACTGCTGGCCCGTGCGCTCCCCCACTTCCCGCCAATGGTCGCGCAGGAACTCACGGCGGCTTTCGTCCTGGGGTTCGGTCCAGTCGATATGCAACCCGCCGACGATCAGGCTCACCTGGGCCCGTCCCGCGCATTGTTCCTCTAACTGCCGCTTGACCGGCGCAAAGCCATAGCACCAGGAACACATCGGATCACCGACATAAATAAGTTCTTTGTTTATTTCGCTCATAAGAATTCGCTCCATTATTTGCCCCTCAGGCGCCGGGCGAGGCCTCCGGCCTCTTGGCTTGCACGCCAGTAGGCGCGGCGCGTATTTGCGCTTGCCAAAGATCAGAAAAGAACTTTGGTTTGGAGACAATTGATCAGAGAATTTACCAAAAGTCCAATAGGACTTTTGGAGCCCGCGACTGCGGGTCGGCGCTGATGCGCCGCAAGCCAAGCTCTAGGAGGGAGCGCCCGGCGTTTGAGGGGCAAATAAAAAGCGGTCTTTTTTTCCAAAAAAAAAGGCCGCCCCTGGCTTACACCGGGGGCGGCTAGTGCGAACGGCAGAAAGTCTTTCTGCCTTCGGGGAAGATTCCTGTGGAAGTTAAGCTTTTTCGGGAGCTACTTTCCTAATCCTTTCGGGTGATGATCGGCACCATCTGATCGCCCCAGCATCCGCCGGTAGCCGCATGGTAGCGCGACGCCCGCATGAGTTCCACGGTCAGCCCCGCATCCGCCGCTTTGACGATGGATTCGTTCAAACGGTGGATATTGCTGGCGAGCATGCGCAATGCGCTGTCCTGGTTGCCGGACATATCGCTGTCCGGGTCCGGCGGAGCCGCTTCAAAGTGGCCTTCTTGCTGAGTATCAGATTTGGCGTTCATTTTCCCAATTCCTTTTTGCGGAACCCCGGCGGTTTCCCGCCGGGTCCAATTTCACTAATTATTCGGCAGCATCCGAGAACTGATCGGATTCCGTCGATTCACCCATGGCCGTGGTGGAGGATTCACCGCCGGTAATCGCCATAGAGACGGCGTCGAAATAACCGGTGCCGACTTCACGCTGGTGACGCGTGGCGGTGTAACCGTCGACTTCGCTGCCGAACTCGGCCTGCTGCAACTCGGAGTATGCCGCCATGCCGCGGTCCTTGTAACCCAGGGCCAGCTCGAACATACCATGGTTGAGCTGGTGGAAGCCAGCCAACGTAACAAACTGGAACTTGTAGCCCATGGCGCCCAGTTCACGCTGGAATTTGGCGATGGTTTCCTTGTCCAAATTGGCCTCCCAGTTGAAGCTCGGGCTGCAGTTATAGGCCAACAGCTTGCCGGGATACTTGGCGTGGATGGCTTCGGCGAACTGACGCGCTTCGTCCAGGTTCGGCTTGGAGGTTTCCCACCAGAGCAGATCGGCATACGGCGCATAATCGAGGCAGCGGGAGATGCAGGCTTCGACACCGTTGCGGATGTTATAAAAACCTTCCGGCGTGCGGTCTTCGCTGTCGATGAAGGGGCGGTCCCGTTCGTCAACGTCGGAGGTCAGCAGCTTGGCGCTTTCCGCATCGGTGCGGCAGACCACCAGGGAAGGCACGCCCATGACGTCGGCGGCCAGACGGGCGGCGGTCAGGTTACGGATATGAGCCGCCGTCGGGATCAGCACTTTGCCGCCCAGATGGCCGCATTTCTTTTCGGAAGCCAGCTGGTCTTCATAGTGAACCGCCGCGGCGCCCGCTTCGATGTAGGCTTTCATCAACTCGAAGGCGTTCAACGGGCCGCCGAAACCGGCCTCGGCGTCGGCAACGATGGGGGCGAACCAGTTACGCTTGGCGCCGCCTTCGGAATGCTCGATCTGGTCGGCGCGTTGCAGGGTACGGTTGATGCGCTTGACCAGCTCGGGACCGGCGTTGGCCGGATAGAGGCTTTGATCGGGATACATGGCGCTGGCCGTATTGGCGTCGGCGGCAACCTGCCAACCGGAAAGGTAAATCGCCTGCAGACCGGCGCGGACCTGTTGCATGGCCTGGTTGCCGGACAAAGCGCCCAGGGAATTGACGTAATCTTCGCTGTGCAGCAGTTCCCATAGGCGGTTGGCGCCCAATTCGGCCAAGGTATGTCTAATTTGCACGGAACCGCGCAATTTCTCAACGTCTTCGACGGAGTAGGTGCGTTCGATGCCGTCATACCGGCCTTTCGGCGCCGCGGGAATTAATTTTTCGAATTCTGAACTCATGGCGAGTGTCCTTTCCTAGTTGGCCTTTCCGGGGCCTTTCCGGGGCCATGTCATTAAAAACTTTAGTAATTTTCGCTACTTACCGGGTTTTTTTCACCGGTGATAAATCTCTTGTCTGATAAGGCAGGCATATTTTACTAAAATCATATGCATGTCTATAACTTATTGAAAAAAAAGGGTTGAACTGATACAGTTTTATTACAATTTTTTTGTCAAATTGTAAAATTTGTAAAATTTCGTTAACTTTTCCACACCCTGGAATAGCCCGTTACTCAAGGAAAAGCGATCAATGGCTGTACGCGCACAAAAAGTCTTTGCCGGCACCCGCATCAGGCGGCTGAGGCGCGAGCTCAATTTGACTCAAATACAAATGGCGGATGATTTGGGGATTTCAACCAGTTATTTGAATCTGGTGGAACGAAACCAACGCCCCCTGAGTGCCCAGCTGCTGCTGCGCCTGGCGGACGCCTACGACATCAATCTGAAGGAATTGTCCGGCGACGATGATAGCCAGGCGGCGGCCTCCCTCAAGGAGGTTTTCTCCGATCCCATTTTTGAAGGGCTTAACCTGTCCAACCACGAACTGACCGATCTGGTGGGCGCCAGCCCGTCAGCGGCCCAATCGGTGGTTACGCTCTACCGAGCCTACCGGGAAGCCCAGGCCAACAATTCGGCCATGGCGGAACAGCTGGCCAATCAGGACGGTTCCGCCCAAACCGGCGCGCTGCGGTTCCCCATCGAGGAAGTGCGTGATTTTTTCCACGACACCAACAATCATTTTCCGGAATTGGAAAACGCCGCCGAAACCCTCTGGGCTGACGCCGGTTTAACCCTGGACGATCTTTATTTCGGTCTCCGCGATCATCTGCGGGCGGCCCATGACATTTCCGTCCGGATCATGCCCATCGACGCCCTGCCCGGCGCCACCTGGCGGTTGGACCGCCATAGCCGGCGATTGTTTTTGTCGGAAATCCTATCGCCCCAATCCCGCTGTTTTCAGGTGGCGCTCCAGGCCGGGCTGCTGGGCTACCGCAACCTGTTGGACGAAATGGTGGAGCGCACCGGCCTGGTGGGCGAAGAGGCCCAGCAACTGTGCCGGCTCGGTCTCGCCAACTATTTGGCGGGTGCCGTTACCATGCCCTATGAATTGTTCCAGTCGGCAGCGGAAAAACTGCGCTATGACATTGAACTCCTGGGTCAGCGCTTCAGCGCCAGTTACGAACAGATCAGCCACCGCCTGACCACCCTCCAGCGGCCGGGCGCCAAAGGCGTACCCTTCTTCTTTTTGCGGGTGGATCACGCGGGCAATATCTCCAAACGCTTCAGTGCATCAGGCTTCCACTTCGCCCGTTTCGGCGGCACCTGTCCCCGCTGGGCCATCCACGAAGCTTTCCGCACACCGGAAAAAGTCATTACCCAATTGGTCGAAATGGAAGACGGCGCCAACTATTTCACCATTTCACGCACGGTGCGGGGTATGGGCGCAGGCTATCACATGCCCGAACAGCAACTGGCGGTCGGCATTGGCTGCAAGACCGATTATGCACGGCAATTGGTGTATGCCGACGGGCTGGATCTGAATGAAAGAAGCGCCGTCGTTCCCATCGGCGTCAACTGTCGCCTCTGTATGCGGAGCGAATGTAACCAGCGGGCCAACCCGCCCCTCAACCGCAAGGTTGCCGTGGCCGAAAATTACCGGGGGGTAACGCCGTTCACCTTCGCCGAATTGTGAGGCTGCATCAATGACTTCACGCTCCCATCTCGATTTCTTCGCCATGACCACTCTGTTTATCTTGTGCATCTGCTGGGGCCTCAATCACGTGGCCATCAAGGCCACCATCGGCGAAGTGCCGCCCCTCATGCAATCGAGCATCCGGTCAATCGGCGCCACCCTGTGCCTGCTGGTTTGGATGACGGCAAAGCGCATTCCCTTATTCGAAAAAGACGGCACCCTCTGGCCGGGCATTGCCGCCGGGTTGCTGTTCGCTTTCGAATTTTTGCTCATCTATTGGGGGCTGGAATTCACCAACGCGTCCCGTTCCATCATCTACGTCTATACCGCGCCATTTTTCGTCGCTCTCGGCGCTTATTGGCTGATTCCCGGAGAGACCATCGGGCGCAACCAGATCATCGGGCTGGTGGTGGCGTTCTCCGGTATCCTGGTGGCTTTCGGCGACGCTCTCTCCTTGCCCACCCATAAAGAACTGATCGGCGACGCGATGATTTTCTTTGCCGCATTCCTGTGGGGCGCCACCACGGTATTGGTGAAAGCCAGCAAGCTCGCCGTCATTGCGCCCAGCAAAACCTTACTCTATCAATTGGCCGTTTCGGCGGTGATACTGCCGATCGGATCATTGGCCTTTGGAGAACCGCCGATCGACACCCTGTCCGCCCTCGCCGCCTCCAGCCTGTTTTTCCAGACCGTCATCGTCGCCTTCCTCAGCTATTTGGGCTGGTTCTGGGCGGTGCGCCATTACCCGGCGGCCCGGCTGTCATCCTTCACCTTCCTGACGCCCCTGTTCGGCGTCATCTTCGGCGGCTGGCTCCTGGGCGAGCCCCTCTCCCCCGCCCTGCTGGCGGCCCTGGTGCTGGTGGGGATTGGGATTTACGTGGTTAATCGGCCCGATCGGAGGGCTGCACCTGCTGAACTGTAAGGGTTTTGTATGCTGACGACAGAGCGGATATACCGACAGCCATCCCGGCATACATGATCAGATATAGCGCCAGATTGGTCAGCAAGCTCTGCGTGAGGCTGCCGACCATGCTCAGGGAGCCAGCGGCGATGACAATTCCCAAATTGGCGATGCCGTTCAGTATGCCGACCGCCAAACCGGTCAATATCAGAATGGCGGACAACCGACCGCCATTTCCTTTGGTAAGCGCCAACACCTGTTGCAGTGTCATCTTGTGATCCACGGCGGCAGCCGGAAGCCACAAAGAAAACCGGCTGTAACACACGATAATAAAAATCATCAAAATCGGTATCAGCAAAATACCGATGGGCGGGAAGGCGGCGGCCAGAAAGGATATAAACAAGCCGCCGACCATAAAAACCGGCAGCAAGATCAACGACATTTTTATCGCCGACCATAAGAAGGACCAATGGCGCAGACGCCATCTATAGCAACTTCCAATGGTGACGCTCTCGTTGGGAACCAGGTAACTGCGGTGCCAGGCAACGCTGTACAGCGGGAAAACGATAACCATTATGAAAAATGCAGCGAGGCCGGATAAGGCGCTCCACACGGCCCCGGCATCAGGTGATTCTGACATTTTGAAGGTGTAGGGCTGGTTCAGCTTGGGAACAAAAGGCGTATCCGTTCCGGCCATGGCAAATAGGATCGCCAAGACGACAACCGGCGGCAGAGCAAGGTAGAAAAACTGGACACGGTGATGCCAGAAGAATCTAAATGATCCGCCAATTGTCGCGAACACCGGTATTTTCATTAGATTTTCCCTTTGCAACTCCGGGGTCAGAAAATTGATCCAAGAAGCTGTCGTAAAGCAGAGGTGTGAATATTTATTTTACGCCATTTTCTTATCCTGTCGCTCACTGGCGGATTTAAGCTGGCCGCAGGCGGCCATGATGTCGCGGCCGCGGGGGACGCGGATGGGGGCGGACAGGCCGCGCTCGTTGAGGATTTCGGAAAATTTCTTGATGGTGTGGTGGGACGAGCACTCGTAGGCCGCCCCCGGCCAGGCGTTGAAGGGAATCAGGTTGATCTTGGCGGGAATGCCTTTGAGGAGCCGCGCCAGTTCCTTGGCATCAGAAGCCGAATCGTTGAGGCCTTTGAGCATGACATATTCAAACGTTATGCGCCGGGCGTTGTTGGCGCCGGGATAGGAGCGGCAGGCCGCCAAAAGCTCCTTGATGGGATGCTTGCGGTTGATGGGCACCAACTCGTCCCGGAGATCGTCCCGCACCGCATGGAGTGACACCGCCAGGCCGACGCCCAGTTCCTCGCCGACCTTTTCCATCATCGGCACCACGCCCGAGGTAGAGAGGGTGATACGGCGCTTGGAGACGGCCAGTCCTTCCCCGTCCATCATGATGCGGATGGCCTTGGCCACTTCGTCGTAATTGTAAAGCGGCTCGCCCATGCCCATCATCACGATGTTGGACAGCATGCGGCCTTCCTTGGGCGATGGCCATTCACCGTAGGCGTCCCGCGCCACCATCATCTGGCCGACGATTTCCTCGGCGGTCAGGTTGCGCACCAGTTTTTGTGTGCCCGTATGACAGAACGAACAGGTGAGGGTGCAGCCGACCTGGGAAGAGATGCATAAGGCACCGCGGTCGTCTTCCGGGATGTAGACGGATTCGACGGCGTTATCGTCTGCCGTACCCAGCAGCCATTTGCGGGTGCCGTCTTCTGAAATTTGCGCCGTGATGATAGACGGGCGGCGAACCACATAACCGTCCTTGAGCTTCTGCCGCAGGGGCTTGCCCAGATTGGTCATCTCGTCGAAGTCGGAAATGCCCCGGTAGTAGATCCAATGCCAAAGCTGCTTGGCGCGGAAGGACTTTTCGCCCATTTCCTCCAACGTACCGATCAGGTCGTCGCGGGTCAGGCCGACAAGATTTATATCGGACATATAACTACCTTAAGCCGCAAGCCTTGTTCATGGCACGATAGGCGGCCGTGAAACCGGTCAGGGAATAGGTGTCGACGGTCTTGGTGCCCCGGCCGGAAAACCCGGTGATCACCATATCCCGGCCGCCGATCATGGCGCGGGAGAGGGCGCGGTCGATCCTGGCTTCATAGGCCCAGGCCGTGCCGCCGTCGGTAAAAAGCGTAAATACCCGGCTGCCGATCCGGACGGTAGCCTCGCTGCCCTTTTTGTAGGCGTAGCCGGCGCGGAGCTCGAACACGTCCCGGCTTTTTTCAGCCGGGCGGGACGTCACCATGACGTAACTGTCGCCCCTGGATTTGTATTTACCGGTTTCCTTTTTCGGCTCGCTCGCCATATAGCAGACCTTGCTTTTGCCCTTGCCGTCCTTGAAGACCGTCCAATCGCCGAAATTGTCGACCACCGATTGGGCGAACGCTTCTCCGGCCAGACAACTCAATCCGGCGAGGAGCGAAAATATTTTCAGTCCGCTATTCATTGTTCATCCATCGGTTCCAATTCCTCCAGCGACGGTGGCTGATCGAGGAATTTTTCCATACCATTGTTTCGTTGCGTCCTTAACACCGGTCCGCCGCTGACATGTTCGGTCAGGGATTCGCCTTTGCCGCCGGGGATCAGGGGCCGGCCCGCGAACTTGCCCAGACTGATCATGCGATCATACATGATGATGGCGCCGGCAAGACCCACATTGACGCAGAATTTTGTCGGAATTTTGACCGTAAAAGAGCACTTTTCCTGCATTTCCGGCGACAATGATCCCCGTTCCGGCCCTAAAATATAAGCGGCCTGCAAGGGATGGCGGAAGCTGGGCAGATCGACGGCCTCGTCCAACAACTCGACGCCCACCAGATCGCACCCCTTGGGCAGCACCAACGTATCGACCGAGGGAAAACTATAGAACGGCACATGGCCGGGCGCATCGGAGGTATCCGATTTGCCGCCCTCTCCGCGCTCGTAGACCGCCGCCACCGTAAACACGAAGCTCGCGCCAAAGGCATGGGCCGTGCGGAACAGACTGCCCACATTCATGGTCTTGCTGATGGCCTCGGCGCCGATACCAAAAAAACCGCGCACTGTCGTCTCCAAGTTGAAAATTTCTAATGTTTGAGAATTTGGCCAAAATTAGTATTTAATCAAGTGCAATTCCAGAATCACTTTATGCTAGGGTCGTTCTATGTGGCGTCGGCGTATCAGAACCTGGTCGGGCGTGGTGATCGTTTCGTTTGTCGTTCCCCACCTGATCAACCATGCCCTGGGTCTGATTTCTCTTGAAGCAGCCGATACCATGCTCAAAGGCATGACCAAGATTTGGGCCGGTCCGCCCGGTGGGCCGGTTTTGATGCTGGCCTTTTTGACTCATTTTTTTCTCTCCCTTTCCGCCCTGTATCAACGCAGCACGCTCCGCATGCCGTTGTGGGAGGCGCTGCAGATCTGCTTCGGCATTTTAATTTTTCCGATGATTCTGATTCATTTTCTGGGTACCGCCATTGTCGGTATTACGTTCGATTTCGTACCGACCTATGAATATGTAGTGTCCACTTTATGGGTGGTCAAACCGCTTCGGGGGATTCAGCAGTCCTTTATGCTGCTGGTGGTCTGGATCCATCTGTGCATCGGGATTCACTTTTGGCTCCGGGTCAAGCCCTGGTACGCGAAGGCGGCGCCCTATCTATTTGCATTTGCCGTTCTGCTGCCGGTTTTATCACTCCTGGGTTTCGCCCGCTTGGGCGAGCAAATTGCCGCCAGCGCCGCTACCGATCCCCACTATTTAGACCGGGTCTATGCGCCAATCGCCCACGTCCCAAGAGAAAACATAAACAATCTGTTGGGGTTGGAATTCATCGGCTGGCAAGTCTTTGGCGCCATCATCGCCTCGGTCTTTATCGCCCGCTTTATCCGGCGCCTCTATCGCAACCGCCATGGCGTTTACCGCCTGAGTCTGCCCGACGGCAGCAGATATATCGGGCCGGTGGGACAGACCATATTGGAGACCTTGCGGATCGCCGGCGTTCCCCACGCCGCGGTCTGCGGCGGCAGAGGGCGCTGCACGACCTGCCGCGTTCATGTGGGCGACGCCATCAAGGAATTGCCGCTGGCGGGAGAAACGGAACAAAAGGCGCTGACCCGAATCAACGCCGAACCTGAAGTCCGGCTGGCTTGTCAGACACGGCCGCGCCGGAATTTGAAAATTATACCCCTGTTGCCGCCAACGGTATCAGCACGCTACGCCAACCAGCCGGGTGGCATCCAAGGACGGGAACAAAAAATTGCGGTCATGTTTATCGACCTCAGGGGTTCGACCAAGCTGGGCGAAGAGAAGCTGCCCTATGATGTCCTTTTCGTGCTCAACCAGTATTTCGCCGAAATGTCGGAAGCGCTGGCGGAAACGCGCGGTCATTATGCGCAATTTTCCGGTGATGGCCTGATGGCTCTCTATGGCCTTGAAAATGGAGTCGATGAAGGGTGCCGGGACGCCATCCGGGGAGCGGCGGCCATGCTGAAACGCCTCGAAGGCCTCAATCGGAGGCTGGCCAAAGAACTAAAGGAGCCCCTTCGCATGGGCATCGGCATTCATTGCGGCGATGCCATCGTCGGCACCATGGGCCCGCCGACGGCGCAGAATTTTTCCGCCATCGGCGATGACGTCAATGTGGCGGCCCGGCTGGAGTCGCTCACCAAACAATACGGCTGCGCGCTGATCATTTCGGAGGCAGCAGCGGAATGCGCCGGCGCGGACGCAACCGGCCTCACCAGCCACGTGGCGGATGTCCGGGGCAGGGATGGTGATATTCCTATTTACACTCTCGATGACCCGGCGGCTTTATTGCCGGAAGAAGAGAAATTAGTGGTTGCATGATCTACAAGGTCAACTCGAAACGCTGCTCGGTCTCTTCTTTACCCCAGGTATCCCCGGTATCCTCTTGCACCAGCTTGAACCCCGATTTTTCGTAGAGATGACGGGCCGCGTCGAGACCGTCGATGGTGGTCAGATAGACGGACGAGAATTCCTGCGACCGGACAAAGGCGAGAGCGGTGGAAAGAAGGCGGGAGCCCACACCCAGCCCCCGCAATCCGTCACCGACAAAAAACCACCGGAGGTGGGCGCTGTCCGGATTCTTACCGTCGATGGTGATGGAGCCGACGATTTCGTTGTTCACCTTGGCTAGTTTAAAAAGATCCCGGCCGGGATCGAAACGGTCCAGAAATTCGGCCATTTCCCCCGCCACTTTGGTTTCGAAGGCCCGGCCGAAATCCCGCCGTTCCGCGTGGTACTCCGTCTGCATCTGGCAAATGAGCCCCAGGGCGCCCGGCGTATAGTCGGTGATGGCAAGCCGCCGTCCCGACAGGGTCTTGCCGATGATTTTATCCACCATCTCCCGGGCAAACGCGTCGGTCAGCCGGGTCCGGTCGGACAGCAGGCGATGCCAGATCATGGCGATGATCTGATCGGCGGCCCAGGTCACATCGAAATCCCGGGCCAGAAGGTTTTCCTCCACGGCCCGCTGCAACGGCCCGGTGATCAGGTCGCGCCGCCCATTAATCAAGGTCTCCCGGAGCGATTCCGCCGCTTCATCCTGGGTCTGGGCATCGGCGATCAATCCGGCCAGGATGGACGACGCCGGGGTCTCCCGGTAAAGCCGGAAACTTTCGGTCAGCAGATGATGCAGTTCCTCCGCCGGGGCGCCTTCGGCAACCGTCAGCCGGTGGCGGGGCACCAGCGACGTATAGACTTCGGTCAACAGATGAGCCTTCGACGGCCACCAGCGGTAAATGGTCTGTTTCCCCACGCCCGCCCTGGCCGCGATATGTTCCATCTTGGCGCCGTTGTAGCCCTGCTGACGGACCACCGCCGCCGCGGCCTTTAATATGGCCCGGTGTTTGGTTGATGATCGCCGATCTCGTTTCTGGCTCATCTACAGATTGTAAACAAAACGAGACGTTTCGTCTAGTTTAATGAAAATAATAACTGAATATCAATCAGTTATATTAATTTATTAGATTCGCTTATTCGGCAGCCGGCGCTTCGGAGGGCTGCAGAGGCGTTTCTTTGATGGGCATGTGCAGGAGGGCGGCAACGATGCCCAGCACGATGGCGATCTGCCAGACCAGATCGTAGGAGCCGGTGGCGTCGAACAGGCGGCCGCCCAGCCAGATGGACGAAAACGATCCCAACTGGTGGCTGGCGAAAACCACCCCCGCCAATGTGGCCAAATAGCGGAGGCCGAACAGCTGGCCTACCAGGGCGTTGGTCAAGGGTACCGTTGCCAACCACAAGAACCCGATGGCGAAACAGAAGACCAAAACCGACGTGGTCGAGATCGGCACCATGAGGAAAATGGCAAAGGCCACAGCGCGCAGAAAATAGAGGGTGCTGAGCAGATATTTCTTCGAGTAACGGTCACCCAGCCAGCCGAACAGAAAGGTGCCCGCCAGATTGGTGACGCCGATGGTGCTGATGGCCGTCCCGGGCAGCCAGGCCGGCATGTCGAGGGTCAGGAGATAATTTGGCAAATGCGCCATGATGAACATGACCTGAAACCCGCAGACAAAAAACCCGGCCGTCAAAAACAGGTAGCCGGAATGGCGACGCGCATTATCCAGGGTCTTCAACAAGCTCTCCGCCTGTTCCTTGCCGGCGGCGGCCCCTTCGCCCGACTTGCCCTTGAGCAGGAAAGCCAGCGGCACGATGATGCCGATCATAATGGCCAGGATGGTCAGGGCATTGACCCAGCCGAACGCATTGATGGAAACCTGGTTGAGGGGGGCAATTAGGATTTGTCCGCCGGTACCGATGGACGAGCCCACGCCGAAGAAAAAGGTCCGCCGGTGTTCCGGGACGTTGCGTGCGATCACCGACAGCATCACCGCCCAAGTGGTGCCGGACCCGGAAATACCCAGAATTATACCGGTGCTGACATGGAGCTCCCAAATCTCACTGGCATTGGCCAGCATCAACAGCCCGAGCACTTGAAAGACGCCGGCGACGGCAATCACCCGGCCCGACCCGAACTTATCGGATATGGCGCCAATAAACGGCTGGGACAGGCCCCACAGCAAATTCTGAATGGCCAGGGACAGGGAAAAGGCGGTGATGCCGATCCCGAAGCTTTGGGCGATGGGCGTCTGGAACAGGCCGAAGCTTTGGCGCATGCCCATGGAAAGCAGCAGGACCAGACTGGCGGTAAAGACGATAATATAGGCTTTCCGGGTCACACGCGCCTCCTAATGCAATTAATCGTCCCCCTTGACCGGGCAGACCTTATCCCGCGATGAGACCATTGGCAAACCCCCCACAAAAAGTTGATCACCGCCAAATGGTTAATTTATCGACTGTCGATTAATTCACACGCGTTCATCTTTAATAGGTGACAATCACCTTTTAAAAAACTAATCGGTCTGCAGCTCCGGCAAATCTTCGAAAAACTTGAGGGCGTCGGCGTTGGCCAGGGCTTCGGCGTTTTTTACCGGGCGTCCGTGGATGATGTCGCGCACCGCCAGTTCGGTGATCTTGCCCGATTTGGTGCGGGGAATATCGGGGGTGGCGATGACCTTGGCCGGCACATGACGGGGTGAACAGTTTTCCTTGATCCGTTTCCGCATGGCGGCAATGAGATCGTCGGTCAGATCATGGCCCTCGCGCATCACCACGAACAGCACCACCCGCGTATCGTCGTCCCATTGCTGGCCGATGCAAAGGCCTTCGATCACTTCGTCAAATTGCTCCACCTGGCGGTAGATTTCCGCTGTACCGATCCGCACTCCCCCCGGATTGAGGGTGGCGTCGGACCGCCCGTAGATGATCATGCCGTCGTGCCGGGTCAGTTCCACCCAGTCGCCATGGCACCAGACGTTGGGATATTCCTCGAAATAGGCGCCCTTATACTTGGCGCCGTCCTCGTCGTTCCAGAAATAGATGGGCATGGAGGGAAAGGGCTGGGTGCAGACCAGATCGCCGGCCTCGCCCCTGATGGCGTTCCCTTGGTGATCGAACACATCCACCGCCAGGCCGAAGGCTCTCGTCTGGATTTCGCCCCGCCGCACCGGTGCCGCCGGATTGCCCAGCACGAAACAGCCAATGATATCGGTGCCGCCGGAAATGGAGGCCAGATGCAAATCCTCCTTGATTTTCTCATAGACGAAATCAAAGCTCTCCGGCACCAGGGGCGAGCCCGTGGAGGTCATGGCCTTGAGGCTATCCAGTTTATGGGTCTCGCCCGGCGCCAACCCGGCCTTTTTCACCGCGTCGATATACTTGGCCGAGGTGCCGAACAAGGTCATGTTTTCCGCATCGGCATAGTCGAACAACACATTACCGTCGGGATAGAAGGGTGAGCCGTCATAAAGCAGCAGCGTCGCCTGACACGCCAGGGCCGTCACCAGCCAATTCCACATCATCCAGCCGCAGGTGGTGAAATAAAATACCCGGTCGCCGGGCTTTTCGTCGCAATGGAGCAAATGTTCCGACACATGCTTCAACAGCGTGCCGCCGGCGCCATGGACAATGCATTTGGGCGCGCCGGTGGTGCCCGACGAATACATGATATAAAGGGGATGGTTGAAGGGCAGGCGGGTGAATTCGATGTCGGCCGGTTCGAACGGAGCGGTGAAGTCGGGCAGCAGAACGGCGGTGGAGATTCCGTCAAGTGGCGGATTACTGCGTGTATAGGGAACGATGATCGTCGTCTCCACCGACGGCAGCTGCGTTAAAATATCGGAAATTTTCTCCAGGGAATCGTGGGACTTGCCGTTGTAGAAATAGCCGTCACAGGCAATCACCAGTTTGGGTTCAATCTGGCCGAACCGGTCGAGCACCCCTTGCACACCGAAGTCGGGCGAGCACGATGACCAGATGGCGCCGATACTGGAAGCGGCCAGCATGGCAATGATGGTTTCCGGCATGTTGGGCATATAGCCGCCGACCCGGTCACCCTCCGTTAACCCAGCGGCCCGCATGGCCTGGGCGAGACGGGAGACGGCGTCATAAAGTTCCTTGTGGGAAAACCGGGTACGCACCTGGTCTTCACCCCAAAAGACGATCGCATCCGTGTCCTCCCGGCTGCGCAGCAAATTCTCGGCGTAGTTCAGCCTGGCGTCGGGAAACCACACCGCGCCGGGCATTTGATCGTGGTTCGCCAGAACCGTCTTACCCCAGGTTTCGGCCGTCAGCCCGGCGAAATCCACCATTGATTGCCAGAACCTTTCCATTTCCGTGATGGAGTATTCATAGAGGCCTTTATGGTCGCCGATATTGACGTTCCAGTCCTCCTCCACCTGCTCGATCAAGGCGGTAATATTGGTTTGGCGGATGCGGTTGTCGGACGGGGTCCACATAATGCGGTCCTGGGAATTTTCCTGGGGGATATCCTGAGAATCGGTCACGGTTCCTCACTGTGTCTTGCCAAGTTGTGTTCTTTGCGGCGGGATTATAGGGACTGTAATGCGCCTTGCCAAAGGCCTATTGATAAAAAATCCATAACCCGACAATCGGCTGGCTTCGTCCGCTGCGGTAGCCTATAGCTGGTCGATGAATTCAATCGAAACGATAAAAAGTAACTGGGGGAATTTGAACCCGACCATCCGGGGGGGAGTCTGGATGCTGATTTCGGCGCTTTTTTTTGCCAGCCTGGGAATTTCCATCAGAATGTCGGCCCGCGAAGTCCATAGTTTCGAAATTGTCTTTTTCCGCAATTTTTTCAACTTAATGTTCATGCTGCCCTGGCTTTGGAAAATTGGATTTACCGGACTGCGGACGGAGGTGTTCGGCCTCCACGTCACCCGAGCGAGCCTCGGACTGATATCCATGTTTTTCTGGTTCACCGGCGTTTCCCTGATGCCCCTGGCCGAAGCCACATCGCTGGGATTCACCGCACCCCTGTTTGCTACCATCGGCGCCGCCCTGGTATTGCAGGAAACGGTGCGCTTGCGGCGCTGGGCAGCCGTCTTAATCGGTTTTGCCGGTACGCTGATCATTCTCAGGCCGGGCGTAGAGGTCATCACGCTCCCCGCCATATATATGATCGCCGGCGCGGTATTTGTCGCTTGTTCCTTCATCGTCGTCAAAATGCTGACCAGGACGGAATCGCCCAACACCATGGTGCTGATGATGGTGGCGTTGATTACGCCGGTCTCTTTGGGTCCGGCTCTTTTCGTCTGGCAATGGCCGAGCGCTGAAACCTGGATGTGGCTGGTGATGGTCGGATTCTCAGCCACCGGCGGACACATATTCTTTAACCGCGCCATGGCCGCGGCAGACGCATCGGCGATGCTGCCGTTCGACTACAGCCGCCTTCTATTTGTCGCCACCCTTGCTTTCATATTCTTTGATGAAGTCCCCGATCTCTATACCTGGGTCGGCGGCGCCGTCATTTTCGGCTCCACAATTTATATCGCCCGCCGCGAAGCCGTCGCCGCCAAATCCGCTGTGGCCGGTCCGTCCGGTGGAGAGATGAGATAATGCAGGCGGCTTGGATGCGACTCCCCGGCAGTCTGCGGGGCGCGCTTTGGATGGTGCTGGCGGGCGTATTTTTCACCATTCTCAGCATTATGATCCGTATGGCGTCACGGGAAGTCCATATCCTGGAAGTCGTCTTTTTCCGCTATTTTATAAATCTGATCATCATGCTGCCCTGGCTTCTCCGCATCGGCTACCGAGGCTTAAAGACCAACAATCTGAAATTTTACGTGGCGCGCTCCTCCTGCAGTTTCATGGGCGCTTTGTGCTGGTTCGCCGCCATGGCTCTCATGCCGTTGGCAGAGGCAACGGCGCTGGGTTTCACGACACCGTTGTTCGCCACTTTGGGCGCGGTTCTGTTTCTCAGTGAAACCGTGCGGGCGCGTCGCTGGGTCGCACTCTTTATCGGGTTTATGGGAACGCTGATTATTTTACGGCCGGGCTTTTCGGTCATCACCGCACCAGCGCTGTTTGCCGTTTTCGGGGCGTTGTTTATTGCCGGATCGGCGCTGTTCGTCAAAGTCCTGAGCCGCACCGATTCACCCAATACCATCGTTCTCTATACGGGCATTCTGGCAACTCCGATCTCTTTGATACCGGCAGCGTTCGTCTGGGTGTGGCCGTCCTTCGAGGGGTGGCTGTGGCTGGTCGGCGTCGGCGCCATGGCCACCTTCGGGCATCTCGCCTATACAAGGGCGTTCGCCGTCGCCGATACCTCGGCGGTTTTACCGTTCGATTATATCAGGTTGATCTTCGTCGCCATCGCCGCCTTTATTCTGTTCGGCGAGGTGCCCGATATCTGGACCTGGATCGGCGGCTGTGTGATCGGCAGCGCCACCATCTATATCGCTCATCGGGAATCCGTCGCCGCCAAGTCGGATGGCAACAAGGGTTTTATCGCCTAATCCTTGCCATAACAGGTGGCTCGGGTAACAATCGTTGCCAGCCAGAATGGAGGAGCCGACCGGATGCCGAAGAACGTTCAACACCGCCCCCTTCACAAACCATTGCCGGCGGATAAACTCTACACCGAATGTGACACGTCGCAGTTCGATTTCAAGACCACGGCTGGTCTCGAGCCTCTCAATGAATTTATCGGCCAGGACAGAGCCGTCGAATCGGTGCGTTTCGCCATTGGCATGGAAAGAGAGGGCTATAATCTATTCGCCTTCGGGCCCCAGGGAACGGGCAAAACCAGCCTGGTCCGCAATTTCCTTGAACTCAAATCCAAGGAGCAGCCGGTCCCCGACGATTGGTGCTACATCCATAATTTTCACGAATCCCACAAGCCCAAGGCCCTGAAACTGCCCGCCGGTTTGGGCCGTCCGTTGGCGGAGGACATGCGCCAATTGATCGAAGAGTTGCTGGCGGCCATACCGGCGGCGTTCGAGGCCGACGACTACCGCAACCGGCGGCAAAGCCTGGAAGAGGAATTTAAGAAAAGTCACGAGGAATCCCTCACCGGCATTCAGGATGAGGCAGCGGAGAAAAATGTGGCGGTCATCCGCACCCAGACCGGTCTCGCCGTCATGCCGCTGCAAAACGGCGAAGTCCTCAAGCCCGAAATCTTTCAGAAGTTGCCGGAGAAAGAGCAACAGGAACGTACCGAGGCCATGGAGGAAATTCAGGAAAAAGTACAGGACACCCTCAACCGCGTTCCGGAGTGGGAGAAGGAACACCGGGAAAAGGTACGCGAGCTTGGCCGCCAGGCGACCGAATTTGTCGTCCGCCACCTGATCGGCGGATTGAAGGTCAAGTACAAGGATATCCTGGACGTTCGCTCTTATCTGGAGGAAGTCCATCAGGATATCGTCCACAATGCCCGGGATTTCCTGCCCGACGAGATGACCGAGCCGCAAGGTCTTGGCGCTCTGTTCAAATCCGGATCGGGTGACGCCTCGCCCTTGCGGCGCTACCAGGTCAACGTGATCGTCGACAATTGCAATCCGGGCGAGTCCGGTGATGAAAATGCCGGGGTGTCCGCCGACTGCACCTCTCTGGGGGCGCCGGTTGTCGAGGAGGAAAATCCTACCCAGCCCCATCTGGTGGGGCGGATCGAACATCTGGCCCAGATGGGCACCCTGGTGACCGATTTCACCATGATCAAACCGGGCGCCCTGCATGCCGCCAACGGCGGATATTTGGTGTTGGACGCCAGAAAATTATTGATGCAGCCCTTCGCCTGGGAAACCTTAAAACAGGCGCTGATCACCAAGAAAATCCGTTATGAATCGCCTGCCGATTCTTATGGATTGGCCACCACCATTTCGCTGGACCCTGAGCCCATTCCCCTTAAGGTCAAGGTGATCCTGCTGGGCGAGCCGGACCTGTATTATCTGCTGACGCGGCACGATCCCGAATTCAGGAAATTGTTCAAGGTGGCGGCCGATTTCGAAACGGTGATGGAGCGCTCGCCGGACAATGCCCTCTACTACGCCCGTTTGATCGCCGGTATGGGGCGGGACGAAAACCTTAAACCGCTGGACGTCAAGGCGGTGGCGCGGGTGGTGGAATACGGCGCCAGATTGGCCGACGATTCCGAACGCCTGTCCACCCACATGGGCAGTATCGTCGATCTGGTGCGGGAGGCCGACTACTGGGCGGCCGAGAAAAACTCAAAGAGCATCAAGGCGGCCCATGTGCAAAAAGCCATCGACGCCAAGACCTACCGCTCGGACCGCATCCGCGAACGGCTTCAGGAACAGATCGAACGGGACACCATCGTCATCGATACGGACGGCGAACGGGTCGGCGAAGTAAACGGGCTGGCGGTTTTTCAGCTCGACCATTTTTCATTTGGCAAACCGTCCCGCATTTCCTGCCGGGTTCACCTGGGCAAGGGCGCGGTGGTTGATATCGAACGGGAGGTGGCGTTGGGCGGTCCGTTGCACACCAAGGGCGTTTTGATCCTGTCGTCGTACCTCTCCAGCAAATACGCCAAGGATCAGCCCCTGGCCCTGTCCGCCAATCTTGTGTTCGAGCAATCCTATGGCGGCGTCGACGGGGACAGCGCCTCATCGACGGAGCTCTACGCCCTCATTTCGGCCATCGCCGATATCCCCCTCAAACAATCCATCGCCGTGACTGGTTCGGTCGACCAGCACGGACGGGTGCAGGCCATCGGCGGCGTCAACGAAAAGATCGAAGGGTTTTTCGATATCTGCAGCTCACGGGGTCTGACCGGAGACCAGGGCGTGATGATCCCCCAGGCCAACGTCAAACATCTGATGCTGCGCAAGGACGTGGTTGACGCCTGCCGCAAAGGCAATTTCAACATTTGGGGTGTGGAAACCATCGACCAGGGAATTGAAATCCTTACCGGTCAGGAAGCGGGCGAGGCGGACGGCAAAGGTGAGTATCCCCTAGGCTCCATCAACCGGTCCGTCACCATCAAACTCCGCGCCACCTCCAAAAAGGCTCAAAGACTGCGCCAACCGCCGAAGAACAATAATGGCGGGAAGGGAAACTAATAAAAAGTGTACCAGGAATACTTTTCTAAATTTCTTAAAAAGTATTCCTGGTACACTTTATTCACTTTTTTTACAAAAGCCTCGCCACCCCCTGTCTCAACTCCAGCAGCACTTCGTCTTCAAACCAGGGATTTTTTTTGAGCCAGGCCGTGGTGCGCCAGGAGGGGTGGGGCGTGGGCAGAAAATCGGGCAGATATTCCCGCCATCGACGGACCGTTTCAGTCAGGGTCTTGGCCCGACGATCGGCCAGATAATATTGCTGCGCATACATGCCCACTAATAACGTCAGCTCGATATGCGGCAGCTTGGCGGCAATCCTTTCATGCCAGGCCGGGGCGCATTCGGGGCGGGGCGGTTTGTCGCCCCCGCGCGCCAACCGGCCGGGATAACAAAAGCCCATGGGCATGATGGCGATGCGACTGTCGTCATAAAATGTCTCCCGGTCGACGCTCATCCAGTCCCGCAGCCGGTCGCCGGACGGATCGTTCCACGGGATGCCCGTCTCATGCACTTTGGTGCCGGGGGCCTGGCCGATGATCAGGATGCGGGCCGAAGGCCGGGCGCGAACGGTGGGGCGGGGACCCAGGGGGAGATCGGTGCAATGGTCGCAGGCCCGGACCTCCCTTAGCAGCTTATCAAGAGATACTTCGCTCACCGGTTCCCGCCGAGAATTTCATCGACAAAAGCGGGGACGATTTCGGTGGCCGGACCATAGCGGGCCTCGGCGAAAAAGGTGGCGCCTTCCGACGGCTCCATGTTCAGCTCCACCGTCCGCGTCTCATCATAATTCCTGGCGTGCTGGACAAAGCCGGCGGCGGGGTAGACGTTGCCCGACGTGCCGATGGATATGAACAACCCGCAATCGTCCAGCAGGCCATAAATTTCATCCATATAGAGAGGCATTTCCCCGAACCACACCACATGGGGCCGGAGCTTGTTGTTACCGGCGCACGCAGGACAGACCTCGCCGTCCCCCAGATCACCGGTCCAGGGCGCGACCCCGGCGCAGTCCAGGCAGCGGGCTTTCAACAACTCGCCGTGCATATGAATGAGATTATTCGAGCCCGCTTCTTCGTGAAGATTATCGATATTCTGGGTGACGATATAGACATCACCGGCATAATCCGCCTCCAACCGGGCCAGCGCCCGATGGGCCGCGTTGGGCGAAACGTTGCTGTTCACCAGCTGACTGCGTCGAGCGTTATAGAATGCCTGGACCCGTTCGGGGTCGCGGCGGAAGGCCTCCGGGGTGGCCACATCTTCGATCCGCACCTGTGACCAGATTCCGCCTTCGTCCCGAAACGTATCCAGTCCCGACTCCTGGGAAATGCCCGCGCCGGTCAGAATGACGATGCTTTTTTCACCTTCGGTCATCTGCTATTAGGGGCCTGAAGGAGGCTCGATGGTCAAGGTTATTTTTGTTTGTTCCGGCAATATCTGCCGCTCTCCCACCGCCGAGGGCGTGTTCCGTTCCATCGTCGACGCGGCGGGGCTATCCGACCAAATCGAAATCGATTCCGCCGGCACCGGTTCCTGGCACGAGGGCGAATGGGTGGATGCGCGCTCCACCGAAGCAGCGCAACGCCGCGGCATTGATCTATCCATTATTCGCGCCCGCCAGATAGACCGCTACGATTACTACGAAAATGACTACATCCTTGCCATGGACGGAACGAATTTCAAAAGCCTCAACCGCACCTGTCCGGAGGATCATCGGCGCAAGATCACCATGTTTCTCGACTTTGCACCTCATCTGAACGTGCGCGACGTTCCCGACCCCTACTACGGCGGGCCCCAGGGCTTCGACTATGTGCTGGACCTGGTGGAAGCGGCATCAAAAGGATTGCTGGCCGACATTCAGGATAAGCACCTGTAGCCATGGCGGGCGCGGTTGAAGAAAAAATCGCCGCCATCACCGGACGCCTTGTGGACCGTCTTACCCCCCTGTCCGGCGGCTGCATCGGCGAGGTTTACCGGGTCGACCTCCATGGCGGCGAAAGGCTGGTGGCCAAGGCCGGTTTTGAGGGAAGTGGCCTCAAACTGGAAGGGGACATGCTCACCTACCTGAAGGAAAAGTCCAATCTGCCAGTGCCGGAAGTCATCAGCGCGTCGGACGAGTTATTGATGATGACCTATATGGATACCAGCGGGTCTTTGAACGACCGGGCGCAGGAGCACGCCGCCGAACTGCTGGCCGATCTTCATAGTATCACGTCGGATTCTTTCGGCTTTCCCTGGGATACGGTGATTGGTGGACTGCATCAGCCCAATCTACAGTCAAATGACTGGATCGGGTTTTTTTGCGAACACCGGTTGATCTATATGGCCCGGGAAGGGTTGACGGCGGGCCGCCTGCCCGGGCCACTGTTGAAACGGGTAGAGAAGTTCGCCGGCGAACTCGGCAAATGGCTGGAATCCTCCGCCGCAGGGTCTCCCCGGAGGGCCGCCCTCGTTCACGGCGATATGTGGGGCGGCAACGTATTGTGCAAAGACGGACGGATCGCGGGCTTCGTCGATCCGGCCATCTATTACGCCGACCCCGAGATCGAACTCGCCTTTGCCACCCTGTTTTCCACCTTCGGCAAACCCTTTTTCGACCGTTACGAGGAAATCCGGCCCCTGGCGCCCGGCTTTTTCGAGGAGCGGCGGGATATCTACAATCTCTATCCTCTGCTGGTGCATGTACGTCTGTTCGGCGGTTCTTACGTCAATTCGGTCGATGGCGTGTTGCAACGCTTCGGCTATTGAGTAATCTGTCGATCCAAATCTTTCATCCACATAATTTAACTGGGAAATTCTAGATCGTGACGTCTCGCAATTCGTGGATTGAACATGTGCCGCCCACTTTTTTCGGCGCGGTGATGGGCATTACCGGCCTGGCCATCGCCTGGCGGCGGGCGGAGGAAATTCTCGGCTGGCCATCGGTCTTCGGCGATCTGATATTCCTCATCGGGGCGATGGTGCTGATCCTGATGCTGCCGACCTACGCCGCCAAATGTATCCTGTTCCCGGGGGCGGTCAGGGACGATATCAATCACCCCATCAAAAGCGCCTTTGTCGGCGGCCTTCCCCTGGCCATCTGTCTGCAACTGCCGTTTATCTCGCCTTATTATCCGACGGCAGCCCAAGGAATTTGGCTGGTGACGGCTCTCTCCGGCCTGGGACTCTACATGTATATCTTTTCCCGCTGGTTTCTGCTGGAAAACAAGATCGAAAACATCAATGCCGTCTGGTTTATTCCCGGCTGCGGCAGTTTCATTATATCCATGACCGGCGCGCCCCTGGGTTTCGTTGAAATGGGCTGGTTCTATTTTTCCATCGCCGTCACTTTGTGGGTGTTTCTGTCGGGGGCTCTCATGTACCGTTATATTTTCTGCCCCAAACTGCCGGATGCGCTGGTGCCCACCTATTTCGTCAATATCGTGCCGCCCGGCCTGGCTTCCATGATCTATCCCATGTTGGCGGGCGGCGGGCTGATGGACTTTCTCACCGGCGGCGAGGTGGCGGCCTTCACCCGCGTCACCTATTTTTTCGCCCTCTTCTGGCTGGTGCTTTGTCTGGCCATGTTCAGGATGTTCCTAAAGCTGAAATTCGGTCTCGGCTGGTGGGCCTATTCCTTCCCCCTCGACACCATCACCGCCGCCACTCTGATGTACGGGGCGACCACAAGAAACGACCACCTGCTGGACCTGGGCGGCATTCTACTAATCGCCTCGACGGTGGTGATCGGCGGGATTCTGCTGCAGACAATCTACGAGATCACCCGGGGGCGGGTATTTAATCCCGCCGCGTCCAATTAAATTGTACCAGGTACAATTAAGTCGATTTTTGGCGTAATTGTACCTGGTACAATTTATTTAGCGGATAATCGGCGAGGGGGGTGTAGGATGCGCCGCTGTGGCTGAGGTGGCTTTGGAAGAGGGTAAAGCTGCCGACGTCAAAAGGCTCTGATTTGAAAGCAGCGTGGTATTCAAGGTAAGGCTTTACTTTCGACGCCGAGACCCGCTTGAGCCTGGCAAGGGTAACGTGCGGGATAAATTTTCGTCCCTCGGGATCCCGGCCGCCCTGGATCAGCGCCTGTTCGATCTTGCTGTGTAAATGGTTCAAAGCCGGTTCGGGGTGAACGCCGACCCAAACCTGGCGCACCCGTCCCCGGCTTTCAAAACACCCGGTTCCGTCAAGCGCCAGTGGAAAAGACGGCGTGTCGATGGACCGCAAAACGGCATCAATGTCTTCCACTTCCCCTTCGTCACAGTCGCCGATAAAGCGCAGGGTCAAATGCAGGTTTTCGGGAGCAATCCAGCGGGCATTTTCGATGCCGGAGGCGATGAGGGTCAAATCATTTTTGATCGCCGGCGGCAAAGGCAGGCCGACAAACAGGCGCAGCATATCGGTATCCTAATTAAATAAGGTTAAGACACCTGTATACGTGTAAAGCCGGTTGTTGGAAATCTCGCCGTTGAGATAGACGCCGACCAGAGGAATATCCCCCAGGATCAGACGGATGAGTTCAATTTCTGAATTGTCTTCGCTGAACATTTGTGGACCGCGGGCAATGCACGATACGTAGAGCCCGGCTTTGGGCGCGCCGCCCGACCGCTTTTTGAGCCGCGTCGTCATGGCAATCAAATCCTGGCGGGCGGCATCGCTGTCCCGGCTGACAAAAAACAAACTGTCCCCTTTGTCCACCGGCTCGCCAATGGCCAGCAATCCCCGTTCGGTATCCACGCCGATCAAATTGCGCACCACGTAGTCGCCCGTATCGGAACCGGCGACGGGCAGGGCGGCATGAATGTGTCCCGCCACCTGACGCAGATCCGACGCCAATTCCTCACCGATATCCTCCTTGAAAACAGTGAGCGCCGATTCACCGTCGAGCGCGGCGACGATATTTTCCGCGCAATCGGTCACCTCGTGCACCTTGCCGATGGGCTCGCATCCCTGGGTCACGGCGGTGGCGACATTGACGTCGGGAGAAAAAGCGATACCGGAAACACCGCCGCCCGTTAATCCCCCCGCCAGATGGTGATCAGCCGTTTCACTGACCGTCAAGCCGCCCACCAGAAACCCTTCCGTCTGTTCGGCGATTTGGCTGACCAGAGAAAGAACGTCCGGGTTGTGGGAATCGCCGTGCAACAAAAGGAACGGCAACCCGCCGAGACCGCCAATCATATTGTCATTGGTTGGCCTGCCGGAACCGCCGAATTCATCCAGCGTGTCGATGGTGGGCAGAATGTCGAACGCATTTTTGGGCAGGCGCGCGGTCATCACCGAAATCGCCGCCTCTTCGAAATATTCACCGCTCTGGGTCTGTTGCTGATGGCGGCCGATACCGCAGATGCCAAGCCCGGCCGCTCCCACCCATTGATCGATCCCGGTCGCCGCCTTTAGCCCCAGAAGGACCGACGAGAAATGCGGCGCCAGCGGTTCGGTCACGTACAGAATACCGAGATTGGCATCCTCCAGCGGCATCAGGTCCTGGAGGCAGGCCGTCAATGCGGATTTCCAATTCTTTCCGCTGGCATGCGCCGCCTCAAACATTCGAACAGGCATTCGTTCGGTCATATAAACCACTTGGCTCCTTCTAGCTGGAGCTGCCGATCAGCTCCAATACGCGAGGCAGTATACGTTTGACGATTTCATCCACACCGGCCGCATTGGGGTGGATTTTGTCATCCTGATTAAGATTGGGATTGGCGGCTACACCTTCCAGGAAAAAAGGATAAAAAATTAAATTATGTTTGGCCGCCAAAACCGGAAAAATCCGGTTGAATTCCGCACCGTATTCCTTGCCGAGGTTGGGGGGAGCCTTCATCCCTGCCAGCAACACCTTAACATTATTGTGCTTCAGGCGGGTGATGATGGCGTCGAGATTGGCCCGACTGACCGCCGGTTCGATCCCGCGGAGACCGTCATTGGCGCCCAGTTCAAGAATGACGGCGTCGGGCTTGTCGGCCAGCGCCCAGCCCAATCGGGACCGGCCGCCGGAGGTGGTGTCGCCGGACACGCCGGCATTGATCACCCGGGCGTTTACGCCTCGTTTCGCCAAAGCTTTGCCCAGCTTGACGGAAAAACTGTCCGGTTTGGCCAGACCGTAGCCTGCCGCCAGGCTATCACCCAGAACCAACAGCCGCACGGCTTTAACCGTTTGAGTTTGGGCGACCTGGCCATTGGCAATTTTCTCTGGACCGGCATATATGGGTAAAAATGTTGCGAGCAGAACCGTCAGGATTAAAAAACGGCTTGTCCGTCCGCGTCTGCGGTTCTTAACTGACCACCGGATTAGAATTTTAAGCATACCCATTACCAGCCAAATCGTTGCAGAGGCAAAATGATCGAAAAACCATCCGTCGACCGTACCGACATCCTGCTTGATGACGTTCACCTAAAGCTGACAAGTCTGGCGGGCGAGGTCAATATCTTGCGGGGAATTTCCCTGGAAGTCGCCAAAGGCGAAGCCGTCGGCGTGGTGGGCCCCTCGGGCGGCGGCAAGTCGACCATGATGATGGTGACCGCCGGCCTGGAGCGGGCCAGTTCGGGCCGGGTGGTGACGGCGGGTGTCGACCTCGACGGTTTGGACGAGGACGCCCTGGCACTCTTCCGCCGCGACCATGTGGGTATCGTGTTTCAGGATTTCCATCTCATCCCCACCATGACCGCCCTGGAAAACGTCGCCGTGCCGCTGGAATTCGCCGGGCTCGACGATGCCTTCGACCGGGCGGAGGACCGTCTCAAGGCAGTCGGTCTCGGTCACCGGCTGACCCACTATCCGGGCCAGCTTTCGGGTGGTGAGCAACAGCGGGTGGCCCTCGCCCGCGCCTTCGCCGCCGAACCGGCCATTTTGCTGGCCGACGAACCGACCGGTAATCTGGACGGTAAAACCGGCGAGGCGGTGATGGATTTGCTGTTCGAACTGCATGATAAATCCGAGACCACCATGATGCTGATCAGCCACGACCAAGCCCTGGCAGCCAGGTGTAAGCGCATCGTCACCCTGGCCGACGGCCGTATTTTAAACGGGATAGGTGAATGACCGGCCAGTTTCTCTTGGCGCGCCGCTTCGCCCTCCGGGAGTTGAGAGGGGGGTTGAAGGGTTTCCGGATTCTGGTCGCCTGCCTGGCCCTGGGCGTCGCGGCGATTTCAGGCGTCGGCAGTCTCAGCCAATCCATCGAAGCCGGATTGAAAAGAGACGCCAAGCGGCTGTTGGGCGGCGATGTGGCGCTCCGTCTGCTGCATCGGGAAGCCTCCGAAAAGCAGCTTGCCTATCTGAATGCCAACGGTGATGTCTCATCGATTGTCGAGATGCGGGCCATGGCCAAGGGGATTAAGACGAGAGGAATAAAGACCCCCGGTAAAAGGAGTCTGGTGGAACTGAAAGCGGTCGACACCCTCTATCCGCTGATCGGTAAATTGACGCTGGCCAAGGGTGGTAAGCTGGAAGAGGTGACCGCCCGCAATGACGGTATCTGGGGCGCCGCCGTCGAGGCCAATCTTCTGACCAAATTGAATTTGAAATTGGGCGACATGGTCAAGGTCGGCGAGGCCCGGTTTCGCCTTAACGCTGTGATCGAGAAAGAACCCGACCGGGTGGCCAACGTGCTGAGTTTCGGTCCCCGTCTGATGATCGAATCCGCGGCCCTGGCGGAAACCCAGCTGGTCCAACCGGGCAGCCAGATCAGATTCCGTTACCGTATCCGATTGCCCGATGGGCAGAACGCGCTGGATTGGATCGAGCGCCTCAAAGCGGCCTTCCCCAAAGCCGGCTGGCGCATCCGGACGACGGAACAGGCGGCCCCCGGTCTGCAGCGCTTCATCGACCGCATGACCTTGTTTCTGTCCTTCGTCGGACTGACCACTTTGCTGGTGGGCGGCGTCGGCGTCACCAATGCCGTCGATAGCTATCTGGAAAGCAAAACCAGGGTGATTGCGACTTTAAAATGCTTGGGCGCACCAAGCGGTTTGGTCTTTCGAATTTATTTTTTGCAAATATTAGCTCTGGCCGGATTCGGTATCGTTGCCGGATTGATCATCGGCGGTCTTGGACCGGTGGCCGCCATTTGGGCAATGAATGAACTGCTGCCGGTGGAACCGGTGATCGGTCTTTATCCTCTGCCGCTATTCCTGGCGACAATATTCGGCGTGCTGGTTTCATTGACATTTGCCCTCTGGCCCCTGGCCCGCGCCCGGGAAGTACCGGCGGCGAACCTGTTCCGGCAATCGGTTCAGCCGGCCCAGTTCCGGCCCCACGGGAAGATTCTGACCGCCACCGGTGTCGGCGTGTTCGCCCTGTCTGCCTTGACCATCTATGCGTCGAACGACCGTTGGTTCGCCATCTGGTTCGTCGGCGGCGCCATGGTGACGCTGTTGCTGTTGAGGGGCGGCGCCAGTTTGTTGACAAGGTGGACACGGCGCATCGGAAATATCCGCCATACGGAACTGCGTCTGGCGCTGGCCAATATCCACCGTCCCGGCGCGGCAACGTCCAGTGTCGTTTTGTCGTTGGGTTTGGGTCTGTCGGTGCTGGTGGCCATCGCCCTGATTGAGGGCAATCTCAGCCGCCAGGTCAATGAGCGTCTGCCGGTCGCCGCGCCGGCTTTTTTCTTTATCGACATTCAGCCCAACCAGGTGGCTGAATTTGACCGAACGGTCACCGGTTTTAGCGGCGCGGGCGACTATAAAAGGGTGGCGAGCCTCAGGGGCCGCATCGTCAAGATCGCCGGCGTGCCCGTGGAAAAGGTGGATGTGGCGCCGGGCGTGTCCTGGGCCATCCGGGGCGACCGGGCGTTGACCTATGCGGCCAAACCGGCCGAGGGTACGGAAATTACGGCGGGGCGCTGGTGGCCCGAAAACTATCAGGGCCCGCCGCAAATTTCCCTGGACGCCAACCTCGCCCGGGGCTTCGGCATTGGACTGGGCGACAACCTGACCCTTAATATTCTGGGCAGGGAGATTGACGCCAAAATAACCAGCCTCAGGGCCATCGATTGGCGGTCCTTGCGTTTCGATTTCGCCATCATCTTCGCCCCCGGCACTTTGGAGGCGGCGCCCCACAGTCATATCGCCGCCCTGCAGGCGCCCAAGAAACTGGAAGACCCGGTGGAAAAAGCAGTGACCGAAAGGTTTAACAACATCTCGGTGATCCGGGTGCGGGAGGCTTTGCAATCGGCCGCCGATATTCTGGACGGCATCGGCATGGCGGTGCGCGCTACGGCATCGGTCACCATCCTGGGCGGCGCGCTGGTTTTGGCCGGCGCCATCGCCGCCGGACGCAGGCGGCGGGTCTATGACGCCGTGGTCTTCAAAACCCTGGGGGCGACCCGCCTGCGGCTGCTTCGCGCCTTTTTGTTCGAATACGGTCTGCTGGGCCTTTCGACAGCCGTCATTTCCGGCGCCATCGGCACTTTGACCGCCTGGGCCGTGGTGGTCTGGTTGATGGATATGCAATGGGTATTTATCCCAAAGGCCGTCTGGCTGACCTTGATACTGTGTTTGTTGGTCACTTTGGCGGTTGGTTTCGCCGGCACCTGGCGGGCTCTCGGCCAAAAAGCCGCGCCTCTCCTCCGCAACGAATAACCAATAGAAAAAGGTGCCGGGCACCTTTACTTTGCTAACCCATTGAAGATTAACATTATCGTGTATGGGGCCGTGTTCCTTTTTCCAGACGAGGGCCGGATAATGTGTTGGCCTAAACAGTTCGTGAACTTTTGGTAATATTTGGCGGTTTTACTTGATCTCGGAGCCCCGTCTGCCATATTAAGGGGTAAATTCGGGACTTATTTTAACAAGAAGGAAATATCATGGCATTCGGATCGAACGACGAACATTCAGCGCGCGCCCGGCATTTAAGCCTGGGCCAGGCCGAAGCGGCTGATATTGATGTCGGTCTTCGGCAACATATGCTGAGAGTCTACAACTACATGGCCTCGGGTCTGGCTTTGACGGGTATTGTCGCCTATGCGGGCGTCAAAATTCCGGCGCTCTTGAACCTGATGTATACGGCAGTACCCGGCGGCGGTTTGCAGCCCACCATGTTCGCCTACATCGTTATGTTCTCGCCTCTCGCCTTTATCTTGGCGCTGAATTTCGGCATTAACAAAATGCGCGCGTCGACGGCGCAGGCGATCTTTTGGGTATTTTCGGCCGTCATGGGACTTTCCATGACTCATCTGTTTCTGGTCTACACCGGCACCAGCATCACCCGGGTATTCTTTATCACTGCCGGCACCTTCGCCGCCATGAGCCTTTACGGCTACACCACCAAACGGGACCTGTCGAAATTCGGCTCGTTCCTGTTCATGGGGTTGATCGGAATCGTCATTGCTTCGATTGTCAATTTATTCATGCAATCTTCAGCCATGGCGTTCGTCATTTCGGTGGTTGGCGTACTGGTTTTTGTTGGCCTGACGGCCCATGACACGCAAAACATCAAGCACATGTACTACGAGGGTGATTCCTCGGAGACTGCATCCAAGAAAGCCATATCCGGCGCTTTGCACCTCTATCTGGATTTCCTCAACCTGTTCATCATGCTGATGCATCTGCTGGGTGATAGACGGTAAATAATCGAATTCACGACCTAGTACCACTGCAAGAAACCCGGAAGTTCATACTTCCGGGTTTTTTATATCGCGTAATCATTTTTTTGGGTTATTGTCTAAAAAAGTTTTGGAGCCGAAATCAATTGGAATAGGGCATGACCGGGGAAGATAATCCGTACCGCGTACAGTTGAAAAGGCCGGCGGTGGACGTCAAACGCCTGGAAGACGGCAGTCTCATCATGCGTTGCCCCTATGACCTGCCGACGCCGGCGGAAAATATCGGCGTGTGGCTGAGAAAGTGGGCCGATGCCACACCGGCCAGACCGTTCTTGGTGAAAGATGATCAGGAATTGACCTACGGCGACACGCTGAAACAAGCGCAATCAATCTCCCAAAACCTGGTCAAGCGCAAGCTATCGGCCAGCCGTCCGGTGATGATCCTGTCCAAAAACGGTATCGAAAACGCTGTCCTGCAATTGGCGGCCATGGATGCGGGCATCCCTGCCGTGCACATCAATCCGGCTTTTTCATTAACCGAAAAGCGCTTCGATATTTTCAAGTATATTTTCGATCAGGTGGAGCCGGGACTGCTGTTCGCCGCCGACGGTGAGCCCTTCAAAAACGCCTTGCGCTACGGTCTCGAAAACGGTGCGGAGGCCGTAATTGCCCGGGACCCGGCGGAAAAACTAAAGACGACGACGTTTGAAAGTCTAACTTCCGCCTGGCGCAAGGGCGCGGCGAAAAAGGCCTATACCAAAGTAACGCCCGAGACCATCGCCAAAATTCATTTCACCGGTTCAACCATCGACGAAATCAAAGGCATTGTGACCACCCAAGGCACCATGTGCGCCAATCAGGAGGCCCTGGCCGCTGTATTTCCCATTGCCAACGCCACGCCGCCCGTCATTGTCGACGATGCCCCGTGGCACCGGGCCAGCGGCGGCAATTTGGTGTTCAATGCGATTTTGCGCAACGGCGGCACTCTCTACATCGAACGGTTTGGGCTGGAAAAAGGGCAGGGCGCAATAGACAAGGAGTCCCTGCCATCGCCGACCCATCATATTACCGAATTGATGGCCCTCTATTCTCTGCTGCCGACCCTTGAAGTCCATCCGGAAATTCAGGAAATCTTTTTCAAGAATCTTGAGGTGATCTGGGTCGTGGGCGGTGCCATAACCGATGAAGCCCACGACCGGTTGCAGCAAATGGCGACCCGCCAGACCGGCCATCGGTTGCCGGTGCTATCGAGCTACAGTGCCTTGGGCACCGGCGCCGTCAATACGGGACTCTATTTCGCAAGCGAACAGACCGGTAATATCGGCTTGCCGGTACCGGGAACCTTTTTGAAACTGGCGACGATACCCAGCGACAGCGATGAGGACGAGGATACCTTTGAACTCAGCGTCAAATCCGTCACCACCGGCGCCAATGGCCCGGGTTTATGGCGCGACGGCGCCGTGATCGACGCCGAAACGGACGAGGACGGGTTTTTTCCGGTGGGCGACGTGGTCAAACTGATCGATCCCATGCGCCCCTATTTAGGAATTGAGCGGTCCGGCCGTACGTCGGACGCGTAACGAATTAATTATCCCGAATTAGCCTCGGTTAGCTCCAATTAACCATTTAGAAAATCCATGGCCGCGTTGAGCTGGCTCATGCGCTGGTGATTGCCGTAATTGCTGTCGGGATGGTGGATGGTGGCCATCATGCGGAACCGGGCTCTGACGGCGTCGCGGTCGGGCCTTTCCGTGGGCGCGAAGCCCAGCACGTGAAGCGCTTCCGCCCGTGAGGTAACGCCTTCTCTCAAAGGATCGAAGCTCAACACCGAAACGATCGCCCTGAGACGCTCCAAATCCTCCACCAATTCGGCTGAAACCTGGGTGTTTTGCCGTTCTTCGGCCCTTTTCTCATGAGGATCGTGAATGTCGACGATGCGCTTGCCATCATCCAGAATGAGCGCCAAATTCAGCGCTCGTCTCACTGCCGAAATGTCATACCCCGGCGACAAACGAACTTGCAGGCGGGGTTTGCGGCGCCACGGACGCCCCTTCGACGGTCCCGATTTCAAGACTGTCTCCTCCCGATCACCAGGCGGCGGTCCGCCCGGATCCGAAATGGTGCGGATGGCGTCCTCGGGCACCAGCAATAGGACGGACCTGGCCAGATCGGCAATGTTTACTTTGCGCCGGCCGGCCAATGCCGTGACTTCGTCGCGAAACTGGGATGAACAAGGTACAGTATAGGATTCTTTGCGAATTTTAGTTGTCATGGTCACACGTGGTAAATTTTATCGACTTCCTGACCCGCCATGGTACCGCTAGGCGAATAAAACACCCTTACCACCAGAAGTCACATTTGGACGTTTTGAGGAAATAACAGGATATCAATACCTTGTAGGCTTAGGTTATCGACTTACAACAGGTTGGGTACTAACCTTACCAAGAGGACCAGGATTGTCAACTACTATTGTGGGCGACATATTCGGAACCGGACCGAAGTCTCCCCAAAATCCGGGAGAAACTGTTTTCTCGCTCGGTGATTATTCAGTAACTTATTGATTTAACGTTGTTTTTAGAGAAAATACCAGGTATTAAATTTCGATGTTAACCCTCAACGAAATCGGTCATTAACCGTTTTCCTCCGGCTAATTCCCATGATTTTGGGTTGTTTATAGCCAAATAGAGTTACAGATTGTTACATAACCAATCCAAAATTCGGCATTTTTCACCTAAATCGCCTACATACGCAGTTTTACATACCTATTTTAAATGGTTTACGAAATATTTATAAAGTATTAACTAAAGATTAATACTATAAGTAATTGTTATTACTTAATTATTATACAGAAATTAGCCAAAATCTGCGTACCAACCTGGGGAGTTGTTACAATCTTAACGAATCGACTATTTTTTCGGATTTTCGACCCAACTCCGAAACAAAATTGGTAAATTTTTTCCTGATTCTCTTAATAAGAGTGATAATCGGGTTGAACTTACCCGTTTTTCCCCCTTGGCAAATGAAACCCACAGGGGAGACCCATTCAAATCGGCCCATGTTTTCGGATATTCTCGGATGACAAGCTCTCAATCGATATAACGTCTCAGAATACCGTCAAAATATTTCACCGAAGCAACGAACCGAACGGTAAAATTATCATGGTAATTTTTTTAGACGGGGATTTGATCCAATGTCGGAACGACAAAACTAATGCCGACGGCGAACCACTGGTAAAGGCTGACATCTGCGAAACAATCCATTTGCCAAATGGCATAAATCCAGGTGAGGCTTTCCAGAATAGGTGAATGTTTCACTCTGGTGGCAAATAATAACTTATTGAAAACAAATATATTTTCCAAGTTTCGCCTAATTCGCGGGGAACATTACGCAAACCGTTTCGATATGGACTCAAAGTCCGATTTACCGGGCATCGGGCACAACCGCGGTCAGGCTGGTTTTCGTCCTTTTCCGGATATCCGCTATGTTTGTCTAAATATTTGACCGGATTGACGTGCCCGGATCAGCCTTCGCCGCCCTCGTCGAGCCAGCCTTCCCATTCCTTGCGGGGAGATTTGTAACCGGTTTTCTTGGTTTCAGCGAGATCCATGGCCGCCATGGCGTCATCATTGGAAATCAGAGCCGTCGTTTTGTGGGACGCGACCGCGCCACCCGCCGACAATGTCAACAGGATCGCCATGGTCGTCTTGTTGTCTGGGGCGTCGTAAATCATAACGATATCGTACTCACCGAATACCCAGTAGAAATTGTGCAGTTTGCCGCCATATGCCTCAATGACGTTGCCGACGAAAGCAGGCCGATCGGACGTTTTTTTGGCCAACGCCTTTAGCGATTCGTCGGTAAATTTCGTTTCGGTCATAAAAAGGGGCATAAATACTCTCCTGGCGTACGATATTTCTGGTTGTTTTTCTCGAAGACACTGTAAACGGGGGTCACATTACCAATCTCCGCGCTTCCAATCAATTGTCCACGGACAAATTGACAGGTCAGATACACCAGTTTTTTATACTATTCCGCTTGTCCAGGATATTTACCGGGCGGTTTCTAAAACTTTGAGTTTTGCCAGCAGATCGTCCACTGAGAGACCGAGGGTCGTTTTCGAGCTTTTTATCAATTGGCTGGGATCCCCGGTCACACCGCCGCTTTCAACTTGGGTCAACAGCAAAGGGCCGTCTCCGGTCAGAACTTCCACACCCATTCCTTTGTGTATACCGACCACCCGGCCCGGAACGATACCCTCGAAATAACGCTCTCGCGGGGGGTCGCCGACGTCCCAGACAATTAGTTTTTCATCGCCCAGATAGGTAAACGCGCCGGGGAAAGGCTTTCGCAACGCGCGTACCAGATCTTTGATGCGCTGCCGGGGCCAACGCCAATCGATCATGCCGTCTCGGGGCAGGCGGGTGCAATAATAGCTCGCCCGCGAATGGTCCTGGGGCTGGAGCGTTAAATCCCCCGACAAATATTCAACCAGAAGGTCCGGCAGTTCCTCGGTCAGTGATTGGTTGATCTTGCCGTAGAGGGACGCAATATCGTCATCCGCCTCGATGTCGAAATGAATTTGACGCAGTATATCGCCCGCATCCAGTTCCGGCACCGCTTCGTGAACGGATACGCTGACCGATGGTTCGCCGTTGATGATGGCCCAATTGACATTGGCCCGCCCCCGTTGGCGCGGCAATTTGCCGTGATGAATATTGACGAATTTTGACAGCTTCAATGTCGCTTCCGGAATGATTTTGTTGAAGGTGGCGATCAGCACCAAATCCGGGGCCAGTTTTTCGGTTAGGGCATGCAGCTGAGCCAGCGAATCGGTTTTGACAATTTCGATGCCTTCCGCTTCGGCCCTAATTTCCTGCGGCAGACGATCCGCCTTCCGGTAAAGATCAGTGTGCTCGGGCGGCGTCACGATCGCCGGAACGTCGAAGCGGTCATCGTCGATCAAACTACATAAAACGGGGTCACCCATTTCACCAAACGCCAATTGTAGCACCGATTTTTTGCTCATTTTCCCTCCGACACCGATTCAGAAAGTATCGTCACGACGTAGTCCATCTGTTGTTTCGTCAGTTCCGCATACATGGGCAACGACAACATACGGTCCGCCGCCGCTTCGGTCACCGGAAAATCACCTTTGTCGTATCCGAGAGAGGCATAACAATCCTGTAAATGAACCACCGACGGATAATGAACCTGCGCCATTACGCCTTTCGACCGCAAATCCTCCAGCACCCTGTTTCTATCCTCAACTTCAACCACATAAAGGTGATAAACATGTTTGGCTTCATCGGCTTCGGTGGGCGTGACAACGTCGAAGGGTGCCAACAGTTCGGTGTATTCAGCCGCCAATTCCCGCCTTTTTCCGGTCCATTGATCGAGGTAGGGCAACTTGGTCCGCAGAATTGCAGCCTGCAAGGTATCCAGCCGGGAATTCCAGCCGATTCTCTGGTGGTCGTATTTTTCCACTTGGCCGTAAAATGCCAGCTTACGGACTTCCTCGGCCAGTTCAATCGAACCCGTCATTACGGCGCCGCCGTCTCCGAAACAGCCCAAATTTTTGCCTGGATAAAAACTGAAGCAGGCGATATCTCCCCACGTACCGGCTCTCCGCCCCTTCCATTCGGCGAAAACCGATTGGGCGACATCCTCGATCACGGCAATATCTCGGGGCCGGCAAAGCGCCAGCAAACCCTCCATATCCGCCATTTGTCCCTGCATATGGACCACCAACACGGCCCGGGTGTTCGGCGTTATCGCCCGTTCAAGGCTTAACAGGTCCACTTGATAGGTGGCGGGATCGACATCGGTAAAAACCGGTGTGGCGCCGGCATGGCTGATGGCGAAAACGCTGGATATCCAGGTGTTTGGCTGGGTGATGACTTCGTCGCCCGGACCCAGTCCCAGGGCGCGCACCGCAAGATTGAGAGCGTCACTGCCGGAGCCCACACCGATAACCCGGCGGCCATCGTGACAATCGGCAAAGGCTGTTTCAAATTCGGCCAGCACATCGCCGCTGATATAGGCAGAGGTGTCGATTACTTGCTTAATCGAATGATCCAATTCCCCGCGAATGGCGTTGGTCTGTGCATTCAGGTCGACGAAGGGAATAATCATGGTGATCAGACGTCTTTTTTATCGAATGTAAAACAATTATTTGGATGTTATAGCAAAGCGGACTAAACCTAAGATTAACGGCTATTCGTTTATGGCCGCAATATATTGATTTATTTAACGCAAAATTTTTGAGGGACGCCGGATTACATGTCGCCCACTTTGGAAGAGCATCTGGACACCGCCTATCAACTGGCGCAGAGCAACCAGTTGGACGCGTGCTGGTCTCTTTGCCGGGATCTGGACCAGAATTTTCCTGAGAATCCGCAAATTGCCTTTTTGTCGGCGGCTGTGCTGCTGAAGCAGCAGCAAACGGAAGAAGCGGCAATCTATCTGCGTGCCGCGGTGAACGCTGCGCCCCAAGTACCCGAATTCAGGGTGGTGTTGGGTGACACACTCCGCTCTCTGGGGCAGGACGATGCGGCGATCGAGCAATATCGGGAAGCCCTCCGGCTTAGCCCCGGGCAAATCAACGTTCTGATCGATATCGGTGCCTTGTTAAAGGCCGCCGGGCGATATGATGAGGCCGAACAGGTCCTGCGGGAGGCTGCAGACGCCGATCCCAATCATCCCATTGCTGCGATTAACATGGCGCGGCTTTTGCGTGAAATGGGGAAGGGTGAGGAGGCCCGAAAACGCCTTGAGGAATTATCACAAAAACGGGACGACAGTAGTTTCGACGTCACTCTGGCCAGCTGGCATCTGCCGGTCGTGCCGGCTTCCCTGGAGGACATGAGAACCGGTCGCGACCGTTACGAACAGGCAATAGAAAAACTCGCCGGCCAGACGCGGCCCGTCGATCCCGCTTTACTGCTCCATGCCGGCACAAATTTCATGGCCGTATACCAGGGTGATGACGACCGGTCCTGCCAGGAAATTATTGCCCAATTTTACCGGCGTAACTGCCCTTCCCTCATTTACACGGCACCCCATATAGACGGGCGAACCATCCGCTCAGCCGGCGAAAAGATTCATATCGGTTTCGTATCGTGCAGTTTCCGCAATCACACGGTGGGGAAACTGTTCCGGGGAATCATTGCGAATCTGAACCGGGAAATTTTCGAGGTTTCCGTTTTTTCAGGCGCCGGAGATGACGAGATTAATCATTTTATCCGCGATAATTGCGATTCCTACCGCAATTTGCCCGGCGATCTGATCCCGGCCCGCGATATCATTAGTGACGCCCGGCTCGATATTCTTTTTTACGCCGATATCGGCATGGACCCGTTGACCTACTTTCTCGCTTTCGCGCGGTTGGCACCGGTGCAATGCGTCGGGTGGGGGCATGGCGTCACCACGGGTCTGCCGACCATGGATTATTTCATCTCACACCATCACCTGGAAGAGGACGACGACAATGCGGCCCAGTCCCACTATTCGGAAAAACTGGTCCGATTGAGTCAGCCGCCCACCTATCTTTACCCCATCCAGAAATATGGGCCCGACGACGCGCCGGACCTGACCTTCGCCGACGGCCGGACGTTGTACTGCTGCCCACAGACGCTGTTTAAAATTCACCCCGAATTCGATCCGCTTTTGATGGAAGTTTTGAAACGAGATGATTCCGGCGTGGCAGTCTTTATCGACGGCTTACCGGGATGGTCCGATATTATGATGGAGAGATGGCGCCGGATTGACGAAAAGGCTGCCCGCCGCATCCACTTTATTCCCCGACTGAACCAGAACGCTTTTCTGGCCCTGGTTGACCGGGCGGATGTTATTCTCGATTCCATCTTCACCTGCGGCGGCCTTTCCTCCGCCGAAGCGCTGGCCTACGGCACGCCCATTGTCACCTGGCCCAATTCTCCCCTTTTGTTCGGCCGGGTTACCAATGCCTATTATCATCAGATCGGCGTCCTGGATTGCATCGCGGAAAATGCCGAACAGTATGTCGAGATTGCCGTCAGGCTCGGACGGGACCGGAACTGGCGCAACGGGGTCGCCGCCAGAATCGCCCAATCAAGTAATCTCCTGTTTCAACGTCAGGAAATTCTGGATGATCTCGAGGCCTTCTTTGTAAAAGCGCTGGATCAATAAAAATAATCAATATGTAGTCATTTTTTCGTTAATCTTTCTAGATTTTGTGGCTGTCCTTCTGTATTATTTTGGTGGGAGAGAAAAACGCGACCTGGGCGCAGTGGTTGCGGCAATAATAATCGGGTGGGAAATCCCAGGACATGCGTCCTTTAAATATTTACCGCTGGAAGTGCGTCTGCGTGGCGCTGCTGGGTTTGGTTTGGCTGGAAGGCTGCGCCATCGATCCCAACACGGGCGAATTGACCGGACTTTGGAATCTGGACCGGCTGTTTGAGAAGGCGGATACCAAATCCAAAGTCACCAAACAAACGCCAAAAAAATCAACAACCAAATCAACCGAAGTCCACGATCCGTCGGTCGAGGAAGACCAGTTCGAAAAGAAGAAACCGGCCTCGAAATACTATTCCATTCCGGTACTTGGACCCGTTATCGGTCCTATCTTAACGGTCCTTTTTCCCGACGGAAATAAATTACCTGATGACGAAGAGTTGGCGGAAGAGGAGGCAAAATTATCCGATGCTCCAAAACAGCTAGAACGCCTAAAACGCCTGAGCGACGGCTATGCCGCACCGGACCGGGAACCACCTGTTTTACACGTCTTTCGAATGAGAAAGAGCCGGCTTTATACGTCCAACGCCTATGTTCTGATTCGTGGATTTGCCCGGGATGCCAGCGGCATCGCCGAAATTCGCCTCAACGGCCGGCCCGTGAAACAATCTGCTCAATATTTCTCCAGCCAGATGTTCGTCCCCCGGGCCGGTACGACCGCCAAAATCGAAGCCGTCGATCACTTCGGCAATTGGACATCGCTCAAATTCGATATCGTCCGCGAACCCGTATTGCGGAGACCGCGGCCCAGGCTGGAAACAGAGCCGGATGAAATTCTAGAGGCCCGGAACAATGTATCCGACACCGTGTTCAGAGGCCCCGGCATATATATGGTTCTGATGGGCGGCACCGCCGCCCGCCATGTTATCAAGATGCCCACCCTGGAAAAATGCCGTACGGCGGTTGAATTTACGGATAACGCCGCCTGTACTTTCTTCGAAGGCGGATAAATTTCGGGTGCGGGATGATACGATATTGCCATTGTATTTTCTCGGTGAATAACATGTTATTTTACCAGTCGTAATATCGGGAGAATCGGCAGGCGGGCGTAACGATCGCATTTTAATTCAATGATTTCCAGGCATTGCAGGCAGCGGCTCTAGGGGTTAGATTGAATGCGCTGGGTGCATCTCACCGAGCCCAAACCGGGGGAGAATATTGAATGCCAAAGTCGCTAAAGCAGTTTTTAAAGCTCTTAGTCGGCGCCATTCGTGACCTCTCCCCAATCGTCATCGTCATCGTTATTTTTCAGACGGTTATTTTTCGTCAGCCTTTCCCAAATCTTGAAGCTATCTTGATTGGACTCATTTGCGTCGTGCTTGGGCTGACATTATTCGTCCAAGGGCTGGAAATGGGCTTATTCCCCCTCGGGGAGGCGCTCTCCGAAGCGATGACACGCAAGGGAAGTTTGGTCGGCCTGATCGCCTTTGCATTCGTTCTGGGTTTCGGCACCACTGTCGCGGAACCGGCCCTGATCGCCATCGCCGCTGAAGCTGGGGAAATCGCCGGTCAGGCCGGGGCGATCGAAAATTCACCGGAATCTAAAACCGACTATTCGTTTTGGCTCCGCATGACGGTCGCTCTTTCCGTGGGATGCGCCCTGGTGGTCGGTGTGTTCAGAATCCTGGTCGGCTGGCCGATCCAGTATTTCATTATCGGCGGTTATATCATCGTGGTGATCATGACCAATTTTGCACCGCCGGAAATCGTCGGTATTGCCTATGATTCGGGCGGCGTCACCACATCGACCATTACCGTTCCTCTGGTAACGGCCCTCGGCGTCGGTATGGCGAGCACCATCCGGGGCCGCAATCCGATGCTCGACGGATTCGGCCTGATCGCCTTTGCCAGCCTTTCGCCCATGATATTCGTGATGATTTTCGGGATTGTGTTCTGATGGAGCTATTAATCCAAATCATCGAGACGACCGCGGCCACCGTTCTGGATGTGATTCCTATAATCGTAATCCTTTTTACCTTTCAGGCACTTGTCGTCAGAAAGCGCCCGGCCAATTTGAGACGTATTGTTTTTGGATTTTTCTATGTGCTATTGGGTCTAAGTCTGTTTTTGGTGGGGCTAGAGCAAGCCCTATTTCCCATCGGCAAAACGATGGCGTCCCAATTGACCGATCCGGACTTCCTGGGCATCGCCAAGGGGGCCGCTGTTCATTGGAGGGATTACTTCTGGGTCTATGTGTTCGCCGCCGCCATCGGATTTTCCACCACCATCGCGGAACCGTCCCTGATCGCCATATCGATCAAGGCTCAGGAGGTTTCCGGTGGCACCCTTAAAGCCTTTGAGCTCAGGATTGCCGTCGCCATCGGCGTGGCCGTCGGCGTCAGCATCGGCACCTATCGCATCGTTTCGGGAACGCCGCTGCAATATTACATTATGGTCGGTTACGCCCTCGTCATCGTGCAGACGTTTTTGGCCTCTAAAACCATTATTCCACTTGCCTATGATTCCGGCGGTGTAACCACCTCGACCGTAACCGTACCGGTCGTGGCGGCATTGGGTCTGGGACTGGCGTCAAGCATTCCCGGCCGCAGCCCCCTGCTGGACGGATTCGGATTAATCGCCTTTGCCAGCGTGTTCCCGATAGTGTCCGTTTTGGGATATGACATGCTGACTACTTGGTTAAGGCAACTTAGTAATAACAAAGGAAAGGAAGGCAAAGATGAATCTTAGAATTATCATGGCCTTTGTCGCGAACGAAAAAACAGACGTCATATTGGAAGCTGCCCGAGAAGCCGGAGCAACCGGGGCGACCGTTATTACCAGCGTACGGGGTGAAGGCCTGACACCGGAAAAAACCTTTTTGGGATTGGACCTAACAGCGCAACGGGACGTTTTGATTTTTCTCGTTGCGGCGTTCAAGGCCCGGGAAATTTTGGAAACCATCGCCAAGGCCGGCCGGTTCGATGAAGAACCAGGCACCGGTATTGCTCTGCAAATTAATACCGAGGACGCCGTCGGACTGAAAACCCAGGAAGAAACCCTAATTCACGAAATCGAGGAAATGTTATGAGCAGCGAACCGGAAAAAAAAATCACCACAGTCGCCGACGTAATGTCGTCAAGCGTTATCACCATCGCATCGACCGCAACCGTGCGCGAAGTCGTCCAACTGATGAAACAGCATCATACCAGTTCCATCGTTGTCGAACGAAAAAACGAACAAGATGAGTTCGGCCTCATCGCCATTGCCGATATTGCCGGAAAAGTCGTGGGAAAAAACCGCTCGCCGGACCGGGTTAACGCCTATGAAGTGATGTCCAAACCGGTATTGACCGTGGCGTCGGAAATGGATGTGGTTTACGCGGTGCGCCTGCTGACCCGCTTCAAACTGACGCGCGCCCTGGTGGTCGACCATGACCGGAATCCGGTGGGCTTGGTTACTCTCAGGGATATGGTGCTGCGCACATTGCACGATGAAGAGGGCGTTTAAACTATTATAATTAGACAGTTTTTGAAATAAAAGGTAACCGGCATCCGCCACGATACCTACGTATTTTCCGGTATATATTACGCCGTCAGAGGTGATGGCCGTCACTGGCGAAATCCGCTTTCGCCTCTATGATCACTGCCAACTTTATCAAATCGGTGAAACCAAAGGTGGCGGGATATGGCTGAGACTAACCGTAAAAACAGGATTGGAACGGATAAGACATTTCTTGTCGTTGATGATTGCCCGCTTTCCCGCTCCTTGATCAGGCGCGCCCTCAATTGTTCGGGGATCGGCAGGATTCGTGAAGCTTGCCATGGACTGGACGCCATCCGCGTACTGAAAGCCGAAAATGTCGACGCCGTTATTACCGATCACAACATGTATCCCATCACCGGTGCATCACTGACCAAAATGATTCGGACGGGAAAAGCGCAAACCGATACTAACACCCCGATCATGGTCGTCTCCGGATATGATCAGGCGACTGATATCGCCGATTATGTGGACGCCGGCGCCACCCACGTCGCCTCGAAAAACCTCACCCCAGCCAGCCTAAAAAGGCAGCTGGACCTTTTTGTCCAGACCAACTTATGTGAACAGGCGGCATAGAATTTCTGATACGAAACTGCGCAAGTCATGGCACCGTCGTGATCTTTATTTGAGTGTTATCAGGAAAATCGGAAGAAAGAAAAATGGTGCCGCTTGGGTGACTTGAACACCCGACCCCCGCATTACGAATGCGATGCTCTACCAGCTGAGCTAAAGCGGCTCGTTTTTAGACCGGCATTATTTATACCTTTAGACGGGATTTGACCAGAGCCTATCGAATTTCTGCCAACGCCTCCACAACTTCATTAATGACGTCCGGCCAATTGCCAGGTTGCTCTTGCCGGAACAGCCGGATCGTCGGGTACCAGGGGCTGTCAGTGCGCGCCGCCAGCCATCGCCAATCGGGTGCATGGTGAAGGAGAACCCAGGTCGGTTTGCCGAGAGCGCCCGCCAAATGGGCGATCGCCGTATCCGTGGTGACGACCAGGTCGAGCGCCAAAATCAGGCCCGCCGTTTCCACCAGCGACGCTTCGCCCGTCTCGACAATCGCCAGCGCCTCGGGGGCGGGAGGAATGTCTTTCCGTCCCGGCTCCTTTTGCAAACTGAACCAGGTCACGCCCTCCACCGCCGCCAAGGGTTCCAGTACCGGGGCAGAAAGTTGGCGGAACTTTTCAACCGGGCTATCGGGATTGCCACACCAATTCAGCCCAACCCGGAGACCGTCGTATTTCTCGATTTTTTCACGCCATGCCGAAGCGATGCTCTGATCGACCGATAAATAGGGCGAGGCATCCGGTAGATTTTCCGAACCGGTGCGGCAGATGCGGGGCAGATCCAAGAAAGGCGCCTGAGTATCGAAGGGGGGCGGGTCTTCAACGTCGGCAATCACCACATCGGCGATTTCGGCGGCCTGCACCAAAGGCGCCAAAGATTCCGGGCACTCGACGATCACCGTCGCCCCCTGATCCCTGATAGACCTTGCGTAGCGGACAAAATGTATGGCGTCGCCCAGCCCCTGTTCGGCGTATATCAGCACCCGTTTGCCTGTTAGATTTGTCTCTTCGGTCAAAGCCGGCTTGTCTTCATGGCGCCGCTTGGCAGGAAAGCCCGACCAATGCCAGCGCCAGGCCATTTCCTCGAACCCTTCTTTTAACCGGCCCGCCGCCAATAACGCCAGGGACAGGTTCCAATGGGCAAGGGCGTAATCCGGTTGCAACTGAATGGCTTGGCGGTAACTTTCCCTGGCATCGTCCAACCATTCCTGATCCCGCCCACAATCCATTAAGGCGTTGCCGAGGTTATTATGGGCCTCGGCGTCAGAGTCGTTGGACCGAACGGCCCGCTTGGCGTAATCGACGGCGGCGGCGAAATCCCCCTTTCGGCGTAACAGCCCTGCCAAGTTGCTTAGCGCCTTGCCGTGAGACGGATCGATTTCAAGAGCGTGGCGAAAGGCCGTGTCCGCATCATCCACCAGCCGCATAGCCTGCAGCACCATCCCGAGATTGCTGTGATAATCGGCAGCGGCGCCGTTGATATTTATGGCGTTGCCGATCAGTTTTCGAGCAAGTTCATGGTCGCCTTGCTGATGGGCGCTGACGCCCAACAGATGCCAGGCGTCGGCATGTTCCGGCTCCCGGTCGATGATCAATTGGTAAAATTCCATGGCGGCAGCCAGATCGCCCGTTTGATGCCGTTGAATGGCGACAGTCAATAACTCTGCCGTCGGTTTGTCCGATAGATCCCCGCGATCATCTATGGCCATCAATCTTTCCCGGCATCGGCACCGCTGTTGACTGCATCCTCTACGGGTTTCCCGTCGACATCAATGGTCGTCGCGTCCTGACCGTCCTCTTCCGGCACATAGGTAGCGGCGGCCAGACGGCTGACGCGGGGCGGCACCTGCCACTCAAAACTGTCGAAATTTTCGCAACGATCACAAACGGGCTGCCAGTCCGCCACCACATTTCCACAGTCGGTACAAATCCAGGCAGAATCAGGATCGCCGTCGGCGGCTTTTTTAAGCCACTCCCTTGAGGCCTCGACATCCTGGTTTTCGGCTTCCTCCAATTCCGCCAGATACCGGCATATTCTGGCAGAGGGAATTTCACCGGGATATTTACGCTTGGCTGCCTCCAAATGATCCCGTGCTTCTTCCCACATGCCGGCGGAGAGGGCGGCTTTGCCGATGGCGATATGGCTTTCCACATGATCCTTGTTGTAGTTGGCCAGTTTCTCCAAAGTGCGTGTTATTTCCTGGCCGCCGCCGCCCGGCGCCAAATCCTCCATCACTTCCGCCAAATGAGGATGGGGATTTTTGACCCAGGTTTCCTCGATCACCGAGGCCGCTTTTCGGCGTTTGCCGGCGCCCTGCATCAACCGGGCGGCGCGGACCGCCGCCGGCACGAATCCCGGTGCCATATTGTTGGCCTTGCGCACCAGTTGCAAGGCGTCGCCCAATCGGCCTTCGTTTTCCGCCTCCACTCCCTGCTGGTACAACAGGATGGCCCGGCGGCGGCGGCCTGCGTTGGCGTCGATGAGTTTGTTTTTTATCGATTTGCGGGTGGTATCCTCCGCCTCGACCCAGTTGCCGCCTTTGATCTGCAACTCGAAAAGCGTACTGGTGACGGTATCCGTTTTTGGGTTGAGATCACTGGCCTGTTCGGCCAGTTCCAGGGCGCTTTCCTGATCGCCTTCCTGCATGGCTTGATTGAGCTTGCCGTGAAGACCGAGATATTTGGTTTCCTTCCGCTCCGACATTTTTTCGAAAAACTTACCGGCCGCCTTGTCGTCGCCTGATAGTTGGGCCGCCTGGGCGGACAGCAGCATGGTCAGAGGCGGCTCGGCCAACAGATTTTCCGCCTTCTTGGACTGACGTTTCGCTTCCTGGGCGTCTCCTGCCGCAATGGCGACCATCCCCTGTGTCAGTGCCTTATAGCCACGGCGGCGGCGCCAATCCCGGTTGGCCCTACCGATACGGCGCGGCGCCTTCCTGAAAAACGACCAAACCCGGAATATCGTCGCCAGGCAAAGCGCCAGAACCAGCACCGCGAAAATCATAAATCCGATGGACGTGTCGATATGATAGCCGAGCCAGTCGAGCGACACCGCCCCGGGATTGTCGGCGACCAGGGCCGCGCCCAAGCTGACCAGCCCGATGAGAATGAGAAACCAAAAGGCGCGGATCATTCGGCTTTATCCACCGGCGGCCAATTTTGAAACGGCAACCGACTGCAATCCGGCTAGCGCTCTTTGAACATCGATATGCGTCCGCGCCCCTTCGAGCCACGGTGCCACGACCTGAGCCGGTTGATATTTAAGTGAGGATAGTTCCTTTACCGCCTTCACAACATTTCCCGCCATAACGGCCTGTTCGGCCCGGGCAACCACGGCTTCGATGCCCGGCCCTGCCAAATTGTCGGTCCGGCGCCATTTGACGGATTGGGTCAGACGGGCAATCGTGCGTTTAACCCAACCGCCTTCCTCCGGCGTCATTTCGGCCTTGACGATGGAACCGGCGAGGGATTTAAAATCTGCCTGCAAGCCGGAAAGGTTGGGCGATCCGGTTTCGGCGGCGGCGGCCAACTGATCCAAATGGATGGAAAGCTGCCTGGCGCCGGGATCATCAGACCCGTTGGATCCCGCTATGGCCCGAATCGAAAACAGTTCGTCCCTGAAGGGCCGGCCCGACCTGGCGGCATCCCGCAACTGGCCGACCGCCAGCAGCAACGCCTTGGTTTTGACCTCATCCTTCGACTGTCCCTGCGCGGAGGCCCGTTTTTCCAGATCGGCGTTTTGCCGTTCCAGTTTTTTCAGCCGCTCGGACAGGTGACGCACCATTTCTTCCGCACCGTCACCCGATGCCGAGCTCACGGCATTGATCATTTTCTTAACCGTGTCGATGGCGTTTTCCAACTGGTCCAACCGTTCCAGCGTTACCGTCAGCTGTTTGCGCAGCCGGTCCCGCTCCGATTGCAGCGTTTTTAAATCCGGCACCGATTGATCGGCTGATTTGCTTTCCAAATTTTTCAGCCGGCCGGACATTTCTTCCAGTCTCGCCGCCGTTTTTCGCTCCTCTAAAGAATACAGCAGGCCCTCCGGCAGATATTGGGCCAGATAGGGACGCCACAATGGTTTGGTTGCCGCGCCCGCACCAAAGAGGACGACAACCACGAAGAGCGTGAGAAATACGGTCTGGACGACGCCCCCGCGGCGGCGCTGAATCGGTGCAACGGTATGGGCGGGCGCCGCAGAATTACCCCGCGGCGGCAGTTCCTCGTTTTGCGGTGGTTCGGACGGCGTTTTTCCTTGGCCACCGTTCATCGCCGCCAAAGTCTCCAGCAGAGCATCCTGGGTCGGATGAGCGGCGATCAAAATTTCTTTCCAGCCCAGTTCCTGCACCTTGTCCGCCACGGCCTGGCTTAAACAGACGGCGATCATCGACCGGCAGGATCTGACGATGCGCGCTTTTCGCAACAGTTGGACAAAGGTATCCGCCGAACGGGGCGAATAAAGCAACACGGCGTCGATCTGGTTTTCTTTAATGGCCGCCGTAAGCGACGCCGATAAGGTGCGCGCCTTCTCGGCCTCATAGAGGACTTCGCGGCGGCAGTTGAATCCTGCGTTGCCCACCATCGCCGCCAGGTCACCTGCGATTTCGGTACCGGCGACATGGAGCAGCGCACCGTCTTCCGTCTTAAGCAGGTCTTTAACCAAATCAGCCAAGGCGACGACATCACCGGACGCGCTGTGGACCCGGGTAAAACCCGAACTTCTGGCGGTGGTGGCCGTGGCGTCGCCGACGGCAAAAACGGGCAATTGACGGTTGTCGGTCCGACGGGCCAAAGCGCGGACCCCGTTGGCGCTGGTAACCAGGATCGCCTGTATCCCGTCGAGATCGATCGGCGCGCCGTCATGCTGCTTGATGGTCAAAAGCGGTTCGAGTACCGTTTCGATGCCTTTTGCCCCGAGAATTTCAGCCAGCGCCGCCCCATCTTCACCAGGCCGGGTTACTACTACGCGCATTCTGTCACTACCCCCATTTCCTTTACGTTGATCTGTCGAACTATACTACACCGGCACGCGGTTTGCGGCTAATTATCGGCCGATCCACCTATTTTTTTGCCGTCTATTTATTTACCGTCAATTTTATCCGGCAGTTCCATTTCCGGATGAGGCCGAATGATGTCCGGCTGGTCCGATTTGATCGCCTCAATAATCGAGGGGCCCGCTTTTAGCAACAATTGATCCGCGGCTTTTTTACCCAATTGCTCGGCTTCGGCTGCCGGGCCGGAGACTTCAATATCGGCAATTTCCGCGCCGTCCGGCCGGGCGATATTGCCCCTCAGCACCAAACTGCCGGCACCGTCCATCCTGGCATAACCGCCGATGGGCGTCTGACAAGACCCGTCCAGAACGGTCAGCATGGCGCGTTCGGCCAAGGCCGCGGCAATGGTTTCGGTGTCTCCCAATGGCGCCAGGAGGACATTGGCCCGCTTATCCTCGAGGCGGCAGGTGGCCGCCAGAATGCCCTGGCCCACGGCGGGCAGCAGATCGTCAATGTCGACGGTGCTGGTAACCACATTTTCCTTGCCCAGCCTTTTGAGTCCCGCAAAGGCAAGCAGGGTGGCGTCGGCTTCCCCGGCATCGAGTTTTTTAAGCCTGGTGTCCACATTGCCCCTAAACGGAATGACTTTTAAATCCGGCCGCTTATTCAAAATTTGTGCCTTGCGGCGCAAGGATGCTGTTCCCAGCGTGGCTCCTTTGGGCAGGTCTTTGAAGGTTGCGGCCCGGTTGGAAATGAAGGCGTCTCTGGGATCGACCCTTTTCATAATGGCATGCAGCAATATTCCTTCCGGCATGTAGGTCGGCATATCTTTCATGGAATGTATGGCGATATCGATCTCGTCACGGAGCATCGCTTCATCGAGTTCCTTGGTGAACAGTCCTTTACCACCGATTGACGCCAGCAATTGATTTTGCACCTTGTCTCCCGTGGTTTTGATGACGACCATCTCAACCATCCCTTCGCCACGCAGAATAGGGTGGAGCTCTTTCAGTTTATCTATTACGTGTCCGGTCTGAGTGAGGGCCAAAGGGCTGCCCCTGGTGCCGATTCGCAATCTGTTGTTGTCAGCCATTCGTCGTTTTGCCTGCAGTTAGGAATTTCTGCTCGTAAATGTCATAAATTTTAAAATTTGGAAATTCGGTTGTCGAAGTAAATGATTTCTGATTGTGGTCATTGTGAGGCAATAAGAGTAAAGTCCGCCTCTGATTCGGTAAAACCCTTTTTTACCCGAATGCGAATTTTATCATGATCGACCTTTAAATGATAATTTTGGGAATTGAAACCAGTTGTGACGAAACGGCTACGGCGGTTGTCCGGGACGCTGATTCGCCTGCCAAGCGGATTCTGTCCAGCGTCGTGCTGTCTCAGGAAGACGATCACCGGCCCTATGGCGGAATCGTACCGGAAATTGCGGCGCGCGCCCATCTCCAACATGTGGACAGGCTGATCGGTCAAGCTCTGGACGAGGCGGAGATAGAATTCAGCCAGCTGGACGGCGTCGCCGCCACGGGCGGACCCGGTCTGATCGGCGGCGTCATTGTCGGGGTGATGGCGGCCAAAGCCATTGCCTCGGTTCACCGTATGCCTTTTTTGGCGGTCAACCATCTGGCGGGTCACGCATTGACCGCGCGATTAACCTCGGACGTCGAATTTCCGTACTTGCTGCTGCTGGTGTCGGGGGGGCATTGCCAGCTGTTAATCGTCGAAGATGTTGATCGTTTTCAACGCCTGGGCACCACGGTTGACGATGCCTTGGGAGAAGCTTTCGACAAATCGGCGAAAATGCTGGGGCTGGGATATCCCGGCGGACCGGCGGTGGAAAAAAAAGCCCGGGACGGAGACGAGACCCGGTTCGACCTGCCCCGGCCCATGAAAGGGCGATCCGACTGCAATTTCTCTTTTTCCGGATTGAAAACGGCGGTCCGCCGAAAGGTCGAACAACTGGGCGGCGATGGCCCTACGGCTCAGGATGTCGCCGATCTTTGCGCCGGTTTTCAACGGGCCGCCGGTGACGTCATCCAGGATCGATGTCGCCAGGCGTTGAAAGAATTTCGCTCCCGCCATGGAAACAAGGGACGACCGACATTGGTCGTCGCCGGCGGCGTTGCCGCCAATCAGGCGTTAAGAGATTGTCTCGCCGATCTCGCCGAAACGGAAAATGTTATTTTGGAAGTACCGCCCGTCGGTCTCTGCACCGACAATGCCGCTATGATAGCCTGGGCCGGTTTGGAGCGTTTACAGCTGCACGGCGCGGGCGATCCTCTCGATTTCGCCCCACGGCCACGATGGCCTTTGGATCCCGACGCCCCGCCGGCAATCGGCGCCGGCGTGAAGGCTTAACCAACCCAGATGAAAAATTCTTCCTTTATTTATTATATTGCTTGACAAGTTTGCTTCTATTTGCGAAAGATTCGCAATCGCATCTATAAAATTTAAGCAAGGCATTTCAATAATGTAATCATTCTAAACGGGGTTTAGTGAATTTACGGAGAGTAACATCATGCGAATTTTTTCAGTGGGAACAGCAACTCTGGTTGCTTTAATGGCCGGGTTGTCTGCCGCTTCAAACCACGCCGACACCAAGTCGGTGAAACAGGAGGCCATCACGGTGCGCTTAACCCTGGGGTCGGAAACCAGCAAAAAGCGAATTTTCAATCCAGAACAAATTGTTTTGGAAACCGGTAAACGTTACAAACTGGTGATCGATAATCCCAGTTCCGAAATCCACGAATTTGATGCTCCCGATCTGGTGGCGGCGGTTGAATCCTCACACGTCAACGTCGCCGAGTATTTCAGGCCCGGCGCCCCGATCATTGCCAAAGTCGTCGGTACGCCAGCGGAAATTGAAGTACATCCCGGCGGCGCGGTGGAATGGGAATTTGTCACCAAGTCCCCCGGTATATTCGGCATGATTTGCGATGTGGAAGACCAAAACGGCAAAACCCATACGTCACTGGGAATGAAAGGCGCCATCATCGTCAAATAAACTACTCGAATCTATTTCCTCGCCCTTGCGTCGGGGGCGGGGGAACGTCATAAATAATGGATGAGTAAAATCGGCATAATCGGTGCGGGCGCCTGGGGAACGGCGCTGGCCATGGTGGCGCACCGGGCGGGCAATGACGTTGTGATCCAGGCTCATGAGCCGGAAGTCGCCGACAACATCAACCAGGATCACCGGAACGATGTGTTCCTGCCGGAATTCGATCTCGATCCCGCTATCAAAGCCACCGGCGATATCAATGAAGCCACCGACGCCGACGCCGTGCTGCTGGTCGCGCCGGCGCAGCATTTACGGGCGGTTTGCGAAGCAGCCTCTGAACATTGGCCCGATAATGTGCCCGCCATCATTTGCGCCAAAGGGATCGAACAGGATAGCTGCGCCCTGATGAGCGAAGTGGTCGGCGAAATGCTGCCGGGCAAGCCCCGCGCCGTTCTCTCCGGTCCGACCTTCGCGGCAGAAGTGGCCAAGGACCTGCCGACGGCGGTGACCCTTGCATGCCGGGACGAAACCATGGCCAAGGTCCTGATGGAGACCCTGAGCGCCAAAAAATTCCGGATATACCGGTCGCAGGATGTCGCCGGGGCGCAAATCGGCGGCGCGGTCAAAAACGTTCTGGCCATCGCCTGCGGAATCGTTGAAGGAAAGCAGCTCGGCGACAACACGCGCGCCGCCCTGGTCACCAGGGGCTTGGCTGAAATCGTCAGGCTGGGTATCGCCAAGGGCGCCGTCGCCGAAACCCTTTCCGGTCTTTCGGGTCTGGGCGATTTGACCCTGACCTGCAACGCCATGCAGTCCCGCAATTTTTCACTGGGGGTGGCGCTGGGTGAAGGACGGGCGCTGGACGATATTCTGTCCGAACGGAACAGTGTCGCCGAGGGCGTTCATACGGCGTCATCGGTAACCGACCTGGCGCGCCGTCTCGATGTCGATCTGCCGATCTGCACCGCCGTCGATGGAGTGATCAACCATTTCGCCGATATCGACGCCACCATCAACGGACTGTTGGCCCGCCCGCTCAAAGCCGAAACGGCGTAAACATGGAAGGCCGCGACATATTCGGTCGACTAATTTCTAAAGGATAATCACCATGCTTTTTCACATTCGCTGCAAGGATAAGCCTAGTCAGATGAACATGCGGGCTTCGACCCGTGCCGCGCACATAAAGTATCTCACTGGTTTCGGCGACCAGATTTATTTTGCCGGACCGACCCTGACCGACGACGGCGAAACGGTGTCAGGCAGCGTGTTTCTTTTCGAGGCCGACAATATCGAGGACGCGGAAGATTTCGCCAAGGGCGATCCCTACCGAAAAATGGGTTTGTTCGAAAGCGTGGAAATCGAGCAAATCCGCAACGTTATTCCGGGTGACGGCTCGGCGTAAATTTCCCGGCGACCGGATTTGACCATGGTACTCGATTTTCTCAAATCAGCGTTCCAGAAAAACACCGAAGACCGCGCGCTCGAATCGAGCCGCAAGGAACTGCGCCGCTATATTGACGGTATCAAGACCATGCCCGATGAGGATATCGGCGTCATTTTGGCGGTCGCCACGGTAATCCGTATCAATATGGAGAATGAAGGTTTTTTGCCCCAGGGCCTGTTCAGTGACGAGACATTGCCCAGCCCCAACGAAATGGGCAAATATCAGATGGAACTCAACCAATTGGTACGGGACTTCAATCGCGCCCGTCAACCGACCGATGCCGTCGGCACGCTGGTTATTTCCTACAGCCTGCGCTGTCTCAATGTCGCCGATCTCAGAGGCACAGGCAGGGAAATGTGGCGGCAATTGCAAAGAGGCATGCCCCATACGGAAGAAGCTTTGAAAAAAGGGGAAGAAGAAAAAGGGGAACCGTTCCCGGACCGGGTCTGGCAAGAATGGAGCCAAATCCCGGTTGGCCTGGAACCGGACGACGACGAAGATTGATTGATGAAAAATAAGGTATGACCCTCGGTCACAAACTATGCGATCTGAAAGACATCGCGGATGGTGAAAGTGCCGGTTTTACCGGCCCGGTCGGTGGCCAAGACCAATTGATTTTGGCCGTCCGCAAAGGCGATAACGTATTCGCCTATATTAACTCCTGTCCACATATCGGCACGCCCCTGAACCTGGATGCGGGATTCTCTTCCGACAGCATGCAGGGAGGGAAATTTCTCAGCCTCGACAAGCGGCTCATTCAATGTTCCACCCATGGCGCGCAGTTCCGGATCGAGGACGGATTTTGCGTTTACGGTCCTTGCAAGGATGACTCTCTGGATCCCGTGCCTGTTACCACCGAAGACGGCGCTGTTTATATCGTCGAATAGAGATTGTTCCAGGTCGCTTTCCTCTTGTTTAAAGGGGGGTGATCGGGATAAAACACGACTAAGTTCACAGGACCGTGACATTATTGCCGAGGTGGTTAAATCTCCTCATGTGCTCCGAAGGGAGAACCCAAAACGGCAAAAAACATTATAGGGAGGTCAAGACCTGACATGTCCGACAATCTGCTATTCCCCGTGCCCGATTCCGTTGCCGCCAACGCCTGGGCAGACAATGATAAATATCTCGAAATGTACCAAGCCTCGGTCGACGACCCGGAAACCTTCTGGGGCGAACAGGGCAAAAGAATCGACTGGATCAAACCTTATTCACAAGTCAAAGACGTCGACTACGCCAACGATGCTAAAATCAAGTGGTACCAGGACGGAACTCTGAACGCGTCGTACAACTGTCTCGACCGGCATCTTGAAACACGGGGTGATCAGACCGCCATCATCTGGGAAGGGGACGACCCGGCCGATGACAAAACCATCACCTTCCGGGAACTGCACGAGCAGGTCTGCCGCTTCGCTAACGCCATGAAAAACGAAGGCATCAAAAAAGGCGATGTGGTGACCATTTACATGCCGATGATTCCGGAGGCCGCCGTCGCCATGCTGGCCTGCACCCGCATCGGCGCCATCCACTCGGTGGTGTTCGGCGGCTTCTCGCCGGATTCACTGGCCGGACGTATCCAGGATTGCGAATCGAACTGCGTTGTAACTTCCGACGAAGGCGTCCGGGGCGGCAAGCCTATCCCCTTGAAGGCCAACACGGATGCGGCGTTGGAAAATTGCCCCACGGTCAAGAAAGTGTTCGTGATCAACCGCACCGGCGGCACCATCGATTGGACCGACGGCCGCGATATCTGGTACGAAGAGGCCTGCACCGCCGCCGATCCGATATGCGAACCCGAGGAAATGGGTGCCGAAGATCCCATGTTTATCCTTTATACCTCGGGGTCCACCGGCAAGCCCAAGGGTGTGTTACACACCACCGGCGGATATATGGTTTATACCTCGCTGACCCATCAATACGTCTTCGATTACAAGGACGGCGAGGTCTATTGGTGTACGGCGGACGTGGGCTGGGTGACCGGTCACAGCTATATCGTCTATGGACCGCTCGCCAACGGCGCCATTACGTTGATGTTCGAGGGCCTGCCCACCTATCCGGATTCGTCTCGGCTGTGGCAGGTCTGCGACAAGCACGACGTGGCTATTTTCTATACGGCGCCGACGGCCATCCGCGCCCTGATGCGGGAAGGCGACGGCCCGGTCAAATCCACCAGCCGGAAATCCATCCGCCTGTTGGGCACGGTGGGCGAACCGATCAATCCGGAAGCCTGGATGTGGTATTACAAGGTGGTCGGCGAGGAACGCTGTCCCATTGTCGATACCTGGTGGCAGACGGAGACCGGCGGTATTCTGATCACGCCGCTGCCGGGCGCCACAGCCCTGAAACCCGGGTCGGCCACAAAGCCTTTCTTTGGTGTTCAGCCCCAGCTGGTTGATGGTGACGGCAATGTTTTGGACGGCGCCAATTCGGGCAATCTGTGCATTATCGATTCCTGGCCCGGCCAAATGCGGTCGGTCTATAAGGATCATAAGCGCTTCGTCGAAACTTATTTTTCGACCTATCCCGGCAAGTACTTTACCGGCGACGGCTGCCGGCGGGACGAAGACGGCTATTACTGGATTACTGGCCGGGTGGACGACGTAATCAACGTCTCCGGCCACCGCATGGGCACCGCCGAAGTGGAAAGCGCCCTGGTGGCCCATCCTAAGGTTTCCGAATCCGCGGTGGTCGGCTACCCCCACGACATCAAAGGCCAGGGCATCTACGCCTACGTTACCTTGATGGAAGGTGAAGAGCCCTCCGAGGAATTGCGGGACGAGCTGGGTCAATGGGTGAGGAAGGAAATCGGACCCATCGCCAAACCGGATCTCATTCAGTGGGCGCCGGGCCTGCCCAAAACCCGATCCGGCAAAATCATGCGCCGCATCCTGCGCAAGATTGCCGAAAACGAACCTGGTAATCTCGGCGACACCTCCACCCTCGCCGATCCCAGTGTGGTCGACGATCTGGTGGACAACCGCATGAACGTTTGAATTATCTAGGCATCGAATCAAAAGAGGACGGGCTGAATAACCCGTCCTTTTTTATGTCGCACCGCACCATCTCCGGCGTTTGCCGCCATGATAAGGATAGCCCAAACCGCGAGCGGCCAATAAGGCCGCTAGATTTTGTCCGTCCGAGGTTTCAACGGCGCTGACGACACGGCCGGCGAATTTACCGTATTGGATGTTGCGCAGAACGATCGGCCCGCCTTCGATCATTGCCCGGACAAATTCGCGGGCTTTAACGGCCAGATTTCTTTCCGTCAGGCATTTGCTTTTTAGTTCCGGCGCATCAATGGCGTGGAGACGAACCCTGGTTTCGATTTCCTGTCCCAGCCAAATCTTCGCCCGGACGAGGATTGTGTCGCCGTCTATCACGCGAATCACCTCCGCCGTCACCGGTCCGGTCAGCACTTCTTTGCCGTTGGCTTTTGTCACCAAAGCGAAACAAAGCCAAGCTGAGCAAATGCAGACTGGAAAACGCCTCAAAGCGCCAAACATTCAAAATTACTCGTCTAAATAGCAATTAAATTATTTTATCTATTATAAATTACTATCTTAACAAATGCCAGTCTCTGGTTGAACTGAATTATCGGACAAATAGTGAACAAAATAGGCGCTAATTTCATTACAGGTTCGTAACGTAAGGTGGCGGCTAAAAATCCGTACAACGGCCATTCTTTTCCCAGTCGCCATACCGGGTCGGTTCTGGTCCTTTTTGACCGCCGATTTCTTTTGGCAGAGGCCGTTTAGATTTCTTATCTTTGACCAGATCGGATTCGAATTTTTCTGTCGGTCCGGGTTTTTTGGCATCCGGGTCCATGGGGGTCTCCTGGTGAGAAGTGCTTGTCAGGTCTGATCCCTCTCTTTACTAAACGGCCATCCAAAGGTCTATCCCATTTTCCCGAAGCAAGGAATCATCACATTTTGGACGTGTCGGTAATTCTGACCCTCGATTTTGCTATCGCCGCAGGCGCCGGTTTTCTGGGCGCCTTTGTCCGCGGCTTTACGGGCTTCGGCGCCAACTTGATCTGGGCGCCGGTCCTGGTGGTGTTGTACGGCCCGGTGGAAGCCGTCGCCATCATGGGGTTGGCCGGTTTGTTTTCAACCGTTCAACTTTGTGTCCCGGCGGCGAAACAGGCCGACTGGGCGGAGATCTGGCCGATTGTCTTGACCGCTCTTGTCGCCGCGCCGTTCGGTGTCCTCACCCTCTACTATGTGGAGGCCGATTTCGTCCGCCGGGCCATTGGCGGATTTGTCCTGGTTATCGCCCTAATCCTGATGTCCGGTTGGCGCTATACCGGCGACAGGGGTGGTGTTAAAGGAACATTGGCGCGCATTGTCACCGGATCGCTCGGAGGCTGGCTGGCCGGATTTGGCGGCATTGGCGGCCCCATTCCGGTGCTGTATTTCATGGCGGCGCCGGGCCAGGCCGCCGTTCAACGGGCCAACAACGTTATCGCCGTCAGCGCCTTGGTGCCCATGGTTCTCGTCACGTTGATCTATAACGGTAATATAACAGAGCTAACGCTTATTCGCGTATTGCTGCTGGTGCCCACTTATATGATAGGCACTTGGCTGGGCGCCCACAGCTTCAAAAAAGCCCCGGCCAAAATATTCCGCAAAGCCGTCCTCGTCCTGTTGATCGCCATCGGCGTATCGGCTCTGGCTTTTTAGTTCAAGATTATTCGCAACTCACCGAACAAAATTTTTTAAATAACGAATAAAGGGAACCAAATCCCGAAATTGGCGGTATACGGCATGAAAAAATATCTTACGCCCATAAATTTTTGACGCCGGGACCACAAAATCCCTCGGCGATTTCCCAAACTCTGATCTAAGGTGATCGGTAACTTCGGGACGCTCCATGATCATCAAGGCATGGTCAAAAAAACCCAGCGACATGGCTATCAAGGAAAGTTTCAAAAGCCTCTCGACGTCGTCATACAAGCTTTCGGGATCTCGAAAGTATAACTGATCGGCTTGAACGATCTGGGCTTTAGAGTACGGAGGCGTCTCCGATGAATAGTAAGGATGGATCAAATACCCTTGCCGCCGCCAATGGGCAGGCTCGATAATATCCATCAATTCAAACCCGCGCTGCCGGAGAAACTGATCGATGTCGCCAGCCAGTGGTTGATCCTTTCGGAACGGAATAAAGGAAACTTCCGTTTTTACGGCAAGCACGTCACTTATCACTTCCGAAGATGATTCGAATACTGACAACTCTGCTCCCTCAATATCGATTTTCAAATAATCTATCGAGTTTAGGCCCGCTTCCGTCAAAGCGTCGGTCAGACTGAGGGTTTGGATATCCTCGATACGATCGACTTCAAAAAATTGTAGCTTGTCAAATTTTTCTCCAATAGCCGTATCGTGAATCAGTAAGGAGGCCGACTGCGGATCTCTTGGAATATAAAGGGTTTGTCGACCGGTTTGGCCACTGATTCCCTTGGACAGATGCTTTACCGATTTCCATGGATCGGGTGAACTATTCTGTAGAAGCTTAAATGCAACGGGATCGGGCTCGAAACCAACGGCCTCGACAGCAAAGGCTAAGGGATGAAGATCATCTAGAAATCCTCCCCTGGAACCGATATCAAAAAGAGAAAGCGGATATCGTTTCGCCACTACGGCGACGGGGAGACGGTGAAATAGATTTTTCAAATTCATTCCTCAGATGCGCTCCCACTTAACCGGCACTTTTTTGACCACGAAACGAAATATACGGACATTCCGGGTCATTCCAAATGATTTCTCCATTGCCTCCCGGTTCATGCACTGATAATCGACATTTATGCCCAGGGAATTAGCCTTTGACGTCCTCGGTGACGTCCTCATTCGAAAACGCCAATTCGATGATGTTTTCGCCCGCCATCCGCGCCTTGATGATTTAGACGGCCGGGACCGGGCGCTGGCTTACAATCTGATTGCCACCACCATCCGCAGATTGGGCCAGATCGATGGCTTGATCAATCATTGCCTGGACAAAAAAATGCCCCCCAAAGCAAGGGACGCTAAAACCGTTCTTAGGCTGGGTGTCTGTCAGTTGATGTTTCTCGATATTCCGGCCCATGCGGCGGTGAGCACCAGCGTCGATCTGGCGGAACACCGTAAACTTGGGCCTTATAAAAAACTGATAAATGCCGTGCTGCGGCGGATCGGCCGTGAGGGCGAAAATTTGATCAAGGATCAGGATGCCGCTCGTCTCAACACCCCGGATTGGCTGTGGGAGACCTGGTCTACGGCTTATGGCGCGGATTTATGCCGGAATATTGCCGCCGCCCATCTGGTCGCGCCACCCCTCGATATCACCGTTAGCGCCGACAGGGAGCTTTGGGCGGAGAAAATGCACGGAAATATCCTGCCCACCGGCAGTCTGCGCCTGAACAAAGCGCCGCCCGTCTCTACCCTGCCGGGCTACAACCAGGGAACATGGTGGGTTCAGGACGCAGCAGCGGCTTTGCCGGCCCGGCTCTTAGGTGACGTTAAGGAGAAAGCGATTGCCGATATCTGCGCCGCACCGGGCGGTAAAACGGCCCAACTGGCGGCCGGCGGTGCCAAGGTCATTGCTCTCGATCGCTCGGAAAAACGCCTTAAAACCATGGCGGAAAACCTCAATAGACTATCCCTGCAAGTGAAAACCGTCTGCATCGATGCGGCTTCATGGCGGCCTGACAGTCCCCTTGACGGGGTTCTCCTGGATGCGCCGTGCAGCGCCACTGGCACCATCCGCCGACATCCCGATGTCGCATGGTCCAAAAAACCGGGTGAAGTGGACAAAGCGCAGCAGACCCAATTTAGATTGCTTCGGGCGGCAGCCGATATGGTTCGACCCGGCGGTACCGTCATCTATGCCACCTGTTCGTTGCAGCCGGAGGAGGGACCCCAAATCGTCGCATCCTTCCTCAAAGAAAACCCGAACTGGCGACGACGGGCCATTGAACCCGAAGAAATCAACGGCCTGAACGATTTGATCTCCGATGACGGCGATCTCCGCACCCTGCCGTGCCATCTGTCCGAACTCGGCGGCATGGACGGTTTTTTCGCTGCGCGTCTGGTCAAGGAATAACCGTAAACGCGGTTAACCAATTTTTTGTTCTTTTGGCCGATAAATTGGATAGACATGACACAAAAAATCGGGAGTGAACGTGTCGCTTACCACCGTATACCGCTCACCTTTGGCCGGTAACCTCGTTAACGGCTTACGCCGGTTCGCCGAAAGAAGTCCGCTGGCGGGCGCCAAATTCACCGGGTTTTCCTTAACCGGACGTACCCCGACGCGCCTGTTGGGTACGCCACCGGAATTGATGCCGGGTGACGCCGCCACCGGCCAGATTATTCTGGCCGGCAGCCTCGTCGCCGGTGGGCAACGTTTACCATTGACCGCCATGTCCGAAATACCCGATCAGGCCAATGAAATTTGGCTCGCTCACCTTCATGGTTTTTCCTGGCTCAGCCATCTGCGCCGAATCGGCACGCCTCAGGCGCGGCGTCATGCCCGATCATTGATTACCGGTTGGATCGAATCAGGCCGCCAGAGCGACATCGTCGCCAAAAGACCTAATGTCATGGGTCGGCGATTGGAAAGCTGGCTGACCCATTTCGGGTTTCTGGCGTTGGACGCATCACCCGAATTTTCCAGCCTAATTTATCCCGAGCTGGCGAAGGAAGCCCGCCATCTCGCCAAAAAGGCCGTAAAGGGAATCACGGGGGCCGACCGGATTACTGCCCTGAAGGGCTTGATTTACTGCGGCGTCTCTCTGCCGGTATGCGACAATTATTTGCACCTTGGTTTGCGGCAACTCGAAGCAGAGTTGGCAAAACAGATTCAAGCCGACGGCGGCCATTACTCGAGAAATCCGCTAATCCATTTCAATGTGCTTCGGGAATTGGTGGCGGTTCGGGAAACCTTCGAAGCGGCGCATTTCGATATACCCCGTTGGCTGGAGGATGTGATCGAGCGGATGGTGCCCATATTGCGCGCTTTCCGTCACGCCGATGGCGGCTTGGCGCTGTTCAATGGGGCGCGGGCGGGTGACCCGGCGGAGATTGACGCCCTACTCTCCAAAGTTGGTGTCAAGGGACGGGCACTTTCCAGCGCACCTCATTCGGGTTTTCACCGACTTTCGGCGGGTCGGACCCAGGTCATCGTGGATACCGGCACACCGCCATCCAAGGACGCCAACGAATGGGCACATGCCGGAACATTGTCCTTCGAAATGAGCGCCGGGCGGGACCGGATTATCGTCAATTGCGGCATGCCGGAAGTAACCCCTCTGGATTGGCGTCAGGCATTAAGATCGACGGCCGCCCATTCGACCATCGTGGTCGATGACGTCAACTCATCGGAGATTAACCTCGACGGCGGCTATCTCAGAAACCCCGGTTACGTCACATCGAGCCGCCGCGAAATCGAAGGCAGCACCATTATCGAAGCCAGCTACAACGGATATGACAAGCCGTTCGGGTTGACCCATCGCCGCCTGATCATGCTGGCGCCGGACGGTGGCGAAATTCAGGGTGAGGATAATCTCATCGGTTCCGGCGGGCATCGCTTTTCGCTCCGCTTCCATCTTCACCCCAATGTCCAAGCGACGGTCCTTCAGGATAAATGCTCAGCCCTGCTTAAACCGCGCCGCGGCAAGGGTTGGCGGTTTACCTCGACGGACCGATCCATCGCCCTGGAGGAAAGCATTTACTTCGACGGCAACCAGCCGAGGCGGCGCACTCAGCAGATTGTCGTTTTCAGTCCTTTAACGGGCACCGGTGAAACCCTGAAATGGCGGCTGAGCAGAATATAGACATCTTACCGCCGATCTATCATCGAAATAGCTCCAAGTTGTTTGCATATTTTCCCCAATTGGTTAGTTTGCGCGAAACCAAACCTGTCTTTGGGTCTAAAGCAAACCGGGCATGACAGAAAACATTGATCAGTTAATTAGTAAATTCAAAAACACATCCGCCAAGGTGGGGGTGATCGGGCTCGGTTATGTGGGATTACCGCTGGCACTGACGCTGGCCGAAAATTCTTTTAGTGTTACCGGATTTGATACGGATGCCAAGAAAATAGAAATGCTAACGGCCGGCCGGTCCTATATCAGCCATATCGATGCCGAGCAGATTCAAAAACATTTGGATACCGGCCGTTTTTCCGCCACTGTGGATTTTTCGCAGTCTGAATTCATGGACGCAATACTCATCTGTGTGCCGACGCCGCTGACAGGCAACCGGGAACCGGATTTGAGTTTTGTCGTCTCAACCGCCGAATCCATTCAACCCCACGTTCGGAACGGTCAACTGATTGTCTTGGAATCGACCACGTATCCCGGCACCTGCGATGAAGTATTGAAACCGGTACTTGAAAAAGGCGGTATGAAATCGGGTGAAGAATTTTACCTGGCCTATTCGCCGGAACGGGAAGATCCGGGCAATCCGAATTTCGGCACCTCATCCATTCCCAAAGTGGTTGGCGGCGACGGGGATGACGCACTGAAACTGGCGGTGGCGCTTTACGATCAGATCGTCGTCGAAACAGTGCCCGTCAGTTCAATGGACGTCGCCGAAGCGGTCAAACTGACGGAGAATATTTTTCGCTCGGTCAACATTGCTTTGGTCAACGAATTGAAAGTCATCTACGACAAAATGGGGATCGATGTCTGGGAAGTCATCGAGGCGGCGAAAACCAAACCCTTCGGCTATATGCCCTTTTATCCCGGCCCAGGCCTCGGTGGCCACTGCATTCCCATCGATCCTTTCTACCTGACCTGGCGCGCCAAGCAATTTGGCCAGGACACGAGATTTATCGAACTGGCCGGTGAGATCAATACCGCCATGCCGGCGTACGTCGTGGCGCGGCTGGAAGAGGCATTGAGAGAGCGGTTCGGTAAAGAACTGAATGACACTTCTTTGTTGCTGATTGGTCTGGCCTATAAGAAAAACATCAACGACATACGAGAAAGTCCGGCTTTGGCGTTGATTGAGCGGCTAGAAGCGAAGGGCGCAAACGTCGATTTTTTCGATCCTTATGTGCCTGAAATACCTAAGACCCGGGAACATGCAGCAATTGCGGGTCGTAAATCGGTGGCCTGGTCGGCTGAACAGATATCTTCCTATGATGCATCCCTCATCTGCACCGATCATGACGATATTGACTATAAAGTACTGGTTGATAATAGCCGACTCATTGCCGATACCCGCAACGCCATCGGAATCAATTTTGGTAACCAGGAAAAAGTAATAAAATCGTAAAAAGTGTTGCGGGGTGTCAACCACCGGTCAATGATTGGTAAACGCGAACCCACATAATTACGAACAACTTGAGATATCATCAAAATCTAAGATTTGGTCCGATTGAAAATGGGAAGATTATTCAATATCCACGTGCCGCCCACAAAATAAATATATAAGGAAACAAATAGCGGAAGCATGGAACCTGTCATCACCGAAAAATTAGATTCAGGATAAACTAAAGGAAATATCAGGGTCAGCCCAAAAACAAACTCAAGATCATTGGCGTCTGGCGAATTGAAAACACGATCTAGGAAAGCCAAAAACATTCCAATTATTACCATTCCCCAAATCACACCCCATCGACCAAAATTTGCCAGCATTTCCGTCAACCATGGAAGATTGATGGAAGATACTGAATAATGAGGGAGAAATCCGTAGCGCTTTCCAAATTCACCCCCCGTTTTTTCGAGCTGTTTTCCAGGATAAAAAATTCGGGGAATGAATGATGTTAACATTGGTCGATAAGTTTCACCATTCCAATAGGGGACGGGTATTGGACTTCGATCATCGACAGCATGGAAAATCCAGGTCTGACTCGTTCGCGCCACTAAAGAACTAAATCGCCCCCCAAAACCATATCGACGTTTTTCATCATGCTGCCATCCCTTTTTACCTAAGATAAGCTGATGATAAATTACGTCCCCGGCAATTTTCATCTTTTCAATCGATGATTTTGATGATGATCGCATTGACGTAGTGGTTCCATAGGATGCGAGTATCAAGGCGGAAAATACAACACCCGTGAACAAAAGCTTGTATTGCCGTTCACGCCAAAAAACGAAAATGAAAAATACACCGAATAGAATAATGTCCGTGAGAAATAAATTCTTAAAACGCGCAAAAATTTCTAAAGGAAGACATATAGAGAAGAGTACTAAAATTTCCACCGAATTCATTTTTTTTCGGCGCCATAACAAATAAAGCCCGCCAAAAGCAAGATATCCTGCCGGTTTAAGAAGCTGCCCTATGGAGGCAATTCCCTTTACAGCAGGTAAAAACTCATAGGAAAAATGCGCCCCCAGCAGCGCCCAAAAGAGTAGGTTCAAATACTCTGTATCAGCCGACTGAAAAAGATTTAATCTTGAAATTTTTTTAAAGGCGTAATTGCGGAAGATAAAGTAAGACACGCCCATTATCACTATGCCCAATAATATAAGTATCAAAACTTCGGATCGGACTTCAACAATGGGGACCAATGTGTACAAAACGATTGACGATGCATCTGGCCAAGCGAGAGGGATTGTGAATACGGGAAGGCCGAAAAAAAAAGCGTAATATACGCCGGATGCTGGAAAAAATGGAACAGGTAATGGTGATTTTCGTAAAATGTAAATCACCCCAGGAAGCAATGAAACCCAGATTATGCCAAGTCCGAGTAATGCATTCGTTTTTGATGTAACGCTCACCATATAAAGCATAATGCTGACAACAACCATAATTGCGACGACAGAAACCGCTGATTTGTTTTGCCTAATTGAGAGATACATTTGGGAACTCATGTTTATTTTTTTCTCTATTCACCAGAACTCAAAAATTTTATTCCATTATGACATTTATGCGAAAGGCACCGGAAACTCGTTTAATCTGTCGAGACATGATTCGGTGTGAAGAAGAATGAATGCAAATCATTATAGCGATACAACACTAAACTTAGAATTTGGTCAAAAATAGATACGAGGCAAAATTAAATGTCAACGGCGGGCCGGCATTAGGTCAGATGTTTGGCATTATTCGCCAGCCCCTCCTGCACTTGTTCAAACCTGCACCATTATTGGGTTTAAAGCTTCATCCATTATATATTGTACTTGCGCTTATATTACGCGGCAATTATGAAGCGGGCACCTATATTTAATCGTCCTGACAGGACAAAGAAAAATATGAATATCACTCGGTTAATTCGATCCCAGCGAACTCTGATGGTGGGGCTAATCTTGTGGCTTTCTGTTCAGTATTTCGTGCTCGGACCTTATTCTTTGGTCTTATTTGGCGATGAGGGGGATTCGCATCTTTCCGGTCTGCTGTCCCAGCCGCACTTGGACACGCTGTTTCCACTTTGGGCGCCGTTCGCAGCCGCCGGTACGGATAGATTGGCACTGGGTTATTCGCCCCCGATGTTGGCCGTGCTTTTCAATATTTTTCCCGGCTGGCTGGCCTACGCAATTGCGCATATGGCCATGACCGCCGGCGCCGCTGTCGGCATTTTCATGCTGTGCCGTAAATGCCTGCGACTTGAAATTCCTGGCGCATTTTTCGCCACCTTATTATTCGCAAGCGCAATTTCTCTCACTAAATTGGTTGCCTATCCCTTGGCTCTTGCACCGCTGGCCATACTCGCTCTATCCAATCTCCTTGATGATAGGTCACAAAGACGAAACTGGATATGGGCGGGCGTGGCGATGGCCATTTATTCACTTACCGCCAGTATGACTTTACTTATTCTATTTCCAGCAATTTTTTTCGGTGTCTGGTTTTTGGTTTTTGAACGGCGCTTTTATTGGAAAGAATGGGCGATAATAGTTTTGTTTTTCGTCGGCGTTTATGTTCTGCGTGGGCAGGACGTATTCGCCATGGCGCTAAATGCCGGGCTATCGCCAAGAGCCGACTGGGTTCATCAGAACCTAACCATAGCGGAAGCTTTTTTTGACGGAGTAGGGCGTGTTTTGTCATTGGTCGATCCGTCGAGTCTGGTACCAAAACCGCCGGTCATGCGCGTGCAATATTCAACCTTCGCGACCTATACATTCATTATCGGAGCATTCCTTATTCGGGTACGGCCACCAACCTTAATTCGCCTGATTCAGTTATTTGTTTCCTGTTCCGTCCTGGTTGTTCTAATACCGATTTTTAAATCTCTTCTATTTGACGCTATTCCTTTAATCCGCGGGTTTACCTTTAACAAGGTAATGGTATTTTTACCGATTCTAAGTTTCATGGGCGCAGGTTATGTCGTCGACGCCGTATTGGCGAGTTCTAATCGCGCTAAAGGGTTAAAATATGCGGCGGCGATGTTTGGCGTAATTCTTCTTCTTGGCATAGTCGAGAAGGCCGCGAGTTCAGGCTTCGAATGGATCTCCCATGGCGGCTATACCTTAAATTACAGAAGTCCGGTAATCGAAAAACTAGCCAAAAGAATCAACGATCGTAAGGAGAAAGCGCGTGTCGCTTCTTTCCAGATGTACGATGTAACGCCCCATGCCTACGGACTGGAAACCCCGGGTGGTAAACTTGATATGTTTTCAAAACGCTACAACCAATTTTGGCTGGAAGCGGTGCTGCCATCGACCGAAAAATTCCCGAGCGAGACTTTCCATATGAAAACCTATGGTTATATGGAATTGGGGCTGACTTATGTGAATCCAGATAAGAAACCGGTTCGCATCATTGGCGATCTATACCGGCTCAACATGTTTTCCCTGCTCAATGTTCGATACTTTTTGTCTCGAGACAGGTTGACCGATCCACAATTCCGCGAGCTCAATTTTCCGAAGCCCAATCAGCCCTGGAGCGCCCTTGATCGCCACCGGAAAATTCGAGCCAATTTTAGCGACAATTTCAACGGTCGCAGCCATATCTACGTGTATGAAAACACCGAGGCTTTGCCCCGGTTTTTCCTGACCAAAAAGGTTGTGCCCCTGGATGGCCGCGATGCAGTGCTGAAAGCTATCGCCGCCACCGATACGATAAAACTTCGCCGCACGGTGTTCGTCGACCACGCGGACCTGCCCAGTGGGCTGGATGAAAGGGCAAAATTTTCGACCGACGGTAACCTAACTATAGAACATTACGGCGCCGACCGGATCGATATCAGCGTACGGCTTAACGGCGATACATTAATGGTGGGCGCAAATTCCTATTCCCCTTTCTGGAAAGCCTATGTGGATGGTCGCCAGGCCAAAATATTCCCTGCCTATGTCGCCCTATGGGGAATACGCCTACCGGCTGACGCCAAAAAAGTCAGTTTTCGCTATGAACCGCCTTACAATTTGTTCCGGTTTTGAAACGTCTGTTTAGGTTGAGGCATTGTGAATACGCAACAAATCGAAAAATTTCCACTAATTGAGACTTTCCAACCGGATCGAAACTAGCCTACTTATCGTCAGGTCGCCTAGCAACAACGAGAACGGAACCGCCAAAGGGTAGGAAAACCAGTCCCATGCTCATAGCTGAGGACAACAAGGCGCATTCAAAAATCATTACCGCGTTGAAAACAGCCTCGATTACGGGAGGCATCATTTTCAAATCACTTTCACCATCCTTTGATGCAAAAAATTTGCGTCGGAGAACCATTAAACCAAACAGAAATGTATTCCAATACGTCGAATATTCTATTTGAAACCCCTCGTTTTCCAACGTTTTTGATAGGGACGCTCGGGTATAACGGCGAATACCTTCAACCCTTTCATCATGGGCACTAAATAACCAGTCATATGCGGGCACGCTGACCACCAATACGCCACCAGGTTTAAGGCACCGATAAGCTTCGGAAACGAGTTCTCCTGGAACTGCCGACTTATGATATAAAACATCCGCCGAGATACAGGCCGAAAACAAATTGTCGCAAAATGGCAAACTATTGACCGATCCGACAATAACCTCGGCGCTGCCACGGACGCGTGCTACTTTCGCTGTTTTAAAATCCATGTCGATTCCAAAAGCAGACATAGAACCGAAAATCGCCTGGAATCGTCTTAAAAATCCCCCCGCTCCACAGCCATCGTCCAGCAGGTTTCCATTTTGATCTGAATTATATCTTTTTAGGGCATTCAGCAGGTTCCTGTGCAGCGCTCGAAACCACCACATTTCTTCGCCCACCTCCGCGATTTTTATATATTCATCGCGTTCCATTGGTCACCATTCCACCGGTACTTTTCACCACAATTATTTTAAATTTCAGACCTATTTGTTGCTGATTTAAACGCTGTACCACTCTATCCAGCGAAATGCAAAATACATCGAAATCATGGTATGAAAGAACCCTATAGAAATGTTTTAAAAGGCAAATCGCAATTCACAATTGATCCGATCAGATTAAGATTATCTTTGTTATTTCAATTGGTTAATATTAATTTAATAGTTATTCCAATAAATAGTCTAAATTTCCTTGCCAATAACCTACCAAATTACTAGGCTAATGCCGGATCCTACCGAAAATTGAAATTTGGAGTGTTTTGACGTTAGTTTCAGTCTATACCGTAGTGTCGAAAATTTTATAAAAACTGAACCTTTAATACTCAAGATTCGAATGACTTATGAAAATACTAATTTTAAATCCTCCGGCGGAAAACACCGTCAGCGAAAATCCCAATGATGATGGTGAGGAATTCCTGGAAGGTGACGATTTCGGCGATTTTCCCCCGCTGGGAGCACTCTATGTTTTGAGTTATTGTGAAAAACATACCGACGGACATGAGTTTTTTTTTCTGGATTGCGTCGGTGAGCGGATATCTCATAAAAAACTACCGAATGTCATTGCCGACATTTCACCGGATATTGTCGGAATAACAAGTTTTACCATTTCTCTGATCGATATCTGTAAGACTGCGGAGACGATTCGCAATATCGTTCCTGATGCGCACATTTGCTTAGGTGGCCACCACCCGATCGCCTTTCCGTATGAAGCCGCTAAATTACCGCAATTTGATTCGATTGTAGTTGGTGAAGGAGAAATTGCGTTTACAGAACTGGTAAACGCCATCGCAAAAGGCGAATGCTATAATCACATCACGGGTGTATACACGGCTGATTCTATAGAACTGTTTAAGGATAAACCGCACCGCGATAAAAGATTTCTGGCCCGCGTTAGAGTTCCCTCTGCCTATGTAGATGATATTGATTCAATTCCGATTCCTAACCGTAAATACATTCGTCATATCAAGTACCAAAACATTCTTGGTGTTACTTCTGATTTGGCAACAATTCTAAGTTCTCGTGGATGTCCATATCAGTGCACATTCTGCGATGTGCCGATCAAAAGCTACCGTCAGAGATCGGAAGACGCCGTTCTTGACGAAGTAGAAGAATGTATTGCGTTGGGATACACCGAGTTTCGATTTTATGATGATCTGTTTAACATCAATGAACAAAAAATAATTGAATTTTGTGATGCCATTGAACGTCGCGGGCTGAAATTCACCTGGGACTTTCGGGGCCGAGTTAACGCCGTTACCTACGAATCCCTAAAACAGGCTAAAGATGTTGGCTTACGCATGATAGCATTCGGCGTGGAGACGGGATCAGATGAAGGGCTAAAGGGATTAAAGAAGGGTACGAATACTCGCAAAGTTGCCAACGCGTTTAAATGGTGCCGGGAATTAGGAATTTTGACGGTAGCGGACTATATGATCGGTCTGCCGACGGAAAAATCTCGCAAAGATGTGATTAACAACATAGATTTTCTGATAAATCTAGATCCTGATTATGGGCAGATTTCAATTTTAACTTTGTACCCGAATACGGCGATTTATGATGAGGCGGTCGCCAAAGGATTGGTCGAGGAGGATCGTTGGCAAAAATGGTCGGTTGATCCTAAGACTGGTTTTGTGGTGGACCATTGGGAAGAATATCTGACCCACTCCGAAATTGTAAAATTACAAAAATGGGGATACCGAAAATTTTACTTCAGGCCAAAATATATTTGGAGAAGTTTGCTTAAAACCAAATCACTATATGAACTAACTGCCAAAGCCAGCGGCGCCATGAAATTGATTGGAACAAATAAGCGCGCGGCCTGATCCGCCTTAATTTTTCAATATTTCAATTAAATTTTCAGCAACATAATCGATTTGCTTGTCGGTAATTGTAGCGCCGCTGGGCAGGTAGAATCCTTGGCGAGCAATATTTTCGGAGACTGGATATGAATCTCCGCCAAACCAATCTTCACCTTCAAAAACGGGTTGTTCATGCAAGGGCCAGAAAAATGGCCGCGTTCCAATATTACGTTCTTTTAAACGACGCATTGCCTCTGAGGCGTTAAAGGGAACGGAATCGTCTAGAACAATGCCGTACACCCAATATACATTATCTGCGTATTCCGTTTCGGTCAGGGGCAATTGCAATCCTGGGATACCGGCTAAAAGCTCCGTATATCGTTTTCCCATAACCCTTTTTTTATCGATCATCTGATCGAGACGTTCAAGCTGGGCCAATCCGATTGCCGCCTGAATATTTGTAATGCGCATATTCCATCCCAATCGGTCATGGACGAAACGGGGATCTTTAAAACACAGATTTCGAAGCGAACGACATATTTCAGCAAGCGCTTGGTCATTGACTGCAACAAAACCACCCTCTCCCATCGTAACGTGCTTGTTGGCGTAGAAACTAAAGGCGCTGATATCACCAAATCCGCCACAGGGACGACCATCATATTCCAATCCGATGGATTCTGCGGAATCTTCAATCAACAAGAGGTTGTGTTTCTCACAAAGAGCAAGAAGAGGGGTCATGTCCACAGGCAATCCGAATATGTGAACGGCCATGACGGCTTTTGTTTTATCCGTAATCTTATCTGCAACATGATCGACGGACATATTCCAGGTTTCCCGATCACAATCGACCAATACCGGTCTGGCGCCGCAGCGAATTATCGCCGCTGCACATGAAATGATCGTAAAGGACGGGAGAATTACTTCATCGCCAGGCCCGATACCTAAGGCCGCTACTGATAGTTCCAATGCAACCGTACCGTTGGAAACAGCAATCCCCTTCTTACGACCAATCCGTTTGGCGAAGGCGATTTCAAACTTTTCGACGAACGGTCCTTCCGATGAAATCCAGCCGGAATTAATGCATTCCGTCAGGTACTTTAGCTCGTTGCCATCCAGTGAAGGTTCATTTACCGGAACAAAATCCATTAGGTTTGTAACCCCGAGTCAGATTATTTTTCTCCCGGAAGTGCAAGCGGCGTATCCAGACGGTAGGTGTCATCTTCATACGAATCACCCCCCCTTGGCCCCCTGGTAAAAACAAAGAAATCAGTGTCTTCTATTGCAACAAGGGTATGACTTTCCATGGGCTCCGCAACAATCAGATCTCCCGAATTGACAATTTGTTCCACGACCGGATCTAGCCCTTTTTGAGTTAAAGACTGTAATTGCCCCGAAAGAACATACACCCACTGAGTTGTGTCTTTATGATAGTGATTACCGCGTACAACGCCCTTTTTTGATTGGATCAAGGTAATCGCATCAACCGGTTCGCGGATCAAAATATCTTTAATGATACCTCTATCATCTTCAAAAGAGATTTGTGGCGTATTTATATGCATTTCAGGAAATCCTCACTTAGATTTTATGTTGATATTCATCGGAAGTTACGACCACTGGATGGGGTATTGGCACAATAAATTTGCCGCCTCTCTCCCTAAAATCAGACAGATTATTCATTATTTCATCTTTGAAATTCCATGCGAGCAGAAGAGCGTAGTCAATATTCCCTTCAATCAATGCCTCATCAGACTGAATTGGAATATGTCCGCCGGGAGAATATTTGCCAATTTTCAACGTTGATTTTTCCGTCAAAAACTCGAGTGTTTCCGTCCCAATTTTGCAATAGTTCAACAAAGTCATACCCTTCGCCGGAGCGCTTACACCGGCAATCTTACTACCATTGCGTTTTAACGATTTCAAAAGCCAAACCAACTCATCTTTGTGGTTGCTGACTTTAGCTGCGAAATTATTTAGTGTTTCCCGCGAATATATACGTTCATTCTCTTCATATTTAACAAGTCTATCGACCGAAGGGAAAATTTCTCTTTGCCCTGATTTTCCGACATATATTCTTATGGAGCCGCCGTGGATGTCCCGTTGTTGCACATCAAAAACATCCATTCCCTGACTACTAAAAAATGAAACAAGGGGAGAGACTGAAATATAGGACAAATGTTCGTGGTAGATGGTGTCATATTCCAAATTGTGAATTAGATGAACGAAATAAGGTGCCTCGATTACAAAAACACCGTCATCTTCCAATAAAAATTTAACGCCTGCAGTCAAAGAAATTAGATTATCTATATGGGCAAATACATTGCTGCCGGTGATGACTTTCGCCTTACCGTATTTATCGTAAATTTGATGCGCTAAATGTTCGCTGAAAAAATCCGTAATTGTTTCAATACCGTTATTATTGGCGATACTTGCGATGTTTTCCGCAGGATCGACGCCCAAAACTTTGACGTTTCTTTTTTGAAAGCTGGCAAGAAGAACACCTACGTTACTACCGATATCAATCGCCAGGTCGTCCGAACACATCCCGAATTTCTCGACGATATCATTGGCGAATTCGTCAAAATGCGCCACTCCTGTTTTAGTGATCGACGCTTCGTACGGATAGTCGTTCTGATAGAGAACTTCGGGCGCCACCACATGATTCAATTGTATGAAATTGCACGCATCACAACAGACGACTTGAAGGGGATAATGTATTTCAGGTTCGGAAAGTCTTTTTTCAGTTAAAAAATCGTCGGCAGGTGGAGTATGGCCAAGATCCAGAAATTGAGACAATTTATCACTATTGCAAAGTCTACAATTTAACACAGGATTAGACCCTTTTTCGCACAGTCAATTTTAGGTGAATAATTTTCAAAGTACATTTTAGCACTAGCGGAATCAAGGCGAATGGATTATTCGACGTTTTGGATTTTCCGCTCTTCCTGGGCACTATTCGGACCGGCGCCTCGATGATCCGCCACCCTCTCACGGCCGCTTTATAGAGCAGAATAATACAGTAGTCTAAGTACTCGCCTTCCAGTCCAACATCTTTGATAACGTCCTTTCTTACCGCATAGAACCCGCTCGTATAATCATGGTATCGGCGGTCCAAAACGAGACTTGCGAACAAATTACCGTATTTAGATATTGCGACGGCAATAAATGAATCTTCAGTATCGCGCAGGTTATTCCATACGTGAAATATTCCTGTTTTGCCCACATGTGGCGCGGATCCTTTGATGCCGCCGCCCTCCACGTAGCGCGAGCCAACAGCCAGATCGGCGCCATTATTGATTTGCTCGATTAGGTCAGGAATTTTATTTGTCGGCATGGATAAATCGGCGTCCATCCACAAGCATATTTCTCCCCGGCAATTCTTTATGCCCTCCCCGATGGCGTTAACCAGTCCTTTGTCGGTTTTTCGGGTTATCAGCCTTAGCCGATCAAATTTCTCTAGAACGGCTTCGACACAAGCCGAGGTTCCGTCCGGCGAATCGTCATCCACAACAATAATTTCTGCGTCATACCCAATCAAAGCGCCGTTGACGGCTTCTATCATTGGTACGATGTTGTCTACTTCGTTATAGGTGGGAAGGATTACGGATATGTCGGTCATTATTTTTTCGTAACCAAGTCTCCTGGCGCATATTCGCCAGAAAGCGGAAATTAAGCTCGATTGGAAAGGTCCAGATTAGGGAGACAGCAACAATTTGATATGCTCGTCACCAAGCCCCTCTCTACCACGGAAATACGAAAATAATCAATAGTAGTGTAATGGCGCTAAAATTCGACGGCCCAGAAAGTTCGCGCGCATTGCCGGGTGGCACTCATTAGATTGCAATTGCCAGAGCCTGCCACTTTTATCAAGCTCTCTAGACCGGCGGTCGACGAGCAATCACCACGATAATATTGCAAAATGACTGCGGAAATCTAGTCGACAAAAAGCGCTGTATTTTTTTTGCCGCCCATGAAAGCTTATAGCCTTCGGCACGTCCACGTTGCTCGTTAAATTCCTTATGCAATGAATGGCGGAAAATTTTGAATTTGTAAAATAACGGCATATTTTCCGCGTACTCCACCCTCTCTATTTCGAATCCGGCATTGGTTAACATCTTTCGAAATTCGCCCTCGGAATAGTTGGCTTTGTGAAAAGCGCGCTCTGTTGCAGATCGATACTTTTTATCCTCAATCCAATCGTTAATCCTGTTGCCGAGATTGTTAACACGTACGCTTGCGACCAAAATTCCATTTGGTTGCATTACTCGCAAAGTTTCCTTCAGCGCTTTGTCGCATCCTTGTTCAAAATTGTGGTATAGACCAAAGGCCATAACGCCGGAAAAGGTCGCCTCTGGAAAGGGTAAGTCCATGATATCCGCTTGTCGGACATTGAGATCGGCTCTGTGTTCCCTAATTTGATCAACGGCCGTTTGGGAATATTCGATGCCGATAATTTCACAACCCAGATCATGACAAAATATTACATTACGACCCATCCCGCATCCTGCCTCCAACAATGGGCCCTCGGTCCGATTAATAATTTCCTGCGAGTATTTTCCTGGATATTTATCGATGTTGATTTCACTTGAATCGACAGGTGTATTTGACCATCTCTGATCCCAGTAACTGCTGTTACCACCATGAGCTCTGTACGTAAATCTAACCATAGTTAAAAACTACCATTCAAATTTTATCTACTTAAATCTAATTCCGAAATTGAAACATTCTCTCACAAATTGAAGCTCTCGGTCCCTACATCGTTGCAAGGAGAATAGTGTAATTTTTATGATTCGATGGGAAATTTTAATCTAATTATACAAAGAAAAATTCAAAGAAGCCAAATATCGCAGGACATTAAGTTAATAGAATTCAGAAGTCCTCCATCTGCTCAGTTTAACGGATTTCTCCTTTCAGTAGAGACCTGATTCTTGGGGGAGGGGTGATCTTATTCAGCCGATTTCAACGATTATCGAATACTACATTTTGCCTGACATTCCACCACTGCCCCGTCGCTTAACTTGATCTAACCTATTTTCTAAAACTTCATAAAGCCGAACGACAATTTTCTCATTTTCCAACGCGATGTCGCACGAGTAATCACCAAACCGATACAACGTAATTTCAGGCGTACCCATTTCAAATTGTCCTGTAGAATCAACAAGACCTTCGGACGTTATAAATAATTCATACTCATTGTCTTTAACCGTGGCGTTATACTGTCGACCGGGATAATAAGATTCTGAAATAATTTCCGTTTTTGCTTGTTGGCCGCCAAATGTCTCCGGTAAACGACCGTCAATATCCTCAAGAGGAGGCAATCCGGCCAGTTCTAAAATCGTGGGAGCGATATCACATGTCTCGACAAACTCGTCACTAACCCCCGCGTTTATACCGCCCCCCTTTAAATAAAAGGGCACGTGGGTCAAATCTGTCGTTAACAGATGCGGTGTGTCTCTGAGATATCGGACCCCATGGTCGGCAAATAAAACGATGAGATATTCATCGTCTGAGAATCGGTCCTCGACGAATCGAAAAAAATGTCCCAAATAAAAATCAATTCGTTTTAATTCTTCAATTGCCCTTGCTCTCTGGCTGGCATCTTCAGACCGGAGCGGGCCACGTCTCTGATAAAGGTAATCGTGGCCGTCTAGAGGAAGATCAACTTGAGCGCTAATATCAGGCACGAAGTTAACGTGGTTATGGAACTCGACAATCCCCAATTGAAGATATTGATCCCGCTCGGGAAAGGCTCGAATATTTTCATAGGCGGCATTCAGAGTGTCTTCCAAACTCAAATGGCGTTTGTAAAGCATCCGATCAAAACCTTTGGTATATCCGTGCGCCGGCGCCGTGCCCCAAAAAGGCGTGGACAGGAAGGTCAAATATCCGTGCTTTTGAAATTGTTCGCTTAATACCGGATAGCCCTGTCCAATCGGGGTTTGATCGAGCGGGGCAAATAGTCCATGTCGCAGCACGTGCCTGCCTGAAACAATCGTTGGAACACTCGGACGCGTCCAATCCGACATCGCGTGGCAATTGTTGAACTGCATCCCCGCAGAAAAAAACTTCGTGATATTCGGCAGGTCTTTTTCTCTATCCATGTAAGAAAAAATTTCCATCGGAACGCTGTCTATATCCAACAATACAACCAGTTTTTTCTTATTTCGCTTTTCCTGACCAAAGACCAGCGGATCGCCGATGACCAAATCGTGAGAACAATTGAAACCGACCACACCTGCTTGTTTTACCGGAAGATAGTAAAAGCGATCTCCGACTAAATTTCTCAGTGAATAGGTTTCACCATTGAAATCAATTTCGACAGTATAATTTCCTAGGACGTCTACCTTTTCCCGGCCCCTCAAAGACACCGAAAATGGGATAGCGCTTGGTGATTTCAGGGCGTGCCTGTAAGGAGTGCCTGCAGGAATTAATTTACCTGCAAGCGTTTCTGACCGGTACTTGCTGAATTCAATTGCCAGGGGATTTTGGGTGCCGTCTTGATAATATTTAGAGAAAAATACGCGATCTTCATTACTATTGATCAGAGGTTCGTAAAAATAGTTTTTACCATGGCAAACGGGAAAATACTGGTTGGTTTCCCTGCCGGCACGGCCTTTTCTCAGGAGTATTTCATAAAAGGAATAGAACGCCGATCTAAGCCATCTACGAAAACTATTTCTAATTTGAATGATCATTGGCGACTGGTTGCCTTCGAGGGACTGAGCGAATCAATATAGGGCGTCGGATGCAACGACATCGACAAATACGCCCACGACCCTTTCATATAGATCGGACAAAAAACCCGATGTCAACGCCGGAGTGAATCTACATATAACTATGAGCGACGGCCATGTTCTAAGGAGATAGGCCATGGAATTTAAAGGCCAATGCCTCTTTCCGCCTGTATGCGAAGATTCAAATCCATTTGTAAGCGATAATGAAGAATTTTCTGCCGGATTTTACTATACATTGCAAAATTGGTTAAGTGAGATTAAACGAAAGGCTGAAAACTCTTAACGAATTTTAAGCTACGCCGACTAATAGTTCGCTAAGGTTCAAGAATAAACCTATTGAAATAAATTATGCGACTTAATCGAAACATAATGTTCTCTTCCATGTAGACAAAGGCTTTAAATAACCGATGAAAGCAATATTACTAGGAGCAGAACGGGGAGTGCGCCGTCTCCGGACAATTGACAGTTATCCCATGGCGCTTGTGGAAGACGATCAAGGCAAAAAAGCTCTCGATTGGGTATTGGCTGCCATGCATTCTGTCGGCGTCAATAAGACAATTTTGGTCGGTGGGTATCATATAGAAAAACTGGTCGAACTCTATCCTCATCTTCATTTCTACTACGATCCCGAATGGCAGCATAGCCAGAGTCTTCATTCCCTTTTTAAGGCAAAAGAGGAACTCGACGAAGAATGCATTATTTCCCATACAAATATCTTGTTTCATGGCGAGGCACTAGCCCCTCTTCTGTCTTCATCGGGTGACATCGTCGTAGGTGCAATTTCCAACGAGTTTGGTCCATTGCAACATTATGTTGTCAGCCCCTTAACAAATGATTCCGGAGACGTTGAATCCGATTTTGTTTTTTCGGGTCTAATTCGATTGTCGGCCAAAGGTGCCAGTTTGGTAGCTCAGTTCCTCGAAACGCTTGCGGCAGCGGGAGAGGAAAACTTCCTCCGAAACGCGTCTTTCATGGATTTCATCGACAGGATGCGTACTGAAGGTGTGAGAATAAATACTGTAGAAATTACGGATTCCTGGTCGCCTGTCGATGCCAATCTCAACATGGCGCAGTTTGTCCTTGGTAGCAAATCTCAAACCTTAGAAAGACTGCAACACCGATTAAAAAGCGCCGAAATACTTGATCAGATCCGTTTCTCCGTAGCGGATTGGCGCCGCGACGAGAAGGCCATGGTCAGTTCTATCCAAGGTCAATTTAACGATACGCCGATCGTCATTCGAAGTAGCGCTCACGGCGAAGACAGCTGGCAGGATTCGAATGCCGGAAAATATCACAGCGCCCTTGACGTTGACACCGTTGACCCAGCCGCAATCACCGAGGCAATTGAGAATGTCATTTCAAGTTTCGGCGATGAATCGGATGCCAACCGGGACAAAGTGTTTGTGCAAAAATTCTTGTCCGAGATTAAAGTCAGTGGTGTGCTTTTTACCCGCGATTTTGAGACCCAAGCACCTTATCTGGTGGTAAATTATGATGCAGTATCTGGTCGTTCGAATACGGTGACGGGCGGGAATGGACGGTCCCTCGCGACCTGTTACGTTTTCAGGGGACATGAAGATCGATTGGATCCAACCATTCGTCCATTGATTCCCGTCATAAAAGAAATTCAAGACCTGGTGGATCACGATTCTCTTGATATTGAATTCGCCATTGATTTCGACGACAGATGCCACATTCTTCAAGTAAGACCACTAACACCTAAACCCGGGTTTTCTAGTAAGCTTGACGAATCGGATATTCATGCCGAATTGGAGAGCGCATCAGCCTTCCTGAAAAATACACTGGGACCTCATCCGCTAATTCAAGGATCCGCAACATTATTTTCCAATATGACGGATTGGAATCCGGCCGAGATTATCGGTGTAACGCCACGCCCTCTGGCAGCGTCCTTGTATCGGTATCTTATAACCGATGATGTGTGGTCTAAAAGCCGCCAGGCAATGGGGGGGCGAAATGTCCAATCAATCCCTCTGATGTATATTATCGGGGGCCATCCCTTTATCGATGTCCGAGCTTCCCTGAATTCGTTCATTCCTGCTTCCGTTTCAGATGATTTGACTGAGAAACTCGTTGACTATTTTATTGAACGAATCATCGACGAACCGAGGCTGCATGACAAAGTGGAGTTCGACGTCGCCTTAACCTGTATGGATTTCGAATTCGAAGTCAAAGCGCGGCGACTGAAACAGCACGGGTTCGAAGACGAAGAAATTGATCAGCTGCGCGAAGCACTAAAACGTCAGACCTTGAAAAATGTTAGGGGCGAGATTCAGTCGTTTGCCACATCACAGGACAATCTGCATCAACTGGCAAAGCGCCGAGAGGCAATTCTTGCCATGAAGATTGAGCAACCGGTAACATTGTGCACTGCCATAAGCATGCTGTTAGACGACTGTCGGCACTATGGAACTTTTACCTTCGCCAACCTTGCCCGCCAGGGATTCATTGCGACTCTGCTGCTTCAATCCCTGCACAAAATCGGCGTTATAGACGATTCAATCTATGCCAGCCTGCAAGCCTCTTTACCGACCGTTGCCAGTGATTTGGCCAACAAGCTAGCAAGTCTTGCTGAAGGCAACTTAAGCGACGAAGATTTCTTGGCTGAATTTGGGCACCTTCGCCCGGGAACCTATGATATCCTTTCGCACAGTTATCGGGAGCAACCGGATCTATATTTGTCTAATCTCTCTGTTGTTGGACAAAGCACTCATCTTACCGCTGAAGATGGTGTATTTGAGAGTCTGATGGCGAATCTTGGATTGGATAAAATTTGCCAACAGTATGATATGGGTTTCACCGGAGACGAAATGATATCCTTTATTCGCACCGCAATTCCGGGAAGAGAATGGGGGAAATTTGAATTTTGCAAGAACCTGAGCGCAGCGTTGGTGCTTATAAAGAAGTTGGGAGATAGTCTGGGTTTCTCCAATGACGATATGTCCATGCTTCCGATTTGGAATATTTTGGATGCCCGGGCGGAGTCAAATCCAAGCTCATGGCAAGGCGATTTGAAACGAGAGATCGGTTGGAATCGAAAGGCCTTCAATATTGCCAAAACGCTCCGGCTGCCAAGTGTGATTATCAAATCAGAAGATCTGTTCGGATTTACGGAATCAGAAGATTGGCCCAATTTTATCACTAATAAATCCGTTACCGCACCAGTTCTCTACTTAAAAGGACGAAACGTCGATTTTCCCGATTTTGACGGTCGTATCATCGCCATTGAGCACTCTGATCCAGGCTACGATTGGCTCTTCGGGCACAAAATTGCCGGATTGGTAACGAAATATGGCGGAGTGGCCTCGCACATGTCGATTAGGTGTGCCGAATTCGGCCTGCCAGCCGCTATTGGATGTGGCGAAAGGATTTTCAATTCGGTAAGCAGGTCAAATGTCGTCGAACTCAATTGCGCCAATCGTCAGATTAGTTTGGTGAAATAATGAAACGAATTGCTGTTTCAATGCGCGTCGTGGACGCTTCAAATTACACGGAATCTCGAGATACTCTGTCTCAGGATTGGTGTAATTTTTTCGATTCTCTGGGCTGTATTCCCATTCTTGTTCCCAATAAATTGTCGTCGGTGGAAACCTTTGTCGAAGAACTATCGATAGATGGGGTTATATTGACCGGAGGCAATACGGTCGGCCTTCAAGGTGACATGGCTCCACCTGATGAGGTAAAGCCGGAACGGGACAAAACGGAAAGCATCCTGATATATATAGCAATCCAGAAGTCTTTACCGATACTTGGCGTCTGTCGAGGGATGCAAATGATCAACCGGTATTTTGGCGGAACGATAACCAGGAACTTGTCTTTAAAGACAGACCTGCAGGACAACCATGTCGCCAACAATCACAACATCCTGCTGCACTCAGGGGAATGGAAAAAGATGGCTGGCAGTGAACAACTTCTGGTTAACTCTTTTCATGACGATGGTCTGCTGAAGCACGACTTGGCCACAAATCTTCGACCCGTAGCGACCAGTCTGGATGGACTTGTTATTGAGGCGGTGGACATTCCTGGTCAAGCCGTTACCGGTATTGAGTGGCATGTCGAACGCTCCTCTCCTTCATCTGAATTCGATCGGGCACTTATAAAATCAATATTTGGGATTTGAGAGAAGCGTGAAACTCATCATTCTTGCTGCTGGATCTGGAACCCGTTTGCGACCCTATACGGAGGATCGCCCCAAATGCATGGCGCCCGTTGGCGGCAGACCGCTAATCGACTGGCTGGTGGAAACGGCGGAACGAGCAGGCATAAATGGTATCGTGATTGTGCGAGGCTACCGTGCTGAAAACCTGATCCTTTCCACGGAGGCACAATCGCTTAAACCCGAATACGTACTCAATCCGGATTTTGCCACCACCAATATGGTCTTTTCACTTTGGACAGCCCGCCATACCTTCACGGATCCCGTTATTATAAGTTACGCGGATATTCTGTACGAACCCGAAGTGCTGGTTTCATTGATGGCAAGTCCCGATGAGATTTCGGTGGTGGTCGACCGCAGTTGGCGGAACTACTGGGAAAACCGCTTTGATGATCCGCTTTCTGACGCCGAGTCTCTCGCTATTGGTGATGACGGCAATATCCAAAGCATCGGCCAGGAAGTGACTGCGATCGATGACGTGGAAGGTCAGTATATTGGCCTAATGAAATTTGCCGGCAAGGGATTAGAAGTTCTGGTGAACACCTTGACGGCGGCCTATGACGGTAAACTCCAGAGTCCTAGATCACTTGAACAAATGTATATGACTGATGTCTTGCAAGAGATGATCAATTCTGGCGAAAAACTGCAACCGAATTGGATAGAGGGCCAATGGCTTGAAATAGATTCAGTTAAGGATCTGGAAATAGCCGAGGGTTATTTAGTTCAAGGTAGCGATCATTCTTCGGACGGACTTAAAATCAACAGACCAAAACAAACTGAAACGACACCATGATTATCTGGTTAATCGGCCTTTCTGGCGCCGGTAAGACGGTCATTGGTCGGGAATTAGCTGAAACTCTGAAACCCAAACACGACAATCTCGTTTATCTGGATGGAGACATCCTGCGCGAAGTTTGGGGCGATTCACTAGGCCATACGATTGAGGCGAGAGAGGTCAATGCGAAAAGAATTTCAAATTTATGTCATATGCTCGATCGTCAGGGAGTCCATGTGGTAGCGTCCGTGCTGTCTATTTTCCCAGAATGGCAGGCCTGGAATCGAAACACCTTCAGTCAGTACTTCGAAGTTTTTATCGATGTTGATTTTAAGATATTGACCGAGCGCGACAGCAAAGGTCTGTACAAAAAAGCCCTTTCGGGTGAAATCGAAAACGTCGTTGGCGTCGACATACCGTTTCCTCAGCCTCAGAACCCGGACTTGGTAATTGCCAATTCGAATCCGTTAGAAGATCCGAGAATACGGGCGCAGGATATCGTTAAAGCGCTTCCTGCATTCAAGAACACAAAGTTTGATTTCTCATCATGATCTGGTGGAGTGGCCTTCTCTATATCCTCGTCGGGATATTTTGTATCGAACTTTGTCTAGCTGTTGTCATTCATCGTTTAAAAAGAGAATTCCAATGGCTGGTATCGGACAAGGATATCTGTCCGGAATTCAAACCGGAAGTAGTCGATGCACATTTCGATAGGGGTTTTGATGCCGAACTAGGATGGGTCCGTCGACCAAATACCCAGGGAACGGACAAATTGGTTTCCGGGACCGTAGCGTTTCATATTGATCAGACCGGCGCTCGGCGAAATCCGAATTTTGAAGACATGCCTGCTGAAGCGGCTGCTTTTGGGGATTCCTTTACGTTCTGTCGGTTGGTTGAAGATTCGAAAACTTGGCCCCATTATTTATCTGAAAGTCTCGTCGCCAATGTCCTTAATTTTGGGGTTGGGAACTACGGTCTCGATCAGGCAATTCTTCGCCTCGAAAGAGAGCTACCCGGTCTCGATAGTCAAATAATCATAATGGGAATCGTGCCTGAAACGATGGCGAGAGTTCAATCCTACTGGAAGCATTTTTTCGAATACGGCAATATTCTTGCTTTTAAGCCCATGTTTAAACTTGAAGACAATGAGTTAAAACTATATCCACCCGCCGTCCGCACCCGTGACCAGTATTTTACTGTTTCCGAAAAATTAGCCGAAATAAAATCCCATGACCGTTTTTTTAGGGATAAATTTCAAAGGGATATCCTCCAATTTCCTTATGTCGTCCGACTTTTTTTCAACTGGCGGCGCAACTCTACAATCCTCTGGCATCTTGTCCTTGGGCTGTTAAAAGGCGACCTTAAGGCCAGAAAACGCCAAGCTTTCAAATCTGTTATCCGCGACAATGCCAGGGTTTCAGCCAAGCTATACAGCGAGGAAAAATCTCGGGTCCTATTGCGCGCTATTGTTCAACGCTTTGCAGACACTTGTCTGGGCGCGGGACGCATCCCGGTGCTGTTGATTATTCCCCAGCCTGTGGATCTGGAAAGAATTGATGCGGGACATGATGACTATGGGCCCGTTTTTGAAAGTTTTAGAGACATCGTTCAAATTGTCGACATGAGCAAGGCCTTCACCGATTTTCCCAACCGAGACCGGTTGTATGTCGGTGGCGCCTTGGGCCCTCACCCCAGCCCCGAAGCCAATAAGTTAATAGCCGAGACCTTGGGCTCGATACTGAACCCATTACTGACCAAATCTTAGTTCCGTTTAATAATAAAGCGGCCAGAGGCGACGAAACCATTCATTCTTCGCTGTGAAATCAGACTATACACCCATAAATTTTGAGGACTTATCGAACTTTACAGCAAAAGATATGTTCAATATGATTCGCTATTAGAGGCTTTTGCCAGCGTTGGATCGCTATGAGCAACCGAAAATCCTTTATTTAAGTTCTGGAGAAATACGTAATGCAGTCACTGCAACCGGATATGGTTAATGTCACATCTCCTGACACCACTGTTGATTCCGGTGGTCAGAATGCAATCGACAATTCGAGCGATTGTCTGGATATACTTTTGATCGTTTCGCCGACCAATGCTCGCAGCCCCCATATGCCTTTCTATCATCTGTATCTGGCAGGCTATATCGAAGAGCGCGGTTACAAAGTCAAAATTGCCGATTTCAAACAGAAATCAATGCAGGAAAATTTGGAGCTAATTTACGAGGAAATCAAACGATCGAAACCCAGGTTTGTCGGTTTAGCCGCCTTTGTAACTGATTTCGGCGTGATGTGCGATCTAGCCAAATCGATTAAGAAAATATCTGATGCGGTCATTCTTGTCGGGAATGCTCACCCTTCGACCAATCCGGAAGATTTCATCCATCCCGGGAGCGACTTCGATATCGCCGTAAGGGGCGAAGGCGAGGAAACTCTGGAAGAAATATTGGAACTTTATAATAGTCCCGAGGATTTACACAAAATCAAAGGAATTACCTTTCTGGAAAACGGAAAGATTATTAATACGCCAGTTCGGAAATTTCTGAATGGCGATAAATGGGGAAAACCAGCGTATCACCTGCTCGACATGGAGTTTTACGCGCGCCCCAGTAAGTATTTAATCAGGACTTTGTATACCAGTTGCGCAATCATTTATACGGCACGTGGATGTCCCTTCAAATGCGGTTTTTGCGCCGCCAATGCTGTTTGGGACGCCAACGACCGGGAAGGAACGCCGGTTGTCCGAAATCGCCCGATGGAAACCGTAATAGAAGAATTACGGTTACTTCAGGACAAATACCATTTTGATTTCTTTTATATTTTGGACGATACGTTCGGCCTAAGGGAACGCGACGTCTACGCCTTTTGCGAAGCCTACAAAAAAAGTGGTTTAAAAATGCAGTGGGCGGCTGAAACGAGAGTCGCCTGCATTAAAAATAAAGAGATACTTGAGACGATGCTTGACGCCGGTTGTATTCAACTCGATTTCGGCGTCGAGACCGGCGCTCCCCGTCTGCTTGATACGATCAACAAGAAAATCTCCGTCGAACAGATTAAAACAGCTTTCAGATTATGCCGAGAAACCGGCATGCGTAGCTTCGCAAATATGCTGATTAATCTCCCGGGCGAAACCGAAGAAGACCTCTGTGTGACAGAAGACTTATTGGATGAAATTAAGCCCACTTACACGTCGATTGGGGTGACCCAACCTTATCCGGGAACGCCGTTTTATACCTTGGCTGGTTTTAACATCCCCAAGGAAGAGTATTATTTGTTAGATCGAGAAGTGCCGTCTGATGACCTGCGCATGGCAAAGCATAGCCTCAATCTTCGAAAAAAGCTGTTTGAATGGCAGTTCAAATACGGAGTTTACAGCGCCTTTCCTCACAGTTCCTACCAATTAAATGCCCGATATTGGGCTAAGATTTTCAGCTCCAAGAGAAAAATGCAGTACCTCAAATACCATGTGAAAATGGGCATCGCTTCTTTCATCATATATCTGATTCGGAAGAAAGAATTTTTTATGGTCTGCATGAACCCCGGCAAAACGATCGTGCGAAAGAGAGCTTCTTGGCAGTTGTCACACGGTAAAGTCCCCGAGCAACAAAATTAACGCGGGGGCAACTCTCCGATCCGAACACTCGATTTCAGCCTTACCTTAACTTCATCAGAGATGGCTTTGGTGAAAGTTGAAGGTTTAAATCAGACATCAAGTCCTAAATGCAGAATCTACTCAATGGTCTGGGAGGAAAGGCTCGGCACCAAAAAAGTCTGGTGTGGGTGAAGGACGAAATGTATTCATATGGTTCTGAAGTAAACTTTTATACATCCGCTTAATAAGTGGGCGCCTGAGTCTTAGTGTCTTCTGAGAATGAGTGGTCAATTTGGGAACACCGAGTAAATGTTAGTTAATGATGAGGCGATCAAAGAGGTCGCCCGTTCGTCCTCAATTCTTGATGCCACGGCCTCCTCTCATTGGGATGGCAAAGAAGCCAAAGGAAGAAAGTATAAACTGGCGGAAGATCCGTTTAATTTTGCCAATGCCTTTGACAATTTCAGCGTCATCGGACCGGTCGGCGCGATATCAGCTAAGACTTCGTTTCCCTTTAAGTTAATTCATTGGCTACTCCAGATTCCGTTTCGGTTGATGGGGCGTAAATTAAATGGGTTTCGGAAGATAGATCGATTGGCGTCTTCAATTGCCGCGCGGCAGGGAAGAGCCTACGATGGCGATCTTATGCGGCACGCTTTGACGTTGGCATTATTCAACACGCATCTCGATATGGAAAAGGATCTTCGCCTAGTCGCGGTAATAGGAGACGGATTTGCCAATATGTCATCCCTGCTGTTGGGTTTTGCACCGGATTGCCGTGTAATTTTAGTAAATCTTTCGAAAACTTTGCTGCTTGATTTGGTTTTTATACGCAAGGCATTTCCTGAAGAAAATATCGCCTTGGTTCAAAATGCTGATGACATGAGTGAGGCCCTGGCCAGTCAGAACAATCGAATCATTGCCGTTCAGGCAGACAATACCGCCCTGCTACTGAACGTGCCGGTGACAATGGGAATTAATATTCTTTCGATGATTGAAATGGAACCTCAGGTAACAGCCGCCTATTTCAATATCCTGCGGAGTTGTCCAACCGAAAAGACGGTTTTCTACTGTGCCAATCATCTGGAAAAATTGTGGGCTGACGGTACTATAATCCGTTTTTTTGAATATCCCTGGCACGACGAGGATGAATATCTGGTTGATGAAAATTGCCCCTGGGACCAATACGGTTATCGCAAACGACCGCCTTTCTATTATCGGCGACCCTCACTTTCCCTGCATCGGTTACTCTATCTGAAAAAAATCAAATCGAGAGAAAACATTTTGTCGGACTGAATAGTATTGGCGGCCCTCATGCAAAAGCAATCTCATAAGAGTCTCAGTGGATTATCCTACAAGGGAATTCCGATTCACGCCGCAGCCGGATTACATGAAGCGGTGGTTGAAAAAATCCAGGAATCCAACCCTCAAGGCGGCAACCATATTCTGGAGCTTGGTTGTGGGTCAGGTGGCTTGACGCAACGCCTGGAAGACAATGGTTTTCAGGTTCGGGCGGTTGATCTGTCTTTGGACAGTTTTGCAGCCAAGGCCGAAGCAGTGGAATTGGATCTCAACCGTGACTTCGCCGAAAATTTAGACGAAAGAAACTATGATCTGATCTTGGCAATTGAAATCATTGAGCATTTAGAAAATCCACAACATTTTTTGCGTCAAATCGTTAAACTCATGTCCTCGGATACACGATTGTGGATTTCTTTTCCCAATATGTATCTGTACATGAATGCCTGGAAATTTCCGCGGGATAATACCGTCATATGCTGGGATAAATATCACTATTGGGAAATGGGACACCAAACAATGCTGCCCGCCTGGCTTTTCGAACAGCACCTCACCAAAGTCGGCCTGTCGGTTGCGAGCCGCTATTTTGTGGCGCCCATCGATCTAATCGACGCCCACGGTAATTCTTTTGTACGTCTGCTGAGCCGCAGCATAATGGAATTGCTCGCACTACTGATACCCTCAGTGTCCCGACAACAGCGGATGGCGACCTGTGTACTTTATGAAATCAAGCCTACCTAATACCGCCTGATCGATATTTTCTAGAAATATTTATATATTGACGTTCATCTCATGAACGTTGTAGTGTTCGCGCCATGAACACTATTTTTTCGCAGAAACCAGACGATTCTGATGGAGATTCATCGTGAGTGGTGAGGAGCGGGAAATTACCCTGGGACTGCTTAATGCAGTACATGACAATTCAAATGTAACGCAACGTTCTGTCGCTAAGGATTTGGGCGTCGCACTTGGTCTGACCAATTCATATTTGAAACGGTGTGTCAAAAAAGGTTTGATCAAAGTACAGCAGGCGCCAGCCAATCGCTACGCGTACTATTTAACGCCACAGGGCTTTGCCGAAAAAACCAGGCTCACTACAGAGTATTTGTCTCAAGGATTTCAATTTTTTCGACTGGCGCGCAAACAGTGTGCTGATATCCTCGAAAAATGCGTCGAACTGGAATGGAACCGGATCGCCCTGCACGGCCTTACGGATGTAACTGAAATTACTGTCCTTTGCTCGGCGAACTACGAAGTTGAAATAGTCGGCATCGTCGATCATTCATCTTCCTTGAGCGACTACAACGGGACTTCAATAGTTCACCTGTTTTCCGAGCTGGCCAAATTTGACGCCATGATTATTACCGATCTAGGCGACCCTCAATCGAGCTATGAGAAAATGGTTGAAGTACTCCCTGCTGAGCGGGTTCTGGTGCCGGCGATCTTGAACGTTTCACCACTCGGAATAATTAAAGGCGGTGCGGAGAAATGAAGTGGTACGCGGTCTACTCCCATGCACAAGCGGAAACCAAAGCCGCTTATCATCTAAAACGCCAGGGCTTTGAGGTCTATCTGCCGCGCATTTTGAAAAAGCGCCGGCATGCCCGGCGTGTCGATTGGGTTTCATCACCCCTGTTTCCCCGCTATCTTTTTGTCGGATTTAACGCCGAAAAAAAGGGGTGGATTCCGATCCGATCGACAATCGGAGTATCTCATCTTATATGTTTCGGCAATCAGCCAATATCCGTGCCGAAACCGATAATAGAATCGCTAAAAGCATTAGAGGATGAAAAGGGTTTCATTTCTTTTGGCAGCAATCAGGATTTTAAACGGGGCGATAAAATAGAAATCCTGGAAGGCGCATTCAGCGAATTAATCGGTCTCTTTGAGGATTTGGACGATCGAGGTCGGGTGACTTTGTCTCTTGATCTGATGGGTCGCCAAACGAAAGTTAAAATGTCCTTGGAAAACATAGCCGCCGCGTAACGGATATCCAGGGAGATCTGAGTTGAATAGTCCGGTGGGTTGATTCACCCGGACTGCGGTAGCGTGAGAAAATCACGACAGAACATTATCAACTGAACGGACATAAATTGTGCTGAACGGAAAAAGTATACTTATCACCGGCGGAACAGGTTCTTTCGGACAACGGTTTATTAAGTTGGTTCTTGAACGCTACAAACCGAAGCGCCTGGTCGTATATAGCCGGGACGAGTTGAAACAATTCAATATGCAGCAGGAGTTTTCCGCTGTCGAACATCCGTCGATCAGATATTTCATCGGTGATGTTCGAGATTCCAATCGTCTGGAAATGGCCCTGCGCAATATCGATTATGTCATTCACGCCGCAGCGCTTAAACAGGTTCCAGCTGCCGAGTACAATCCGTTTGAATGCATTCATACCAATGTCCTCGGCGCTGAAAACGTCGTCAATGCATCCATCCGGGCCGGCGTAAAAAAAGTCATCGCCCTTTCAACCGACAAGGCGGCGAGTCCGATAAACCTGTACGGGGCCAGTAAGTTGGCGTCGGACAAAATTTTCGTTGCCGCCAATCATTTGAGCCCGCCGGAAGGGCCGGTATTTTCGATCGTCAGGTACGGTAATGTTGTTGGATCCCGTGGCAGCGTTGTTCCGTTTTTTCAAAATCTCATTGACAATGGTGCCACGTCGTTACCGATTACCGATTCTCGAATGACTCGATTTTGGATTACCTTGAGCCAAAGTGTGGAGTTCGTCCTGTCGTCAATTGAACTTATGAAAGGCGGCGAAATATTCATTCCCAAAATACCAAGTATGACTATTATCGACTTGGCTAAGTGCCTGGCCCCGGAGCTACCTACCGAAGTTGTCGGTATACGGCCAGGCGAAAAGTTACACGAGGTCATGATTACCGAGGACGACGCGCGAACGACATTCGACGCCGGTGACCGTTATGTAATACAGCCGGCATTCCAAAGTTGGTCGAGGGAGAAAAATTTGTTACCCGGCGCTGAGCCGGTAGCGGAAGATTTTCGGTATACGAGCGACACTAATACGGATTGGCTGGATACCGACGGCCTGAAAGAAATGCTCGAAGAGGTTTAGTTACAAGTGATTAAAACCGATCGACTGGTTTTAGGAACGGCTCAGTTGGGAATGCCTTACGGTATTGCAAATCGTCGCGGCCAACCCGATCAGGAAACTGCAAAAAGTATCCTGATGAGCGCTTGGAAATACGGTATCCGCACACTCGATACCGCTCAGGCATATGGCGTGAGCGAGACCACGATCGGAAACTTTCTCAATACCCATCCCGAATGTCACTTCGAAGTAATTAGCAAACTTGACCCCGACGTTGATTTCAATTCAGCTGATGCCATACGGACTGCTGTTCGACAGAGTAAAAAACGGCTCGGACATGTGCCAGCAGGCATGATGCTTCACAACGCTACGCAACTTACTCATTGGGATAGCACTCTGGGACAAGCTCTAATCGAAATGAAAGAACAAGGTGAGATTGGTTGCTTGGGAATATCGGTTTATCATCCAAATGAATTTTTGCAGGCGCTGGAACATCCTGAAATAACTTGGATTCAAGCTCCATTTAATGTCTTTGACCAACGGCTGTTAACACAGAACCTATTGGCAGAAGCTGAAAGAAAGAAAAAAAGGGTTTTTTTGCGAAGTATATTCCTTCAGGGATTGTTACTGATGGAACCCGGCGCTTTACCTCCAGAAACGGTGGTAGCGTCAACGGCACTTAAAAATTGGCAGGAGCTTTGCCAACGCCATGCAATTCATCCTCAGAAAGCCGCGCTTGTTTTTGCCTTAAATTCGGCCCCCAACGCATCGATTGTGATGGGATGCGAAACCACAGAACAGATCGAGGAAAACATGGAGGCGGTCCGTATGATTCAGGCAAACGAAGATTTCGTCTTCGAAGCAAAAGCGTTACGAACCGAAAATCCGAAAATTATAAATCCCAGTACCTGGCATTGAATGGGAACCGATGAACGCATCCAACAAAGCAGGTGAAATTTTTGCGCCATCGTGTGAAATCGAAGGTCCAAGGTTACGTCTTCGAAATATTAGCATTGAAGATGCCGGAGAAACCTATGCCGGGTGGATGAATGATCCCGAGGTCGTCCGCCACACGGAAAGTCGCTACGTTCGCCATACGCCGTCTAGTATACGCGACTATATTGAAACGATTAACGCCTCTCCAAATAATCTATTTCTTGCCATTGTAAAAAAAAATGATGGACAGCATATCGGCAACATTAAGCTTGGCAACATAAGTAGCCAACACAGCACAGCGGATATCGGCATAATTATCGGTGATAAAAAAAGTTGGGGGCATGGTTACGCGAGTGAAGCCATAGATTTACTTGCCGGATACGCTTTTAACACCATCGGACTTCACAAATTGACGGCGGGTATTTATGTGCTTAACCAGAATTCCACCCGCGCCTTCGAGAAAGCTGGTTTCACAATAGAAGGTATTTTGAAGGAGCACTGCATAAGTGTAGACGGCCGCGTTGACGTCCTACTACTTGGTCGGTTGCAATCTAAAGAGTCCAAATCGTGAACATAGTTTCAATTATCCAGGCCAGGGTTTCCTCTTCTAGACTGCCCAACAAAGTATTGATGGATGTCATGGGAAGTCCAATGTTGGCAAGGCAGATAGAAAGAATGATTCGAGTCAAATCATTGGAAAATCTGGTCGTCGCCACCAGCAATCACAATGAGGATAATGCCATTGAAGATATGTGTCGCGAGATCGGCATTGATTGCTATCGGGGCTCTCTGGATGATGTATTGGACCGCTTTTACCGCTGCGCAGAAAAATATTCGCCCGAGCATGTCGTTCGGATAACTGGCGACTGCCCGCTGATTGACCCTGATATTATCGACCGGGTTGTGAGCTTTCATCTGGAAAACGGGCACGACTACACCAGCAATGTTTTGGCGCCAACCTGGCCAGATGGAATGGATGTTGAGGTGATGCGTTTCCGATGCCTGGCCGAGGCCCACGAAGAGGCAACGGCACCATCTGAACGAGAACATGTCACCTCGTTCATTTATAAACATCCAGAACGATTTAACCTTGGCAGTGTTACCCAGACCGAGGACCTTTCTTCAATCAGATTGACGGTCGATGAGCCGGAAGATTTCGAGTTGGTATGCAAAATCTACCATTATCTTTATCCGCACAACCCCACATTCGGGCTGGACGATGTTATGAATTTACTTCACGAGACTCCGGAATTGATGGGCCTTAATAAAAAATTCGAACGTAACGAAGGCCTGCGGCAATCAGAACAAAAGGACCTGCAATACTTTGACGCAAATGAATAATTCAAATTTGAGAAACCATCCTTTCGCCCGTTCTGAGGAGATGCTGGATAGGGCGCTTAAGCATATCCCGCTGGGCACTCAAACTTTTTCCAAGAGTATAACTCAACTCCCGCGAGGAGCAGCGCCATTTTACGCTTCGCGAGCCGAAGGAAGTCGTCTTTGGGATGTCGACGGGAGCGAGTATTTGGATTTCGTAAATGCCTTATGCGCGGTGTCGCTTGGCTATAAGGACCCGGACGTAGATGCTGCCGTACAGGCGCAAGTGGAAAACGGGGCGTCGTTCACTCTTCCCCATGAAATTGAAATCATTGTTGCCGAAAAACTCTGCGAGATGGTCCCCTGCGCCGAAAAGGTTCGGTTCGGGAAAAACGGGTCTGACGCCACCTCCGGCGCCGTCCGATTGGCGCGGGCCTTTACCGGTCGCGACCATATCGCCGCTTGCGGATATCATGGTTGGCAGGATTGGTTTATTGGATCAACTTCGCGCAATCTTGGCGTACCTCAGGCGGTACGCGACCTCACCCACACTTTCACCTATAACGATCTGGAATCCCTCGCCGCATTGTTTCGCGAATGGCCGGGTGAATTCGCCGGCGTCATTATGGAACCGATGAATGTTACTGAACCGGAACCAGGTTTCCTGGAAGGCGTTCAGGACCTTTGCCGAGAACACGGCGCCGTATTTATACTAGATGAAATGATTACAGGTTTCCGCTTCGCAAAAGGGGGGGCTCAGGAATTATTCGGCGTCACCCCGGACCTGGCGACCTTTGGCAAAGGCCTCGCCAACGGATACCCTTTGTCAGCAATAGCCGGGCGTTCGGACATTATGGCCCTGATGGAGGACGTGTTTTTTTCCTTCACCATGGGCAGCGAAGCGTTGTCTCTGGCCGCTGCAGCCGCCGCCCTGAATAAAGTTGCGCAGGAACCGGTGACCGAGACGCTCGGCGAAGTGGGAGCCTTCTTGGTTGACGGATTGCAGCGACGTATCGCCGACCACAAAGTCGAACATATTTTCAAGATTTCAGGTCATCCATCTTGGTCAATTCTCAGTATTCTCGATACCGACGAGTATTCAAGTTGGGACATTCGGACATTACTGCTGCAAGAATTTTTCGCCCGCGGCGTTCTGACGCTTGGCACTCACAATATGAGCTACGCCCACACCCTGGATGATGTCGAAGAATTGTTTACCGTTTACGACGCCGTTCTGCCGCTGATTAGTACAGCCGTCGCAGATCAAACACTGGTGAAAGAACTCCGGTGCGATCCCCTGGTCCCGTTATTTCAAATTCGTAGCCAATCAAAATGACGTCCTCCTTCCTTCCTTATGGCCGACAGACGATCTATGAGAGCGACGTCATCGCTGTTGTTGATGTACTCCGTTCGGATTATTTGACAACCGGTCCTATCGTCGAAGCCTTCGAAATGTCCTTGTCACGGCGGATGGACGATGCGGCCATCGTTTCCTGTTCAAGCGGAACGGCAGCGCTACACCTAGCGGCTTTGGCGCTCGGACTTGAACCCGGGGATTGGGTGGTGGTTCCTTCAATTACCTTTGTAGCTACGGCCAATGCCGTCCGTTACACCGGCGCCGATGTAATTTTTTGCGACGTCGACCCTGACACTGGATTAATGACCGGTGACACGTTGCAAAAGGCGTTGGATAAAAATAGCGACAAGAATATACGGGCCGTGTTTCCGGTTCACCTAGCTGGACAACCGGCAGACCCAATAGGAATTGCCGCCCTTGCGAGACGGGCCGGTCTTTCGGTAGTTGAGGACGCCTGCCACGCTTTGGGAACATTTTACCCGGGTAAAAATGATGATGATCCTATCCCCATCGGCGCCTGCGCCCATGCGGATATGGCGGTATTTTCTTTCCATCCTGTAAAGACTATTGCCTGTGGCGAAGGTGGTGCGGTCTCGACGCGGAACGAAAAATTGGCTCAAAGGCTTCGGTTGTTTCGAAATCACGGCATGGTTCGAGCGGCCGAGGATTTTCAAAACGGTCAAATGGCATTCGATCAGGATGGTGCGGCAAATCCCTGGTACCATGAAATGAGTGAGCTCGGCTTTAACTACCGGCTCAGTGATATCAATGCAGCTCTCGGCAATTCTCAGTTGCAGAAACTCGAAAAATTTATCGAAGCGCGACAAGGCATTGCCACCCGCTATGATCAGCTCTTGAAAGATGTACAGCCGCATGTGCAGCCGATCAAAAGAATTTCAGGTTGCTCCGTTGGGTGGCATCTCTATCCGGTGCTGATCGATTTTGAAGCTATAGGCATTGCCCGGTCAGAAATGATGACGGCGCTTCGAGATCGGGAAATTGGCACCCAAGTTCACTATATTCCCGTGTCATCGCAGCCCTACTACCAAAATCGATACGGCGACCAGGACCTACCCGGTGCCGAAGTATATTACGCCGCCACGCTGTCGCTTCCGATATTCCCAGGTATGACCGATGATGAAGTCGTCAGAGTGGTTGACGCAATTCAGGCAGTCATTTCCTGATTGTTCAGACATATCAGATCTTAGTGAAATTATGATTGCGGTTATTCGAGCTGATGCCTCTCCGGATATCGGCGGCGGTCATATCATGAGATGTTTAGCCTTGGCAGAGGTTTTAATTCGTCAAGGATGGTCTGTCGCTCTAGCCTGTTCGCCAGAAACTGTGCCAACAATTTCGGCACTAAATATCTCGGATCTCGATCTGTTTGTTTTGGATAATCCTAAAAATGAAGCAGCAGATCTTCGTAATCGATGGCCGAGTGGCATAGACTGGCTGATTGTTGACCACTACCACCGTGATTCGAAGTTCGAGGAATCGTGTCGGCCTTGGGCAAAAAATATCTTAGTAATCGACGACTTGGTGAATCGGCCGCATGATTGCGATTTGCTAATCAACCCGAATTTGAGTGTGACAGAGAACGATTATAAAAATCTCGCGCCATTACGTTGCAGATATTTGTTCGGACCCAACTACGCCCTGTTGCGTTCCGAGTTTAGTAAAATCAGGCCGACGACCATTGCCAAGCGTACTCATGACCTTAAACAAATTCTGGTTAGTTTTGGGCTAACAGATCCTATAAATGCCTCGGCGAAGATAGTTCAGAGTATTAGCGTTTCGGGACTGGATTTATCAGTATTGGTTCTCGCCACTGATACTTCGCCTTTTAAAGATCAAATTGTGGCAACTACCAGTAAATTGGCCGATGGAACCGTAATTTTTAACTCAACGGATATGGCGAATCATCTTGTTCATTGCGACTTAGTTATCGGTGCCGCGGGATCGAGTTCATGGGAAAGATGCTGCCTCGGAGTTCCCTCAATTTTGGTCCATATTGCTGACAATCAAATTCAAGTGGCTAGAGCTCTCTCCGAGGCTGGTGCGGTTCTTTATTTAGGAGCTGCCGACTCCCTCTCAGATTCTTATTTCGCCGCTCAACTCCAAGAATTGAAACAGCAACCCGAAATATTGGAATCGCTGAGCAAAGCAGCTTATCGCATCTGTGACGGTCGCGGCTCATACCGTGTGGCAATGGAATTGGCGCCGGAATTTGATGCTAATGGAAAAGCAATTACATTGCGACCAGCCAGCTTAGATGACGGAAAGCTGATGCTGGAATGGCAAAATTCACCGGGAACACGCCAGTTTTCTAGAAACCCTCAGCTGATAGAAACCAAAAATCATTTTTCTTGGCTAGACAAGAAATTGGATGATTATCGTTGCCTTTTCAACATGGTGCTCAGGAACGGTGTCCCCGTCGGCGTACTTCGTTTGGAACTGCTTGATCAAGAAATTGAGAAAAATATCCCAGTGTATGAAATCTCAATTGTTACCGCTCCGGAGTTTACCGGACAGGGCGTCGGACAAGCTGCGCTATCACTTGGCCGCCGGCTGATTCCGGAAGGCATGTTATTGGGTGAAGTGATGAAGGACAATTTACCGTCCAACGCACTTTTTAAGAGGGCCGGTTTTTCGTTGACCGATTTAGGCTACCTGGCCGCTCCGCTCGAGACGCGACAGGCAAGCACATAGTGAGTAAATTGTCAGTGGAAATTGACGGCGAATCGGTTGGCTACGGAAATCCGCCTTATATCATCGCCGAGCTTTCAGGTAATCACAATGGCGACATCAATCGGGCTTTCGCCATTATGGAGGCAGCCAAAAAGGCCGGAGCCAATGCCGTTAAACTGCAAACATATACGGCAGATACTATGACCATTGATCATGACGGCCCGGGATTTGTGATTGATGGTGGACTTTGGGAAGGTCGCAAACTTTATGAACTTTACCAAGAAGCCAGCACCCCCTGGGAGTGGCATGAGGCCTTGTTTGAAAAAGGGCGGGAATTGGGCATTACCGTATTCAGCTCTCCTTTCGACGAAACGGCGATTCAGTTCCTAGAAAATTTAGGTACGCCGGCATACAAGATCGCGTCTTTTGAAGCCGTTGATTTACCTTTGATCCACAAAGCCGCGACAACTGGAAAGCCGGTCATTATTTCAACCGGTCTGGCCAACCTGGAAGAAATTGGCGAAGCGGTCGAAACAGTGTGTCAGGCTGGGTCGGATAAATTGATACTCCTTCATTGTATCTCCAGCTACCCAGCGCTTGCCAGGGAAAGTAATTTAAGAACGGTGCCCGACCTGAGCAGAAACTTTGACGTTACTGTCGGTCTTTCCGACCATACGCTTGGCACGGCAACCGCTATTGCCGCCGTCGCCTTGGGGGCGACGGTAATCGAAAAACATGTCACCCTGAGCCGGTCGGACGGCGGACCGGATGCAGACTTTTCGCTTGAACCGCACGAATTAAAGTCACTGTGTGAGGATTGCCGAACGGCCTGGGAATCACTTGGCCAAGCCGGGTATAGTCGCAAACCAAGCGAAGATCTCCTTTCAAGATATCGACGATCACTATACGCGATCGCCGATATACGTTCTGGCGATAGATTGACAAAGGAAAACATAAGGGCCATACGACCAGGCTATGGTCTTGCACCAAAATACTTCAACGAAGTTCTAGGCCGAACGGCCAAAGAAAATATTTCACGCGGAACGCCACTGGATTGGCAAATGATTGAATAGACCGTGATTACAGTAAGATAAGTTTAGTTCGTTTTATTTTTTTACCATTTTTCGAATCAATCAACTTAAGCCACGGTACTTGTGTCGATGAAACTAAAGCCACAGTACTTGTGTCGATGAAATCGTTAAGGTTGAGTTTCCCCTGCAATTAGTTGTTTAAACTGGGATTTAAATTATTCTTTATCCAACAACGGACTAAATTCGCATGAAAAAATCTGCCAATATAGATTTTGCCTCTGAAATTCCGCTTATGGATTTGATACGTGAACTTTGCAATACCAACAGGACAATAGTCTCTGAAGATAATTGTAAGGTCTTCGCCCGGCTTCAGGAGTATCTCCCGTTTAAACTCCATAAATATCCTACGGGAAGTGAACATCAAACATGGCCGGTCCCACCCCAGTGGGATGTGGTAGAAGCCTATTTATCTGACGGCGAAAACATCATCGCCGATTACGAAGAACACCCACTTTTCCTCGCACCCTACTCGAAACCCTTCGAAGGCTGGGTTACTAAAGAAGAACTTTTGAAGCGAGTACGTACAGGTAAGAATCGACCAAATGATTTCATTTATGAACATCGGCTAGCAACAAACCATAAGTTGCGATTGAATGATTGGGGACTGACATTACCTTATAACCGCGTCCAGTCTCTGGATAAGGACAAATACTATGTCAAAATCGATGTAAAAATATCAGATGGCAATGCTCTGGTAGCCGATTACAAATTAAATGGTCAGGAAAAAGAGACATTCGTCCTGTTGTCACATATTTGTCATCCTGGATTGGCCAATGATGGTCTAGCTGGGGTCGTCGTCGGCATGGAGATTATGAGACGCCTCAGTCTAACTGATAACCCTCGCCGCTTTTGCTACCAACTTCTCTCGATGCCTGAAACTTTAGGATCCGCCTATTACCTTGCTAACAACGAGGACAAATTTGATACATTCTTAGGCGCTTTATTTTTAGAAATGCCTGGCGCCGGAACAACTTTGACCCACAATAGGTCTCGGTTGGGCAATCTCTATCTAGACGCTATTTTGCAGGTTGTCATAGAAGAAACCGAAGGAGTGGATCATGGAGAAAATGCCTTCCGTCGAGGGTATGGAAATGATGAGCTGAATTTCGATTGGCCGGCCATAGGAATTCCTGGTATGTCAATATACTGGGATGGGTATAAGGAATATCACACGAGTGCCGATTCCCCGGAAATAATAGAAGAGGAAAAACTTGAAATCGTTATAGATGTTGTGCTCCGTTACATTGATATCTTAGAGAACGATTACATTCCCGTTTACACCCAAAAGATACCTATATATCAATCTCGATACGACCTCTATATCGATGCACAAAACGAGCGTGAACTGTATCTGAATGCTACTGATGTACTCTATGAAATTGATGGAAATAAAAGTCTGTTCGAAATTTCATATACGAAGGGCGTTCCTTTTTTCGATATATACCGTTACTTGGAAAAATATATAGAACTCGGTTTCATCAAGAAGGAGACCGTACCTGCAAGCCGTTTCAGGAAACCCCTAGTGCAAAATATAGTTGAGCATGACCCCATAAGAGATAAATTTTAATGAGTCGATTATTGTTTTCGACCGGCAGCGCCCGGGGAGGAACAAATCTTTTGACCAAGGCACTCAGTGTCAACGAAGATGCACTGGTTGTCTGTGATCCGATGTTGGCTCTTTTCAAGTCATTTAGAAGCGCTGCAATCCGTAATGCATTGGCTTTAGACGTATCTCCTGAAGTTCCACTACTTGATTATTATTTTGATGACGATCTCCAGACGCAAAAAAAAGCGGTCTATGAAGCCTCCCTTGATCTTCCCTTCAGGAGTGGGGAAGGTCCAGCTCTCCGAGATAGCCTGAAAGGGCGCATGAAGCTTACCTGCGAAAGCGTTGTTTCTTCCCTACCTCGTTGGAAAGGAAAAACGTATCGAGAGTTATTCGAGAGAGCTTTCGAGGAGATAAAATCTGCGTACGGAAAGCCAAATCCCGTTTTATTTGGCCTGAATGAAAATTGGGCCATAGAAGCATTTCCTGCACTGGCTAAAGCCTATCCCGACGCCAAATTTCTCGTAATTGTTAGAGATCCACGTGCAGCTAACTGCTCTGCCCTAAGTATAAAGGATAAGAGTAGGATCGCGCCTTTACTTTCCTTCAGTCGTGGCTGGCGAAAAAATATTGCATTTCTAGAGCGCTTCAAAAAGGATTCACTTTTCAATGATCGTCTACAGGTACTTCGTTATGAAGACTTTGTGAAAAAACCGGAAGTTTTTGTTAGAAACTTTTCAGATCAATTTGGTCTTTCCTATTCAGATTCCATGATCAACCCTGGAAACTTCATCGATGGCGCAGGAAAAAAATGGAAGATCAATTCCAATGTTCACGAAACACCACCATCAGGAATATTTTCAAATTCGATTGATGCGTGGAAGAATAAAATGGACAAAGACGCTATAGAGGCAGTGGAATTTTTATGTGCACCTGAAATGCGCCTTTATGGTTATCAACCGGAGCGTTGTATCGATGGTCGGCTTTCGGATCGCGGGGTGGAATTTTTTGACAATAACGATAAAGTGCAGGCCAGTTGGAGAAGCAGCACTAAATCTTTAGAGCAACAGCTGAGTGATGAACGGTTACGATACAAGTTACTTTCGGCTTCATCCCAAGCTTCAAGTGAGATGCAAGAACGGTGTTTTTTGTTTGAGCAAGTATTTTCAGCATTGACCGCAAAATCTTAGATTAATCTTGAGTAGCACTCATATAGAGTAGTTTGGGAAAGCAACCCCTAACGCTTGGATTCTTGTTTTGACGATCCCCAATGTAATGCGATGCCAAGACAGTTATCTAATTTTGTATGCGGTCGTAATAATTGAGTGGATCAAAGTTCTAGTTGAATTGAAATGAATATTTATTTCCTCTGTTATACGCCGCTTAAGGATGTGGATAAACTTACCGTCCCCCCTAAATCCGGCGACGTTATTTGTTACATCCGTCCAGCTCAAGATGTCAGCGGGACTAATGCAGAAAATCTGACTCGGAGAGGTATAAAAACCATTTATTGCGAGCAGTTGCTAACTGACGATATTACTGCACGAGCTGATGAAATAGGTGACCGGTTTCTGAAAACGTGGTTTATCCACGGCGAAAAAGATCTTAGTGACCTTGGTAATTTATCCTTGGGCACCTCTTACGGATATTGGCTGGCCCTGACTTTAAGGCCTCGAACATTGCTGCGGATTGCCTTTGGGTTCCGGGAACTTGTATCATCGTTCAATCAGGCAACGACCGTTTTTTCCGATGCTCAAGATGGCAGGGGTATTTATGAATCGATTCCTTCCGTCCATCCGCTGGCAAAAACGTTGTCCCACATCGCAGAACAAATGGACATAATAATTGAATTCCTGGCTCCGGTAGACGCTATCCCATCCGCCATGTATCTGGGTTTACGAAACAACTTTTGGAGTTTGATTAAAGGATATCTGGGTAGTTTCAGACCTTCTTGGCTTAGAGCGATTTTCACCTTCAAAAAAAACCGGCGCAACAATCCTGATAAACCTGTTTTCTACATGTTTCTCGGTCGAGCCCACGAACTCATTGCTAAAAGGATCACTAAGCATCAAAAAATTCATTTCGTTTGTAGTCAACTTGAAGTTCCAGGTACGGATGCTGTTAGGTGCGACCATCTGTTCGCCCTTCCCTCGTGGAACGACATTAAAATCGTAAGAAAGTTGCTTAAAACAATCAAAAATTTCCCCAATCATTCTACAAAGGGCATGCGCTTCCAGTCGGACGGAATTAACTACGACAAAATACTTTACAGTGCTGTAGCTGAATTGTTGCAAGTTCAAATTTGGGCCTTTTTAATCGTTGTGGCGCAAACCAGAAAATTTCAAAAATTTATTGGCGCCTCGGGACTACTGATTAACGAAGCCTGTAACGAACCGATGGGCAATTTAGTCATGTTAAACCGCCACTCAGATTTAAAAATCTACTTGGCTCCCCATGGCATGAATCAGACAAGATATACGTTTATAACGCCGGCAATCGATAACCCGCATGTAACCTATTTGGCGTTTGGCAGCGATTATCAAAATTTCTTTCATTCGGGTTCGGAAGACTCAAATGCCACCCGCCAAGTGCTTGTTGGCAACCCATTAACTTCGGCGATGAATGGAATTCGACATTCCAGGGAACCTCAGCATAAAAAGCGACTCCTCATTCTCGAATATTGTATCTCAGATCTTTGGTCTTCCATCAGATTTGGAGCCTGTGACCGGTATTATATTGAAATATTCGGGATTCTAAGAGAGCTGGCTGAGGAAGGGTGGACAATTAGCTATCGCCCACACCCGGGTCAACATCATGATTATGAATACTGGTTGGCAAAAAGCTTCGGCGTGGAAAGCCTAATCAATTGGGATTCCCCACCTGAACTAGGTGATTCCTTGATTGCTCATGATGTTGTGGTGAGCAATAGATCCTCGGTGTTGTATCAGTCGTTATATGCTGGCTGGCCGACTATATTTTATGAACCGGATTATCGAAATTCAGGCAGTATCGAAGGCTTGGAAACCGACCCTATGTTCACCAGCTTGCAGACAGCTATAGATATAGATCGCCCGGTAACCAATGATCCCAAAGAGCTACTAAACATGATCCGAAGTTCTGTTGACCCAAACAGTATGGTTTCAAAATTTCCCGAACGATTCGCCGGAGAACTGTCCCACCGTTTCATCGGTCCTGATCCGGCCCATTCGGATAAAGTAATCGCAGACTTCCTCGAGAATGATTTCTTGGGCAATAACTCTGTTTCCACGCTCCTGACCGAGAAGGACGTTGCTTAGTTCTACAAAAGAAAACCGAGCCCGAATATATAAAACCAATCATTTTTATATTGTCCTGCACTGTGCGGCGCTGAAAAGAGTTGCGAATTTCGGGTCGCTTACGACCGGGACTGTTTCATTATAAACATATGTACAGTTGAGCTGAATAAATATGAATATTGATAATATCCTTGCCTGCCCATCGTGTGGAAAATCAACAATATCTGCCGGCGAATTCAACTACATGTGTGAATCCTGCAAGACAGATTATCAGATCTCAAATGGCGTTCCTGTATTACTAAAGCCCGAAAGTAAGATAAATGCTGAAGAAGCTGATCGGGCGAACTTTTGGAATGACGGTTGGGAAAAACGTAATAGCCATCTGTTGGAAATGGATCGTGACGCCATACTCCATGAGAGACAAAGGTATTTGGAATACCTCATCAAATCAGGCTATCCTTCTGTCGTCGATATATCCGAGGACAATGTGGCGGGAAAGACGTTTCTGAATATCGGCTGTGGCGGCGGATATGAAGGATTGTTGTTTGCCGGATACGGAACACAATATATCGGCGTTGATTTTACCAACAACGCCGCCAGTTTTACCAAAGTATTCATCGATAAAGCAGAATTTGACGGGACGACCTTTCAAGCTGAAGCCGAAACGCTACCCTTTCAAAGCGACAGTATCGATTATATTTACTCGAGCGGTGTACTCCACCATACACCGAATACGGAAGCGGCTTTGGCAGAAGCCTATCGAGTCCTTAAACCCGGCGGCACTGCTATGATTGGATTGTACGCCACTTATTCGGTGATGTTTATTTGGTATCGATTGCACGCATTGATAAGAGGCAATATTACCAAAAAAGCTATTGACGACTGGATGCACGCCAATACGGAAGGCGACTGGCAAACAGAAAACCGAGAAAATCATTGGACAAAAACCTATACTAAGGATCAATTCTCGGAGATGCTGGATCGCGCCGGGTTTTCCCGCGAGAAAATGGTGCAGTGTCCTCTCCAACTCAAAATCGTACCGATTATCGGAAAGATTGTTACAAAAATTTTTCCCACCTGGGTGGGTGATCTTCGGATCGGCCCCATGGGCGGGATGCTGCTCGCCACCTGCACCAAGAAGTAGACAACCCAAAAAAAACACCATTCATGCGAATTCTTTCGACCTTCGGGCAATTACCCGGCACTTGGCTAAACCTTTTTCTCGTCGTCGCGAGTGGGGCATTTGAAGGTGTGGGCATAGCTCTGTTTATCCCATTGCTGCATCTTATGAACGGCAATGCCGCCAACGAATTACCACCATTATTTGCCCGAATAATTGATGGCATTGAATCATTCGGCATCGAATCCAGCCCGCTACTTCTCTTGGCGGCAATCGCCAGTTTGGCGTTGGGGTCCTTGGTACTGGGCTACATACAGCGGCGGGAGCTGATTAGGGCAAAAGAGCTGTTCAGCCGCAATTTACGAAACAGATATGTCGCTTCAATCATGAATTCCTCGTGGGAACATTCCGCAACTTTCTCGCATGGGGAAGCTGTCAACGAAATGGTCATAGAGTGTGGCCGTTCCGGAAATGCGCTAGGTTTTGAATTGATGGCAGTCGCCAGTGCCATTCAGATCTTCATATATATGTTGTTTTCAGTCGTTATATCCTGGCCTCTAATGGCCATAGCCGCGGGTTTTGGCGTGTTGACGTATCTCATCGTGCGTCCCTTCAACATTAGAGCCAAACAATTGGGAGAAATGACCAGCAAAGCGAACCGGGACTTGTCTTTTTACTGTCTCGAATATCTGCGTATCCTGAAAATCGCTAAGGCGACTGCTACCATTCATTTCGCCCAAGATGAAATTTCGAATAAAAACCAATCTTTTTTCGACGTTTCCTTCAATTCACAAATGAACTCGACACAAGTTCATTTTATCGTTCAAGCCTTGCCGGTCTTATTGCTTACGGGAATTCTAGGAATCTCGTATCAGATAATACAAGTTCCGGTTCCGGTTATCTTGGTATTTCTTCTGTTTATGATGCGCGTTGCACCCCGTATCGGTACACTTCAACATCAGGTTCAAACTTACAATCAGAGATGCCACGCCTTGGGAATTGTCAATGAGGCGATCGAAAATAGTGATAAGGCGGCAGAGATCCTCAATCCCGAAGGAAAAAAATTTGATCGCATCGAAAATCAGATTTCTCTCGAAAATGTTTCCTTTAGTTTTCCTGACGGCGAGACGCCGGCAATAGACGACGTTTCGATGACCTTCGGCAGAAATGAACTTGTCGCGATCGTCGGAGCTTCTGGAGCCGGAAAATCTACCCTAATGGATATATTGACCGGAATAAGAATACCTCGTCATGGTAGAGTCTCAATTGACGATACAAATTTGATGGCGTTTGACCTGAAGTCCTGGCGTCGAAGAATTGGAATTGTCACCCAAGACATTGCCATCCTAAATACCAGCCTTCGCAACAATCTGAAATTTTTTAACCCTGAGGCCACGGATGAAGAAATTGAAGAAGCGCTGACAACGGTTCATCTCAAAGAGATTGTCGAAGACCTGTCCGAAGGTTTGGACACGATTCTTGGCGAGGGTGGCGTACGATTTTCAGGGGGACAAAAACAACGAATTGCATTGGCCAGGGCGCTTCTCAGATCACCTGAGTTGCTATTGCTTGACGAAGCGACCAGCGCTTTAGACAACGAATCAGAACGGGATGTGCAAAAGGCGCTCCATGAAGTGGCAAAAAAAATGACAATTGTAATCATCGCCCATCGACTATCCACCGTGCGTCAAGCCAACAAGATTTATGTCTTGGATAAAGGACGCCTAATGGAAAGTGGCACTTATGATGACTTGATGGAACATGACGGTCTATTTGCCAAACTTCGAAATATCGAAATCAATTGACTAAAAGGAAAATCGATTGATAATTAGAACTATTAAAGATTTGCTTTTGGATTATGTTCTTTAATTTTCTTCGTGCAATCCAACAGTGAATAAAATTTCCAAATGAAAATACTGATCGTCACCATTCCTCTCCGAGATGAACCGTCAACGACAATTCCGTATGGTGCCTTGTCGATAGTCAACCATGTTAAGAAAAACGGCTATAACGATGTGGAGCTTTATCATATTGACCACAAGCGGCCGCCCTACGAACAGGTTATCGATTATATCCGCGAAAAAAAGCCAGACATTCTGGGCATTAGCGCCATCGTATCCACCTCATACGAATACACCAAGAAACTTTCAAGCGATATCAAAATGCTGTTCCCTGATACACTGATTGTGGTCGGCGGCAATATGGCGGCGAGCGCTGAAATTTTGCTCAGAAAGACAGGTGTTGATATTTGCGTTATCGGCGAAGGTGAGAAAAGTTTTTTAAATGTCGTTCGGCGGTCGGAAGAATCTCATGATCCCGAAAAGTATGCAGACATCAAAGGGCTGGCTGTCCTGGTGGATAACAAATTTCTAAATACCGGTTACGAGATTGCGCTGCCCGCGGAAGAAGTCTGGAATGTCGATTTTGGCGATTTGGAACATTCCACTGAAATAGGCGATATTTTCCACAAAGTATTTAAAGGTGACCGGCCGGTATTTGAATGGGTTGCCAATGATCCGCGATCCTACGAGCCTCATCGACGGGACAAAACCATCGGCCACGTCGCTTGTGTCAAAGGCTGCGTCGCTCGATGCACTTTCTGCCACCGGTGGGATAAAGGTGTCCGCCATCTGCCAGTCAAAAAAATTATGGCTGAACTGGATCACCATATCGCAAAATACAACACCGGATTTGTGATGATTTTCGCCGAAACCTTCGGCAACGACAAACGTTGGCTAAAGGAATTTTGCGAGGAAATTAAAAAACGGGACGTTTTATGGTGGTCGGGCGGTCTCCGGGCTAACGCTGCCGCAGCAACCCCGGAATGGATCAAAATTATGAAAGACGCCGGTTGCGCCTGCTTAACCTACGGTAACGAGACCGGCAGTGAAAAAATGCTTCAGATCATGGAGAAAAAGGTTTCGATCCAGGACAACTACAATTCTATGAAATGGACCATCGAAGCGGGCATTCATACTGGGATTCAATTGGTATTGGGCATGCCCGGTGAAACCTCGGAGACGATCCGTGAAACAATCGAGTACTGCAAATACGTTACGACTTTATCACCCGATAAAAATCCAAACTACATAAGTTGCAATTATGCGCAGGCTCTTCCGGGAACCCCACTTTATGAATATGGTCGGCATCGCGGACTAATTGGTCGAGATATCGATTCAGAAGAGGAATACCTCTTGTCGATTTCCGACCGTAACGCGCGCGATGAAACTACGACTTTAAATTTCACCGACGAGCCGATGCTCACTTACCGTGCTTGGCGCGCCCGCATTTCAATTGAGGTAAACTATCACTTCGCTAAGACATTCGGTATCGAACAGTATGTAAAAGTTCTGTGCGACGATGAGGACTTTATCAAAATCGTGGATGCTCAAATCGGCACCAGCGCCGTCGGCGATGGTTTCAAAAAAGCATCGGTGCCAGGTTTGTTCGCGCTAATTGCTCAACGCCGTTTCGGTTTGGCGGCAATGAGTCATCCCATATTTTTCTACCGCATTAGAGGTCTGTTGCCCTTGATGATACTGGTAAACACATTGGGTAGAGAAGGCATAGTTAAAGCCTGGGATTTATTAAAGGGATATGCCCTCCACAAACTCAATGCGCAGATTTCGCTGAAAAAATTTGGCTTCGATTATAAGTCGTTGCGCAAAATCGTTACCAAAGACCTTGGCCCCTTGCCGTCCGATACCATCGAGGCCCAATCGCTTCGAGATGGTCGGTGAAATTGGCTCAGAGAATATATAGGCGAAACATAGCACCCGTTATTTCCGATCAGTCCCACAAAAATGAAGATTTTATTATTTACTGAAAACTCCTATGCGGGAGGACTCGATAGCTTTATCGAAACACTAATTGATCACTGGCCAGATTATGACGAAACAGACCGAGAGCCGGACGAACTGGTTCTCATATGCAATCGCTCTCACCCGGGGCTCACTGTTATCAGTGAGCGAACCAAACGGAAGATTAAGATCGTCGCTCACGAATATCCCATGCACTGGCTGTGGGTTGCCAAGATGAACGCCCGGCCTTTACCTGGCTTTATCAAGAAAGGAATTTCAGCACTATCTCGTTATCCGTTTTTTTTGTATTGGCTGTACGTGGCAAAAAAATTACTGGCCGATCAACAGGCCGATCGCCTAATGGTTATTAACGGTGGCTACCCGGCCGGTGATAGCTGCCGAGCGGCCGCGGTGGCATGGTCAAAAATGGCGAACGGAAAACCAGACTGCATTTTTAACTTTCACAATTTTGCGGTAAGTTCCCGATGGTGGGAGCGCTGGATAGAAAATGTTGTGGACGGCCTGGTCGTAAATTCCTGCAAGCGGTTTGTTGCAGTATCGAAAGCCTGTGCCGAGTCCATGACTAACAGGCCGATCATAGCATCCAGCGAAAAAGTCGACCATATTTACAATGGCATTCGTCAACCTGGCCCACCGTCGCCCGAAGCTGCCCGCACACTGAAAGAAGAGTTTGGAATCGCAGACGATGCTCCAATATGCTTGATGCTTGGCACGTACGAACCCAGGAAGGGTCATGACTTTTTGCTTCGATCGTTTGCTCGTGTTGTCAAAAGCCGGCCAATGGCAAAACTCTTAATCTGCGGTTTTGGCTATGAACCGGATTTTCTCAAAGTTACCTCTATGGTCCAAGATATGGGATTGGATGATAGTGTATTTCTAGAGGGGTTTCGCGACGATGTTCCTGATTTAATCGACGCCGTTGATATTCTATTGGTTTCTTCGCAAGCATTCGAATCTTTCGGTCTGATAATTGTTGAGGCGATGGCTCGCTCCACGCCCGTAGTGGCTACTAATATTGGTGGTATTCCGGAAGTTATTGGCGAAAATAAAGGTGGTTATTGCGTCGCCGCTAATAATTCCGAGGGCTTTGCAGCCCATATACTGTCGTTACTTGATGACGGTGGATTGTACAAAAAAGTCGGCGAGACCGGATATGACCGCTACAAAAATTTATTCACCGCTGAACGTATGGCAAAAGAATACGCGGATATGGTCCGCACCGACATTTGATTCCAATCAAAATTGAGCGGTAAGACCTTCCTTACTTCCCTTAGTTTTTAAAATTTTATATGAGTCATTGCCCATGATAAACGGTCACCGTGTTTGCGCTGTTGTCCCTGCGCGTGCAGGAAGCAAAGGTGTAAAAAACAAGAATCTGAAATTATTGGCAGGTAAACCACTTTTGGCCTGGTCTGTCGATGTTGCCCAAAAAACTTCACTAATCGACAGAGTTATCGTTTCCACAGACGGGGATGAGATTGCCGAGATTGCCAGCAGGTTGGGAGCTGAAGTCTACGCAAGGCCGCCGCATCTTGCGTCCGATTCAGCATTGATCGTGGATGGCCTCCGTGATCTTAGCGCCCGGCTTCGGCAAGAAGGAGAAACCGCAAAATATATGGTTATGCTCGAGCCGACATCACCGCTGCGCTCGACAGAGGATATAGAAATTTGTTTAGAAACACTGGATCGGGAGAATTTAGATTCAGTAACGACATTTTGTGAACCAGAGCTAAACCCTTGGCGTGCATGGAAAATTATCGACGGTGTTCCCACTCCATTTATCGACGGAGCCGTTCCGTGGAGACCTCGTCAGAAACTTCCCGAGGCCTGGCAACTTAACGGCGCCGTGTATGCTTACGTCATCGATCAGCAACCAGACAAAGGTGTAGAAACCGTATTTGGAAAGATTGGTGCCGTTATAATGCCCAAGGAACGCTCCCTAGATATCGATGATGAAATTGATTTTTTTATCGCCGAAACCATGATAGAGAGGCTTCATGCTTAAGAATTTACCTAAATCATTTTCTCTTCTAGACAAAACGGCTTTAGTAACCGGTGGTGCCGGATATCTGGGATCTGATATTGCGGATGCGCTGGCCGAACAAGGTGCGGACATTATCATTGCCAGTCGAGACATAGAAAAATGTGCTGAGAAAGCCAAAAAAATTGAACAGGATTTTCCCGGCAGAACTGCCCATGCAGTGAAATTGGATATTTCTGACCGAGAATCCATTACCGACGCTATTGAGCGTTGCAAGGAACTAACAGACGGATTCGATATTCTGGTTATGTGCGCCTGGTCCGGTCGCAAAAACACTTGGGAATCTATTAATGATGATGATTGGGATTATGACATTGAAATATGCCTTAACGGGGTGTTTCGGACCATTAAAGCGGCAACACCGACACTCCAAGAAAGCAAAGGTGTAATCTTAAACATTGGATCAATGTACGGGCACGTCGCGCCCGATTGGCGAATTTACGAAAACACGCCTCATGCCAATCCGCCCAGTTACGGCGCCGCAAAAGCTGGGGTTATTCAGTTTACAAAATATTTGTCGAGCTTCCTGGCGCCGGACGGAATTCGCGTCAATTGTATTAGCCCTGGTGCTTTTCCCTTTCCCAATGTGGTCGAAGAACACCCGGAGTTTATCGACAGGCTGGGCGCGAAAACTCCCATGGGGCGAATTGGTTATCCCCATGAACTAAAAGGCGCCGCTGCATTGCTGTGTTCGGATGCTGGCAGCTACATCACCGGCCAGAACATATGTATCGATGGGGGTTGGGCGGTCTGGTGATAAAAATTGGAATAATGGGCGTGAGTGAAGGAAACGGCCATCCCTTTTCCTTTTCTGCAGTATTCAATGGATATTCTGACGAAGGTTTCGCGAATGCGGATTGGCCTGTCATCCATGACTATCTCAAACTCAGAAAACCTGAAGATTTTGGTATTGGTGATGCACGTGTCACTCATGCTTGGACTCAAGACCCGGTGGTCACGCAGAAACTATGTGCCGCCAGCCTTGTTGAAACGGTGTTAGATAGTCCGGAAGAAATGTTGGGGCTCGTGGATGCTGTCATTATCGCCCGCGATGATCATGAGACCCATTTCGAACTGGCCATGCCGTTTCTTGAAGCCGGATTACCGGTTTTCGTGGACAAGCCGTTGGCCGTCGATGAAGAAGAATTAAGACAATTCTATCCGTATCTCGAATCGGGAAAATTAATGTCCTGCGCTGGTATGCGATATGCGCCGGAACTCGATGAGGCACGTGAGAATATTTCCGACTATGGCGAAATTCCTCTCATCAACGCCATCGCCCTCAATACCTGGGAGACCTATGGCATTCACATGATTGATGCTGTTTTGAACGTAACCCCGGCCAGACCGATAGCTGTCACCGCATTAAAAGCGCCGCACGAATCATTTGCCATACAAATGGACGATGGTTCTTTGTTTCAGATCAATACCTTGGGAAATGTTCCTAAAACCATTCATGTGGAAATTTACGGTAGGAACAAGACTTCACAGCATGACTTGTATGATAATTTCACCATGTTTAGACGAGCTCTAATTCTATTCATGAATATGATTGAAACGGGTCAACCGCCGATCCCGCCCAGGGATACGGTGATTGCAATGAACACATTGATCGCCGGAAGAAAATCAAAGGCTTCCGGAGAAGTAGAAAAGGTAAATCATGTCGTCGCTTAAGCAGTTATTTGACCTGAGTGGCAGAATTGCCATCGTTACGGGAGCTACGGGAATGCTCGGCCAGAGATTTTGTCACGGACTTGCTGAATTGGGGGCATCGGTGGCAGTTTTCGACCTGGACGAGAATAGAAATGAAGAATTTGCGGCGGAACTGGCTTTAACCTACGGCACAAAAATGCTGGGTGTGGGGTGTGATGTATCTGATCCATCGTCGGTTTCCGATGCGGTCGATAGAGTAGTATCTGAGTTTGGTCAGGTAAATATTCTACATAACAATGCAGCCTGGAAATCAGATGATTTGGAGGCGTTTTATGAACCATTGGAAACCTACGATTACCAACAATGGCGCGATATATCGGCCGTCAACATCGATGGTATGTTTTTGATGGCGCAGGCTGTTGGACGTCAGATGATCAGCCAGGGTAGAGGCGGTAGTATCATACAAACCGGCTCTATCATGGGTTTTCTTGCTCCTGACAACCGAATATACGAAGGCTCTGAACTTGGTGGACGAGCAATCAACAATCCACCCGTTTATTCAGCAACAAAAGCAGCTGTAATTGGCCTGACCCGGCACTTGGCAACTCATTGGGCAAAAGACAATATTCGGGTTAACGCGATCTCTCCGGGCGGTGTCGACAACAATCACAACGATGAATTTAAAAATCGCTATGGCGGACGCATTCCCCTTGGTCGAATGGCGCAGGCTGATGAAATCGTAGGCGCGGTTATTTATCTTGCTTCAGATGCCTCAAGCTTTGTCACCGGTCAGAATCTAGCCATCGATGGCGGCCTTAGCGCTTGGTAGATTAATTTGAATTGAAGTTTCCTCGTAAGAGGGGAGGCCAATCGCAATCTAAGGTCAAATCCAACCTAATTTTCACTTATTTCATACTTATCTGACTCTGTTTCAGCATACCCATTCTCGCAAATCGACGGAGCCATTTTTAATGGTTTGCGAAAATGCATAAACTAACGAAAATTCAATTACCGCTTTTATTGAAATCGGATTGAGGAATTTAAAAATGAAAGTAATCATTATCGGGACAGGAACCGCAGCAATCACGACAGCGGATATTCTCGTTCAAGACCGCAATTTCCGGATTGAGGGATTTGTCGGTACCGAGGAAGAAGAAGTCGAATTTACGGGTAAAAAATTGTACGACAATATTCCGTTTCTTGGCAGTCGGAGCATTCTTGGAAAACTTAAGGAAGATGGTGTCGTCGGCTTCATAACCGCTATCGGGGACAATTACATTAGAGAAAAAAGATATTATGAGGCTTCCTTTTTAGGCTTGACTCCGATTAATGCCATCTCGCGCCACGCAATTATCGATCCTTCGGTGCGGATTGCGAAAGGAATCATAATCAATGCCGGATGCATTCTTTCTCACGGTGTTTCGATCGGAAACAATACCTATTTAGGCTCAGGTGTAATCGTGGAAATTAATGCGGAAATTGGTGAGAACTCATACCTATATTCGGGTTGCTTTGTCGGCGGCTGGAGTGATATTGGGAGAAACGCAACTCTCGGCCCGAGATCAATTATCAGACGGCGAACCAAGATAGGCAAAAACCAGGTTCTTGATGCTGGCGCTATTGTGAACGAAGACCTTGAAGATTTAATTCGAGATCAGGAATAGAAAAATAAATGACTGGTAAGCCAAAAAGAATTCTCGTCACGGGTGGTGCCGGATATGTTGGAAGTACATTTATTCGGGATGCTCTATCAGAAGGATATCGTGTCCGCTGTTTGGATTTATTGGTCAACGGCGGAAAATCGGTAGTCGGATTTCTAAACCATCCAAATTTCGAATTTGTGCAAGGAGATACGAGAGACAGAGTTACGGTTGAGAAATGTTTGGAGGATGTGGACTTTGTTGTGCACTTAGCCTCTATCGTCGGTGACAAACAGTGTCAGGCTGCACCAAAATCCGCCTATCAAATAAATTATACCGGCACCAAAATCGTTGCAGAATTATCGAAGAAGCTCAAAGTCAAAAAATTTGTGTTTGCTTCAACCTGCTCAAATTACGGTATTAGCGACCCAAACACCTTCGCTACGGAGGAAAGCAAATTAAATCCGGTGTCGCTTTACGCCGAGACGAAGATAGATTGCGAAAGATTTCTGAAATCCATTAGTAGCGATGATTTTGCAGCTGTTAGTTTAAGATTCGGAACGGCCTATGGCGTATCCTTTCGGACGCGGTTCGATCTTCAGGTGAATTCATTTGCCTTTGAAGCGTGGACCTCGAAAGAGATTGTCGTATTTGCAGCCGATACTTGGAGACCTTTTGTACACGTTGCCGACATGTCTTTGATATTACGGCAGATGCTAAAGACCAATTCAAAAGATATAGGCGGTGAAATATTTAATTCGGGCGCAACATCTCAGAACTATATGAAAAAAGAGATTGTTGAAATGTTGGTAAATTTGATGCCGGATTTAAATACCAAGTATATTACCAATGTAAATGACCGAAGAGATTATCGGGTTAGCTGTGAAAAACTTGAATCTCTTACCGGATTTCAACCTTCCCGGACGGTTGAAGATGGTTACAGGGAATTGTTGTTTTCCTTCCGTAGCGGAATCATAACTGAAAATGATTTTGAGACGAACAACCTCGAGGCTTTAACTAAGTTCTTCGGGTACAACGAGAAAAATTTAGCAAAGTAGAAATCGAGGTTTACGCGAAATGGCGAAAAACAATATCCCGTGGGCCAAGCCCACTATTGGGAAAGAGGAATTGGCCGAAGTTATCGATTCGTTTGAAACCGATTGGCTAACAATGGGTCCCAAAGTGTCGAAATTTGAGGAAGCAATGGCATCTTTCCTAGGGGTACCGTACTGCATTGCAGTGTCCAATGGAACCGTGGCTTTGGATATGGTTCTTAAAACCGTTGACATCGGACCCGGCGACGAAGTCATTGTTCCAGCTATGACATATTTTGCTACGGCATCTACTGTAAGTTACCAAAATGCCGTACCTGTTTTTGTCGACATCGAGAAAGATAGTTTTAATCTGGATCCGGACAAAATTGAAAAAGCCATAACCGATAAAACAAAAGCGATTTTGTTCATTGATTACGGCGGGAACCCTTCTGACGTAGACGGCATCATCAGTATCGGCGATAAACATGGCATTACCGTTGTTCAAGATGCCGCCCAATCACTCGGAGCGGTGTATAAAGGTTCCCCAATGGGCGCCCAAACCGAAATTTCCACAATGAGTTTTCACATGGCAAAAGTGATGACTTGCGTTGAGGGTGGAATGGTTATTACGCACAATGAAAAGTTCAAAGAAGAAATTGTTTCAAGAAGAAATCAGGGCGAACCACGAGGCGGTAAATATAAACATGTCCTTCTCGGAACCAACGCTCGAATGACGGATATGCAAGCGGCTATAGGTTTAGCTCAGTTCAGAAAACTGCCTGATCTGCTGGAACAAAGAAAAAAGGTCGCATTACAATACGATAAACTATTTTCAACCGGCGACATTGAAGTTGAGATCGTTTCCACCAAAAGGGAAGATAGCCGGAACGCGTACTTTTTTTACCCCGTATTGGTGGACAATCGGGACCAAATCGCGGATATGCTTAAAGAGAAACACGGCATTGATACGCGAATCGCCTATCCCATGCCAGTTTACAGCCAGGAACTATATTCATCGGGCGATGCGGAATGCCGGTATTTGGAATGTCCGGTAGCTGAAGACGTGACCTCCAAAATCCTAAATCTTCCCATTTTCCCAGAAATGCCGGAGGAGATGGTCAATGCCGTCGTAAATGCCGTCCGAGAAGAAATTACAGCGTCGGTAAAGTAGATAGGTAAAATTTCAGATCACTCGAAGTGCCCAAAAAAGAACTCAGGTGTGAAAGTCGATAGTCTACGGCTAATTGAAATCGTTTTCGCATTCCATTTATTCATAACAAAGTTGCGAATCAAAAAAATTTTGGCGGACGCGGAATACATTGCCGTTGCCGCCATGGATTCGATCACAGTAGGGTTGAGCCTGATCATTGCCCGTCCCACAGGATTCTGAATGAAATATTTCGTTTTATTAAATGAGTTTACCCTGCTGCGGACTTTGGGACTCGTTCTATTGCGCCGGCCAGTTTATTTGATCCCATCGGAGGCCGTTTTTTCGCCACTATCCGGTTTTATCAAACGTTTACAATATTGGTTGGGAAAAATTTCTTGGGTTCACGAAATTTTTGAACTGCTTCCGGAAACAAATAGGTATTGGGAGTTTCGGCCTTACAACAACGTAACGGACATTTTCGCCCGCACAGAAATGGCGGCCAATAGTCGATTTCAGTTTGATGATATCGAAAAAGATATTGGTGACTATGCCCTGTCTATAAACATGCCACCTGTAAATACCAGGCGACCTATTTTGATATGGTTTTATTGTTAAGGGAGATTTCAGACAGATTTTCCGTCAACGAGGCAAGTTTTGTCCATGCCAATGAAGACATATTGTTTTCCTATGAAGCCTATTATGGAGAAAAGCCCCGTATTAATTGCAATGCTTCGTCACAATTCCGGCCCTTGATAAATTTTATATTGGCAATTTTTGTTTTGAATAACCTAGTTTTATGGTCAGTAGCGGTTCTTCGGCTGCGGAAATCTGAACCAATATCTATTTTTCTCGGCGCCGATTTCACCGGCGGCGAAGTTCAGGTACAAATGGTGCGTGACATCGTCGGCGACCCTGAGCAGTGTTTATTTGTATTCAGGAATAAAGCTCAGCGCGAAGCCTGTATGGCGGATATGACAGGCTTTGGTCAGTGCCTCAACAAAAACGGGATTATCCCTGTCCAGAAGCTACTAGCCCATTTTCGGCTCTTTGTAGGCGATTTACTTAGATTGTATCAGCGATTTCGACACCTCGCACCAGATCATTTTCTCCCCATCCTCAAACTGGTAAGAAAAAAAGCACACTATAGAGCTCTCTTCAGCCGTTATCATTTTAAGTATTTTTGGTGCCGGGACGACTATAACTCTGATCACATGATTAGAAGCCAGGAATTAAGACGGGTTGGTTCGACATCCCTGGGAATTAATCATGGTCTCACCAGTCCGTTGTTTATTCATCCAATTTTACGATACATCGACTATGATATTTACTACGTATTCGGAATACATCTTTATCAAAACTACTATTCAAATACCTGGGCAAAGCAGATGCTTGTGAAGCCAGTTGGCTCTCTATGTATGACATTGGACTACCTACAGCGGTTGGATCACCCTCGCCTCAAGGATATCGTATACTTCCCCGCGCCGACATTTAATGAACACAAGATGCACGATGAAATGTTTTTGATCGCTCGAGCATTTCCCGACAAGACAGTATACGTAAAACTTATGAGCAATTGGACTGTTCAAGAATATTATTCGGCGTTTGTTGAAGCCGTCGAAAATGGGCCCAAGAATATGGTTTTGTCGCAAGAAGATTCGTATGAACTAATCATGAAAGCCCGATATGTTGTTTCCGGGCGTTCCACCATAACGGCGGAAGCCATTCAATTTGGATCAAGTGTGTTTTGTTTCGATTTTGCTGGACCGGATAAACCCTATTATTATAGAGATTTTCCGAAACTCTGCGTTCAATCAGCCGAAGAGGTGATTGACCAAATTTCCGCCATTGATTCCGGCAAAGAACAATATCCGACGTATTTATATGCTGATCTAATTGATCTATCCGGCAATTTTATTATTGATGTCATCCGCGAGGATCTCGGATTGGCGCCCTTGGCTACATCCAATGAAATCACGGATTTACTGAACAGCAATTTCTATTGAGTAAAATTGGTATGGCGACAATTTTCGCCGGGATGGGGTAATCAAACGTAAACAGATCCTTTCAACGAACTCGCCAATAGCAAATAACCGCTAAACATCTAACTTACGATAACTGTCTGAGTAACTGAGGATATAATGGAAATATTGAATTTTAAGGAAATTGACCCCAAGAGAATTAAAAATGCCCACGTTAGCGATGTTCAACAGCACATACGCGAAAGGGAAATTCAATCGGCAGCGTTGTTACAAGAACCTCAAGTAATGTATGATTCATGCATCGTTTGTGGGTCGAGTAAGAATCAAGAAGAAGTTTATAAAGCACAAAAATTTCCCTGGATTCATTGTCCTGAATGTACCCACACCTATAAACAACATATGCCGGACTATGAGCGCACCCTTGAGCAAATTCGTCACCACTCCGTCGAACTTTATCTCGAGGGACTGGATCTCGACTACCGCATGGAAAATATTGCCAAGCCTAGATACGATTTTGTCATGCGATATTATGAAGGTGAACCCGGACGCTGGCTCGATCTCGCTACGGGGGTCGGAGATGTTCCGAAGCTGCTTTGTGAAAAGGGTTGGAATGTTGACGCAACAGAGATAAATGGAGCCAACGCAAAAGTCGCAGCAGATCGTTTACTGTTTACGCCGAAAGACCAAACACTATTTGAATATGTGGAAAGCTTCGAACAAAAAAATAAAGAATTATTCGATATCGTGGGGGCGTTCGGCTATTTTGATATGCTGCCCAACCCCACTGAACATGCCAAAACCATCAACAAGATTCTTAAAATAGGCGGCATAATGGCTTTTGGGCTGCCGCGAAACGAGTCGCTGACTGGAGCTCTAGTGGAGCTTTGGCCGGACACATCTTTACGCGCCATTCCACACATTAATTATTCTTACTTTACGGAAAAATCCATTTGCAAAATGCTGGAACTTGGCGGTTTCGAACCCGTAGGTGTTTTAAGGCATGGTCTGGACATTCACGAACTTGTAATCCGTCTCACTGAGCACGCACCGGAGTTCATGGAATCAGCCGCCGCTTCACGTATCTACGAGTTGTTCAATGACTTACAGCGCGTGGTCGACGAAGCAGGAAAATCGGACACGGTGTATATGTGCGCAAAAAAAGTGAGTGAGCTTTAATATCAACCAGCAAGTCGAATTTCGCGATAAATCAAGGTCTATCAGATTGCGTTTAGGTTGGATGGCAAAATAGCCGCACCGAGCATAGGGTACAGCCAGGTATATTCAGATCGAGACCATACCTCTGGCTGGGAATTTAGATACCACTGATTAAAGTAGACTTTTGACCACACATCGCCGACTAACGCCTTACCATTTATTCTTTAAAATTCTTCTAAAAAACTTTATAAACACATATATCGCCGAATAAAGGGTGAATAAATGCCGACAATATATCTTGCTGACCTGACTCATCTTTCAATTACGGTTTCCAATGATAGCTTCCCACTCAACGTGGGGTTGGTCGCCTCACATGTTCGGCATCAAAAACTGGCCTCCGATGTTGAAGTGTTCAAGTATGTCGACGAACTGGTAGAGGTGATAAAGCACAAACAACCGACGATTTTGGGCCTGTCTAATTACGCCTGGAATCATGAACTCAGTGTCTCCGTCGCCAGGTACGCGAAGAGCTTTTCCAAAAACATTATCACGGTTTTTGGCGGGCCTTATATTTCCTATAACCCCGATGAGCAATTTGAATTTCTGACAAAATACCGTGATGTGGTCGATTTTTACGCCATGTTCGAAGGTGAAAGCAGTTTTGAACAAATTTTGCGCAGCGCCCTGGCAAACGATTTTGATATCGAAAAAATGAAATCGTCACCGATCAAGGGCGTTCTGCATTTGGGAGCAAACTATGAACCTTTACCCTTCTCGCCGATCAAGCGTTTGCAGGATCTGGACAGTATTCCGTCACCCTATCTGACAGGGCTATTTGATAAGTTTTTCGATGATGTTCTTTCACCGATGATAGAAACCCACAGGGGTTGCCCTTACTCCTGTACATTTTGTCACGAAGGACACGATATTTATCGAAAGGTAAATCGATATAGTGTTGAACGTATCCAACAGGAAATTGAATACATTGCCTATCACGTCGGTGATAAAGTCTCCAATCTCCTAATCGCCGATCCGAATTTTGGTCAGTTTCCAACGGATGTTAAGTTGGCTGAAACACTTAACGCCGTTAGCGAAACCTACGGATACCCAAAGTGGATTTTTGCGTCCACGGCAAAGAACAATCAGAAGAATTTGATAGAAATTACCGATACGCTAAAAAGCTCGACTTTGCCCATTTGGATGTCAATGCAATCGATGAAAGAGGAGGTGTTGGCCAATATTAAACGGCGGAACATTTCAATCGACTCGATGATAGAAGTTCAAACCGCAATCGGTGACACCGGTCGAAGGACATTTTCGGAACTTATAATGTGCCTTCCCGGGGAAACATATGAGTCTCACCGCGATTCAATTATCAAATTGATGAAACTGAAACTAGGGAAAATTGCGACCTATCAATTGATGCTTCTTGAGGGCTCCTCAATGAAAGAAGCTGATAATTTGCAGAAGGAATTTGGATTCACAAAAAAATTCAGAGTTTTGCCCCGTAGCTTCACAGATAATCCTGATATCGGTATGTCATTCGAGTTAGAAGAGATTGTCGTGGCAACGGACACAATGACCTTTGCAGAATATTTGGCAGCAAGAAAATTGCACTTAATGACATCGATTTTTTATAACGGCGGCACCTTCAAGGGATATTTTGATTTACTCAGCGAGTTTGAACTCGACTACGGAGAGTTTCTTGAACGTCTTGTCGTAAACTTCAGCCTGCAACCAAATATTTTGAAACTATTCAATTCTTATTGCAAGAATACGGAAGAGGAACTCTTCGACAGTCGCGAGGAAGCTGTTACCTTCTATTCTCAAAAAGAAAATTTTGAAAAACTATTCAAAGAAGAACTCGGAACAAATCTACTTTTGGGAAGCACCAGTATAGCGATGCTGCGGTATGGCTCGGAACTTGTTGATGTGGCCGATCAGTCTCTCCTGGATGTTTCGTCACATGTAGATATAGACGAGAGACTAATTAGCGATTTATCCCGTTTCCATAAACTCCGTTTCGAAAGCTTCCTTGACAATGACCGGTTGAAAAAAACGACTCAAGGGACATTTAAGTATGATATCGGACGGTGGTCTGAATCAGATATAAATATCGAGAAATTCAAATTTGAAGGTGAGCAGCCGGTAGAATTTTATACACCAAAAGAGCAATTCGACATTGTTGACGGATATACCAACCGATGGGGAAATTCACCTGAAGCATTCGCCAAGGCGCTCACCCGCCTTTGGCCGTCGGAGATTTTACGCGCCTTCCGAACGATTTGATCTTTTTGAAATATCTTATTCCTTGAAGCAGGTAACTCCTAGAACCACACCGTGATTTGAAAGAAAATCGGATAGATCAACCGGCGATTTATTTGAGTCTAATAACTCATGGATAATGACGATGCTATCCTGACAGGATATCGAGAGGCCATTCTTATCTAACGATAGAATTCTTCCGACTTCGACGACACCTTCGAGACGCTTGCTCAACGAAAGCCTATCGACAAAATAATCCTTGCCGCCGATATTAACGCTTGGCAGAAAAAAATTATTTTCCATAGGAGCCAAGGCTAAGGCCCGAACGTAAGGATCCAGCAAATCATATGACAACCAAAATGGAAATCGACCATCATAAGGTATATCTCGGCGCGAGAAGTAGGAAGCCTGGGTGCGATCTTGGGATCGCCGTTCAAATTTTCCAGCTCGAATTTGTTCTAGGAGATTTGGAAATGTGCGGACGCCTTCCACTATACAGCGCATTATCAGCGTTATAGCCAACTCTTTATCTGATATATCAAACAAGGATTGAACCAAAATATCTCCGGTATCGACGCCTTGATCTATCAGCATCCATGATATGCCGTATTGTGTCTCACCATTTAATATGGCCCAAGAGCATACATTTACACCGCCGTACCTAGGCAAAGGACCGTTGTGGAAGTTAATAATTCCGACGCTCGGAACTGCCAACAACGCATCCTTGATAATCTTATAGCTGTTAATGTTGAAAATCAGATCAGGTTTAGCCTCACCAATTTCTTCCACTAGGCTTGGGTCGTTTATATCGCTTGAGTCCCGGCAAGGAATTCCCTCTTCCGCGCATAGGTTTCCGATGCTGGACTGGGGCGTCTCTTTATGGGAATCGAACACGACCATAACCACTGTTCCGATATTGCTATCCAATAGCAGTTTTAGGCAATCTATGGCCATTTTTCCGTTTCCAATTATGACAAAACGTTCCATGGCGGAATATCCTTAAATATAATTTGCACCAATGTCAGGGATATTTAATTTACTAATTTCTCAGATGTTTTCGTCAGATCAGACTGACTATTTAATTGAACACATGATATCCGGTGCGTCATCCTTGCGTTGTGAATAGCTCTTTTGATAGGTTGTCGCCAGCCTGATTTTATTAGCCTAAGAAAGTCACTTATTATGGAAACCGCTGTCATCTTTGAAAAATTAACCACTGTTTTCAGAGATATATTTGAAGATGAAGCTATCGAAGTTAACCCTCAGTTGTCCGCAAATGATGTCGAATATTGGGATAGTCTGTCCCATGTTCGCTTAATATTGACCGTGGAAAGGGAATTTGATGTAAGCTTTTCGACGGCGGAGTTGTCTCAGTTTGATAATGTCGGACAGCTAGCAGACATGATTAAAGAAAAACTAACCGCCTAATATATCAGGCAAGAACATTTTTTATACTATTTGCCATATTAACATGACCACAACAACGCCAACTGCCGTTTCCTTCTCCTGGCTCGCGCTGAAGATTGCGTTTTACTTGCTGTTATCCCTTAGTTCAGTGGAAATCGTTGTCGTCGCTTATCAACAATTTTAGCCTTGAAATCAGATCTTTCCAGTATTGAACAACCGAGTGGCACCCGTGCAAGCGTCAGGCTACTGACGTTTTTTATCGCGTTCCTGTTTGCGGTTTCTGTCGTTGAGATTTTTTTTAGAACAATTGTTTTTCCGGACTGGAAAGATGTGTCTTTACCTCGTTATGAATTCCATCCGATATATGGCACATTCCAGAAACCAAATCTGACTGTACGGCGCTACAATCCGCCAAATTACGACGTCACCAATCGCACGAATTCTCTAGGATTTCGGGATAGGGAAGATGGTTTCGAAGAAGACTTGGCAGGAATTTGGCTGGCCGGAGCATCCAATTCATACGGCGGATTTGTCCGAGACGATGAAATTTTCTCCGCTAAGGTACAGGCCCTGGGATACAAGGCGGCAAATTTATCCTCTGAAGGGCATCAACTACACAAACAAGTACGGGTTATTCGGCATCTGGTCCAACAGGGATATCGACCGCGCGCTGTTATTATTGAATTGACCCACAATAATAATATTGGTGACTATCGACAGAACATCGAAGAATTTTCCAGACCACTGAATGTCAATTATATAAAAGTGGGCGATTCAAAAAGCGCTCGGGAAAAACTTATGGAGAAAATGGAAGGCCTATCCGTTGTAGCCGATATTTCACCGGTCAGCATCAAGTCCCGTCTTATCAAAAACAGTGCATTCTACAGCTGGCTGAAAGTTGGTATAAATTCCATACCTCTTCTTCATGAATTAACGCTAAAATGGGGACTGCGGGCGGATGTTGCGCTGGCAGATTCACTACCAGTAGGTCTTCTTCGCGATACGCCCAAATCGCCCAAAGATGATCTGATCGACTCGACTGCCGATTTTATTGCCGCCACTCGCGACTGGGTTGCTGCCAATCTCGATGTTCCCTTTGGGGTCATTCTGATTCCAAGCCAACATCATTTAGATCGCAATAGGTTTGAACGCTATATGCGGCACATGGGCCTTTTCTCTGATAATTACGATCCGACGCGACCTTACAGAAGATCGCTTCAGGCGCTTCGGGCACATAAAATAGACGTTCTTGATATGGCTCCGGCAATGACGTCAAAAAATGTGCCACTCAGTTTTCCGGATGACGGCCATACCAATGCGACGGGGCATGCAATTATCGCGAAGGAATTGGCGAAGTTCCTGAAATCTTCCTTAGGTCTCGACCCGCAATAATGATTCCCGGTCTTGAACCATTTACCTCAAACGGCGTAGGCTTTTTGGCGATTGCTTCTGGTCTAACTATTGTTGCCTGGTTCTGCCATCCGAAAGTTTTTGTTCACGTCCTTGCCATTTCCGGTGTCATCATGGCGTTCAGCTGGCTTAGACCAAATGATCTATTAGCAATGCTGGCATTTCAGATTGCGCCTTTCTTTTCCATTCGATGGCTGTGGGGGAAAAAAGGAGTCTCAACCGGATTAATCGTAGTCTGCTTTATCTCGATCCAAGTATTACTTTTCCTGATTTTCAAACGATACGCCTGGTTCGACGCCTTTGGTGCTTTGGATATTCCGATTTCGATAATTGGAATTTCTTATATTCTGTTTCGCCAGATTCACCTTTTGATCGAGGCTCCTTATTTGGGGCATCATCCTTTTAACACCATAAGATATTTAGCTTTTACATTGTCGCCCTTAACACTGATCGCAGGGCCGATTCAACGTTATGACGGATTTTGCAGTGGTCTCGATAAAATTGGCAGACCCGACAAAGAAGACGCGCTTGCAGCGCTTCATCGATCTGTTAACGGATTGATAAAAGCATTCGTTCTGGCGCCACTTTTTCTCGGATCGACCAATGTCAAACTACTGTCTCAGCCAACCGCTGACTGGCTGGATTTTTTTATCGTTTTTTATAGTTTTCCCGTATACCTTTATCTCAATTTCTCGGGATACGTCGATATTATGATCGGTGTCGCTAACTTATGCGGGTTCACAAGCCTTCCGGAGAATTTCAATCGTCCATATTTAGCCCGAAATGTTAGAGATTTTTGGACTCGATGGCATATCACCCTTGGTATTTGGGTGCGCCACTACGTATTTACCCCGTTGTCGACTGCACTAGTCAAACGTTCAAATCCGGCTTGGCACGGTGCTATGATGGCGGTAGCGGTCATGGCGGCATTTTTCCTGATCGGCGTGTGGCATGGACCGACGTCCAATTTTATTGTCTTCGGATTGCTTCAAGGAACCGGGGTCGTCATATCGGCATCATTCGAAAGTATGCTTCGCAGAACCATCGGTAAAAACCAGTTAAAATCTCTAGACGATCATATCTTATTTCACGCCGCCTCAATCTTTGTAACATTCAACTTCACTTGCCTAACATTTCTATTGCTTGATAACTCGCTAGAAGATGTGGTTCTGTCTCTCGGGACATTTCTTTTTTAAAATTGATTTTATCGTGATAATTACTTCGCGCCCGTCTCGCCTTAGGCTAACATTATGACTAAAAGTAAATTAACGATTGTGCCAGAAATAGAGATTCCGGAGTTTCTAGTCAGGGAGATTCAGGCGAAACTTGCCTATATTGATGAGCTTGTGTCGGAAGCGATCATTGGTCCCGGGAGCGAAGGTATCGTATTAACGATGCGTGAAACTGTTGAGGATAATTATGTTGAACGTCTTCGGGCGAAAGTAAACCATCTTGTTGCGTCAATGGCGGACGGCGCTTTCGAGCCACGCCTTAGTGTTCTTGAGAATTATCTCGATCGCCCGGTATCGTCCATTGATGACCCGATGGAAGAATTGTATCGGCGGCGCGAAGTAGTACGTGAAGGTTCGGGCTTCTATATTTTAGGTCCCCTGCTTTCGAGCCTTGTCGATTTTTTCGAAAAACGAGTAATTGACGTAGCTGAAAAATTTGGCGCCAAGCCATATAGATTCCCGTCACTTATTTCTCCGGCGTATCTAGAGAAGGTTAAATATTTTAGCAATTTCCCCCACTCACTGAGTTTCGTCACCCATTTGCGCGAAGATATGGACATTATCGAGAAATTCTCCCGCGAGGGCTGCACACACCATGGCAATGTTACCACGCCAGAGGACTCTTATGCTGACGCTAGCGCCATGTTATCTCCTACAGTCTGTCATCATTTATATATGTCTCTATCCGATTCAAAACTGCCCGAGGAGGGGTTAATCGCTACGGCTGAAGGCAACTGTTTTAGATATGAGTCTCGTAATATGGCCTCGCTTGAGCGGCTTTGGAATTTCACCATGCGAGAGGTTATTTTTGTCGGATCTTCAGATTTCGTTCAAGATGGTTTGAAACAAGCCCGAGAAATGATGAAGGAAACTTTTGACGATTTGGCCCTCGCCTACATGATCGAAAGCGCGACGGATCCATTCTTTGTTGGCAATTATCGTGATCAGGCAGCTTATCAGAGCGCGTTCGAACTAAAATTTGAAGTACGTGCCCTGTTGCCATTTAAGAACGATACCCTGGCCATCGGATCATACAATCGCCATCAGGATTTTTTTGGACGAACCTTGAACATTTTACAGGCGGACGGTGAATTTGCGGAAACGGGATGTATCGGATTCGGGTTTGAACGACTGGCTTTTGCTTTTGTCTGCCAACATGGAATTGATCCCCACAACTGGCCTTCAGTTCCGCGAGAGCATTATCAGCATCTTCGTGAAAACTGGCACTCTCAGGAGAAGCCTCAATTCGAGGGTCCACTTGACCTATAGACAATTTTCTTAATATGCACCGAAGGACCGCTTTGCATCCATTGAAGAATATACTGTCGCTGGATGCTTTTCCCACACAATTATTAAAAGCGAATCTTGCATCGAACAGATTTTGTGCAAGCCTTGAAACTTTGAAACAGGATAAACAAATTGGATAACACTCAGGATCAATCCATCCACTACATATTGGGGATTCAATGCTACGCAAACCATGATTCTGGAGCTGCAGTCATAAAATTTTCACATGACGGCGAAATTCTTGATTACGTGGCAATATCGGAAGAACGGTTGATTCGAAGAAAACATCCTTATTGTTTTCCGACTCATTCGATCGCCTATTGTATGGATCATTTTGGTCTAACCAAGTTATCAGAATTCGATTTGCTGGTAACCGATTACATTCGACTAAAAAGATGGTTTAACTCTGGTCCGTCCTACTTAATGTCGGATTTCGACTACTATAAAATCAAGTTTGACTTTGATCTAAATAAGATCGTGACCATCAGCCATCATCTTGCCCATGCGGCGAGTGCTTATTATTCTAGCGGATTCGATGAATCCGCTATCCTGGTGGTCGATGGAAATGGATCGGGCCTTCAATCCAATTCCTTTTTTACTGGCCGGAGTACGGCCATTGAATATTTGGATTCCTATAAAGCCCAAGGAATTGGAGCTGCATACGCCAATGTCTCCAACTGGATTTTGAACTTTGGTACGGGTGGAGAAGGAAAAACAATGGGTTTGGCCCCCTATGGCGAAGGCGCAGCACCGACATTAAATATTGATGGTAAATACAATGGAATTCAGACCGATTTTTCCGGCTTCATGCGCCGTATGCCCCATTCCGATATACTCAACCATATTCCACCGTACCGAAGAAAGAACCCTATAAAGGAAAATTTGAAGACATTTGGTGAAGGTGATTCTTATTTGGACCCTTACTTCGCCGGGGTCGCCTATGAAATTCAGGAAGAGACCGAGCGTACAATGACTCATTTGGGCCAAAGCCTCTATGAACGCGCCAATTCAAAAAATTTGTGTTTAGCCGGCGGTGTTGCCCTGAATTCAGTGGCGAATAAGATCATGTTTGATGCAACAGGATTCGAGAATATATTCGTATTTCCAGCTTGTTCAGATGCAGGAATACCCTTCGGTCTTGCTCTTTGGGGATACTACAGGGCCAAATTATTCGCTAAATACCCAAAAAAGCGATTTACTTTTTCGAACGCTTATACGGGCATAAATTATTCGCAAACCTACATTGACAATGTTCTAAAGCGCCACAAAATTCCTCATAACAAATGCGACACTGCCGACGTTGCCCAATTAATTGCGGACGGAAAGATTGTTGGGTGGTTTACGGGCGGCAGTGAATATGGTCCGCGCGCACTGGGACATCGAAGTATCCTGGCCGACAGCCGCCGCGAAGATATGAAAGACATCATTAATTTAAAGATTAAACATAGAGAATCTTTTCGGCCTTTTGCGCCGGTAATTCTTGAGGAATTTTGCTCCGATTATTTTGATATCGAAGGCGATTCGCCTTTCATGTTATTGGTAGCGAAAGTTCTTCGTCCCGAACAAATTCCCTCAGTTACTCACGTTGATGGAACGGCCAGGGTTCAAACGGTAAACAAGGAGAATAACGGATCTTTTTACGACCTCGTTAAAGAGTTCGACAAAATAACCGGCGTACCCGTAATACTTAACACCTCCTTCAATGATGCCGGTGAACCGATCGTTGAAACACCGGAAGATGCCTTAATTTGTTTCCTGAATACCGGAATGGATGTGCTGGTGCTCGAAGGTAACGCCGTCAATGCGCGTGAAATTGATAGGGAAAGTTTATTATCCGATCTTCTTCGCGAGCGCGAACGTAAAATCAGTGATAGAGAAAGCAATTTGAAAGCAAGGTTTTTTCCCGATTTCGATAAGGACGAATGTAATAACTTCATTACAGAATCAAACAAGATGTCCGAGTGGCATGCGCTTTATAGATCAAAATACGAACTGGAGAAAAAAATACTCGAATGGCAGTGTACCGCGGCCCGGATCGTAATCATCGGAACGCCGGATCATACAGCTTTGCTCAATCACAAAATAAACGGTTTTTATGACCTAAATATACTGGGATTTGTAGATTATAACGGTTCGTGCGAACAAAATTCCGATGCGCCGGAATTATATCCCAGGATGGAAATGGAACAATTGGGCGCGATAGATTATGACGAAATATTGATATCATCCTTTGACTACATGTTTGAAATTGCCGATATGCTTGAAAAGGATTTTCCCGGCAAACCCGTTTATCAAGTTTATGATGACAGTTCTCGCAGTTTCTTTGAAACGTTGGATTCATTGCCCAATTTTCAGAACGCTTAAAATATGGACCCGTTATCAACTTATCTTCTGCAGCCAATTCGTAGAACATAGACGTCGAACCAAACCAGCCAGATGATCAAAAATAGTGAGCTCTAAATATGCCGAAGCAAATCGACATCACGACACCCTCCGATAACCAAATTAAAATTTTAGAACGCCTGATTGGCGCCGATCAACCATGTTTTATCATCGCCGAAGCGGGGGTGAATCATAATGGCGATATGAATTTAGCTCATAAACTAATCGACGCGGCTATCGCCGCAGGGGCCGATGCGATAAAGTTTCAGTCGTTCATTGCGGAAGATCTGGTAACTGCGGGTACGCCCAAAGCAAATTACCAAGTCGAGACCACAGGTACCGATGACGGACAGTTTGGCATGTTGAAAGCTCTCGAATTATCAGCCGGTCAACAGGCGGAGATCAAAGGTCACTGCGACGAAGGGGGTATCATATATCTTTGCACACCCTACGAGGAGAAAAGTGCAGACATGCTCGATAGGTTGGATGTGGCCGCGTATAAAGTCGCGTCAACGGATACCAACAACATTCCCTTTCTCCGATATTTGGCTGCCAAAGGACGACCCGTAATCTTGTCCACCGGCATGTCAGATGAAGAAGAAGTGGAAAATTCAATGGTAGCACTCGAAGCGGCAAAAGGAAAAACAGCGATACTGCATTGCACGTCTGAATATCCCGCACCGCCTGAAGAATCAAATTTACGCGCCATACGAAGGTTAAGGGAGAAGTATCAATGCCCTGTAGGGTATTCCGATCACACGGCGGGGATTGGGGTTTCACCTTATGCGATTGCCGCAGGTGCGAGCATCCTGGAAAAACATTTTACCCTTGATGTAGACCTGCCGGGCCCCGATCACCGAGCATCAATTATTCCGGAAGAACTTACGGAACTCGTAAATATGGTCCGGATGGTTGAAAAGGTAATGGGGGATGGGGTGAAGATTCCGATGACTAGCGAACTAAAGAACAAAAACAAAATGCAGAAAAGCATTGTTGCCGATCGGGACATAGAAGCAGGGCATATATTCCAAGCCCAGGATTTGGTGATCAAAAGGCCGGGTACCGGACTAGCGCCGAAACTATTGGACGAATTAATCGGCAAAAAATCAGCAGTGGATATTTCACGGGATAGCGTTTTGCAAGACAGCGATGTGATCTGGCCGGACAAGTCCTGATAAATCTGCGCTCGCGGTCGATAACGCTTGGATGATAAATTATCTGTCTCGACGACGTTATGCTTATTAGGGAATCAATTTGAAAAAAGTACAATTGTTTACGGATACGCACCGGTGGTGCCGGGTCGCCGTGGAAATTCTGGAGCAATATTTCCCTGGTGGAACTGATATTGTACTAGGCGGTAAAGGTGAAAAACTTTCCGATGACATAGGACTCCAGGAATACGACCTCACTATTTCATTTCTATCGCCATTTATTATTCCCCAGCGAATTTTGGACAATTCCCATTTGGCGGTTAATTTTCATCCCGGAAATCGCCACTTCCCAGGTGCCGGCTGTTATAATTTTGCCCTTTATCAAGGCGCTAAAGAATACGGTGTTGTCTGCCATCACATGGAATCAAAAGTAGACACCGGGCCGATTATCATAGAAGAAAATTTTCCAATTTTTGACGAAGATTCCGTCGAAACATTACAATTCAGGTCCTATGTGGCACTTCTTGGAATTTTCCAAAAATTCCTAACCGGATACCTGGCCGACATTGATTACTTTCATGAGAACTTTCCTTGGGAAGCAAAGCCCTACACCAAACGCCAATTGAATGAAATGCAACTTGTCGACGCCGAGCTGCCGGAGACGGAATTATTAAGGCGAGTGAAAGCTTTTGCCTACCCCGGATACCCATTGTATATCGAATCAGACAGCAAGAAATCCGAGTTTGGTACGAAGCACGATTCACCTCTTGTCTCTAGAATCTTTGAATAATCGAAAACCCTACCTGTGCGTTTAAGGATTTAAATTGGAATGGAGAAGTTTCTAAAAGATCGCGAAATTTATCTGTCAACCGGAGCGTTTGAAGAATCGGATCTCGGAGTAATTTTGGAAACGGCTCGGCAGAACTCGTTCGCCCACATCGAATTAAGTTCCAGCGTTCCCTACAACGTGAACAACATAGAAACGGTTCGCAACCATACCGAGGACCTGACATTTCTTGTTCACAACTATTTTCCGGCTCCTGCGGAGCCTTTTGTGTTGAATCTAGCCTCGGACGATGATGCTAACTTAGACCGAAGCCGCTCTCACTGTAAGGGGGCCATCGAACTGGCTGCGGAACTTGGTGCGCCTTTCTATTCCGCCCACGCCGGTTTTGCGGCAGCGTTGAATGTTGAGCATCTCGGCATGCCCTTTGATGGCGTAAAGGCTGTTCCCCACGATATCGCTTATTCAATATTTCGGCAAAGTGTAATTGGGCTGATAGAACATGCGGAAAAGCACGGCATCGCTTTTTACATTGAAAACAATGTCGTAGCGCCTTTCAACGCGCGCGACGGGGAAAACGATTTATTACTGCTCTGCGACCCCGATGAACTGCTTAAATTTTACGCCGATATCAATCACCCTAATTTCGGCTTTTTGATTGATGTCGGGCATCTTAGTGTAAGTGCCAAAACATTAGGGTTTGATCGTGATGCCGCAATGGATTCGCTTGTCCCATATGTTCGCGCCTTTCACCTGAGTGACAACAATATGTTGGCTGATACCAATGAGCTCTTTGATGAAGACGCTTGGTTTCTGCCTTGGTTGCGTAAATGTCCGGAAGCCAAAATCGTTATCGAGGTGTACACAATTTCCCCCGATAAAATACGCCATTGTATCGAGACCATAAAAAAGTGGATTTAGTCTGCCTCAAAACCTGAAAAAAATTTAAACGGTGCTTAAATTTGCCGGCGCCATGAGATATCGCCAGTTATTGGATTCTAACGGCTCAATCAACAGGCCTTTCGGATACGATAAATAAGCTTTGACTGACAAAAATAGTCCATCCTCCATGCAAAAAAATTACCATGCTGTTCTTATAGCAATGTGGCTATGGGTCATTGGGACGACGGTGGCTTATTTGTATCAATTCCGCAGTCTGATTATACCGATTGCGAATCTCTTAGGAATAGGATGACTGCTATCGTCGTCGCCATTTTTCAAATGATCGCCTGCTATGGTTTCGGCGCGGTTGGCTTGAGGATTTTGAGAGTGGGTGCGGCCGCACCTGAGCGAGAACGCATTTTATATGCTTTTGCCCTTGGCATGGGAACAATCGGCTGGGTCGTTTTCTTCGTTGGAATCGGTGGGTACCTAAACTTTTTAACGCTGAGTGTTTTACTGGGATCGGGCGTTGCGGCCGCAGCTGTATTGCGCCCGGATTTATCATTTTCTTCTGTGCGGTCCGCAGGAGGTCTAACTGCATTACTTTTGGCTCTTTTAGTTATTGTGGCATTGTTGGATTTACTTGAAGCCGTCACTCCGCCAGGGGACACCGACACTTTGGCTTATCACTTTACGTTACCGAAACATTTCTTAGAAGCCGGGAAAATTGAGTTCGTCCCACGCGCGCTTGATGGTGCGACGGCATTGTTGGTTCAAATGACTTATGTCCCGGCGTTCGGACTTGGTGAAGAAACGGCATTGATGCTGTGGGTTTATCTAAGCGGCTGGATGGCGGTTTTTGCCGTCTATGTGCTGGCGCGCCGACATCTTAACGAAAATTGGTCACTGGTACTGGCGCTGGTATTTGCAACGACGCCGGCGATCGTTTATGGCGCCGGATCCGGACAGGTTGAATCCCGAATTATAATTTTCGTAATCGCTTCGATTCTAGCGCTAGCACGAGTACCGTGTTCTAAAGACATATCCTATATCTTACTGGCTGGATTGTTAGCCGGATTTTTTGTCGGCAGCAAATATTTGGGATTCATATTTGTTGCCGTAAGCGGACTTTATGTGTTGTGGCGAAGAAGGCGAATCGCCGATGGCTTCGTATTCGGGATGGGCGTTTTATTCGCCGGATTTCAGTGGTACGCCTGGAACGCTGGCCATATCGGCGATCCCTTGTTCCCAATGCTTTTCGAATGGCTCGGAGATTCGGAAACGACAATTTGGTCCAGTGAACATCAATCCCAATTAAGAAGCGCCTTTTTACCCGATTATCAAAGCGTTCCAACCAGTTTATTTTGGCTCCTGGCATTCCCTTTTAAAGCGACTTTAAACGGCGAACTCGCTTTTGAATCCGGCAGAACGGGCCTCGGTCCAATTATTTTAGTCTTTCTGGCATTTAGTATTGGCGGGTTCTGGAAGTTTCGTGATCGCGTTTTGGGAAACCCTCTTTTTGTCTATATCCTGATAGCGGTCGGATTTTACGCTATCTGGTTTTTTGGAGGCCTACCCCAACGGGTACGCTTTCTCTTGCCTATCTACCCGCTTTTGTTAACTCCGGTTGCCGTCGCTGCCTATCACTTCGCAAAGTCGACCCTTTCGGTCAAGCCACTGGTCACCGCCATATCGCTCGTTCTGCTCATTCAAATTGGCGGTCATGCGTTGTATACCTTGAAGTCAGCCAAGTTTGTGTTTTCTCAAGAAACACGTCAGGCGTTTCTGCTGCGAACTATTTCTAAATTCGAGCCGGTTCCCTGGATTAACGATAACCTGCCGAAAGACGCTAAAATTTTCCTTCAAGACCGGCACTATCTGTATTACATGAATGTGCCTTACTATTATGCCCATCCCAATCTTCAAGCGCAGGTCAATTTATTGCCAAACTCGTCTGACCCGATGACGTTCCTGGGACAATTACGAAATCAAAAAATCACCCATCTTTTATTATCGGTTGTTGATAAAGGCCCCTTAACGGGGGTATGGAAATATAGCGCTGGTCTGATAGCCATGAAATGTCTTAAGCCAATGAAAATATTTTCAGCTAATACAATTAGGTCACGAACCTTATCCAGCTTGAAAGCACCAAGCAGCAAGATCGGGCTTTACCAGATTACATCAGATAGATGTAATTAAAGAGATAATTTCATAATCTATTACTAATAATTTCATGGCTTTAAAAAAATTTTAATATTGATTATAAATAACAATAAGATTTACCGAGGACGACTATATTGCGTGTATTGTTGATATTTAAAGATTCCGTCGCGGTTGAACGCATGGCGGTAATCCAAATTAGTTCAGCTTTGAAAAAAGCTGGCCACGAAGTGAAGTTATGGATTGCCTCGGTAAACAAACCAGATGCACTGCATGAAATCATGCGCGAATTCAAACCTGCTTTGCTCGGCTATAGCGCGATGACGGGTGAGCATTTAACGCTTGTCGATCTGAACAACGAACTTAGAAAGCGATACGATTACTATACAGTTTTCGGCGGACCGCACGCGACCTTCTGTCATGATTTTATCGAAGAAGAGGGTGTTGACGCCATTTGCATTGGCGAAGGGGACATCGTATTTCCTGAGTTTTGCGAGCGTATGGAAAACGGTAAGGATTACTGGAATACCCCTACTTTTTTCGTCAAATACGAGGGAGAGATTTATCGAAATCCGTTAAACAAACTCGTGCCAGAGCTATCTGAACTGGAATTTCCGGACCGAAAAATCCTTTATGATCTTGATGCCGATATGGCAAAGATGGGAACAAAGTATTTCATGGCAGCTCGAGGCTGTCCCTACAAATGTTCATACTGTTTCAATGTAAAATATAACGAGAATTACAAGGACCAGGGAAAAGTCGTTCGATGCCGCACGCCTCTCCAGGTCATTGAGGAAATAGAATGGGTGCGGGAAAGATACCAACTCGATCATGTTTCCTTCCTGGATGATTTATTTATTCTAAAGCCCCGAGAATGGCTGGTCGAGTTCGCCAGGATTTATAAAGAACGAATCGATCTGCCATGGTCATGCACAGTGCGAGCCAACAATGTAAAAAATGATACCATTGCAATGTTAAAAGACTGTGGGCTGACATGGGTCTGGATGGGGGTAGAATGTGGCGATGAGGAAATTGCCAATACGGTGCTGGCCCGAGGTTTAACCAACAGGGAAATAGTCGGCGCCGCACGCGTCTTGGAGGCTCATGGCGTTGGCCTAATTGCCCAGAATCTTATTGGGCTTCCAGTGCATGATCCCATTGCAACCGATCTTAAAACATTGGATTTAAACATAGAGTTAAGACCGAGTTTAGGATGGTCGTCAATTCTATACCCCTACCCAGGATCACCGGTAGAAAGTTTGGCACGAAAAAGTGGTCACTTAAAAGGTGAGCCCGTTTATATGGAAACAAATAAACGGTCGTCAATGCTTGAATTTGGGTCTGAATCTAAAAGGCGTAAGATCGAGAATATCCATAAATTATTTGGTATTGTTGTACGCTTTCCCTGGCTACGTCCATATACCGAGATTCTCGCCGGCTTTCCGCTCACCCCTCTTTATCGATTTATCTGGTATGCATGGTATGGCTACTGCATTAAAATTAAACTAACCCGTATTAAATCCTATCGTCGAGAATTGCCTTATTTCATTGGACTGTTTTTCCGTATGTTATGGAAAAGCTAGCAGCTTTGATACTTCAATTTTGACACTATTCTCCGTGAGATTTATTGGAATATCTTATCAGCGTTTTATCTTCAAATTGTTGAGTTACTGAATCATGTCCAATTCGACGGCTGCTGAATACGAAGGCCGGGATCTAGAGGTCCTGGCAAAGTTGCCAAATTACTACGACTGGATTGTCGATACTTTCCGGCCATGGTTGAAAGGGCATACCATGGAAATCGGGGCGGGCGTCGGTACAATCGCTCGGAGAATCGTGGACGAAGTCGATCACCTGGATTTGGTGGAACCGTCGGTCAATTTGCCCGAACTTTCGCAGCGGGGACTCACTGACAATCCCAAAGTGGCGATCATTTCCGAAACGCTGGAGCAGCGTCTGCCTCAGATGACTGATGAAAGTTGCGATACCATTGTGATGGTAAATGTCTTGGAGCATATCGAAGATGACAGCGCGGCGCTCAAGGAGCTGAACAGAATACTTAAACCCGGCGGCTGTCTGTTATTGTTTGTTCCTGCAATCAAAATTCTTTATAGCGAACTCGACCGCCAACACGGTCACTATCGACGCTATCACCTGACGCCCCTGAAACGACTTGTTCAAGACTGCGGATTTAATCTCCTCCGTCACAGCTATTTTGATATGGCCGGTGTTCTACCGTGGTGGTTAATCAATACGGTGGGTAAAAGAACAACTTTCAATCCGGCCGTTTCCAGAATTTATGATAAGTATGCAATACCGGCAACCCGCTACCTTGAAAAGTGGCTGCCACCGCCTTTCGGCAAAAATATTATTCTTGTTGCTGAACGCCCTTCCGTTTACGGCGATACTTGTAGATAGTTCAGTCAAAAGTTATAAATTGGCAACGTTCTCTAAGACGATAAACCCACCATCTTAAATTATTTAGTAAAGATTGTAACGTGACGAAAATTTCGATTTTGATTCCAGCCTATAATGAGCAGGACACCATCGTCGAAGTTTTGGAGCAAATTGCCCGCCAATCTATTGATGGTTTTATCATCGAAGTGATCGTTATTGATGATGGATCAAAGGACAATACGACCAAGGTCGTCGAAAGCAGACCCGAGCTCTATGCCAAACTGATCAAACAGGAAGTAAACGGTGGTAAAGGCGCCGCCGTAAAAGCAGGGCTTAGAGAAGCAACCGGAGACTATATCCTTTTTCAAGATGCCGATCTCGAATACGATCCGGCCGACTACGCCAAACTATTATTACCGGTAAGTCGCTTCAAGGCTGATTTGGTCATGGGCTCTCGCATGGTGGCGCCGGAATACACACGCGTTTCTTATTTTTGGAACAAGGTCGGCAATAGAATTATCACCCTAACGTTCAACGTTTTAAACAATACGACCTTTACCGATATCTATTCCTGCTATCTGATGTTCGGACGCCACCTGGTTGACCTGAACCAAATTAAAAGCAATGGCTGGGAACAGCATGCCGAAATCCTATCCTTAGCCACCCAAAAGGCCGGTAACATGTACGAGGTACCTATCAGTTACCACGGCCGTACGCACTCGGAAGGTAAAAAAATTCGAGGCCATCACATATTTAGTATCTTATGGATGATTTTCAAAAAACGGTTGATTGGTTAACCTGACTTTCGTCATACACTAAATCGAAACCTATCTATTCAAAAAATTCAAATATTTAAATGACACTATCAAGTTCGACTCGTCACTTAGGACCTATCACTGCCGGTCGGATAATCGGCATCGCCATGGTTTTAATACTGCCAATAGCTTTGATGGCGCCGAAAGGGATCGCCCCATTATTCGTTATTACGGCTTTGTTGGTTATCTCACTCTCATTTGAACGTTATCGAGCAATACTGAATTTGCGTCAGCCCGCATTCGCGGCAATCAGCGCTTTTGTCGTATTGGCTGCAATCAGTTCGATTTGGTCGCTTACGCCGGGCGAAACACTATATTCTGCAATGATTCTTGCTCTGACCTGTTTGGGAGGGTTAGCCATCACCATAGCGGCGAGTAATTTGACCATTGAGGAACGAGCATTTGTTGAGAAATCATCCATTGTTGGCGGCGCTATCGGCCTCGCTTTAATTCTATTCGAATATTCGACTGATGGATTTATTAAACAAAGTCTGGTGGAAACGTTTATGACCGAATTTCAGCCAGATAAAATATACTATCTCGAAGATAAACCTTTCTCTCCCGCGCTCAGCCCAGGCGTTACGATCTACGCCTTTTATATCTGGCCATTGGCGGCGGTGGTTGAACGGCGGTTCGGCTTGTTGGCATTAATTTTAGCTCTGCTGGGATTGTGTATTGCAATCGCAATTGGGCGATCCTACACCCCTATCCTGGCTATAGGATTGGGATTAATCATGGCCATTGGGGCATTGTTGTCCAGTCGGATTACGGCCATTCTTTCTACCGCCGGTATCGTTATCGCTATTGCCGCAATGCCGTTTTTTCCCGGTATTTTGCCAAATCCTAACACTGAGACGCTACGATTGAGTTACCTGCCACCTTCAGCGCTTCATCGTTTGACAATTTGGAATACAGCGTCGGAACGCTTCAAGGAGCGACCTTGGTTAGGTATCGGAATGAACGCCACCCGTTCTCTTTATAGCCGCAAAGACGCCGTGCGGCGGGAATATTTCGCCGATGATCCAGACAAAAAATGGTACAATATTTTCGAACCAATTCCCCTGCATGCCCATAACGGAATTTTGCAAATTTGGCTGGAATTGGGTTTGATCGGAGCTATAGCCTTAGGCGCTATATTATTGTCTTTAATCAAAATGATCCGAATCGGATTCCGACAGCGGATTTGGACGGCTTCTTGTTTTGGACTTTATACCAGCGCCATTATTGTCTTCTCCCTCAGCTTCGGCCCTTGGCAAAGTTGGTGGCAGTCAGCGCTTTGGCTGTCTGCTGGTTTTATGGTGGCGGCACGAAACGGCGACGACATCGACGCGGTGGAATAAATAACGCGGGATTAACGTCATCTTGATGTTCAACACATTATTGCGCAAGTCTCGCTTGATCGCTCAGGAACCGGTACTCAGGAAATGGTTGATAGGTAGGTTGCTGGGCAAATACCCGGCTAAACCCTCTTTCCAAGCCAACCGACCGGCCTATGCGGAGCAACGTTTCCCAATCGGGACCACAAATCCCAATTCCAACCTGGGAGAACTCGCTCCAGGCGCTCCCAAGAATCCCCTCGAGCTTCCTTTGGCGGGTCAGTCCATAACGCTCCAGCCTGGGCAACATTCGAAACTTTTCCAGCGTTCTTTTGAGGACACCGAAACATTGTTGTCTCTACATCGATTCGCTTGGCTGCCTTTGCTGGGAGATAAGTTAGAGCCTGCGTGGGTTGGGGCGATCTGGTCGGCCTGGATGAACGCTTATCAGACGGTGGATAAAAGCTGGTCCTGGCATCCATACACTGCAGCGGAACGGGCCATAAATATTTTATGGTTTGCCACTCGCCATGGCTTACCGGCGCCAGTGGAAGAGACATTACATGTGCTAGCCGCTCACGGTCCGGCGATTGCCAATAATTTAGAATATTTCGGCGACCATCATACGTCCAATCATTTGGCGAATAACGGGCGGGGCTTGTTTATATTGGGACTGATGCTTGGTTTACCCGACTGCGCTAATCTCGGCGCCACAATTTTAATTGCAGAGGCAAAGCGTATTTTTGGGCCATCCGGTATATTGCGGGAAGGGTCCAGCCACTACCATCTTCTATTAGCGCACAATTATCGGATCGCTATGATAAAGGCTGAAGAGTATGAGCACCCGGCATTTGCTGAACTATCAGATATCGTAAAACACATTTATTCTCCACTGTCCTATTTAAAACTCCCGGGCGGTATGCCGCTGATTGGCGATATCTCGCCAGATCTCCCACCAGCAAAGCTGGAAAGGGAATTTGATCATGATATTGGTGCCAAGCTTTATGATCCTTCCGCTCTGATCAACGAAGGCTGGCTACGTTATGACAGTAACCCATGGTCGGGTTTGTGGCATGTTTCCCCGGGTGGATGGTCTCACATGCCGGGTCACGGCCACCAGGATTGCGGATCCTTTGAAGTCCACTACAACAACACGCCGATTTTCATCGACCCGGGCAGGGGATCTTATGGCGAAGAAGGCGACGCTGCCTATTATCGATCTGCCGCCGTACATAATTCAGTGATGGTTGACGGTGTCGATCCCTATCCTTCCAATAAACCCTATTACGATGATGCTTTCAGATTACGAACTGCAGGGCCACCACCCGATTTAAAACTCACAAAGAATGGGGTGAGTTTGACTCACAATGGATTCTCTAGGCTAAAATCCTTGGGCTCCTATAGACGAATTTGGTCGTTTAAAGGGAACACCATGTCAGTGTTGGACAGGATTGACGGCTCAGGAAATCATTCCATTACACGAACTTTGTGCACGACCCTTGCAATTGAGAAAGCGAGCGACGGTTTGATTTTGAACGGCGACGGCCTATCTTTCTGGCTGCGAATTGACGGTGGTGAATTAGAACTCGAAAACGGTGTCAGATGGACGGCCTATGGTGAAGGCCAACCGGCAACGTTTATTCGCCTTGAACGCCGATATGATCTCCCGTGGCAAGGCTATTTCACCTTGGATAAAATTGACGCATGAGGCCAGTAGAAAACTATAGCGAGTTCATCGGCCATACTTCAGCTGGCGTCCGGTTACGCTCGGCAGCCCGAGACCTTACTGTTTTATCGCTATCAATTGGGCGTTCTATCGGTCGGAGTACCGGTTGGATTCGATTTCCCTACTATCATCACGTCTTTAACGACGAACGCCGCGGATTTGAGCGTCAACTAAAATACCTGCGCAGATTTGGCGAATTTATTTCGCTTGACGATGCGGTTGTCATGTTGGCCTCCGGTGATGAGATTGATGGTGCCTACTTCTGTATCACGTTCGATGACGGCTTCAAAAATAATGCAATAAATGCCGTTCCAATTCTTCTTGATGAAAAAGCTCCAGCGGCTTTTTTTTTGGTGACGGACTTGATCGGTATCGATGTTGAAAAGGACTGCGATCGCCTGCTTGGATTTTACGATCATGGCCAAACGCTAATGGAGTTTCTTAATTGGCAGGACTGCCGTCAAATGGCGGAGGCAGGTATGGTGATCGGGTCTCACACGGTTCATCACGCCAGGCTATCAGACCATGATGAGGGCAGGGTCATGGATGAACTGACAATTTCGAAAGCGGCTATCGAAAAAAATCTAAACCGGCCTTGTGAGCATTTTTGTTGCCCCTTCGGCATTCCCGTAAAGGATTTCAATCCTGATCGCGATCCTAAACTGGCCCGTCACGCCGGCTACCGTTCCATGTTGACGACCCAACGCGGCGCTAATCGAAAAGGTGGATCATCTTTTATGATTAAACGCGATCATGTATTGGCCAATTGGGGCAATTCGCAACTGCGCTATTTTTTGAGTATGAACTGATCCCGTGGTGAGTGTCTCTTCAAAATCGGATTTGCTTCGGGAAGCTAATATGGATGACGGTCCAAGGGCTATTAAATTGCTTGCTAATCTTGGCCTCGACGTACCGGAATCTTCTACCGATATTGAGGCCCACTGGCGACGGTTGTGGGTCGAAAATCCTGCTATCGCTGCGGCTGACATTAAACCACCGCTTGGCTGGGTGCTCGAGAAAGAGGGACAAATTGTCGGCTTTTTTTGTAATCTTCTCCTTCTTTATTACTACGGTGAACGCCCAGTGATTGTTGCTGATGCGAGTCAATGGGGCCTTGATAAACGCCATAGAGCGAAAATTCTTCGATTGTCCAATGCCTATTTTAATCAGGAAGGCGCCGATATTTTAATGGCAACTACAGCAAATGCAGCTGCGGGCAGGATATTTGAACGGCATGGGTCGGCGAGAATTCCTCAGCCCGGCTACGATCAAGTTCTCTACTGGATATTGGACGGGTCAGGATTTGCACGTGCCGCTCTGAAAAGGAAGAATACCAGTCCGGTATTAACAAAGTTAATTTCCATGGGGGCTGGGCCCATTATAAACACTGGTCTATCCATCGGCTGGCGGCAACCATCCGGATCGGTTAACAATGTCGATCTGATAGATGTTGAAAAAATCGACGAAAATTTTGATGAATTGTGGCGCAAAAAAATTGGTGAGAAGGAAAAGTTGTTGGCTTGCCGTTCCGCCCAATGTCTTCGGTGGCATTTTGGCGGCTCGCCAAACAATCAGACGACTCAAATTCTGATTCAACAAGAAAAGCAGTTGAAGGGATATATGGCGGTCAGAAGGGAGGATGCGTCTGAAATAGGTCTTAAGAGATTACGGATCGTTGATTTGTTCGTCCTAGACGATGATGCCCCGACAGTAGTTGATCTCCTAATTGCCGCCTTCGACTACGGTCGCCAGCAAGGGTGTCATGTTTTGGAATGGATAGGCATGCCGCCAAATATTAGAGAATTTGCTTTAAAGAGTCGGCCCTTCACGAGGCAGTTACCAACTTGGCCACTTTTTTATAAAGTTACGGATGTTAGTCTAAGAAGTGGGCTTAAAACAGAAAATGATTGGTATATTACGCCGTACGACGGCGACACTACGTTAGCATGATAGATAGATTAGGACTAATCCGTGATTAAATCTTCTGTCAGCGTAATATTACCGGCATATCAATCGGCGGAAACCATCGCTCGCTCACTTAAGAGCCTAGTCAATCAAACCATAGCGCCTAGCGAAGTAATTGTCGTGGACGATGGTTCAGATGACGGTACGATTGAAGCAGCTGAAGCCATGCGAAAAGAATTAAGTGACACGGATCTGAAAATAATTCGTCAAGATCATAGGGGGGCCGGGGCGGCGAGAAATCGGGCGCTTAGGGAAGCAAGTTCCAACTATGTAGCATTTTTAGATTCAGATGATGAATGGTTACCAGAAAAACTTGAACGTAGTATTGAGGTTCTCGAGGCTACGGGAAGTGTTTTGGTATCACATGATTATGTTCGCTGCGAGCCCAACGGATCCAAAAGGGTTGTTCTGGATTGCTCGAATAATTTCAATCGACGAGGTGATCCTTTTGTCCGGCTTTATCGACTAGGATATATTGCTACATCAGGAGTTGTTGCGCAGCGAGATGCAGTTCTTTCTGCAGGCGGTTTCGATGAATCGCTACCGGTTGCGCAGGATTTCGCTTTGTGGCTTTCAATGCTTAAAAAACCTGACACTCCCTTCAAAATTTTTTCTGGGGCCTTACTTCTTTATCATGTCACTTCGGGCAGCATTACGACTCAAACAGAGAAAAGGCTCGAATGTACTCTAAAAATAGCCCGACGTTATTACGATACAATAGCCGTCCGCTCCGGATGGCCAATATTTAGCCTTTGGTATAGAGTAGTAGCCGTCCACTACGAGGCAATGGTCGCCTATACTACCCAAAAACGATATTTTTTTTGTTTAATGGTTCTACTTAGAATACCTATAAATTTGGTAAAATTAACTTTTTTTACTTTCTTATCTAAAAATACTTTGGATGAAACATCGCCAGAGAACTGAAATCGTCATTTAATAATCGAAATGACACTCAATATAATTCAAAATCAAATTAATATGAGTATCGGTTCATGTGTGGAATAGTAGGCTATTTCGCGCCCAGCGGCGGCAATTCGCGAAAGATCGATTTCCGTAATTCCCTTAAAATCATGGCGCATCGCGGACCGGATGGGCGGAGTGATTACGCATCGTCCGATGGAAGTTTTCAGGCCGCATTCTGTCGGCTCTCCATTATTGACCTTGAAACCGGGCAGCAGCCGATTGTCGAAGAAGGTGGTAAAAAAGTTCTTCTCGGCAATGGAGAGATATACAATTACGTTGAACTGAGAAAAGAATTCGCCGGTTACGCCTATCAAACCATTGGTGATATGGAAACGGTTCTGCCGGTCCATGAAAAATACGGCGCGGATTTTATCCAACATCTCAACGGTATGTACGCCTTGGCTCTCTATGAAGAAGAGAACCATCAGTTGACCCTGGTGCGGGACCGGATGGGGGTGAAACCACTTTACTGGGCGAAAGTTTCCGGTGGTGGTATCGCCTTCGCTTCTGAGATCAAGGCTCTGCTGGCCACGGGGCTGGTGGCAACCACAATCGATGACGGCGCAGTCAGTGATTATTTGTCATACGGCTATGTGCCGTCGCCCAATACTCTTTTTGCCGATATACAGAAGCTGCCACCAGCGCACAAGTTGACGATTGACGCCAGGGGTAATATATCCGCTGAGTGTTATTGGCGGCCGAGCAAGATCGTCGGGATGCCGACAGATGGTGCCGGCCTGGAACAACATCTTTTGGATCTGCTCGAAGATTCTGTCCGCTTGCAGATGAGAAGCGACGTGCCGGTGGGCGCATTGCTATCAGGGGGGATCGATTCAGGATTGCTGGTCGCCTTAGCCGCCCGCCATTCTTCCCAACCAATCAATACATTTACGGTCAGTTTCGAAGGCGCCGCGATTGATGAGGCACCCTTGGCCAAACTGGTCGCTGAACGCTACGGCACCAATCACACAGAGGCCACGGTTTCAGCCGATTCAATCGGTGATGAAATCGTCAATCTAGCCTGGTATGCGGAAGAGCCCCTCAACGATGCGGCGCTGCTGCCCAATTATCTCATTGAAAAAATTCTCGGCGATCAAGTCACCGTCGCCTTGAACGGCACGGGCGGCGATGAACTGTTCGCCGGCTACAGTCGTTATTTCCAAACTTCCATTGAACAGCGTTATTTAGGACTACCCGGCTGGCTGCGACGAGACATGATCGAGCCACTGACCAATATGGTTAATCCCATGAACGCCTGGAGGTTATCGCGGGCGGAATTGTTCGATGGCAAAAGAGGTGAATATCTCCTGGCCCACTCGACCCATTTTCCCGCACCCATCAGAATGCTGATGGGTAACCGAATGGCTATTCCATCGGCTGTCCATACAGAATATTTTGAGAATGCGCTTGCGCGTTTTGACGGTGACGCGCAAAGCGCTGCTCTCTCAGCCGATATTTCGACATATCTCCCTGAAGATTTACTTACGCTTCTGGACCGGACATCCATGGCCGTCAGCGTCGAAGGCCGTGTGCCGTTTCTCGACCACAGATTTGTGGAGGCTGCATTGAACGTGCCAGAAAACTTCCGCACCGCCGGTAACCGGCAAAAAGCTCTTGAGCGGGCGATGGCGAAAGGTTTGCTACCCACAGAGTTACTTAACGCACCTAAACAAGGCTTTGCGTCACCGGTTCCCCACTGGATGATAAACGGACTTTCTCAGTCCGCCCGGCGGCTTTTGACTCGCAAGGAAACTCTGGATCGGGGTTGGTGGACAAAAAGGGGAATTGAAAATCTATTGGCCAAACCGACAGAACACGGATTTCGAATCTATAGTCTGATGATGCTGGAATTGGCAGCTAGGTTAATTACCGAACAAACCCTCAGCCCTGATCCACCCGATGTTACTTTGGAAGAATTTGTCTAATTTGTTTAGTCTTACTTAACGGGCATGGGATAAAATTACCGATCTCAAAGGTGCCGGTCCTGCCGACCGGCAGTGATAATTGAAAGTGGAATTGGTGAAGACCAACAACATCACCATAGGCCGGGATAACAAGGTCAACAGTGTCGCCATCGGCGGGGCTGAGCCATTGGTGTTTTTAGGCGGACCGTGTGCCATCGAGTCCCGTGATCACGCGCGGATGATGGCGGAGCGGATTGGTGAAATCTGTTCTAAGCTGGATATCCCGTGGATCTACAAATCCTGTTATGACAAGGATTGCCGATCGGCGCCTGATTCCTTTCATGGTGTCGGGCTGGATGACGGATTGAAAATTCTGGAAGATGTTCGCGAGGAATTCCGCATTCCCGTGGTCAGCGATTTCTCCGACGCCGATTGGGCGGCACCGACGGGTAAAGTTGTCGATTTGATCCAGGTCCCCGCCTACCTTTGCCGCCAAACCACCATTTTGAGAGCCGCCGGCGAAACCGGCCTACCCGTGCATCTCAAAAAAGGGCAGTTTATGAGCCCATGGAATATGAAAAACGCCGTCCGTAAAATTGAAGCCACGGGCAACAGGCAAATACTGCTGACCGACCGGGGCACTTTTTTCGGCTACAATATGTTGGTCAACGATTTCCGCAATTTTCCCATCATGATGGAAAGCGGCCATCCGGTGTGTTTTGACGCTACCCATTCCGTTCAATTGCCGACCTCCATGGGCGATATCTCCGGCGGCCAGCGAGAGTTCATTCCGTATCTGGTGAGAGCCGCGGCGGCCTGCGGCATCAACGCCCTGTTCATGGAAGTCCACGAGGACCCACCCAACGCCCTATCCGATGCCAACACCGTGTTGGACATTCAATATTTGGAACGGATATTGGCTCACGCCAAAGCCGCCCATGAACTAAGGCTCGAACTATTGGAAACATGGGGAGAAGATCGTGTCCACCTCGAAGACTGATCTGACTGTCAAAGATGTCCTCCTGCCGCCGGAACGAATTCCGGTTATGCCGCCGACGACATTCTTGAAACAGGCGCTGGAGGAAATGAATAAGTATCGCCTGGGCGTCGTCTGTGTGACCGATGCGGAGCAAAAATTGATCGGCATTTTCACCGATGGCGACGTGCGACGGCTATTGCTGAAATCGCAAAAACCGTTCGCCGCTCTGTTCGTCGACGACATTATCGTTCACGCCAACACTTCGCCGACATCCATCGGTGACACTGTTGCTCTCAGCGATGCCATTGCCGTCATGGAGGAAAAGGAAATCTGGGACCTGCCCGTGGTAGAGGAGAAAACCGGTAAGTTCCTCGGTCTCCTACACCTCCATCCGGCCATCAAGGCGGTAATGGGAATTTAGGTCCGCCGTGCCAGTGCCTGAAGACATTTCGATCAAGCAGTTGGATTTAGAGCTCAATGGCGGCTGTAATTACAAATGCCCCATGTGTCCCCAGGCCGACGGTCGGGAAAAGGACTTTCTCAAAAAACTGCCGTTCGACGTATTCACCAAGATCGTCGACGATGCACTGCAATACGGGTTGGACACCGTCTCCCTGCATGGTTCGGGCGAGCCCACCCTCAACCGGGACATGCCGAAATTCGTTGCTTACGTAAAAAGCAAAAAGGTCAATTGCATTTCGTTCACCAACGGGTCCAAACTTACCGAGGATATATCCCGTGAACTCATCGAAGCGGGCCTGGATATTCTGCGGGTGTCCTGCATCGGCCATGACCGGAGGTCTTACGCCCATTGGATGAGCATGGATGTGTTTGACGAGGTCCGCGCCAACGTGAAGCATTTTATCGAACTCAACAAATCCCTCGGTGGCGCCTCCGACGTGCATCTTTATCATTTGATAGCCGATCTCGATAACGTCGACGCCGAGATCAACGCCTACAAGAAGAACTGGCTGGGTTTTACGGGCGCCCAAAGCGAGATTTGGTTGATGCATAATTGGGCGGGCAGCGACGTCGAACTGGAGTATCAACGGGATAAAATCACCGACGCCAAAGCGCAGCGTTCCTGCGGGCGCCCCTTTTCCCCGCTATTGCAGGTGCGCGCGGGCGGTCTTGGTGATCACCACGGCGCCGTCGTCGCCTGCTGTATGGTATTAGGTAAAGATTCCCAAGCCGTCCTTGGTCACCTGGATACGGAAACCATCGCCGACGTGGTCGCCGGTGACGCCTACCAAACTCTCCGGCACGCGCACCGGAAAGAAAGATTCGGCGACATCCCCTACTGTGCCGGTTGTGATCAGCTTTATGATCTGCCGGATTCGCTGGTGTGGTCAAACATAGATGGGCGCACTTACGGCCAATCGAAAATTGTGGCCGGAATGGATCATCGCACTTTCACCACCGGTGCTATTTAGGTAAAACAGATCAATAATTTTATCTGGATACATAAAAATGTCTGACGTACTACTCGATCCGGTAACCGAGGAGGAAAAAGCTTCCTGGCCCGAGCACGGCGTGGTCAAACTGGAAAAGCCGTTCGTCGATTCTCGGGGCAGCATCCAGCCCTTGGTCGATCTGATGATGAAAAGCGCCGTAATGATCGACTCCAAGGCGGGATCGTTGCGCGCCAATCATTATCATAAAACCGATTGGCATTATTGTTATGTGGTCTCGGGTGAAATCGAGTACCTGCACCGCCCTACGGGGAGTAATCACCCGCCGGACGTTATCAACGTCAAGCAAGGTGAGATGGTCTTTACCCCGCCCATGGTCGATCACGGCATGAAGTTTCCCGTTGATACCGTATTCCTGACTCTATCGCGAAACCCCCGGGATCAGGAATCCTACGAAGCCGATGTGGTGCGGGTTGAGTTTGTCCCCACCGACGGTTTGACCAGCTGGACTCCTGAAGACGGCGATCAGTGACCAACCGACTATGTATACGGCGACAAACGTGCCGCCTGTGTGACAGCACCGACCTGACCAATGTGTTTTCGCTGACACCGACGCCGCCCGCCAACGCATTCGTTAGCCAGGATCAGATTGATCAGATTCAACAGGTATTCCCGCTCGAATTGTTTTTTTGCCAAAACTGTTCGCACCTTCAGTTGTTGGATGTGGTCGATCCTGCTGAACTGTTTAGAAATTACGTCTACGTTTCGGGGACATCGTCCAGTTTTATCAAGCATTTTAAGGACTACGCCAATACCTGTATCGACCGTTTCGGATTGTCGTCGGGAAATCTGGTTGTCGATATCGGATCCAACGACGGTACCTTATTGGGATTTTTTAAGAATAAGGGATTAGAGGTTCTCGGTGTCGACCCGGCGCGCGCCATTGCCGAGGAGGCAACCCGCAACGGTATAGAGACCTGGCCGGAGTTCTTCGGTCAAGAGATTGCCGGTGAAATTCTCGAGAATAAAGGCCACGCCTCCCTCATCACTGCCAACAACGTGTTTGCCCATGCCGATGATCTTTCCGGCCTCACCGACGCCATTCGATCATTACTGGCTCCGGATGGTGTTTTTGTTTTTGAGGTGTCCTATCTGGGCGATGTCTATGAAAAAACATTGTTCGATACAATTTACCACGAACATGTGGCGTATCATTCGGTTATTCCTCTCATCAGGTTCTTTCGATCCAAGGGAATGGAATTGTTCGCCGTAGAACGGATCGGCAGTCATGGCGGCAGTCTGCGGGCTATGGCGCAAATTGAAGGAGCGGGCCGCAAAGCCGACGGAACCGTCGACGCATTGGTCGCCTACGAGAAAGAACTGGCTCTCGATCAGGCCGCCACCTGGACCGGGTACGCCCATAAAATTGACGATTTACGCAAAGAGCTGACGGGTATTTTATCCGGCTTGAAAACGGATGGAAGATCCATCGCCGGTTTCGGCGCGCCCGCCAAGGCAACAACACTGATGTATCATTTCGGAATCGGGCCGGATACTATTGATTTCATTGCTGATGACAGCCCACTCAAACAGGGACTTTATAGCCCGGGCGTTCATATTCCTGTTCTGGCCGGCGAGGCGATCTATGATATCCGACCGGACTATGTGGTGGTGCTAGCATGGAATTTCGCCCAACAAATTATGGCAAATCACCAAAATTATCTTGAAGACGGCGGGCATTTCGTGGTGCCCCTCCCAGAGGTAAGGATTTATTGAATTGCAAAATTTTTCTCTTCAAAGTGATATCGACGAAGTTATCCAGCGCATCAGTGACGCTGCCGGGGAATTTTCGGGTAAGACCGTGCTGTTAACGGGGGGGAGAGGTTTCCTCGGCCGGTACTTTATGGAGGTGTTCAATCACCTCAATCGAAACATATTGGATAAGCCCGTAAATTTACTGGTTCTCGACAATCTCATTACGGCGGGGCAGGAAGGATCGCAGATTCCCGAATTCGACCATGTGGAGTTTATACGGCATGACGTCATTCAGCCCTTCGCGTATGAAGGAAAGCTGGATTACGTCATCCACGCCGCCGGTATCGCCAGTCCTTTCTATTACCGCGCCTATCCGTTGGAGACCTTGGAGGTCGCCATCACCGGTACCAGAAATATGCTGGAATTAGCAGAAAAATCCGACGCCCGGTTTACCTTCTTTTCGTCCAGCGAAATTTACGGTGACCCGGACGCCAAACACGTACCCATGCAGGAAAGTTACCGAGGCAATGTCTCCTGCCAGGGACCTCGGGCCTGCTACGATGAAAGCAAGCGGGTGGGTGAAACGCTCTGCTACATCTACCACACCCAAAACGGCACCAAGACCAATACCATTCGACCCTTCAACGTTTATGGTCCCGGTATGCAGGAAACCGATTACCGGGTGCTGCCCAACTTCGCCAGCCGTATCAAATCGGGTGACCCGCTGCATATTTACGGCGATGGCACCCAGACCAGGACTTTTTGCTATATTACCGACGCTTTGGTCGGATTCTTTATGGTTATTCTCAAAGGCGTGCCGGGCGAGGCTTATAATATCGGCAATCCGAAACCCGAGGTTTCCATGGTCGATCTGGCGAATGCTCTTAAAAACGTGTCGAAGAGAAAACTCTCCTACGATTTGATCGAATATCCCGACAGCTATCCCGCCGATGAACCCATGCGGCGAAGTCCCGATATTCGCAAAGCCCATTTGCAGTTGGGCTTTGAACCCATTGTCGGCTTTGAAGACGGCCTATCCAGATTCCTGTCCTGGACCGATAACGTCTATACCGGTGAGCAATAATATTCGATTGGCGCTGGTCGGCGCCGGCCGATGGGGCCGTAATTATATCAAGACAATAAAAGCGCTGGACGGCGTTACCCTGACCCACCTGGTGAGCCGCAATCCGGAAAGCGGCGGGCTGGTGGATAGGAACTGCAATGTGGCCACCGACTGGCGATCATTGATTGGTGACGGTGAAATCGACGGCCTGATTATCGCGACGCCGCCCGCCACTCACACAGAAATCGCCCTGGAGGCTATAGGAGCGGGCCTGCCCGTTTTGATCGAAAAGCCATTGACGCTGGATATATCCGAAGCGCGGCTGTTGGTCGAGGCGGCCGAAGAACATGGTGCTTTGGTTCGGGTCGATCATACACATTTGTACAGCCCCGCCTTTGGCGCTTTGAAGAATTTGGTTTCGGAATGGAACCGCGTTGACAAAATTTATTCCGGTTCCGGAAACTGGGGACCCTTCCGCAAAGATGCGCCCGTTCTTTGGGATTGGGGGGCGCACGACTTTGCGATGATCCTTGATATCGTCGGAAAGTATCCCGAAAGTATTTCCGCCCGGCAAATCGGCAGCTATGAGGTTGAGGGCGGTCGAGCCGAATCAATTGCCGTTGAGTTGGAATGGGAAACGGGATTGACGGCAAAAGTAGAATTGAACAATCACAGATCCGAAAAATTAAGGCGTTTCGCAGTCTTTCGGGACAACGAAATTCTAGTCTATGACGATGTGTCAGAAGAAAAACTGGTCCGCAGCCAAGATGGCGGCGGCGGCTTCGAGCCCATCCCCGTCGCTTCCACGCCGCCCCTTGCCCTGGTGGTGCAAGCCTTCGTCGAGGCCATCTATCAAAACGCCGCGGATTGGTCGGAATTGAAGTTGGGTGAACAAGTGGTAGCGATTTTAGGTAACTGCGACGAATCCATGCGGGAAAATCTTGATTAATTTGACCTCAATTTAACCCTTCCGTCCATTTCACTTCCTAAGAATCTCGGCTATACAAGCGGCATGAACCTGATCGTTCCTGCCGCTTTATTTATTTGTACTCTCCTTTGCACCGTGGTT
>CAZNLR010000004.1:100416-158507 GCA_964574215.1 uncultured Rhodospirillaceae bacterium | reverse complement strand
CTCGGAAAGCTGAACCAGCCACGCCGAGATATTGTCTTCGACTTTTTTCAGCAAATTGATTTTTTTGGTAATGGTGGCATACCAGTACGGGCCTTCGATATTTTCCAAGGTTCCCGTTTGCGGGCTGGTGATGGCTATTTTGCGCATGCGGGCAACTTCGTCGACATCTTTGCCAACCATGGTTTTTTTCATATAGGCGAACTGTTCTTCGGTCCCGTAATTCTTGAATATACCGAAAAAGATTTTCTGTTCGGCGATCAACTCGATGAACTTCTTGTATATAGGCGGCGCAAATTTACCCGCGCCGAAACCGCCGGCGCCCATCGCCCGTTCGATACCGTTGCGCTCCTTACCTTGGAGAAAACTCGTATAGGCCGTAACGGCGTTGGTGATTTTCGCATTGGAACTGAGCAGCGCCATTTCTTCGACGATGGCCAGCAATTTGGCGATGGTCGGTGTATAGTATTTGGCCATCTGAGGGATGGTCAGTTTAAATGTCGACACCCCTTGCCGCTTGGCGCCGAGTTGGGCCAGTGCAGTCTGGGCAGTGGTGATCTTATTTCGAAAACTATCGCTGTAGGGGCTGGTGTCGAAATTCGCCAGAGCCACTTTTAGCGCTTTGTGTTTGGCATTGGTTACTTTTCTTTGGGCGGGAAGAATGTCGGCGAAGCGTTTACCCTTACTACCGATAAATCCTGCTGACGCACCGCGCTCTTTTTGCAATTCATGCACTGTGGCGCTGATAGAAGGCGCCAAATGAGCCAATTTTTCAATTTGCCCGATTTCGCTTGAAAGCCCGTATTTATCGATCACGGAATTTCCAGAGAAAAATAACAATCCGATGATCGGTGCAACGAGAGCCAGTAAAACTCGGACACCAATTTTAAAATTCGAAAGAAAATTCATCTCACTTCTCCTTTGGCAAAGGTAAAATTGTTTGTTGTCTGATACTTCAAGACAGATTTGGATTCCCAGGACGTATAATCGTTTTCAGTAAATTTGCCCTCGTAAACCAAGGTGTTCGCGGCATCCTCTGAATTAAAGGTGGGGCGGTGGTTTAGAGGCAGTAATTGTTTAAAAGCGATTAGATCTGATTGGGTGGTGACGTGAACCCGGTAAATCGGCGCCTGCTTGGTACGTGAGAATGTCTGGATGGCCCAATCGCCTTTGAGTGCGCTGTCGAGTATTTTCTCGACCATCAACCGCCGGTTGGAAGGCCGCTTTACTCTTCCGGGGTGGTCGTCAGACGGGCCGTGCCACGGACCCTCCCATTGAAGGTAGACGCAGAAAAATTTCTGGTACTTGTTGCGAAAAGAATCAAATGAACGCGGTCTAACCACAGATGCACCTGAACAGAAATCATTAGAACAACAAAATCAGGCACATTTTATATTTAATTAGAAATCGATGTGTTTGATACCGGTCAAGGGGAAACGGAATGAAGCTAAATGAAATTTTTTGAAATAATTTCAGCCGGGGTAAAAACCATTTTTCCCGCCTGCCGGTTACCGCAGAATTCGATAACCGTTTCCATCTCGGCCGATTTGGCCGTAGTCGGGGGATTGGAAATGGGCGGGCAGGAGAAGGGTTTTGGTATCGGCGTAATCTTCCAAAAGCGCCATGCGGGTGGACCGGGATTGGATTGGGTCGGTGCAAAATCCGGTGGACCAGTCGGGATAGGCGAGTTGTACCGGGTGGTGGATGGCGTCGCCGCAAAGGATGGCATGGTCGCCACCGTCTTCCACATGCAGCATGACGTTTCCCGGCGTATGGCCGAAAGCGGGCTCGAGATACACCCCGTTCTCCACGGCATGGTTGGGCGCCACCAGCTTGGCCTGACCCGAATCGATCACCGGCAGCACGCTGTCTAAGTAAGATCCATAAAGCACTGATTCTTCAGGATTATTTTCATGCTCACGCCGCCAATGATCATATTCCTTCTCGGCGAATAGATATTGGGCGTTGGTGAAAGTGGGCACCCAATCACCATTGATCAGGCGGGTGTTCCATCCCACATGGTCGGCATGAAGGTGGGTGCACAGTACAAAGTCCACGTCTTCGGATTGAACACCGGCGGCGGCCAGATTGTCGAGAAACGGTCCATCCCTTAGATGCCAGGCGGGCCGGGTGGGGCGCTTTTTGTCGTTGCCGCAGCATAGATCCAAAAGGATGGTGTGCTTGTCGGTGCGGATCAAATAAGCATGAAAGCTGAGAAGAAGGTCCAGGCTGGCGGCATCGAAATGCAATTCACCAAACCGTTCCACCAGGGGACGGACAATATCCAGTGTGGCGTCAGGATAAATGGCGGCGGCTTCAAACGGAGAATTTTCGAGATCGACAATGCGATTGATTGAAACTCCACCGACGCGGCAGCAGTCACCATTGGCATCCCACTTCAATGCGGTCACTGTTCACCGCCCGCAACGGCATCATCCGCGTTCATGGTCAATTCCTTTTATTCAGATTGGTCGGTGGGACTTCCCTGCGCCAATTTCTATGCTGCCGCAAATGTATCGAGCCAGTCGGTGAATGCATCTTTGTCCACCTGTCGCTCGAACCTGATCCGCCAAGCAACCGGACTTTCGGCCGGTTCGTGTTCGGCAGGTCCCATGCTCCAGCTTTCCCCCGTGTTGTCGATCAGCCAGGTGACAACTTCGTGGACGAATTCTTCATTGGGATTTTCCAGATTTATGTGGATGCCTCGCCGATCCATATCGTCCCGGCGGTCTCCCTCAGCCCGTTTATCGGATTCCGGCTCGATATCTTCTTCACGCCGGTCGTCTTCGTCGCGCCGTTCCACGGTTTTATCCAAACCGTCAGTTTGCTGCTCATCCGTCATGTCGGGTCCGTTTCATCTTTTCAGTTGCAGATCACAATATAAGCACAGATGGCGGCTGAATTTCTAGAGGTGGATATCCGAAAGCATCAATCTGCAGCCGGATGAGACGAGCAGTTTCAGTTATTTCGGTGGATTTCGGTGACAGTTTATTTAATTTGGAGTTTCGTAAACTGTAACCGAAACCATATTACTTTTTGCCGGTCTGTCCGGACGCCATCTGGGTGAATTGAGCCATGAAGTTTTCCTGCAATTCCTTCCAGGACTGAACGGTGCCGGCGACGCCATCGGGCATCCACAATTTCATCAGTGCTTCAGGATCGAGAGATTTCATCTGCTCTTCCATCTGCGCCTGGGCGTTTTCCATGATGGATTTTTGAAACGCCTCGACGTCGGGAAGGCCCAAAAACGTCCTTGCTTCCTGGGCGGTGCAATCGATATCAACAGAAAATTTCATACCATAGTCTCCTTGTCCAATTGGCGGGTCCGATTAGGACCGAGTCTTCACATAACTGCCGGGCGCGGCTTCGATAACCTTAAGCTTGCCTTCACCGGGTTTGCGGGCTTTGACCTTGGCGCCGGATTTTTTCGACAGCCATTTGTCCCAATCTCCCCACCAGGAGCCCTTATGCTCCTTAGCGTCCTCGAACCATTCCTCGAATTCGCCATAGGATTTTTTCTTCGTATTGGTCCAGTGCTGATATTTTTCAGCTGCCGGTGGATTGATAACGCCGGCGATATGGCCGGAGCCCGCCAGCATGAACTTGACCGGCCCCGAATAGAGGTTGACGGCTTTATAAACGGATTCGGCGGGTGCGATATGGTCTTCCTTGCTGGCCTGGATATAGGTGGGAATTTTGATTTTCCTCAGGTCCACTTTCTCATCCAGAAGAGTAAATCCATCCGGTTGGGACAGCAGGTTTTGCTGATACATGTTACGCAAATAGTCCAACAGCAACTGGGCTGGGAAACGCGTGGAATCCGCATTCCAGTACAATAGGTCGAAGACCGGCGGTTGCTTGCCCATCAGGTAGTTGTTGATGACGAAATACCAGATCAGATCGTTCGCCCGCAGCGAATTGAATGTAGACGCCATGGACGCGCCGTCGAGATAGCCCTGCTCCCGCACTTTGGGCTCCAGCATGGCGACCTGTTGTTCATCGGTGAACACCAGCAATTCGCCAGCCATTTCGAAATCGACCTGGGCGGCGAAATAGGTAACCGCCGAAATTCGGTCGTCGTTATGCTCTGCCATGTAAGCCAGGGTCGCCGCCAGCATGGTGCCGCCGATGCAATAACCGATGGCCGTCACCTGCTTTTCACCGGTGGCTTCCTCGATGGCCTCCAGGGCGGCGAATATGCCGTCCTTCACGTAATCGTCGAAGCTTTTGTCGGCATAGGTTTCGTCGGGGTTGACCCAGGAAATTACGAACACCGTATATCCCTGACCGACGGCCCAGCGGATAAAGGAATTATCCTCCCGGAGATCGAGAATATAAAACTTGTTGATCCACGGCGGTACGATCATCAGCGGTTTTTTGTAGACTTCTTCGGTGGTGGGCGTGAATTGCAGCAACTGCATCATGGGGGTCTCGAAGATGACCGAGCCTTCGGCGGTGGCGACGTTCTCGCCCACCTTAAAGGCGCTCATGTCCGTGTGCCGGGGCCGCATGGTGTCGAAACCGGCCTGCTGATCCTCGATATAATTGGTGATGCCCTGGACAATGCTTTGGCCGCCGGTTTCCTTCATTTCCCGCAGCACGGTGGGATTGGTCAGGGCGAAATTGGTGGGCGCCATGGCGTCCACCAGCATGCGGCTGTAGAATTCGATTTTCATACGCGTGGCTTCGTCGACGCCTTCCGTCTGATCGACCATCTGGCGCAGCCAGTGACTGTTTAAGAGGTAGGACTGTTTGATGAAGCTGAAGACCGGGTTGACGCTCCATTCGGAATCCTTGAAGCGGTAATCGCCGGCATCGGGCACAATCACTTCCTGCCCAGGTTCTTTTTCGTCTTCCTCGGTCTGGCCGAATTGCTGCATCAGCGCCGTGGTCGTGTTCATCCAAAGCGTCTGATAGTTCTGCCACAGCTCGATTTGAGCTTCCATAACCTTGGCGGTGTCGATTTTCGGCAGCGCTGCGCCTGCCATTCCCCCGGCCATCCCCCCGGCCATCTCTTCAAGGCTTTTCCGTATATCGAAAGCGTCGGTCTTGGCGGCGTCCCCGGAAGCGTCCTGGGTAAAACTCTCCGGCAGTTCGTTGATCCAGGCGGTATACCAATTGGCCAACTGCTCGTTCCATTGGCTGTTCCACTGGCCGTTCCATTGGTCGGCGAATTTACTCATATTATCCGTGAAATCGGCGCCCATTTTTTCGACAAATTCGAAAAATTCAGCATTTCCGTTTTTATTTTTATCGTTCCCTTTTGCGTCTTTGCTGTCAGACATGGGATTTCCTTTCTTAATTCGTTTCGACGGACGCCCGATCCCGAATCGGGTCCAATTGAACTTTCCTGTCTAAGCGGCCTTAACCGGCGCCTAAAATAGGCCTCTCACAGACCTTAAACAAGCCGCGGGCGCAAAGCCTGGTCAGCTCTGCGCCCGCACTATGGTAACTGTAGAAATCCTGAGTGCTTAGGCAGCAAAGGATTGATTGAGGCTTTCGACAGTTTTTTCCATTTGGGCTTTCAAAGGCTCAATTGTTTTTGCGGCCGTATCGGCAGCAATTTCGTTGAGCTTGGTGGCCTGCGCGACGACGCGGTTAACCGAATTGTTGGCGGCTTCGATTTGCAGCTCAACCAGATCCTGCGGCTGTTTCACGGCAAACGCTTTCTGCATCAATTCCATGTTTTCGGCAAAAGCATTTTTCGTGTAGTCGAAAACCTGCTCAGTGTAAGCGCTCATGCCGGCAACGGCGGCTTCCGAGGCTTTCAGGCTGGCATCGAAATTGGCCTGGCTGGCAACGGACGCTTTTTCATAACCGGTTTCAACTTTGCTGAGGGTTTCGTTACCGACGGCAGTAATTTTTTCAACGGCTTCGGCGGCGGTGGCCATGGCTTTATCAGCGGCGTTGGCTTTAGCTTTGTTTGTCATTTTCCTATTCCTCTAATTTCATTCTCTAATTCGGGTTCTAATTTAAATCGGTCTTTAAACGGGCGAGTTTAAAAACAGGTTTTTGCAATGCAAAATAATCTAGTCCTGTTGTGGTTGAATGTCAACTATTATTTTGCATTGCAAAAAATTAATTTTGCACTACAAAAATATGACGGTTTGTGGCAGTATTGCTGGAACTTCGCCCCATGAAATCCCGATAAAGGGCGTAAAATAAGAGAAAGAGGCCCATTTTGAGTAAAGAATCGTCCACCGGCAACACCTCGGATCGTGATCCGCTGGTGATCAAGAAATACGCCAACCGCCGCCTTTACAATACGTCGACGGCGGAATTCGTCACCCTGAGCGATCTTCACGCCTTGGTCAAAGACGGTGTCGAATTTGAGGTGCAGGATGCCAAGTCCGGCAGCGATCTGACCGGGTCGGTTTTGGCCCAAATAATCGCCGATGAAGAAAACAAAGGGAATAATATGTTCCCGACCGACTATTTACGGCAGATTCTCAAGCTATACGGCGACGGCATTGGTTCCGATCTGACGTCTTTTCTCGAACAAAGCATTCAGACATTCGCAGCCAACCAACAGCAGGCGATGGAACAGATGCAGAGCATGTTCGGCGGCAACGGAACCATGGAACAGCTGGCGGAAATCGGCCGCAACAATATGGAAATGTTTCAAAAATCCATGGGTATGTTCGGCGGAGCCGCGACCGAAGACGACACCGGCGACGATTCCGATCCAGCGGCCACCACCAACGATGACGGCGACAATGAAGAGGAAATCGCCAAGCTGAAACGCGAATTGGCGGAAATGCAACAACGGCTGGATAGTCTCTCCCGCGACAGCTAATCGACAAATTATTCCAATCAATTTTTTAATCTCTATCACGAGGACAATAAACTATGGGGCAACCTGAATTACGTTATTTCGACGATATCGCCGAAGGCATGACCGGCGAGTATTCCAAAACCGTGACCGAAGAAGACGTTATCGCCTTCGCCGGTATCAGCGGCGACAACAATCCCGTCCATCTCGACGAGGACTACGCCAAAACCTCCATTTTCGGGCAGCGCATCAGCCACGGCATGCTGGTTGCCGGCTTTATATCCGCCGTTTTCGGGCGCGTGTTCCCGGGCCCGGGCTGGATCTACGTCAACCAAAACCTGAAATTCAAAGCGCCGGTCCTGTTGGGGGATACGGTTACCACCGAAGTTAAAGCCGTAAAGCTGATCGACGGTAAGGACATGGTGGAACTGGAAACGGTTTGCCGGGTGGGTGACAAGGTCGTCATCGACGGCACGGCGACGCTGCTGGCCCCCAAAAAACCGTCTTAATATACGAGGAAATTATCCCTCTTCGTTGATGCGCTGGATCATATTGAGCAGCACGTCGTCGGCAATTTCGTTTTCCACCTGGCAGGTGCCGACGGCTTCGTGTCCGCCGCCGCCGTGTTCCAGCATCAAGAGACCGATGTTGGCGTGGGACGCGCGGTTTAAAATCGACCGGCCGACGGCGAAGAGGGTTTTGTCCTCGGTGTCGCCGGGATAAATGTGAATCGAGACCTTGGCGCTTGGAAACAGGCCGTAAATCAGGAAACGGTTGCAGGCGTATATCTTTTCCTCGCCACGCAGATCGGCGACCACAATATCGCCGTCGATGGACGCACACCGTTTCAACTGAAGTTCGGCAAATTCCTCATGTTCCTGGAAAATGTGGAGCCGTTCCTCGACATCGGGAATTTGAAGAATTTCTTCAACCGGATGATGGCGGCAATAAATCATCATATCCCGCATCAACTGTTCGTGCGGAATATTGAAGTCACCGAACCGGGACAATCCCGTCCGCGGATCAAGCAGGAAATTAAGCATGGTCCAGTTTTGGGGGGCCAGAATTTCGGCTTCCGAATACTGGGCGGAATCGGCCTTATCGACCGCGTCCATCATTTCCTGGGAAATTTTCGGAAAACCTTGCTCACCGCCATAATAGTCATAGACCACACGGGCCGCCGACGGCGCATTAGGATCGATAACATGATTTTTGTGCGCACCGACCCGCACGGTTTCGCTCAAATGATGGTCGAAACAGAGGTGCACGCCTTCGACAAAGGGTAGGTTCGTCGTGATATCACCGGCTTCGATTTTTACGTTGCCTTTTTGCACGTCGCGGGGTTCGGCAAAAACGACATCATCGCCGACCAAATCCAATTCTATCAGCAACCCCCCGGCGACAACGCCGTCAAAATCCGCACGGGTAACCAAACGATGTTTATCTTGGGACATTTCCAACCTATTTCATATTACCGGCAGAGAAGATATTGTAACTATTGGGCGCTGCCAAGTGACAAGTTCGCATAAAATGAAATTTTTACCTATTGTTACGTACCAATCTATTGCGCAAAACACCTACGCCTTCGACTTCAACTTCTACGATATCGCCCGCCTTCATACCTCGTGTGGAGCCGGGCGTGCCGGTGAAGATCAGATCGCCGGGCATCAGCGTAAAATACCGGCTCGACCAGCTGACAATTTTGGCAACGCCGTGGATCATCATTTTGGTGCTTTCCGATTGCCTAACCTCGCCATTTAACCGGGTTTCCACTTTTAAATCGTTGTAATTCAGGCCTTTGACGACATACGGTCCCACCGGACCAAAGCCATCGCTGGCTTTACCGCGCAGCCATTGGAGATCGGTCGATTGCCAGGTGCGTTCACTGACGTCGTTGCCCGCCGTCACACCGAAAATGTAATGGTGGGCCTCTTTTTCCGGCACATTTTTCGCTACTTTTCCGATGACAATCACCATTTCCCCCTCATAGTGAGGATTTCCGGCATCCTTAGGGATCATCAATTCGTCGCCATGGGCAATCAACGAGCTGGGAAACTTGGCGAACAGGGGTGGCGGTCCATCACTGGACGAGGCCAGATGCGACCGGTAATTCATGCCGACGGCGAGAACCTTAGTCGGTTCGGTGGGGATCAGGATACGGACATCGGCCAGTTTAACGCTCCGCCCGGTCTCTACCGGCGTATTGAAAATATCGCCGCGCAGTTCCCGGATATTGTCTCCGACGAGTCTGCCGAAGGATATTTTACCGTCATGGGCGTACCGGAGGAATTTCTCGATTTTATCCGCGGCCGGTGAATGTCCCGCCGAGAGCAGGAACAAAAGAAATGCCATAAGCGCCGATGTCGGAATGCGCCGGTTCATTTATTGCCTTCTAGTTGACGGATACGCTTGACCGCTTCCGCCGCCTTTTCCGTTTCTCCCAGCACTTCGTAGGCGCGGGCCAGACGTTTCCAGCCGTCGATATCACCGGGCGCATCCTTCAGGCGCTCGGCCAATCTTGCCACCATGGAGCGGATAAAGGCCTGACGGTCTTCATCGGTCATTTCCCCCGCCGCCTTCACGTCTTCGGCGGTCGGGCCGGCCGGCGCCATCGCCTGCACGGGCGCCAGTTGGGGTTTAACGGCGGCAGCATCGATACCGCCCGCTTTGGCGGCTTTGGTGATCTGCTGCTGCAAATTGGCGCGCCAGGGGGCCTGGGGCGGCGTTATCGCCAAGAGGTCGGTCCAGATTTGGACGGCGTCCCCATAGTTTTTCTGGCGGGCCAGATCGAGACCGAGATAAAACAGCACCTTGGATTCGCGCGGCGCGGCAGCCCGGGCCGCCGTCAGATAGTCTCTGATCAGGGGTGTAAAGCGTCCCCCCGCCGCCATGTAAGCAGCTTCGGCCAGGGAGGCGGTTATGTCGGCACGGACCAGCTTCGGTTGGTTGGCGAGATGGTGAGCCTTGGTATAAGCCTCGGCCGCTTCCCCGAACCGCTCCAGTGACATCAAGGAACGCCCCAACAGCAGCCACCCGTCGAGCTTTTCCGGATTTTGCTCCATACGGCGTTTCAGATTGTCGACCAGACTATTCATTTCCGCAGAAGCCTGGGCCTGGGATTGATCCTCGGTGGGCGCGAAGGTGCGGGACGCGTACGGCATATCGGGCTTATCGGGCGACCCCAAATGGCGATAAAGGCCGAGCGCCGCCAGGGGCACAATGACAATCAGAAAAACGGCGGGCACGATCCGAATACCGCCTGCTTGAATTTCATTTTGGGCGGCGGCGTCTTCCCCTGTTTCCGTATCCGCGGCTTTGATCATGCGGCGGGAAATTTCCGTCTTAAGGGCTTCGGCTTCGGCTTGGTTCAAAACCCCCCGTTCCAGATCCCGGTCAATTTCGTTGAGCTGATCCTGATAGACGGCCCGGTCGTGATCGTCCCGCCCTCCTGCCGCCCGCCGGATCAACGGTCCGACCAGCGCCACCAGAGCGATCAGTGTCAAAAGGACAATGGCGATCCAAAGGCTCACTGATCGGCATCCTTTTCGAGATAGCTGTCGAGCCGTTGCCGCTCATCGTCGCTCAACGGAGACTCCTGAATGGGAGCGGCGATGGCGGCCTTTTGCCGCCGGAAATAGAGGATAAGGCCGAGCAGGCCGAGCAACGCGATCAATATGGGCCCGAACCACAGCGCATAGGTTACACCTTTGACCGGCGGGCGCAGCAGGACGAAATCGCCATAGCGCGACACGATATAATCCACCACCTCCTGATCGCTGTCACCTTCGGTCAATCTGTCCCGCACCAGCAGCCGCAGATCGCGGGCCAGTTGGGCGTCGGAATCGTCGATGGACTGGTTCTGGCAGACGACGCAGCGCAGGCCGAGACTGATGGACCGGGCCCGCTTTTCCAATAGCGGGTCCGTCAAAACCTCCTGGGGATCGACGGCCCCGACGGGAGCGGCCAGCATCAGAACGGCCAGAAGCGGCAGAATCAACCTCATTGGCGGCGCAACTCCTCGACGATGGGGAACAAGGTGTCCCGCCAATTCTGTTCGGTGATGGGACCCATATGCTTGTAACGGATGAATCCCTGCTTATCGACGAAGAAAGTCTCGGGCGCACCGGTGACACCGAAAGCGATGGCGCCTTTGCTTTTGGGATCGTTGCCGATCAGGGTATAGGGATCGCCGTATTTCCTGAGCCAGTTGGGACCGGCGTCATCGTCCACCTCGCGCCAGTCGATGCCGTAGATGGGAATGACGCCTTTTTCCTTCAGATCCATCAGAAAAGGATGCTCGATCCGGCATGATACGCACCAGGAACCGAAAATATTCACCAGGGACACCTTGCCTTTAAGGTCGGCGCTGGAGAACCCGCGGTCGGACCCTTTAATGGGTTTGAGGTCGAAATCCGGCACCTGCTGGTTGATCAGTACCGACGGCAGGGTGTTGGGATTGCGTCCCAGTCCCAAGGAAAAATAGACCGCCAATACCGCCAGAACCGCCAAAGGTATGAAGTAGGATAAACGCCTCATGGGGTTGCCGCCGCTCCTTTTACCGACCGGCGCGAAGGTGCGCCGATGCGGTGACGGCGATCCGAGAGACTGATACCCGCGCCGATCACCATGATGAGCGCGCCGACCCACATCCAGGCCACCAGGGGATTGAAGTAGATGCGGGTGACGAATCCGCCGCTCTTTTCGTTAAAGTCGCCGATCACGGCATAAAGATCGCCGAAGAAGGTGGGATAGATGGCCGCTTCGGTGGTCGGCTGGCTACGGCTGCCATAGACCCTTTTTTCCGGCTCCAGGATCAACTTGAAATCGTCGCCACGCGAGACCTCGAAGATACCCCGCATGGCTTGGTAATTGGGTCCCTTGACCTGATTGACCGCTTTCAAGCTGTAGGTAAATCCGGCCACTTCGACTTGATCGCCGATTTTCATCATTTGAATATTTTCCACCTTCCAGGCGCTGGAGGCGGTCATGCCGGCAATGCCGATGGCCAGCCCGGCGTGGGCCAGGGTCATCCCCCAGCTGGCTCTTGGCTGGCGCAAAAAGCGGCGGGCGCTCTCGGCCGCGGGTGCGCGGAACAGATGAATACGGTCGGCCAGTTCCTTGAGGGTGGCAATTAGGAGCCAGGCCGCCAGACCCATCCCAAATGCCGCCAGGGCAGATGCCCGGTCGATCAGCAGCCAGGCCGCGAACCCGGCCAGCACCGCCACCAACGCCACCAGTTTGACCCGGCCCATGGCCGTCATGGCGTCGCCCCGCTTCCAGTTGAGCATGGGACCGATACCCATGGCCAACACCAATGGAATCATGATGGGCACGAATACGCTGTTAAAATAAGGCGCGCCGACGGACACTTTGCCCAGTTCCAACACATCCAGGAACAGCGGATAGAGCGTGCCCAGCAGCACCGATGCAGCGGCCACGGTCAGCAGGAAATTGTTGAGCAGCAAGCCGCCCTCTCTTGAGACCGGCTGGAACAACCCGACGCCCTTGAGGTTGGGCCCCCGCCAAGCGAACAGGCCAAAGGCAGCGCCGATGGTGATCAGCAACAGAATCAGAATGAAAACGCCGCGGCTGGGATCGGAGGCGAAAGCGTGCACCGAGGTCAGCACGCCCGAGCGCACCAGGAAGGTGCCCAACAGGCTCAAGGCAAAGGCGATGATGGCAAGAAAAATAGTCCAGGCCTTCAAGGTATCCCGCTTTTCCGAAACGATGGCCGAATGCAGCAGCGCCGTACCCGCCAGCCAGGGCATGAAGGAGGCGTTTTCCACCGGGTCCCAGAACCACCAGCCGCCCCAGCCCAGCTCGTAATAGGCCCACCAGGAGCCGAGCACGATGCCGGCGGTCAGGAACCCCCAGGCGGCCAACGCCCAGGGCCTGACCCAGCGGGCCCAGGCGGCATCCACCCGCCCCTCGATCAACGCCGCGACGGCGAAGGAAAAGGTGATGGAAAAACCCACATAGCCTAAATAAAGCAGCGGCGGGTGAAAGGCGAGACCGGGGTCCTGCAACAACGGATTGAGGCTGTTGCCCTGCTCCGGCGCCGGCACCAGTCTTTGAAACGGATTGGAGGTCAGCAGAATAAACAGATGAAAGCCGATGGCGACCAGGGCCTGCACGGCCAACACCCGGACTTTAAGGGACGGCCGGAGGTTGCCGCCGAACAAAGCGATGGCGGCGCCGTAGATGGCCAGGATCAAAGCCCACAGCAACATGGAGCCTTCGTGATTGCCCCAGACGCCCGAGATCTTATAGAGCATGGGCTTGGCGGTGTGGGAGTTCTTGGCGACGTTAAGAACGGAAAAATCGGACGTCACAAAGGCATGGGTCAAGGCCGCGAAGGATACCGCCACCAATAAAAACTGAACAATCGCCGCCGGGGCCGCGATGGCCATGAGATTGGCGTCCCGCCGGTGCGCACCCACCAACGGCAAAACGCCCTGCGCGATGGTAACGCACAGCGCCAGGATAAGCGCAAAGTGTCCGGTCTCGACAATCATACAGGTTAAGGCTCCTGTTTACTCCTTGGGTTTAGGCTCTTTCCATTGGCCCGACTTTTTCAGGGCCTCGGCCACTTCCGGGGGCATATAGGTTTCGTCGTGCTTGGCCAGAACTTCGGTGGCGACAAAGACGCCGTCCTTATAATGGCCCTCGGCGACAATGCCTTGGCCTTCCCGGAACAGATCGGGCAGAATGCCTTTGAACCGCACCGGCACCGACGACGTCAAATCGGTCACCTTGAACAGCGCCACGGTGCCGCCCTCTTCTTTCTCGACGCTGCCCTCCTCCACCAGACCGCCGACCCTAAGGCGCTGGTCCGGGCGGAACTGCTTTTGGGTTAAATCCGTGGGGCTGTGAAAGAAGACGATGTTGTCTTCGAAGGCAGTCAGGATAAGCGCCGCCGCCGCCGCGAGAAACAAAACTCCCAGAGATATGAACGACAGGCGTTTGTGTTTGCGCTTCATTCTTTTTCCTTCTGCGTTTCGGCCGGCTGCATCTGGGCCAGTTCGGCTTCGGAATTTTTCAAAAAACGCAGGCTTTGCACCAGGAGGGCAATCAGGACAACGGCGGACACGCCGTATGACGCCCAAATAAAAGAGCCGTATCCACCCATGGAGAAAAATGACGCCATTTCAGTTACCCTCGTACTTCCGGTCTACGCATCCGCCTGCCTGATACGCAGGGCTCTCAGCTTGTTTTCATTGATTTCGGCCCGCACCCGGACGAACAGCACCCAGAAATAAAAGGCCGTATAGCCCACCGCCATCAGGATCAGGGGCGCCAGCATGCTGGAATGAATGGCGGGACCATCCATTTTAACCACACTGGCGGGCTGATGCAGGGTATTCCACCAATCGACGGAAAATTTGATGATGGGCACATTGATCACCCCGACGATGGCCAGAATGGCGGCGGCCCGGCTGCCCCGGGTGTGATCGTCGAAGGCGTTGTAGAGCACCATATAGCCGAGATAGAGAAAAAACAGGATCAACACCGATGTCAGGCGCGCGTCCCACACCCACCAGGTGCCCCACATCGGCTTGCCCCAAAGCGAGCCGGTCAAGAGCGCCAGAAAGGTAAAACAGGCGCCGATGGGCGCCGTCGACTTGGCGATGATATCAGCCACCAGATGCCGCCAGATCAAGGTCACGGCGCAGCTCGCCGCCAGACCCACATAGCAGAACATGGCCATCCAGGCCGCTGGCACATGCACATACATGATGCGTACGGTCTCGCTCTGCTGATAATCGGGCGGCGACGAGAACAGCCCCAGATAAAGACCGGCGCCCAGGCAAAGCACGCTGACGCCGATCGCCCAGGGTTGAAGAAAGGCGGTCAGCTTTAAAAAGCGGGTCGGGTTGGCCAGTCTGTTGAACATGTTCCGATTCTAAAATGATACCTATCCAAGAGCCGATAAAGAACTTTTCACCGAGCTCTCCGGAATGTGACCGTCAGGTCTAATACCCGTCTCTCGATTCCGTTTCGAAGGCGGGGAATATAGGAAAAATAACCAAAACGCAAATTGATCTTACTCAATTTAGCCACCCAATTAACGAAGTTGTGAACACTTGAAAAATTGTACCAGGTACAATTAATTTGAACGGGTGTTGTTAAGGTACTCAGCCCACAATTTCAAATTACAAATCGGTAACTATTCCACCGCCTGGCGTATATAAAAAATTGTACCAGGTACAATTAAACCAAATATCCGATTAATTGTACCTGGTACAATTTTTTACTCGACTGCTTGGCGAATGGCGGCGGCGCTGGCCCAGGGGCAGAGGGCGGCGGCGGCCAGGAACATACCGCCCAGGACCAAAAGCTGCGGCTTATAGGTCAGTTCGGTGAGGGCGGCATCGACCGCGCTGACCCCGAATATCAAGGTGGGGATGAACAGAGGCAGGATCAAGAGGGACAGCAATACGCCGCCCCGTCTGGCGCCCAATATCAACGCCGCCCCGATGGCGCCGATCAGGCTCATGGTCGGTGTCCCCAGGGCCAGGGCGGCGATCATCACGGCAAAACCAGACACTTCCATATTGAGCAGCACGCCTAACAAAGGCGAAATGATGATCAGGGGCAGGCCGGTGGTCAGCCAATGGGCCAAGGCTTTGGCCAGCACGAGGATTTCCAGCGGCTGCGGCGTCAGCACCAAAAGATCGAGACTGCCGTCCTCATAGTCCGTCTGAAACAGCCGGTCCATGGACAGCATGGCCGCCAGCAACGCCGCCACCCAGATGACACCGGCGCTGATACGGGTCAGAATGCCCGGTTCCGGCCCAACGCCCAGGGGAAACAGGACCACCACCAGGACAAAAAACATGACCACCATCAGACTGTCGGCCCCCTGGCGGACGGCCAGCCGCAATTCCCGCCGGATCAAGGACGTAAACACGTTCATGCTATGGCGCCCTCCGCTTTAAATTTTATAACTTCAAAATCACCCAGATCGAGAATACGCACGTCTTCGGTCAGATCGTCATGGGTCGCCAGCACCACCATGCCGCCTTTTTGCCGGTGTTGGGCGATGGCGTCATAGAGGGCGGCAACGGATTCCTTGTCCAGGGAATTGGTCGGCTCGTCCAGCAGCCACAAGGGCGCGGGACTGGCGACGATGCGCGCCAGATTGAGCCGCCGCTTCTGCCCGGCGGACAAAAACCGGGCGGGCAGCTTGGCCAGATGGTTGAGGGAAAAGGCATCCAGGGCTTCAGGTACCGTCTGCTTGCCGGCATCGACACCGCTCATCTCCGCCCAAAAAGTGAGATTTTCCGTCACCGTCAGCGCCGGCTTGATGGCGTCCTGATGACCCACATAGTGCAGGCGAGCGCGGTGACCCTCCGGGTCTTCGCTCAAATTCTCGCCATTCCAGAACATGTCTCCCTCGACCGCCCGCAAGAGACCCACCATCACCCTGATCAGGCTCGACTTGCCGCTGCCGTTGCGGCCGCGGAGATACAGGACCTCGCCTTCACTGATGGCGAACTCAAGCGCCTCGAACACCACACGTTCGCCGCGGATACAGGCCAGGTTAGTGCCGGTAAATTGAGACATGAGCCCCTAAATATCGGAGCCCAGGTCGGAATACAATTTATTTAGAATCTTATTTATTGCCCCTCAGGCGCCGGGCGTTCGCTCCGCTCTCTTGGCTCACGCGCCATAAGGCGCGGCGCGCAGTCGCGCTTGCCAAAGCCCTGATAAGGACTTTGGTTTGGAATTTAGTGATCAACGGCGTAGTTGCGCCGTGAGCCAGAAACAAAAAAATTGTACCTGGTACAATTTTTAATAAAAAAAGCGGCGGGCCAGACATAAATTTTAAACTTTCCAGCCGCAAAAAAAGCGGCTGGAAAGTCAGGGGGGTGCTTTCCAGCCGATAAGTTTGGCAGTGTGTCTGCCTATAGGGGGGTAAGAGAGATTTTGCTCTCTTAGTATCAGGAGGCCTGATTGAGCCAGTAAAGCCCCTAAATGTGGCGAGATTGTGCGTCAAATGTAACGATTTCGTGATTCTTGTGCTGGAAAAAGGCGGTCTCATGGTGTAGGCAGTGGCCTCAATTCCAAACCCGCATTCATTTATTTTAAGCCCAAGAGGAGGCCCGCATGTCAGTTGTCGGCCATGACACCATGAAAACCCGCCGGACGTTGAACGTCGGCGGTAAGGATTACGATTATTTCAGCCTGGAGGCCGCTTCGGAAGCCGGCCTCGGCGACCTTTCCAAACTACCATTTTCCTTAAAGATTCTGCTGGAAAACCTGCTCCGCTATGAAGACGATTTCACCGTCAACGTGGACGACATCAAGGCGCTGGCGGAATGGTTGGAGACCAAAAGCTCCACCCGCGAAATCGCCTACCGCCCGGCCCGGGTGCTGATGCAGGACTTTACCGGTGTTCCCGCCGTGGTCGATCTGGCCGCCATGCGTGAAGCCATGGTCGAGCTCGGTGGCGATCCCAAAAAGATCAATCCGTTGAGCCCGGTCGATCTGGTCATCGACCACTCGGTGATGATCGACAAACACGGTTCCGCCGACGCCTTCGACGCCAACGTCGATCTGGAATTCGAACGCAACCAGGAGCGCTATGAGTTCCTGCGTTGGGGCTCCACCGCCTTTGATAATTTCCGCGTCGTGCCGCCGGGAACCGGCATCTGCCACCAGGTTAATCTGGAATATCTCGCTCAAACCGTCTGGACGGCCGAAGAAGACGGCGCCACCATCGCCTATCCCGACACGCTGGTCGGCACCGACAGCCACACCACCATGGTCAACGGCCTGGCGGTCCTGGGCTGGGGCGTCGGCGGCATCGAAGCCGAAGCGGCCATGCTGGGCCAGCCGGTCTCCATGTTGATCCCCGAGGTGGTGGGCTTCAAGCTGACCGGCGACATGAAAGAAGGCAACACCGCCACCGATCTGGTGTTGACCGTGGTCGAAATGCTGCGGGAAAAAGGCGTGGTCGGCAAGTTCGTGGAATTCTACGGACCGGCCCTGGACGCCTTGTCCCTGCCCGACCGGGCCACAATCGCCAACATGGCCCCGGAATACGGCGCCACCTGCGGCATCTTCCCCATCGACGAGGAAACCATCCGCTTCCTCAAATTCTCCGCCCGAGACGACGCCCGGGTGGCCTTGGTGGAAGCCTACGCCAAGGCCCAGGGCATGTGGCGGGATGCGTCCACGCCGGAGCCCGTCTTCACCGACACACTGGAACTGGACATTTCGACGGTCGAGCCGTCACTCTCGGGACCCAAACGGCCCCAGGACCGCATTCCCCTCTCCACCGCCGCCGGCGCCTTCGAAAGCGCGCTGGACACGGTCGGAAGGGGCAAGGGCGCGGTCAAGGTCGCTGACGGCGACTACGAGGTCAAAGACGGCGACGTGGTGATCGCCTCCATCACCAGCTGCACCAATACCTCCAACCCGTCGGTCCTGCTGGCCGCCGGTCTGTTGGCCCGCAACGCCAATGAAAAAGGCCTCAAGGCCAAGCCCTGGGTGAAGACCTCTCTGGCGCCCGGCTCCCAGGTGGTGAAGGATTATCTCGAAGCCGCCGGTGTCCAGGGCGATCTGGATGCTTTGGGCTTTAATATCGTCGGCTTCGGCTGCACCACCTGTATCGGTAATTCCGGCCCCTTGCCGGAACCGGTTTCGGGCGCCATCAGTGACGGCGATCTGACGGTCTGCTCGGTATTATCCGGCAACCGGAACTTCGAGGGCCGCATTCATGCTCAGATCAAGACCAACTATCTGGCCTCGCCGCCCCTGGTGGTGGCCTACGCCATCGCCGGTTCCATGACCCGGGATCTCTACAAGGATCCCTTGGGCAAGGATTCGGACGGCAACCCCGTCTATTTGAAAGACATCTGGCCCACCAACCAACAGGTCCAGGAGGCCGTCGATCAGCACCTGACCACCGACATGTTCGCGACCCGCTATTCGGAAGAAGTCTGGAAAGGCCCGAAACAGTGGCAGAACATCAACGTGGAAGGCGGTCAGACATACGCCTGGCAGGATGCCTCCACTTATGTCAAATATCCGTCCTTCTTCGAAGGCATGGCGGCGGAAGCGGGTGATTTTGCCGACATCAACGGCGCCCGTGAATTGGCGGTGCTGGGCGATTCGGTGACCACCGACCACATTTCGCCTGCCGGCAACATCAAGCTGGACAGCCCAGCCGGCACTTATCTGAACGAGCATCAGGTCAGGGAGCAGGACTTCAACTCCTACGGCTCGCGACGCGGCAACCACGAAGTGATGATGCGGGGCACCTTCGCCAATATCCGTATCCGGAACGAAATGGCGCCGGGCACCGAAGGGGGCGTCACCGTCCACCAGCCGTCGGGCGACCAGATGCCCATCTATGACGCCGCCATGAAGTACGCCGACGACGGCGTCTCCCTGGTGGTCGTCGGCGGTAAGGAATACGGCACCGGCTCGTCCCGCGACTGGGCGGCCAAGGGCACCCGGTTGCTGGGCGTCAAAGCGGTGATCGTGGAAAGTTTCGAGCGTATCCACCGCTCCAATCTGGTGGGTATGGGTGTATTGCCCTTGCAGTTTAAGGACGGCCAGAACCGGCAGTCGTTGAACCTGGACGGCACGGAAACCTTCGATATCACCGGCATCGCCGACGGCATCGATCCGCGCATGGACATCCCGTGCAAAATCACCCGCGCCGACGGTTCCACCGAGGACATAGCGCTGCTCTGCCGCATCGATACGGCCGACGAGGTGGAGTACTACCGCCATGGCGGCATTTTGCAATATGTGCTGCGCAAGTTGAAAGCGGCCTAGAGGTAAATGCGTGTTTCTAAATAGACGTTCTAGTATCTCACGTAAATTTTAACGCTTTTGGGGCTCCAAATCGCCTTTTGGAGCCCCTTTTCACGTCTGATCACCGCCATGTGATTGGCCCATCGACGGTCCATCCATTATGTGTGGATTATGAAATTAGAAGGATTTAAAATTCTCTTGAGGAGTGTTTTCGCTGCCGTATTGGTGGCGGGATTGACGTGGCCGCTTCAGCCGAACGCAGCTGAACGCAGCCCGATCATTATCGAATTGTTCACCTCCCAAGGATGTTCGTCCTGTCCGCCGGCCGATGATCTGCTTGATCAGTTGACCCAAATGGACGGCATTGTCGGTCTGTCCTTCCATGTCAATTATTGGGATTATATCGGCTGGAAAGACCCCTTCGCTCTGCCCGGAAACACGGTCCGTCAAAGGGGCTATTCACGGGCATTTAATAAATCCTATGTCTATACGCCTCAAATGGTAATTCACGGCATGACCGAGGCCACCGGCTCGGACGGTCAGAGCGTGCGGGTTGGATTGCAGCGGGCGCAACTGGGGCCGGACGTCAAAATGAAGCTGGAATCAGTTGCCGACGGCAGTTTGAAGGTGCGGATCGCCGGTTCCCCCCATCCGGCGGAGGCCTCGGTCTGGCTGGCCCTGTTCGACCTCCTCCATGAAACCAAGGTCCGACGGGGCGAGAACCGCGGCCGCAAAGTCCGCAACGTTAATGTGGTGCGCGAATTCCGCAAGATCGGCAAGTGGACCGGTGAACGCCTGACCCTGACCATCCCGGCCTCTGACGTCAAAAAACACACCGGCAAGGGCTGCGCCGTTTTCCTGCAGAACGATCACAAAGGCCCCATCATGGGCGCCGCCACCATCGCTCAATTGAAAACCCAATAGTTCCTTTTTTCCCCCTCCCTCCACCGCTATAGTGCCGCCCGCGTAATCACAACAAGCGGGCTTTGCGAATTCACCATGGCAAGTTTTAAAACTCTCGATTCCTTCGACCTGACGGGCAAGCGGGTGGTGCTCCGGGTCGACATGAACGTTCCCTTCCGGGACGGCAAAATCACCGACACGACGCGGATCGAAAAAGTCATTCCCACCATCGAGGAGATTATCTCCAAGGGTGCGGCCATCGTGCTGGCCAGCCACCTGGGACGGCCCAAGGGCCAAGCGGTGGCCGATTTGACGTTGCAGCCGCTGGCGGCGGCGCTGACGGGTTTTATGAGCGGCACCCCGGTCCGGTTCCACAATCAGTTTGACGACGGCTGGGATGTAGCGCCCGAGACGGGAGAAGTGCTGCTACTGGAAAATCTGCGCTTCGATCCAGGCGAGGAAGGCAACGATCCGGCGTTCGCCGCCAAGCTGGCGGCCTTGGGTGACATTTACGTGGACGATGCTTTTTCATGTGCTCACCGGGCTCACGGTTCCATCGACGGCATCGCCCGCCTGCTGCCGGCGGTGGCAGGACGGCTCATGCAGCAGGAATTGGAAGCTCTCAACAACGCCCTGGAAAATCCCGCCCGCCCCGTGGCCGCCATCGTCGGCGGCAACAAAGTCTCCACCAAGCTGGGGGTTTTGGAAAATCTCATCACCAAAGTGGATTATCTAGTTATCGGCGGCGCCATGGCCAATACATTTTTGTTCGCGGGCGGCACCGAAATCGGAGCATCCTTGTGTGAGGCGGATATGGCGGACACCGCCCGGGATGTGGTGGCCAAAGCGAAAGAAAACGGCTGTGAGGTAATCCTGCCTACCGACGCCGTTATCGCCGGAGAGTTAAAAGAAGGCGCGGCAGTTGCGACGGTATCTATTGACGCCGTGCCCGGCGATCAAATGATATTGGATGTCGGTCCCGAATCGGTGGTGCACCTGTTCGAAATTCTTGGCAGATGCAAAACGGTGGTTTGGAACGGTCCTCTCGGCGCGTTCGAGTTCAAACCCTTCGACAATGGCACGAATGCCACCGCCGGCGAAGCGGCCCGCCTGACCGGCGAAGGCAATCTGCTCAGCGTGGCCGGCGGCGGTGATACCATGGCGGCCCTGGCCAATGCCGGTGCGGCGGAAGGTTTCTCCTATATCTCGACGGCCGGCGGCGCCTTCCTGGAATGGCTGGAGGGCAAAACCCTGCCGGGGATCGCGGTGCTTATTTGATTTTCCCTAAGATGCCGGGCGGGTTCTCCGAACCCTTGGCTCACGCGCCATCAGGCGCGGCGCGCACTTGCGCTTACAAAGTCCAGATAGGGACTTTGGTTTAGTGTTTCATCGAGATAGATTTTATCCAAAAGTCCCTGTCGGGACTTTTGAAGCCCGCGACTGCGGGTCGGCGCCACTGCGCCGCAAGCCAAGAGGCCGGAGGCCTCGCCCGGCACCTGAGGGGCAAAAAAAGTGTACCTGGTACTCTTTTTCTTTATGCTAACCGCATGTTTCTTTTCGGCATTTCGGGCAACACTGGCGCGGTAGATCCCCTTATCCTGCTCTTGTTGGCTATGCTTATCGAGGCCTATGTGGGGCGGTTATCAATTCTGGCCCGCGTGGCAAAGCACCCCATTTCGATCATCGCCGATTTGGTTAACTGGTTTGATCGCAAGCTGAACCGGGAAACCCGCAGCCAGGGAGACCGCGCCCTTCGGGGCGCCATTGCGGCGATGGTTTTGGTGGCGGCCAGTCTGGCGATCGGCTGGTGCATTGCCTGGCTCAGTCAAAACTTCCCTTTCGCCTGGGTGCTGGAAACCCTGCTACTGGTCATGTTGATAAGCCAGCGGGGAATATTCACACCGGTGCTCAAAATCGGACGGGCGCTGAGAGACAGCGGCTTGGAACCGGCCCGCGTGGCCGTCACCGATATGATCACCGAAGCGCCTGAAAAAATGGACGAGCACGGCATCGCCCGGGCCGGTATCGAAACTTTGGCCACCGCCCTTGCCGAGCGGGCCGTGGCGCCGGTCTTCTGGTACGTCCTGTTCGGGTTTCCCGGACTTCTGGCCTTCGTTACTGTCTCTCAGATGACCGCTGAAATCGGTCACCAGACACCCCGGCACAGGGCGTTCGGATTCACCGCCGCTCGCTTGAACGATATTCTGCTGTTGATCCCGGGTCCGTTGAGCGGTTTGTTCCTTTCGCTGGCCAGCCTGTTTACGCCGTCCGCCAATCCGGTCAAAGCGGTCGGCACCATGCTTAAGGAGGGGGGCAAATATCGCTCCCTCAACAAGGGATGGTCCCCAAGGGGTTGGCCGATCGGGGCCATGGCCGGGGCGCTGGGGTTTGCCCTGGGTGGTCCCCGTAAGTTCTCTCAAGCGACGGTGAGCGAGCCTTGGATCGGCAGCGGCACCGCCCAGGTAACCCATCTCGATATCCGCCGGGCGCTCTATTTGTTCGCCGTCGCCTGCCTGATCAACGGCGCCTGGGCCGGGGCGCTGGCTGTGATACGGATGGTGTGATGGCGGTCAGCCCCGAATATCGCGACTATATCCTCGATCTGCTGTCCGCCCTGGACGGCGTCACGGCACGGCCCATGTTCGGCGGCGCAGGCATCTATCTGGACGGCCTGATGTTTGCCTTGATTACCGGCGGCGACGATTTTTATCTCCGGGTCGATGAGGTCAACCAGCCCGACTATGAAGAAGCCGGATCGATCCAGTTCAAACCCTTCGAAGACAAACCCATGCGGATGCCCTACTGGCAGGCGCCGGTCGACCTTTTGGAGGATGAAGAGGAACTGGTTCTGTGGGCGCGCAAAGCCTGGGAGGCCGCCAAACGGGCCCAAAATGCCAAGCAGGGCAAAAAGAAAAAGAAGAAGAAAAAATGAGCGTGAATTTGTCGGGTAACCCTACCGATCTCCGCAAACACTCGGTTCTCATCGCCGGCCACCGTACCAGCATTTCCCTGGAGGAAGCGTTCTGGATAAAGCTGAAGGAACTTGCCGACTCCAAGCGTAAATCGGTCAATCAACTGGTCACGGAAATCGATGCAGCCAGAACCGGGAACCTCTCGAGCGCCATCCGGGTCTACGTTCTCGAACAATCAGACGACAAATAGTTTAGCGGTTCAGCCCCTTAAGTATCCCTTTGAGGAAATCCTCGACTTTCGGCTTTTGCTGCTGTTGTTGTGGCGCTTGCTGCGGGGGTGGCGACTGCGGCCCGGGACCGCCACTGGTGGAAGGCTGCGGCGGCGGTTGAGACGGTTTGGCGCCAGGGAATATTTGATCGATGATGGCGCCCACGCCTTTTTTCTTACGCAGCTTGTCCAGCTGTTTATTGAGCCCCTTGTCGAGGCCGGGAATGCGGATACCGCTCATCAACTTACCGGTTTCCAGTTTCACATCGGGCGCATCGAGGGCTCCCGAGATTTTGAACGGCACCACCTGGGGCGTGTTGGTCTGCTTGGTCAACAATTGAAGCGCGATGTTTTTGGCCAATTGGATTTCCCCCGCCGCGTTGATCCGCCAGTTAGGCAGATCGACGGTGCCCTTGGCGGAACCGTCCCCCACACCGGAAGACAATGAGAAATCGTCGGAACTGGCCACTCCGTTGACGATGCGGAAGCTGCCGTTGAAGTCAGCCACACCCTGACCGGCCTTGCCGCGGGTCAGTTTACCGCCCAGCTGATTGAGAGACGTCAGCAGGCTGGCGGCGCTGGCCAGCATGGACCCCCGTCCCGCACTGGATATATCCAGCTTGCGGATGGCCATATTGCCGCCGCCGTTCAGGGTTCCGATCATTTCCCGGACCGACCGTCCGGCCGATCTCAATTCTCCGACAAAATCGAACCTGCCCGATTTGAAACCCTTGGTGCCCAGTGCCCGCAATGCATCGCCCATATTGATTCCGGCGGCGGAAATCCGCGATTTGTACTGGCCGCCGATTTGTTGGGCGATGACCTGGCCGTCGACTTTTAAGTCGCCCCCGAACATTTTACCGGTCAGGCGGCGAATATCGGCAACCCCGTTTGTGAGCGCCGCCGCCAGATCGACGCCGTCGACCCGGTATTTCTGCCAGGTCAGCGATTTCGATTTCAAACCGATATCGCCGTCAAAATCGCGGAGCAAGGAAAGATCGATAGGATCGCCGGGCCAGACGCTTCGCCGCCTGGTCGCCACCGGGATCAGAGGACGGTCACTTTCGAGGATCCGTTTTAGACCCGGCCACGACGCCTGTTGATAGAGAGGACTGTCAAAGAGGGCGCGGCGGTGTCCGTTTATAGCCGGCGCCGCCGCTGTCCGTTTGGCCGGCAACAGACGATCGAGCAAAATATCGCCGGTCGTCAAATTGGCCGCCAATTTCGGGCGGGCCGCCGTGAGGTTGACATCGGCGGTCCCGTTGACGGCGATACCGGCCGCCTGGCCCGCCAAACCCCTGACCGTAATATTCATGGGCGTTCCCGAAATCCGCCCTTTCAAATTCACCCCGCCGATCTTTTTCCCCGCCGGGCGGTAATCGGCGCCGAGCCGCCTCAGCAGAGCCGGCAGGTTGCCGTGCCGGATGGAGAAATCCGCATCCAGACTCGGCTGGTCGGCCAGCGGATTGGCTTTGCCGTCCAGATTAATTTTGCCGCCGACCACCGATAGATCGGAGCGCATTTTAAGGTTATTTGGCGGGCCGTTGAGAACCCCCTTTAATTGCACCGGCCCGATCTGCTTGGCCGTCAGCGGCAGTTCAATGGCTGCCAGTTTGATCAACCGGCCAAGATCGCGCCCACGCACATCGTATGAAAACTGGTTAAATATCGGATTTGCGTCGAGCCCATCGATACCGCCCGAAAGATTAACGGTCAGACCGGCGGCGTTCGGGGTCCTAAGATGCGCCAGTTTCAGATTGCCGTTAAACAGGGTGGCATTGAGAGACACTTTCGATACAGGCACGCCTTGAAAGGTCAAGGAGCCGATGCTCAACAGAAGGTTGGCATCAAAGCCGCCCAGCGGTTTCAGCGCGGCCAGCGGGTTAGCAACTTCGGCGGCGGCTTTTTCAGCCTTTTTCCCCGGCTCGGCGGCGGCTTTTACGCTGACTTGAGGGCTATTGGTTCGGGAAGCACCCGCTTTCGGTAAATAGCCGTCCAAATTGAGCCGGTCGACGGTAAAATTTGCCCCAAATGAAGGCCGTGCCCTGAACGCAATATTGGCGCCGCCCTTAACGGTCGTGCTGTCCACTTTCAGGTTCACCTTCGCCAATTCCGCCGATTTTTTGTCGGCTTTGACCCGGCCGGCGAACGACAGTTTTCTCAGCCGGTCATTGGAGACGCCGTTGACATCGACGCCGACCCACTCAAGCACACGGCGGAGATCATTGGTCGTCATATCCACGTTGCCCTCGAAAACCGGTTGCTTGTTCTGTTCCGAGACAAATCCGAACAGCGCCACATCCGAACTTCCCGGCAGCAGAGCAGACATCTGATTGATGGTCACTTCCTGATTGGCGAGAGAGGCGTTCAGTTTGGCCTGGCGAATGGCGGACTTATTGTAAGTGAGGGCTTCGATGGAAAGATTAATCGTTGCGTTCAGTTTGGCCGGTAAGCTGGAAAGGCCGAAAGCTTCTTCCTTGCCGCCCCCACCGGCGGCAAACGCGGATTTTTTCGGTGGAATGACGGCCAGCGAGGGTTTCTTTTTTCCGCCCTTGCCGCCTTTTTGATTTTTATTTGATGTGCTGGCCGGCGGCTTCAACAACGCGTCGACGTCAAAATGGTTGATCGCCAGGGTCGCGTCCACATCCATGGATTTGCCCAGCTTGACGGAAATTTTGCCGCTCCCCTTGGTGCCGTTCAACTGCATATTGAGGTCGGATATTTCCGTGCTGGTTTCCGACGCAATGAGATCGGCGCTGGCGCTGAAGGGCCGGTCCAGCGCCTTGGGAAGTTTTGCCCCTCCGGCAAGCGCGGAAATATAGTCCGACAAGTTCTGACCCTCGACGGTCAGTTTCCCTTTGACTTGGGGATCTTTGGCCAAGTTGGTGAGCGCCCCTGCAAGTTTCGTTTTGACGCCGCCGGGAATAACCGTTACTTCGACGCTAAACGGCAAGGTCCGTCCCTGAACCAGTGAACTTATATTGACGCCGAAGCTGAGGGGAATGCCCCTGACCACGGCGCTGCCGGAACTTTCCATGGGTCCGGTCAGGGACTGCAGCGCAAATCGGCCGTTGAGGTTTTCAATTTTTTCCGTTGTGCCGCCTAAATTGTCGATGAAGGTCACGGATCCTTTTTCGATAACGAAATTATCGACCCGGACGGCAAATCCGCCGACTTCGCCCTGCACTTTTCCATCCCCGTCAGGGGCGCCGAAGGGCAGCGCCTTGGCGGGTGATTTTTTGTCACCTCCGGATTTATCCTTGGATACCGGTACGAAGCTCATATTGTTACGCCCATCCGACAAGATTTCCAGATTGACCACCGGGTTGATCAGTTTGATGGCTTCAATCAAAAGATTGCCGCCCAGAAGCGGCGCCAGGGCAATGCGCACTTCCAACTTTTCCAGGGCGATCATATCGGCGCTCGAGGCGCCTTCGATATTGGCCAGGTGAACGTCATGGACGACCAAAGCAGGCGAAGGCAACAGGGCCGCCTTGATATCGCCTCTGATCTCAAGGTCGCGTCCGGTGGCCGACTTCGCCTCCGCCGTTATCAAATCCTTATATTCATTCCAGTCGACGAAATTGGGCGCCGCGATCAAGGCGCCCACGGCCGCGATGACCAAAAACAACAATCCGAGCAGTAGTTTTTTCAACTTATTTTTCTTTCCATAAGCGGCCTCAGGAGGACCGGGGAATAATGTCCCTAATTAACCATATGACCTTAGAGATGGCCATACAGAATGGCCGCTTCAATTGCCAATTGAGAAATCTCGATAATCGCAATGATACTTGGGTTGGGCAAATCGATCGAAATGGGCAATCTGTATTGTTAAGATTAATTCCAGAGTATATCGTAATATATGAGAATATATCAGTGTGACTGGTTCAAAAGTCCGTCACTGTCTTCCCAATTGACCTTGAAACTCCGCCGAGAAATATTCAATTGCGGATTTTCGACGCCCGATCGACGAAGGTTCAACCCAGACAAGCATGGCCGCCACGATAAACCAACCTATTGACGGAAAAGTCGGACCGGCATGAATATTTCCGGCCTGCTATCCTTTCTTGCCACCCACGGTATGGGCCGAGCGCTCCGGCACCGGAATTTCGCCTACTACGCCATTGCCGGGTGGTTCTCCAATATCGGTCTATGGGTGCAACGGACCGCCATCTTCTGGCTGGTTTGGGAATTGACCGGTTCCTGGGCGGCGCTGGGCGGTATCGCCTTCGCCGAAGCCGTAACGACCATGTCGGTCATGCCCTTCGCCGGCATTATCGTCGACCGCACGAACCGGTTGGTTTATGCCCGTTTCAGTCAGGCGTCACTGATGATCATTGCTTTCATTTTTACCGCAATGGCGGCGCTCGACCTTATCAATATCTACGTTCTCTATGTATTGATGGTGATCCAGGGATTTGCCGAAGGGTTTTGGACCCCTGTCCGTATGGCCATGCCGCCCAGTCTGGTTCCCCGGGAGGATTTAGCGCCGGCCCTCGGCGTTACCGCGACATTGTTCAATCTCGCCCACATTATCGGTCCGGCCCTGGGCGGTGTGATCATTTCTTTTGTCGGCGTAACCTGGGCGCTCGCCTTTAACGCCGTAAGTTTTATTGGTTATTTCCTGGTTCTGTTTATCATCACCCTCCGTTTCACGGGTCGGAAAAAGAAAAAGCAGTCGAGTATCGTCACCGATTTCAAGGAAGGGCTGCTCTATATCGGTCATACGCCGGGCCTGGGATATTTTCTTTTGCTGGCCATCGCCTTCAATGTCTGCCTCCGGTCCTTCCGGGATCTGTTCGCAGGTATTTCGGACGGCGTTTTCGGCATGGGGGTCGAGGGACTGGCGATCCTCAGTTCGGTGTCTGGTGTCGGGGCGCTATTTGCGGCCTTGGTGATGGCGAATTTCGGCAAAGTCTCGGGGTTGATACGGCGCATTATGGCCTGCCTGATCGTCGCCGCTGCGGTACAAATCGTGTTTGCCACAACCAGCGTATTCTGGATTGCGGTCGTTTGCGCCGCGGTCATGAGCGGTTGCGCTACGGTGGGCGGTATTGGTGGGCAATTGGTGGTGCAAAGCGCCATCCACGGGTCCGTGCGGGGCCGGGTGATGAGCATTTGGGGGATGGTTTTGAGGGGCGGGCCATCATCCGGCGCATGGCTGATCGGTATGACGGCCGGGTTTACCGATTTTCAAATTGCCTTTTTAACGGCCACCGCCGTTTTCATCCTAGCCTGGAGCTGGTTTATCCGTAAAACCGGTTTTATGGCCTCGAACCTGGAACTCTCGCCCGATGAACGGGAGAGGGCTGGAAACTAGGTATTACCGCCAAAGCCGCCGCCGCCCGGGGTTTTGATAACGATGACGTCGCCGGAGTTCATGGTCGCTTGATCGGTCGGTCCCAGAGGTATTTTTTGAAGTTTCCTTGAAGAACTTTTTGCAGTCTTTTTGCGCAAAATAAATGTCTCGCCGGGCTTGCCGTTGCCGCCGCCCGCCAGGCCGAACGGCGGATTGAGGCGGCTGCCGGACAGGATGGCGGCGGTCATGTCCTCTTCAAACCGAAGCCTGCGGACGACACCGTCACCGCCCTGAAATTTACCGGAACCGCCGGACCCGGGACGCAGCCGGAATTCCTCCAATAAAACCGGAAAGCGCCATTCCAGGACTTCCGGATCGGTCAGCCGGGTGTTGGTCATATGAGTATGAACGGCGCTGGCGCCGTCGAAACCGGGCCCGGCGCCCGCGCCGCCGCAAATGGTTTCATAATACTGGTAGCGGTCGTTGCCGAAGGTGAAATTGTTCATGGTGCTCTGGGCCGCCGCCAAGGCGCCCGCCGCGCCGAACAGGGCACTGGTGATGGCCTGGGAGGTCTCCACGTTACCGGCGACCACCGCCGCCGGATATTTGGGATCGAGCATCGACCCTTCGGGAATGATCAGATCAAGGGGCTCCAGACAGCCGTCGTTGAGGGGAATATCGTCCTGCACCAGACACCGGAAGACATAGAGCACTGCTGCCCGGCACACCGCCTGGGGCGCATTGAAGTTGGTGTCGGTCTGCTCTGACGTACAGGTGAAATCGATGGCGGCCCGGCGGTTTTTCCGATCGACGCGGATGGCGGCCTTTATGGTGCTGCCGTTATCCATGGGATAGTCGAACTCACCGTCCGGCAAGGCATCCAGCACCCGCCGGACGGATTCGGCGGCGTTATCTTTGACGTGTCCCATATAGGCATTGACCACGTCCAACCCGAAATGCCCGACGATTCGGCGCAATTCCTGCACACCCTTTTCGTTGGCGGCGATCTGGGCTTTAAAGTCGTCAAGGTTCTGCCGGGGATTACGCGCCGGATAGGCACCGCCCGCCAGCAGGTCAAGCAATGCCTGTTCCCGCAAACGCCCGTTTTCCACCAGCAGGAAATTGTCGATGAGAACCCCTTCTTCTTCTACGGTTTTGCTGTCCGGCGGCATGGAACCGGGCGTCGTGCCGCCGATATCCGCCTGGTGGCCCCGCGATCCCACGAAAAACAAAAGTTTGCCGCCGCCGTCATCGAAGACCGGCGTAATCACCGTCACGTCCGGCAGATGAGTGCCACCGTTATAGGGCGCATTGAGGGCGTAGACCTCGCCCGGTTTGATGGTGCCTTGCCGCGCCCGCAAAACGGCACGGACGCTTTCGCCCATGGAGCCCAGATGCACCGGCATGTGGGGTGCATTGGCGATGAGACCCCCCCCGGCATCGAACACGGCACAGGAAAAATCGAGTCGTTCCTTGATATTCACGGAACTCGCCGTGTTGGCCAACACGGCTCCCATTTGCTCGGCGATCGACATGAAAAGGTTATTGAACACTTCCAGCATCACGGGATCGGCTTCGGTGCCGATGGCGTAACTTTTGGGCCGGGCCTCAACCCGGCTTAGAATCAGGTGGCCGAACCGGTTGACCTGTGCTTGCCAACCGGATTCCACCACCGTTGTTCCATTGGCCTCGATAATGACTGTGGGACCGTCAATCCTCGCACCGCTACCCAATTCGTCACGATCGAATACAGGCGTAACGACTTTTTCACCGTTCAGGTAGAGCGGTGTATCTCCCAATGGAGCAGAAGCCGCGTTTCCTTCCGGCACTTCACCGTCTGACACCTTTTCAGTCGCGCCAATTCCCTCGACGGCCAGGGCCTCCACCACCAACCCCCTTTCCGGATCGGCGAAACCGAAACGGCTCAGATGCAACGCCTCGAAAGAATTGTGGAGGGTCGAGAAATCGGCGAAGGAAATTTCCAAAGCCGTATCGGTGCCGACGTAGCGGAGACGGACTTTTTGAGAAATTGAAATATCGCTGTCGCCAATGCCCTGATCGGATAATTCCGATCGGGCTGAAATCGACAGCGCCGCCAGGCTTGTTTTCAGCCCGGGGATTATATCCTCAATCAGCGGCGCCTCTACTGCTTCCTCGCGTAAAACCCGAAGCTCCGCCAGACCCATACCGTAGGCCGATAGCACGCCGGCCAGGGGATGAATAAATATTGTTTCCATGCCGAGGGCGTCCGCCACCCGGCAGGCATGCTGGCCGCCGGCGCCGCCGAAACATGCCAGGGCGTATTCTGTAACGTCGTAACCGCGCTGGATAGAAATTTGCTTGATGGCGTTGGCCATGTTTTCGACGGCGATTTTGAGAAATCCCTCTGCTGTTTCTTCCGCGGTCAGTCCGGTTTTCGCCGCCAGGTTCGAGAATTTTTTTGCTGTGATATCGGCGTCCAGGGACCGGTCGGCATCGGGACCAAAGACTTTGGGAAAATGAATGGGTTGGATGCGGCCCAACACGACGTTGGCATCGGTAACCGTGAGCGGCCCACCCTTGCCGTAGCAGGCCGGGCCGGGATTGGCGCCGGCCGAATCGGGTCCTACCCTGAACCGCGCCCCATCGAAATGGAGGATCGAGCCGCCGCCCGCCGCCACGGTATGGATTTGCATGATGGGGGAACGCAACCGCACCCCGGCCACCTGGGTCTCGAGCGCGCGCTCGAATTCTCCGGCATAATGGGAAACATCGGTGGAGGTACCGCCCATGTCGAAACCGATAATTTTATCGTAGCCCGCCATGGCGGCGGTACCGACAGCGCCGACCACGCCCCCCGCCGGTCCCGACAGGATACTGTCCTTGCCGCGGAACCGGTGGGCATCGGTAAGCCCGCCGTTGGACTGCATGAACATCAGGGGCGCGTCGCCGAGCCTGTCCGCCACCCGATCCACATAGCGCCTCAGGATGGGCGACAGATAGGCATCCACCACCGTGGTGTCGCCCCGGGACACCAGCTTCATCAAGGGGCTGACTTCGTGGGATACGGAAATTTGGGTGAAGCCGATCTCTGCGGCGATGGCGGCCACCTGTTGTTCGTGACCGGGAAATCGGTAGCCATGCATGAAGACGATGGCCGCCGACCGCAGGCCCGCGTCGTAGGCCGCTTGCAGGCCGGTGCGAGCGCAGTCGTCGTCCAAAGATTTCAGCTCTTTGCCGCCGGCGTCGATCCGGCCCGCCACTTCCAGGGTCCGGCAATACAGTTGTTCCGGAAGCTGGATATCAAGGGCAAACAGGTCGGGCCGGTTCTGGTAGCCGATGCGCAGCGCATCGCCGAACCCTTCATTGATGACCAGCAGGGTGGGCTCTCCCTGGCGCTCCAGCAGCGCGTTGGTGGCGACGGTGGTACCCATCTTGACCGCCTGGATGGCGTCGGCGGGGATGGCGTCTCCTTCCGACAGGCCGAGTGCCCGCCGGATGCCCTCCACTGCCGCATCGTCGTAGTGGCCGGGGTCTTCCGACAGCAGTTTAGCAGCCGCCAACGACCCGTCGGGCCGCCGCGCAACCACGTCGGTGAAAGTACCCCCCCGGTCGATCCAGAACTGCCATTGATCGGTCATGGTTTATTTATAGGAGGGATTGAGCCCGGCAACAAACCGTGTCTCTCACCCGGTCACAATCCGTCCAAACATCAATACCGCCGTTCCGATGAGTACCGCGGCAACGATTTTTGTGAAGGCGTGTATGGGAATGGCCGCGGACAGCCGCGCGCCGATGGCAACGCCCACTACCAAACAAATTGCGATCAGGAACCCGAGCTCAAAATCGACGATGCCCGATTGATAGTTACGCAAAGTCGCCACAGCCGCCACCGGTATCTGAATGGTCTGGCCGAGGGCGACAGCCGTTACCACGGGAATTTTCAACCACAATAACATCGGCACCAGAATCAACGGACCAGCAGCGCCGCTGATCGCCGACCCGAAACCGGTAATCAATCCGACGACAATGGTGGCGATTTTGCCGAGACCGGAACGTTCGCTCGCGGAATCATGCTTACCCATAAGGGAGTGAATCCCGGTGACCAATACGGCTATGCCGACAATGATTTCGATGACGGTTCCGCTTAGCCGGACGAGGAGAGCCGACCCGGCATAGGCGCCGAAAGCGGCGCCGAGACTCAGGAACAGGCACAGCCGCCAATTAACGGCACCTCGGCGAACGTAAATGTACGTTCCCAACATTCCCGTGAACAGGGCACTAAAAATAGCTGAAGCGACCACCACATGAATATCAATTTTGGCCAGCAGAACGATGGCCGGCACCATCAGGATACCGCCCAGACTGACGGCACCGATCAGCATGCCGATGAGAAACAGGATCAAGGCAAGGAGCAGTAATATCGGTAAGGAAAGAATTTTATTTTTCTCCGAACCCTATCCTTTAGGGATCGGGTTCTTTAGGCGGCAGCCGGTTCATTCACCGTTCACCGTCACGTCACCGGTTTCATTATCCAAAATCATGAAGGCGTCGAAGTAGGAGATTTCCGGGACTTTACCCGTCCGCTCTTTCACGGCCTCTCGCCATTCAGCGTTGTGGGCCTGTTCGGCGGCTTCCCGGGAATGCCATAAATAGAAACCGGAAACCCATTCCTTGTCGTCGCTCCACAGAAAATGTTTGCGGATCAGCTGAGGTTCAGCCTGCCATCTGGACACGACCCCCTGAGCGTCCTTGATTATTTCCTCCCGGCTCAACCCCGCGGGCGCCGGATACTTGACGAGCTCGCCAATCATCGCATTCTCCTTGCTGCAAAATCTAAGGTAAAAATATATCAGTCGAACATTGTGTTCGGCAAAAATAATGCGATTTCCGGGAACGCCACCAGGATCGCCAGGCAAACCGCCATGGATATCCAAAAGGGCCAGATGCCGCGGAAAATGGTGTTCATGGGAACTTCGGGCGCAATACCTTTGACGACAAACACATTCACACCCACCGGCGGCGAAATCAGTCCCATTTCCAGCACGATGACGGCAATGACGCCGAACCAAATGGGACTAAGTCCCATTTCCAGGATCAGCGGATAAACGATGGGCAATGTCAAAACCAACATGGCAATGCCCTCCAGAAACGTGCCGAGGGCGATATAGGTGGCCAGAATAATAATCAATATGCCGAGATCACCCACATCCAGGCCGGTGAGGAAACTAACCATATCGGAAGGGATTTCCGTCAGCGCCATGAAGGGGACAAAGACGTGGGCGCCAATTAGAATCATGAACACCGTCGCCGAGGTGCGCAGGGTTTGAAGAACGACAAACCTGATATTTTTTCGGCTTAAAGTGCGGCGGAGCAGGGCCACGATAAAGGTCAAAAAGGCGCCGACACCGGCTGCCTCAACGGGTGTAAAGACGCCGGCATAGATACCGCCGATGGTCACCACCACAATGCCAACGATGGTCGACGCCCGCAACAAGGAGCGCATTTTTTCGCTAAATTCAACGCTTGGTCCGGCCGGGCCCAGATGCGGCCATATTCTGGTAACGATGGCAATGGAAATCAGAAACAAGGCCGTCAACAGCAACCCCGGAAAGACCCCGGCCATGAACAATTTACCGATCGATTGTTCCGTCAGGATGGCGTAAATCACCATGCCGGTGGAGGGCGGGATCAGAATGCCCAGGGTGCCGCCGGCGGCGACGCTGCCCGTGGCCAGACTGTCGCCGTAATTGAAGCGTTTCATTTCCGGCAGGGCCACCCGTCCCATGGTCACGGCGGAGGCAATTGACGAACCGCTTAAGGCGGCAAAGCCCGCGCAACCGGCGATGGTTGCCGAGGCCAGCCCGCCACGGAAATGTCCAAACCAGGCGTACGCCGCGTCATAGAGATCACGGCTCATGCCCGAAATGCCCGCCAGATTTCCCATCAGGACGAAAAGCGGCACGACTAACAGCGGGAAGAAGGTGGTTATCTCGATGGTCTCGCCGCTCAGTGCGGCATAGGCCGGCGCCAATCCGTTCATCACAGCCGTACCGACAAAGCCGACGATGAGCATCGACATGGCCACCGGGACGCGGATGATCAGCAGAATAAAAAGCGCGGCAAGGCCAATAAAACCAATGAGAGTTCCGGACATTCAATACTCGCTATAAGTCAGACATTTGACGGGGCCCGTCAGCCTTGTAGTGGACAACAACCTCGGCAGCCAACACCAGCGCATAGAGGAACATGCTGGCGGCCAAAATGTAGAAAAACGGCTCGAAAGGTATCAGGAGGGCGAAAGAGGCTTCGCCGTATTTCGACGCATCGATACCGCTCACGATCAAACGCCAAACCATAATGGCAAGCATGGCGATGGTGAAAATCCTGACGATAAAATCTGTCCAAACGGTGATGCGGGGACCCATGAGATTGACGAACAGTTCCACCGATACCTGACCACCCGTTCTGCCGCTATAGGCGATGGCCGCCGACACAACAATAGAAAGAGACAGGCTGGAAAAGTCCTCGGCACCGAAGATGGGTGAATTAAAAACGTACCGCAATGTAACGTCGACGACGGTCACGATCACCATAAAGCACAGCATCGGCCCGCCGATCCAAAGGGCGACGAAAAGGACCAAGCGGTCGATCCAGCCTAACGCTAAATCTTCCGCCTGGTCTTCTGTTACTTCGTCTCCGGACAATTTAATTCCTATAAGTCAGTCAATCGTCCGGTGCTATTTTTTCATGGAGTTATATATGGCCGTGGCATTTACGCCTTTTTTATCGAGCCCGGCCAAATCCGCCATGACAGCCGCATTCGACGCTTTGTTGAATTCCGCCGCTTGGGCAGGAGAGAGTTCAATGAATTCGACACCCTTTCCGCCTTTGGCCGTTTTCAACGCTTTCATGTCGATGGTGCTCCAGGAATAACCGGCGTCGATGCTGAATTGAGCACCGGTCAATTTGCCGAGAGCCGCTTTATGATCGCTGCTCAAACCTGCCCAGGCCTTCTTGTTCATCAAAACGAAAAACAGGTTGGTCGGTCCGGTCATGCCGTGGGTGACATATTTTGCCGGCTCGGCGATGTTCCAGGGCCGGTAGAGAACGCTGGGTGCAATATAGACCGCGTCGATGACACCGTTGTTCATGGCGTTGTAGACCGAGGTAATTCCCATATGCATGGGCACGGCGCCCCAGGCTTTGATCTGCGGATTATCGGACGGCGAGGTCACCCGTATTTTCATGCCCTTAACATCGGCCAGGGACCGGACGGGTTTGTTCCGGGTAATGAGTACAGCGGGCCAGTTCACCCAAATGCCGAGAACCTTAACGTCTTTGTATTCATTCTTCAGATGTTTCTCGTACACATCCCAAAGCCGCTTGGTGACTTCCTTGGAGGTCTCGCCAAGCCCGGGCCTGCCGGCCACCAGCGACCGCGGGAAAATTTTCGAGGTATAGGCGTGCACGCCGAAAGTGATATCGGCGATACCTTCAACGACCCGTTTGTATTGCTGAACCGGGCCTTTCCCCAAAGCGCCGCCGGCGTAATTCTTAATGGTTAACGTGCCGTTGGTAGCCGCAGCTAAATCCTTGGCCAATTTAGCCAAGACGACTTTGTTGACGTGATGCGCCGGTGACATAAAGGTCGCAAGCTTCAACTCTTTGGCGGACGCGCCCGACACCAGAGCGACGGACAAAGCAGCGGCGCCAATGATAAGTTTAGTCGAATGAATGTTCGTGATATCTCCCCCGTGGAATGAAATTTATTGACCGATGCTACTACAGGTAAATTCGGCTTGTCACTAATTTTGAGCAACCTGTTATGATATTTGCAAGAAAAGGCGCCGCCTCGGGGGATGTTTGGACGGCGCCAAAGAAATGGTTACGACTTGTACATCTCGGACTTTGATACTACCGGAACTAAGCTACCGGGATAATGCCAGTGGCGAAGGCGACTGCAACGAGAATCGCCATCAGGCCGACAATACCTACAGTCCAAATATAGGTTTTTTTGTCGTCTTCAGTCATCGTTACCTCCTTTACAACCAGTGCCGCGCGGCATGAATGTCAGAGGCGCCTCAGACTTGGATGGCCAATTATATCATATTATGGATATTTTTCCCAATTTGAGCCTGCTGAAGGTGAAAAAATCGCAGAAATCAGCTAGTTTTTCGACACCAACTTATCAGGTGGAAAATCGATGATGACCTTGGTGCCAATACCCGGTTCACTTTCAATGTGCATGTTCCCATGGTGAGCCTCCACCAGGGATTTGCTGAGAGGGAGACCCAGCCCCGTTCCTTCATGTTTACGGTCCAAACCGCTGTCGACCTGACCGAATTCGGACATGGCGATGTCGATATCTTCCTCGGACATACCGATCCCTTGATCAATGACCGCTAATCGGAAAGAGCCGGTACCGTTGATATTGGCCGTTACTTTGACCTCTCCGCCCATGGGCGAGAATTTTACGGCATTGGAAAGCAGGTTAATCAGAATTTGTTTAAACCGGCGCTCATCCACCCAGAGTTCCGGTAGATTTTTGTCGATTTCCTTGGCCAATACGACGTTATTTTTCTGTGCTCTCGTTTCAATCAACTGAAGAACGCCGTCAACGACAGAAGCTATGTCAATCCGATTTTCCTCTAACGTCAATTTGCCGGCTTCAATTACGGAAACATCGAGAATATCGTTAATGAGCTCCAGCAGATGCTGGCCGGAATTTCTGATATCCACCAGATACTCCGAGTATTTTTCGCTGGCCAGCGGACCGAAAATCTCCTCTTTAATAGTGTCGGAAAATCCAATGATGGCGTTCAAAGGGGTGCGCAGCTCATGGCTCATGTTGGCTAAAAATTCGGACTTGGCGACGGTGGCTTTTTCCGCCTGATCCTTGGCTTCGTTCAATTCCGCTTCCGCCAGTTTTCTTTCCGTAATATCAGCGATCGATCCTGCCATGCGATAAGTGGAGCCTAGTTCATCCCGTGACGCGGCGCCCCGGTTGTGGACCCAACAGACGTCACCGTCCGATGTCAAAATTCTGAACTCGCAGGAGAAAAATTCGTTTTCCCCTTTGAGATGCGAGGAGAGACAGGTCTTGAAATAGTGACGGTCCGCTGGGTGAATATTGTCGAACCATTCAAGAGAACTGATATAGGGGCGATCTTTCAGCCCGATTATTTCCTGATGGCGGGGGGACAAATGGAGCAAGTCGGCGTCGATATCCCAATCCCATATACCTTCGTTGGCGCCTTCCATGGCCAGGGCAAACCGCTCTTCACTGATACGCAACGCTTCTTCCATCCTTTTCCGCTCGGCGATTTCAGCTTGCAGGGATTTCGTCCGCTCCTCGATTTTTTCCTCGATCGCATCGTAACGGCGGTGGAGTTCCTCCTCCATGTCGACCCGTTCGGAGATATCGCGCCAAACCACGTGAAGCAGCTTGCGATCCTGAAACGGGATGGCGGTGAGCAGGACCTCGACCGGAAAATCCTCGCCATTGGCTCTGGTGTGCATCCATCGAAACCGGTGGCTGCCGGTCTCCAACGCGATGGCGATCATTTCATTGGCCTTGTCGAAGGAAGGTCTGCCGTCAGGCTGATGAGAGGGCGACAGTTGCGACGGATGGGTCGACAGCATTTCGTCACGATCGGCATAGCCCAGCATTTCCAGCACCGCTTCGTTGCAATCGACAAAGGTTTCCTCATCGAGAATGAGCATGGCGTCGGCGGACCGCTCGAACAGGATCTGGTATTGGTCGCGTTTAAACTCGGTCATGGTCGAACTTATTTAGCCAGAAATGAATTTTAAGAATCCAGGTAAAATACCAACGAAAGCAATTCATTCTCGATCAAATACAAGCGTTGTTCCGACGGCTTGCATCGGGAATACATACAGATTGGGATGAATTACCAGGATTTGAACCCTTTTTTCAAATCACATCTGCTTAATTGGGATGGTTTGAAATGTCACATTTCTGCGAGTTCGGCAGATTGCTGCTGCGGGTAATAGGTTCCCGGACGACCTTTTCTGAGTAATTCGAATTTAATAGGGCAGTCCAACGTAGTTCTCGGCCAAGGAACGCCGGGCAGTGTCCGAACCCAATAAATAGTCAAGTTCGGCCGACTGAATTCGCCGGTCAAACGGACTTTCATCAGGAAACCGGTGCAAAAGATTGGTCATCCACCAGGAAAACCGCTCGGCTTTCCAAATCCGTCTGAGACACGTTTCGGAATAAGCGTCCATGGGACCGTCGTCACCCGTATCGTAAAAAGCCATCAAGGCTCGGGACAGATAATAGATGTCCGAGGCGGCCAGATTTAATCCCTTGGCGCCGGTCGGCGGCACGATATGGGCGGCGTCACCGGCCAGGAACAATCTACCCAACCGCATGGGCTCGGCGACAAAGCTTCGCAGGGGCGCGATGCTTTTTTCAATCGACGGACCAGTTTCCAGTTTTTCAGCCGTATCCTCCGGCAAGCGTGCACGCAATTCATCCCAAAACCGGTCGTCGGTCCATTCCTCTAAATCCTCGTCGAAGGCGCATTGGACGTAGTAGCGGCTTCTGGACATCGAGCGCATGCTGCACAGAGCAAAACCTCTTGGATGATTGACGTAAATCAGCTCTTCCGACACCGGTCTTGTTTCCGACAAAACGCCCAGCCATCCGAACGGATAAACACGCTCGAACGTTTTGAGAATATCCGACGGAAATGTTTTGCGGCTGACCCCGTGATAACCGTCGCAACCCACGACAAAATCGCAGACAACTTCGTGTTCCTGGCCGTCTTTCCGGTAAAGCAGTTTCGGCTTCTCGGTGTCGAGGTCGTGAATGGAAACGCCTTCGGCTTCATAAACCACCTGACCGTCAAGCGCTTCCCTTGCGTCCATGAGATCTTTGGTAACTTCGGTTTGACCATAAATCGTCACGACGTCGCCGCCCGTTAGTTTTTTCATATCGATGCGCAGCCGGTGCGCACCGAAAAAAATCTCGAAACCGTCGTGAATGATGCCTTCCCGCTTCATACGCTCGCCGGCCCGGGCTTCGTGGATAAGATCAACCATTCCCTGCTCAAGGACACCGGCCCGGATTCGACCAAGCACGTAGTCCTGACTGCGCCTTTCCAGAACGACCGTCTCAATGCCGTGCAGGTGTAGTAGTTGGGAAAGCAGCAATCCGGACGGTCCGGCGCCGATGATTCCAATCTGAGTGCGCATACGGGTTCTCCGCTCCACACCCCCCCAAATCTTTAAAGAATTCAAGAAGGTTATCCGAAACCCTTCGGAATGTCACATTTCTGCGAGCGCGGTGTGCCTTTGTTGCAGGTAGCAGTGCCCCGGACTATCTTTTCTAAATGAAAAAAGGAGCGATGGGACGGAAACGTCTATTCTTTTACGTTGTCGTTGCAATTTCGGGAGCCATGGCGCTGATCCAATTTCAAAAGAATGCCGCGACAGCAGAGAGTTCAAGTGCGGGCGGATGGCGGACAGCCAGCCGGGAACCGGTTGGTCTGGCGCCCGATCCGGCCCTCAACCGCGAAGCGATCATTCAGGTATATGCCGCCAGAGCCTATGGCTGGCGCGGCTATTTCGGCGTCCATAGCTGGATTGCCGCCAAACGAAGCAACGCCGACGCCTATACGGTGTATGAAGTGATCGGCTGGCGGTTACGCTGGGGCGATACGTCGGTAACCATCCGGGAACGGGCGGCCGACGCCCGCTGGTTCGGCAACGCGCCCGAACTCTTGAGCGAATTACGCGGCCCTCCGGGAAACAGCGATGTCGATCGGATCATCGATAAAATAGATACGGCGGCGGCAAGTTATCCCTTCGCCGACCAATATGCCGTCTGGCCGGGACCCAATTCCAATACCTTCATCGCCCACATTTTGCGGGACGTGCCGGAACTCAAAGCCGATCTGCCGCCCACCGCCATCGGCAAGGACTATCTGACGGAAGGGTTTATCGCCCAAACACCCGGCGGTGGCGGATTTCAGCTTTCACTGGCGGGCCTTTTGGGCGTCATGGCGGGCAGAGAAGAAGGGCTGGAAATAAATCTGCTGGGATTGACCTTCGGTATCGATCCATTCGACCCGGCTATCAAATTGCCCATGGTCGGTCGCCTCGGCCCCACCCATGTCAGAAATCCCTAAACAGTCCCGTTATGAGTTTTCGCAGTATGACCTCCAGATCCCTCTGAAAGCCTCTTCCAGTTCGGCGACATGGATCTGGGCGTTAAAGATTGATGCCTGGGCCGTTGGGCGCAGTTCCCCGCGTATTTGATCGAGCCGGTCGATGTCATCGTGCCATCGGCAAGCGGCCTTCAGATAGTCGGTCTTGGTATCAACGACGAAATCCGGCAGACCCAGGCGGTGCATGAGACTGCCCGTCAGCCGTCCCATGAAGGTTTCGCCGGCCAGGGTCAGGACGGGCACGCCCATCCAAATGGCCTCGTAGCTGGTGGTGCCGCCGCCGAAGGGAAAGGGGTCGAGGGCGATATCCACCCGCTGATAGGCGGCCAAATAGGCGGCCGGGTCCTGGGTAAATCCCTCGAACAAAATCCGACCGTCGGAAACATCGTAACGGGCAAATTGCTCTTTGACCTCGGCCCGGACGGCGGCGTCATCGAATGCGCCGTTCTTGAGCAGCAGCCGACTGTCCTCCAACGCCGTAAGGATACCTGCCCAAACAGCGACAACCCGGTCGGTCAATTTGGCGGTATTGTTAAACGAGCCGAAGGTCAGAAAGCCATTGTCACGGGCAGGCAGCAGGCCCGGCGCCGGCTCTTGGTCGAAGCTCTTATAAATGTTGAAACCGGATAAGCGGACGAGGTCTTCCGTGAAAAATTTTTCGCCTTCTCCTTCCGGGCAGATAAAGCCGTCGGTGATCAGATAGTCCGTCTCGCGAAGACCGGTGGTTGAAACCAGGTTGGTGCAGGCGACTTGAACCGGCGCCGCCCGATGGGCAAGCACCGTCCGATAGCGGGCCTTGAAAGTGCAGGGATGGGCCAGAATATCGATGTCATCATGCCGCATGCGCTGCGCCACCTCACCGGGGCTCTTGCCATGGATGTCAACCCAGCGGTCGGCGCCTTCGCCGATCACGGGCGGCGGCGGCTTGCCATCGGTCCGATCACCATAGACGTAGATGCTGAATTTCTCCCGGTCGTGCGCCGCCAGGACGGGTTCGAGAAAGCGGGTGGTAACGTGCTGATCCAACTCAGGCAGGAAATAAGCCAGCTTGAGCTTGCGGCCGCTGTCCCGCGTATTGCCGAATTCAACACGGGCGCCCCCCAGCTCTTCCTCAATGCCTTCACCCCAAAGGCGATTGGCTTTAAAAATCTCCCTGGGTGTGGCTTGAGGCGAAAAATTGAGGGCAAAAAGATAATTGGTCCAGCAGACCTGATTGGCGGGATCGAGCTCCAGCGACCTTCTGAACATTTCCACTGCCTCGGCGACATCGCCAAGGGCAAACAAAGCATTGCCCAAATTATAGGCGGCGTCAGCATAATCCGGATCGATTTTAAGAGCCGTTTGAGCGTGGGAGACTGCTTCCAGGGGCTGCCCCGCGGCCAGATAAACGGCGGCGATATTTGCGTGATAGTCGGCGATGCCGGGTTCCAGCAGGATTGCTTTGCCGATCAACGAAATCGCCTGTTCGACATTTCCCCGCCGCTGCATCAACGTCCCCAGCAGGTGAATGGCATCGCTGTGGGTGGGCTCGATTTCCAGGACCTTGCGGTAGATGGTTTCGGCCTGATCCAACCGGCCCTCCCGCTGGTGGTGCAGGGCAGTTTCCAATATGGCGGTCAGGTCATCCATGATGGTTTTGCGAATTAAGCCGATCCGGTTGCTTTATGGGTGACGGGTACGGTCGATTTGCGTACTATCGGCGGCCTTTGACCCGTTTACAAGAATCTTAGCCGGATATTTATCCGGAAACTTATCCGGAAACTGGGCAAATTGAACAGAATGAGGACCGTCCCGGCATGACAATTTGGGGAAAACTGATCGGCGGCGTCGCGGGGTTCGCCCTGGGTGGCCCCTTGGGAGCCATCCTCGGCACCGTATTCGGCCATGCCATCGACCGGTCGCGGGCCACCAAACGGGGAGAATTCATCGCCGATTCGGTTCAGGCCAGGCAAACCGCATTTACGGTTGCCGTCATCGTCCTGTCGGCCAAAATGGCCAAGGCCGACGGCCAGGTAACACGGGTGGAAATAGACGCCTTCAAACGGGTATTTGAAATTCCCGAGAGCGAAATGAGGGACGTGGGCAGGCTGTTTGATGAGGCCCGTATGGACGCGCAAGGCTACGAGCCTTACGCCGACCAGATCGGACAAATGTTCGCCCACGATCCGGCAGTATTGGAAAGCCTTATGGGCGGTCTGTTTCATATCGCCATGGCCGATGATGTCATGCATCCCAATGAGTTGGAGTATCTGAAACAAATCGGCCACGCCTTCGGTTTCGATGCCCACGATTTCGAACGCATCCGCGCCAGCCATATGGGAACCCGGGAAGCGGACCCCTATCAGATTCTCGGCGTGGAGCGGGACGCCGGCGAAAAAGAAATTAAATCGGCATACCGTAAACTGATCCGGGAGAACCATCCGGACACGCTGATCGCCCAAGGCATGCCCCAGGAATTCATCGATGTCGCCAACGAAAAAATGGCGCGCATCAACGGCGCTTATGATCAAATAGAAAAAGAGCGCTCACTGCCGTAGCGGCTGTTCCGGACATCGACAGCGGGCCATGAAAATAACCGATCTCCTTCTCCTGGTATTGAGTACTTTTCTTCTCGGCACCAATTTCGTTGCCGTAAAAATAGGCGTCCAGCAGTTTCCGCCGCTCTTTATGATGGCCATGCGATTCACCCTGGTGGCCGGATTGTTGATCCCGTTTGTAAAAATGCCGCGGGCCAGACTGCTTCCCGTTTTTCTGATTTCCGTATCCATGGGCACCGCCCATTTCGGACTGTTTTTTGTCGGTATATCCCAGGTTGATGCCGCCGTTACGGCGATCATTTTCCAATTGGGCGTGCCGTTCAGTATTATTTTTGCCTGGATATTTTTGCGCGAGGCATTTGGCTGGCGCCGGACGATCGGCATCGCTATCGCCTTCGTCGGCGTTATGTTCGTCGCCGGGTCGCCGAAATCCGATTCCAGCCCTGTTCATATGGGTATTGTTCTGGCGTCCGTGGTTGCTTGGGGCATTGCCGCCGTGCAGATTAAACGCCTGCAAGATGTGGATGCCGTGACGTTGACCGCCTGGATGGCATTGTTCTCCGCACCGCAGCTGTATTTAATTTCCGCAGTTATTGAATCGGGGCAAATATTGTCACTTACTTCCGCGGGAACGACCGGCTGGGGGGCGCTCTTATACGCCACGCTGGGTGCATCAATCGTTGGTTACGGATTATGGTATCACCTGATCGGTAAGTACGACGTCAATCAGGTGGTGCCGTTGACCCTGCTGAATCCCCTGTTCGCCATCGCCGCGGCGGTGATTATATTGGGAGAAAGCCTGTCCGCGGGTATTATTGTCGGCGGATTGTTAACCCTTGCCGGCGTCTTCGTCGTTCAGATGCGGAGCCGCCAGACGTCAACGCCGGAATCCTGACCGGAGTGACTAGGGGACAAGGAATTTGAATTTTATCGATCAACCCTCGCCGAATTTCGACCAAAGAGGCCAGATGGGTGTCTCCGAGGCGGGCGTCATCGATATGCTGGTGCTCCATTATACCGGCATGGAAGACGCCGGGTCTGCCTTGGCGCGGCTGTGCGATCCGGCCGCCAAGGTCAGCGCCCATTATCTTATCGATGAAGACGGATCGGTTTATCATCTGGTGGATGAAGACAAGCGCGCCTGGCATGCGGGAGAATCCTATTGGCGCGGACATACCGATATCAATGCCCGCTCTATCGGCATCGAACTGGTCAATCCGGGCCATGAATTCGGCTACCGCCCTTTTTCCGATCCTCAAATGGTTGCGCTGATAGAATTGGCCCAGCGGATCGTTACCGAATATTCGATACCGGCAGTTAATATCGTCGGTCATTCCGATATCGCGCCCGTCCGCAAACAGGATCCGGGTGAACTGTTCGATTGGCGGCGGCTGGCCGAAAACGGGTTGGGATATTGGCCGGATGACCGCAGTCAAACGCCGCCTTCCGACATATCCTCATCTACAATGCTATCTGAAATTGGCTACGAAATCGGCGACACCGAAGCGACGATAAGGGCCTTTCAACGGCGTTACGTTCCGGGCAAAATCGATGGCCACGCCGACGCCGTTACCGTGGCGGCACTTTTCAATTTGTATTCACAGCTATTTACGTAAAATCTCTTTAAAACTAATTTTTTATCACCATTCTTATATTATTCAGCACAACCTAAGGTACAACCACAGTACCGAATTCGGGTTATTGGTGATAGGTTTTCACAATTATATAGTGAATAAAAAAATAATTTTTTGAGGGTATTTGCAGAATAAATGGACCTGATTCCTACGGTTTATATTGTTGATGACAACAATGATCATCGCGAAATTCTGTTCCAGCACGTTTCGAATGCAGGCTATAAGGCCAAAGAATATTCCTCCGGGGAAGCATTCTTAGAGGAAAGTATTCTGGAACCTGTCGGTTGTATTCTATTGGACAACCAAATGCCGAGTCTGACGGGCTTGGAAGTACAGCGCAAACTACTAACCCGCGAATGCAACCTGCCCATCGTCTTTATCAGCGGAAGAAGCGGCATTGCCGATGCAGTGGAGGCGGTAAAAAATGGCGCACTGGGTTTTCTCGAAAAGCCCATCCCCAAAAATGATTTGCTCGAGTGGGTTCAGCGCGCCGTTGAAACCAGTTCTTCCGAGTTGGAACTGAACACCCTAAGACGACAATTTCGCGATCGGCTGGATACTTTGACCCTGCGTGAACGTCAGGTCTATGATTTGGTGATCAGAGGCAACACCAACAAAATGATTGCCGCCAAACTTGAAATTAAATTGGGCACTGTAGAATTTCACCGCGCCAATCTGATGAAAAAGATGGCCGCAAAATCGTTTTCGGAGTTGATGGAAAACGCCCATGCCGCGAATTTCGGCCGTTATGACGGGTATGACTGAAGCAGGTCCGATTTCGCAGGATAATGGAATTACCGGAATAATCGATGAGAATTTCCAGGGGCCGGAACCCCTGGGCTGAATCGGCTACTCCGCGCTCAATCCAGATTAAGCCGCTTGTTGGAGCACCGGTTTCGAATAGCGGGATATTTTTTCGGCCCGTTTTTCGAGAACTTCGATATGTAGGGAGGCGTCCTGTTCCGTGGCGAACATACCAATTAATTCAAATTTTTCGCCCACATCAAACACCATCCAATCTCCGCTAATTTCGTGATAACGCACTGCATAGCTCATTTTTTTATCTCCGTGGTGTGTTAGTGGTGAAATATTAAAAGGAGATTGGTTACGAATTGGTGAATCGGCTTTAGAATATTCCGCTTCCATAATTTCCCGCGCCATCGGGCGAATTTGATCTTGACTTTGATAGTCTGCGGGTGTGAAGAGAGCGCGATACGATTATTCTCGAACTCTCAACTTTATTAGATACTTAACAGCCATGTCCGACACCAGCGTACCCACCGAAAATTCAACCAATACCGGATCTCCGTCCGGCGCGGTTTTGCGTGAGGCACGGGAATACGATATGGCTGAAATCAAGGCTATATATGGGCACTATGTATTGAACGGTTTGGCGTCATTTGAAATCGAACCGCCAGATGAGGCGGAAATGAGCGCCCGCTGGCAAGCTATCGTCACCAAAAAACTTCCCTTTATTGTCGCTGATGTTGACGGCGTCGTTGGCGGATACGCCTATGCTTCCAGTTTCAGACATCGGCCAGCCTATATCAATACAGTGGAAGATTCGGTTTACGTATCGCCGGACTGTCTGGGCCAGGGGATCGGAAAATTGTTGCTGACCACGTTGATCGACAGGTGCGCCGAATTGGGATACCGGCAAATGATCGCCGTTATCGGCGATTCCGCCAATATGCCGTCGATCAATCTGCATCTCAAATGCGGTTTTGAAAGAGCCGGATTATTGCAGTCCGCCGGGTATAAATTGGGGGGATGGGTGGACTCGGTCCTGATGCAACGCGCTCTCGGGAGCGGCGATAGGCAGCAACCTACCCTCCGGAACGACCCATAACCGGAAAAGGCCTATTTCAACTGGGCCGAATTAACGATTTATTATAAATAGTTACGTCTATTATACTCGATTCGAATGTGAAACAGATTGAGGGTCGCGGGTCTCCAGGACAACAGTTGCCGATGAACATTCAAAACGCCTCTGAGAATTTTACCGTATTGGTCATCGATGACGACAATATCGTCATCGATATGATGCAATTACTGTTCGAAGACGAATGTCAGGTGATCAGCGCGAACAATGCGGCCGACGGCATCGAAACCGCCCTGGCGACCAACCCCGATTTGATCCTCCTGGATGTTCGCATGCCCGAAATGGACGGCTATGAAGCCTGCAAAGTGTTGCAGGATAATCCGCTGACGGCCTCCATTCCAGTCGTTTTCCTAACGGCAAAAATCGAAGTTTACGATGAAATGCACGGATTGGAATTGGGCGCCATCGACTACATCACCAAACCGATCGTGCCTGAAATCGTCAAGGCCCGGGTTCGAAACCATCTGCAACAGAAACGGCAGCGGGACCTGTTGGCTATCCAGTCGACCACCGACTCTCTGACCGGCATCGCCAACAGGCGACGGTTGGATGAGTTTCTGGAGATCGAGTGGCGGCGTGCGGTGCGGAACGAATCGACCATTTCGCTAATCATGATTGATATCGATTACTTCAAGAATTTCAACGATACCTACGGCCATACCGAGGGAGACAAATGTCTCAAGATGGTCGCTACGGAAATACTAAAAAATACCCGCCGGCCGTCCGACCTGGTGGCGCGGTACGGTGGGGAGGAATTTTGCGTCGTTTTGCCGGAAACGGCCTCCGGACCGGCGGCGGATCTGGGAGAACGAATCCGTGCCGATATCGAAGCACTGAATATCGCCAATAAGGGCGCGGTCGGCAGTGACGTTGTTACCATTGCGGCCGGCGTGGCCACCGCCTCCCCTGGTACCAATGATCGGTTAAAAAAGATTTTGGACGAAGCCGACCGCCAACTTTATCTGGCGAAAGATGCCGGGCGCAATCGGGTTTTTACCTCGGAAATTTAGGCCGGCACGTCAGTCCAAGTTTACTTCGGTCGAATCTCCGGACATTGACGTCAGCAGTTGATTGGCAGTCTCATTACCGGGATCGATTTCCAGGCATTTCTTAAAGGCGTCCGTTGCCTCATCCTGCTTTCCCAAAGCTTTCAGCACCACGCCCATTTCCAGATAGCCTTCGGGATGCTGCGGATAAACGGCCAGTCCCTGCCGGAAATAATCCAGAGATTTCTCAAAATCTTGGGTCCCGCGTAGACATGACGCCATGCCGAACAGGACCATTGGATGATCGGGCATCAGATTTAATGCCGTTCCGTAGGCGTCCAAAGCCTCCCTGAATTTACTTTCGTGAACCAAGGCCAAACCGAGGTTCAAATAAGCCTGCCCGAATTCCGGTTCCATGCCGATGACGAACTTATATTGTTCAATCGCTTCCTGGGTGCGGCCGGCGCGGAAATAGGAAAAGCCCAAATTGACGCATATGTCCGGCTGAAGCGGGTGCATGGCAAGCAATTGACGGTAAACCTTGATCGCTTCCTCGAAACTGTCTGCTTTCAACAATGCGTAGCCGAGGGAGCTCAGGATATTCGAGTCATTGGGCTGGATTTCGTTGGCCAGTTTGAATTGTTCAATGGCGGCGTTGGTTTCGCCTGCCGACAAGCTGGCGGTGCCCTGCTCCATGAACTTTGCCGCAGACTCAGAAAGGCTGCCGGCCGGGTTGTCGCTGTTTTCCATTTTCCTTGATCTTTTCCGTTCAGATATACAATGCATTTGGTCTCAAAGTTTTTCCATCCATAGCAATTGAATCATGGCCAGGCCACCGGAAATATTGGGCAGCTCCGGGTGAATCTGCTTGCAGACAGGTTTTCAAACAAAGCCGCCTGTGCCATACCATTTGCAACGGGTTTCCAAGATAAGAAGGTTTAGCATGGCGATCTCCCACGTTCAGCTGGAAGTTTTGGCGCAATTGAGGGAATTCCTGCCGGCCGCACCGAAACTGTTGAGCCTCGGCTACCCGGATATCCTGGCGACTGACGATCAGATCGATGCATCCTGTGGCGCCGGTTATGCCGACCGCCTGATCCGCCGGGACGATTCCGATGAAATACTCGCCTGGCACGGATTAACCGGAGAACTGGACGCTATCGCCGATAGTATGGATTTTTTTTCGTCTCTGGGTATCGAGTGCCAAACCGTCGATATCGCGGCATCCCGGGGTGTCGAGCGGATCGTCGATTTAAACCACGGCCTGCCGGATGACCTGCTGGCCTCGTTCGATCTGATATTCGATCCCGGAACCTTGGAGCATTGTTTTAATATCGGCCGGGCCAGCATCAACGTGGCGGCGTGTTTGAAAGTGAACGGATTTATCTGCCATTTCTCTCCTCTCGCCATGTTTAATCATGGGTTTTTCAATCTCAATCCGACCTTTTTCCATGATTTCTACAGCCAAAACGGATTTAAGATCGTTCTTATGAAAGGGTGCGCCGGGCCGATCCTTGATCAAAAATACTTCGATCTGCCGGACACGGACAGGTTCGAAGGCGTACCGGCGGGCGCATCGATCCTTGCCGTCGCCCAGAGGGTTTCCGGCCAGGAAATCACCTTTCCCACCCAGACAAAATATTTGAATAATCCGGACCTTAAGTCCTGAAGAAACCGTTTAGTTCGGGGTCACATATTGGGGCTTGATGGTAAAGAGCTGGGGATCGCCGGGATCGACCAACACCCTGACCCAGTGGCTGTCCGGAAATCCGAAAGTCTCCAGCCGCGTGAAGTTGGTGATAAACCGATTTTCGATAGGATCGTAGAGTGGCTGGTTGATTTGGAAATAATGGGTATCGCCATGGATATAAATGACGGGTTTGGCGTAGGAAGACATCTCTTCCAAAAGCGTTTGGTGAAATGTATCGAAACCGTTTCCCTTGGGGTCGGGGTTCTTCGGCGCTTTGATTCCCAGCGACTTCAGGCTGCGCAGATGACGGCGCAGCAGCCGGGCGCTCCACTGGCTTTCGAAGGCCGGATTGGCGTGGGCCATCAGAACCAAGCCGGGGCTATGGTTCTTCCTGGCGGTGGCGAAAGCCCGTTTCAACCAGGCGGCATTGGCGTCCGACCGCGCCGCCTGCTCTGCCCGATTTCGAAAATTATTGTTGCTGCCGACGATGTGAAGGGTGGCGAATGTGACGCCATTTATCGTCCAAGTCAGGTTTTCCACGAATTGGCTGAATTTATTTTCCCGGGCCTGGCTGATCACCGCCATGGATTCTTTACCCAATGATTTTCCCGCCGGATAAAAAATCGTTCTGAGTTTGGAAAGAACTTTCAGGGGATCGATGTCCCGGTCGGTAAAGCGGTGGCAGTCCGTCCAGTCGTTATCCCCGGGCGTCAGGATGAAAGGATGACGGGAGATATCAAACAGAAGCCGGACTTTTTTGAAATTATCCTCGGAACAAGGCCGCGAGACGGCAATGGGAATATGCTCGTACAGGCTGGGACTGGCCTGAAAATCACCCACATGGACGACGAAAGATAAATCCGCTCGGTTCATTACGGAGGTGACTTTGGAAAACTCCCGTTCCTGGGCCTGGGTATAGGGCATATCCCCGACCACGCCGAAAGCGAATTTGCCCGACTGGGCGAAGACGTTTGATGCCGACGCGATGAGTAACAAGATTAACAACGTAATAATCCAAATTGTCGGTCTAACGATGTCTCTTTCTCCACCAAAATTTATCTCCCACAACGTACCGGCGGCGGTGGCAGTTAGGCAACGAAATTCCAGCCAATGCCGGATTGCACGTTAAAGGGGATAATCCCGTTTCATTTTGTTTGGAAACGTATACTATTTGAATGGTCCGAACCAAGGCGATGACTTTCCGCCAAACGTGACACGGGTCCTCAAGGGGGGAGGGGGTAGTGACGAGGTTAAATAATTTTTTAAAGATTGTATGTTTGATGCTGTTCGCGGTCGGAGGCGCCTTGAATTTTGGCATCGGCCAAGTTGACGCCGCCAACCGGGTGCCCTTAGAACTCCAAGACAGCACCATCAGTTTTTCCGGGGACGAGAGCTTTATCAAGGGCCGCTATACCTGGGAACCGAGAAACATGGGAGATGTCTGGAAGGAAACCATAAATTTTTCCGGCGGGTTCTTAACCTACCGGGAGCTGGCCTCAAACTTTTATTTTGGCGACATCAACGACCCTAAACGGGATTTGGTCCGAGTATTCGGGAAAGCGAAAGCGGTAAAAAAGAAAGGTTTATCTGCAACTGAATCGGACGTGCAGAAAGCGGCAAACAAATACGGCGATTTTCATCTGCTGGTCAAAGGCAATGAGAACGGAAATTGCGGCATTGCAAAGCAGTTTTTCGGCGATGGCTCGACGGAGGGAATGATCAGCCAGGGCAATAAAATATGGTATATGGGTCTTTGCTGGGGGCCGTCCAAAGGGAATGCTGACGACCTAAAAATACATATTATCAGTCTGGCAGACCGGGTCACCTTCGATAACGGCGCCATCAACGAGCGCAGGGCGGCAGGCGTCAACTCGGCGGCGGTTCAACAGAGACCCATCGATCGGAATCAAAACAAACCATACTTCACCCATATCGACGTCCGCCCCATCGTGGTTTACGAACAAGCGGAAGTCGACCGGGCAATTTCGCTTATTGTCCGGCAAAACAATAACAGCGGTCCGAAAATTGAAGTTGAAAAGTATGACCTGTTTAAAAATTCAGCCACGGCAAAAAGCTGGTTGGACGAAAGTTTCAATCGCGCCATCGCCGTCGGCTATCCCAGCCACTGCTCCTACCGGTACCGATCCTGGAATTTTCGGTCGGTCGAAAGCGCCGTCCGGCGGTCCCTGACAAAATGCCTGGAATATGTCTCCAATTTGAATTCGGAAAACAGCCGTGACTGCGGCTGCACCGTCGCCGCCATTAATTCGAACATATTTTTCACACCGGAGAAACTGCCCTTTAGGTCAAAAATTCCGGCGGTCATCGTGTTCGAGGAAAATACCGAGCTGAACGAAATTTATGGCCATTACGTGAGCGAGGGACGGATCAACGGAACTTTTCCCATGGGATTTTATAATCTCGCCGGTAAGGAAATCTGCACCGGCACCTATACGACCTACAGCAGACATACCGGTACGATCGAGATGAAATGCTTTGACGGTCAAAAGTCCGTTACCGGGGAATTCGAAGTCATTGGAGGCTATAAAGGCAGGCCCGTTGGCACGGCCAAAGGCGAAACCGAATCAGGAGACAGGTTCTACGTCGTATTCGGCTTGCCCGCTGAGGAATTTGACCGGAGACGGGCCGAATTCATCCGATGATCAGATTTTTCCCGATATTTGCCGCACTAATTTTTGCTGCGGGATTTGCAGACATTTCTTGGGCACAAAACAAGTCATTCAAGGACTTGTGGAAACAATATGGCGGTCAAGTCAAGGAGCTGGATGGCTTGGGCACATCGCCGCCAAAAACGGGTAGCCGGAAGCCCAAGGCAACGACAAAGAAGCGGCCTGACAAACCTGAATTCGACGTTCCCAAGGACATAAATTTCGGCGACTATTGGGCGCTGGTCATCGGCATCGACCGCTATCAGAAGTTACCCCGGCTTAAAACCGCGGTTGCCGACGCCAAGGCCGTTGCCGGAATTCTTCAAAACAAATACGGGTTCAAGGTGGTCACGCTGGTCAATCCGACGCGGGACGATCTTTTGGACGCCTTGGACGATCTGCGTTCCCGCCTCTTGTTCAAGGACAATTTCCTGATCTATTACGCCGGTCATGGCTGGCTCGACGACAAGGCCGATCAGGGGTTCTGGCTCCCTGCGGACGCCGAGAAAAACCGCCGCTCCCGCTGGGTGGCCAATGCATCGATCACCGGCACCTTAAGAGCCATCGAAGCCAAGCATGTCATGGTTATCGCCGATAGCTGTTATTCCGGCCGTTTGGTCCGGGGCGTTAAGCTATCGGTCAACAACGATAAAGCGGCGAATTATTTCAAACGCATGTCCGGTAAGAAAGCCCGTGTGGTTATGACCTCCGGCGGACTGGAACCGGTGGAAGACGGTAAGGGTGGTCATTCGCCTTTCGCCCGCGCCTTTATGCGGGCGCTGAACGAAAACCGGGGTGTCATGGACGGCGCCAAATTGTTCAACACCATCCGCCGTCCGGTTATGGTGAACGCCAATCAGACCCCTCAATATTCCGACCTCCACCGCGCCGGCCACGACGGCGGTGATTTTCTATTCGTTCGCCGGAGATAGTACTTACCCCTTTTAGTTTCACCTGCATTTGAACTACAATGCGCCCGCCAGACGGTCGGATGGCTGCTGTTTGCGCTTTCGGGCGCGGATGGAGGAAAGTCCGGGCTCCACGGAGACACGGTGCCGGGTAACGCCCGGCGGGGGCGACCCCAGGGAAAGTGCCACAGAAAGCAAACCGCCCGCAGGCTCCGCCAGAAATGGAAGAGCGATGGGTAAGGGTGAAAGGGTGCGGTAAGAGCGCACCGCGCGGCTGGTGACAGACGCGGCAGGGTAAACCCCACCAGGAGCAAGACCAAATAGGGATGGCGCGCCGGCCGGATTTCGGTCCAGCGGGCAGGCGGGTTTTCGCGCCGCCGTCCGGGTAGGTTGCACGAGGCGTCCGGTAACGGGCGTCCCAGATGAATGGCCATCACCCCGGGAATCTAATTCCTGGAGGTACAGAACCCGGCTTACAGACCGTCTGGCGTTTTCTTGATCGCCCATTTTAGTCTATTACGAAGAGCCATTTCATCGTCCTGGAAATCCTTAAATATGTGATCCGAGCATGGGAGTTGGTGGGCGATATAATGGGAATGATGAGAGCCGATGCCCGACGACGCAGATTTCTTATTTCCGATGACTAAATGGCGACCGCCCAGATTGTCTCGGCGTCATACTGCGGAGTAAAAGGCAAGTCTACTGACTTCCCCTGGCCATCTAAAAGACGATAACCCGATTCTTGTAACATGCTAAGCGATTCATTGATTTTTTCGGTTCCCCGCCTGTAATCATGAAATTCTATGACCAAGCAGTGAATTTTTGCCGGATCGGGTGCCAGCGCTTCCAGGCAAGCAAATTCCGCTCCTTCTATATCGAGCTTAATAAGACCGATCGGTTCGTTTACTACATGACGGATGTCACGAATTTCGACAGAAACCATTTTACCAACCTTCCGCGAGTCGTGTGAAACGATACTGGCATCGGTTGGTACGCCAACAATGTCCTCGATGAACAACTCCCCCTGACCTGCCTCGGCCCCGACAGCAACGGAATGCGCGGCGGCATTGGCAAATCGGGAAATATTTTTTTCCAAGAGAGCACCCGCAGCTGGATTGGCTTCGTAACTGTCGATCCGGGCATTTGGATAGCGTCTGGCAAAATAGATTGTAGCAAGACCAAGATGCGCTCCAATATCCAAGATCCGTGTCGGTGGAGACAATGCGACAGGTGGAGCGTAGACCTCGTCGACAAACACTTCCCGGTAGGAAACTAATGGCAGACGGCCGCCGCAATAGAGCCACCCAAAAGGGAATAATAATGGAACGCGCTCCCACGAACGGCTAGCCTTGGCCAGTAGTCTGAGGACGAATAACTGTATGCGGCTGAAATGTATTATCCCTTGCTAATCCTATACTCGGTTACATTTATTGAGTGTTAGTAATAACTCTGCCATGTATTATGAACAACAAATTATTAAGCTGTCGGTATTCAAATACGCTGGAGCTTAGCCGAAATGGCATTGGCGTTATTTTTCAGATCAATAAATCTTATAGATAGTATATGTCATCAATAATTCTGTATCTTTGTCTTGCAGGTATCACCGCCTGGGTACCAGGATTAAAAAATCCGAAAAGCAATTGGTACGGATTTCGGTTTTGCATGGCCGTCTTTTTCGTTCCTGTATACTTGTTTTTCGGCAATGTTTTTATTGGTGTTCCTTTAACGGTTTTGACGTGGATTTTTGCTGCCATTGCCTTCGCGGGTCTGGGGTATCAATTATTAAAGCGAACGATTTCTTATGGCAACTTGAAGACAATTATCCTTCATCCCATTGTCGTGCTGCCGCTTTTGACAATCGCAATGGCGGTTATGATGGGAGATCTTATCTATCTGCCTTATCCGGGGGACGAAGTTGCCAGCTGGCTGCGCCATGCCCGCCAGATATTTCTGGCCGATGCCTATTGGTCCGACAAGGTAATTTATCACCTAGGATCTTATACAAACGGCTGGCCGTTGATGGTAGCTTTCTCAAATATTTTTGAAGGTCAATATTCCGATCGCAACGGCATAGTATTTTTATTCTTAATGCATGTTGGCGTGCTTGGTTTCGTTTTCGATCTAACCTATTTCGTAGCTGGCAGGAGTGGTATTAATAAATCTGGCCAAGCCTTGTATATAGCTTGGATTTTGGTGCTCGTTCTGCTGGCAGTGGAGGCGTCATGGGTTCTTTTCCCGACTTTCCAATCTATCGAGAAGCCCCTGTTATATGCCTATTTGACCGGATTTTTGTTGGCATTGGCGGCGCAGTACGAAGAATTCGACAGATGGCGCCTGGCGGCCTTCCTGGGCTTTGTTTTCCTGACCGGATACTTGGTCAAAGTTGCCTTCATATTGTTTGCGCCGATGCTTGGAATAATCTGGCTGGTTTTCTATGGGCGATCATATCTCGATCAAACACGGAAAATACCGGAAGCTAGGTTTATATCGGCAAGGTTAGTTAAGTATGGAATTGGCTGGGCAGTGTTGATGTTGGCTCCTGCGGCGATCGCCATGTTAACTTGGTCCCACCTCCGGATTGGTGAACATTGTTTTGCAACACCTTGGGAATATCTTACCAGCCCCGAGCAGCTAATGTCGGAGAATTCGATGCGAATCGCCCGGGTTGTTACCGATGCGGCAATCACCTACAGCGGACATTTCAAACTACCATTGACCGCCGCCGGTGCAGCGGTGCTGATAGCGGGCCTGACCTGGAAACGGGTGCGTTGGTTTGTTGTTATGATTGCCGCCTTTGTAATTTTCTTCATGATCGCAGCGCATTTGGCATATAATTCCTGCTACTCGCCATTCGGGGAAACCGGTCTACAATCATTTCAGCGATATTTTCGGCCAAACCTTAGATTTATTCATTTCTTTGGGATAATTATTGCAGTGTTTTTCCTGCTCGAAAAGTTTGGTAAATCAGACATTGTTAGTAGCACTCTGAAAAAACCTTGGGTTGGCGGGATAATGACATTGATTGTTGTACTGTTGCTTGGCTTTCAAGTGTGGCAAGTCAATCGGTCGTTAATCGATATCAATTCCCGACACCTTCAAAGTGATTATGCGAAAACCGCGATTTTGGTTACCAAGCAGGAATCGGAACGTCTGTTGCGGATAATTAAGACCCGGAAACTAAAAAATCCAAAGGTTAGTGTTATTGCACAAGGTGGATTCGGCGTTGAATTCAATCTGGCGAAATACTTCGGTATTAAAACACGGCGTAATGGTGACTACTTTAATTATACGCCAGTGAAACCCTATAGCTGGGGTGAGGAAAAAACGAACAGTTTCATGCATAAAACCACGCCAGAAGACCTCGTCAGTTGGTGGAAAGAATTCGATGTCATATGGCCCATTAAAACCGATCAGTGGGCTGCAATTTTATTGTCGGGTCTGATTAACGATCCAGAGTGTAGAAGGAACCCAAATCAATTTTTCCTATTTAATACTGGTGGTGGAACGTTCACCTGTATTTCCAAACGACATCCAGAGAAATGAAAAGCGATTAAAAATCATTCATTTCGATACCGGCCTTTCGATTCTGCAGGCGTTCAAATTAGGCCCGCGCCGAACATGCGGGAATCCAGCCTTGGTTATATCCACTAATAGAACCCGGCTTACAGACCGTCTGGCGTTTTAATGTTTAAATTAAGGCAAGCTGAGAATTGACATCGGCGATCATTTCCCTGATCGATATTGCCGCTTCCTGCCGGTCGCGGTGCTGCTCCTCGGAAAGACCGCACTCCCTCGGATAGTCTTCAGCATTTCGCAGTTGCGAACTGATCAAAGCCAAGCCGCGTTCCAGTTCGCCAAGCCGGGTTTTGAGCGCCCTGGCTTCCGGGGGCTCGGCGGCATTCCGCCATATCCGGTGAAGGGTGAATCCGCCCAATCCGAACACTGCGCCCCCCCAGACTGCCAGGATTCCTCGGCCTGTATCGGCGTCGATATCGAGGCCACAAAAGGCGGAAGCCGATCCAGGAAACAGGAACACGGCCAGTAACGTCAAAGATTCAAGGCACCGCTTCATGATCCCCCGCCGCCGAAAAATATGCCCCGCGTCAGGAAGGTGTAGTCGGATTCCAGCACCATCATGGCGATCAGTACCAACAACACAACGGGCGGAATCAAAATCGCGAAACTCAGGGCCATCCGTTCCCACTTGATGTGCATAAAGACAGCAACGATGAGCCCCGCCTTCAACATCATCAGAATAAGGATCAAGGTCCAGCGGAGATATCCCTGAACGTGGAAGAAATCGACCATGTACGAGAACGTGCTGAGGACGAACAGCCAGGCCCAGACCTTAATGTAGATGCCGAGCGGGTGTTGTTGACCTTGTAATTGCGTTCCGTCAGGTGCTCCCGGGTGTGTCTCTGCGTGCGCCATGACGCTCTCCTACCAAAGATAAAAGAATGCGAAAATGAATACCCAAACCAGATCGACGAAGTGCCAGTAAAGACCCATGGTTTCGACGATCTCGTAATTGCCTTTGCGGCTGGTGAAAAAGCCGCGCCTCTCCACATCGTAGTCGCCGCGCCTCACTTTCAGAGCGACCAGGATGAGGAAAAGGACCCCCACCGACACGTGGAACCCATGGAAGCCCGTTATCATGAAGAAACTGGAGCCGAATTGCGCCGCCCCC